>CAVUEO010000015.1:0-262618 GCA_963740515.1 uncultured Actinomycetota bacterium
TCGTTTCCGTAGTAGAAGTGCGGTGGCGAGTCGGCGTCGCGGAACATCGGATGGAAGTTCCAGACCACCCGCGAGTTGATCGTCTCGCGCCTTCGGGCGGGCTTCCTCATCGGGTTGACCGACAGACCGTCGTAGACCCAGGCCGAGTTGTCGCGCTGGAACAGGTGGTTCGGTAGAGGTTTCAGAAGGAAGTCGTCCGGACCGAGGTACTCCAGCAGCAGGCTCGACGGATCCTCCAAGTCGAGGTCCCGCTTGAGGACGCCACCGATCAGGGCCTCCGACAACCGCTCGGCGGGTGCCGAGCCGACGAGTTCGTCCAGCGGCTTGTCGAGGGCAGGGCCGAACCGGGTGGCCGTGGTCAGTTCGCGCTGCACGAACTCCCGAGCGCCAGGCTGGTCCAAAGCCTGGGCCAGCAACTCGTGGAAAAGGTGGACCTTCACACCCTTGTTCCGCAGCTTCTGCACGAAGGCGTCGTGCTCCTCCTGAGCGCGCTGAGTCCACATCACGTCGTCGAACAACAGATCATCCACGTTGTCGGGCGTCAACCGCATCAGTTCCAGGCCGGGCCGATGCACGATGACCTGCTTGAGGACGCCAACCTCGGAGTCAACATGGAACGCCATGGGTCACACTCACCTCTTCGCCGCAACTTCGTACCGCGGAACCGGTTGGGGGGCAGCATGTGGGCGCGCTGCGCCAGGTAGACCGGGATCCCGAGCAGGAACGCTGCAGCGCAGAAGATGAACGGCAGCCATACCTTCCACGCTGCCTCCTCCCCGGTGTTGCGCGAGAACCAGATGAACAGCACCGAGAACACCACGGCGACGACCGCCACAATCACATCGCGGGCCACGCGAGGTGTGTGCAGTTGCCGGCCGTCCCGAAGGCGCCACTTGATCTGGGCCACCGCGGAAAACCCGAACGGGATAGCAGCGGTGATCCCGGACATGAAGACCAAGGTGTTGAACACTGTGTAGCCCGCGCTACCGAGATAGCTGAGCACGGTGAAAACGCTCGCCAAGAGCGCGGAAATCACAATGCCAAACGTGGGCACGCCGTTGCCGGACAGCCGACCGAACCGCTCGGGAAACAATCCGTCCTTTGCCGCAGCCAAGGGCATCTCGCCGCAGAGCATCATCCACCCGTTCAGCGCTCCAAATCCCGACACCACCACCGCGAGGGCCATGACATATCCGGCCCAGCTCCCGCCGAACATCGTGTTCACCGCGGTTGAGAACGGTGCGTTCGACTCCTGCAGCTCACTGTTCGGCACCACCCCGAAGACGACGCACAACGACACCAGGTACAGCACTGCGCACGCGGACGTGCCCAGAATGCTCGCCCGCGGCACGGTGCGATCGGGATCACGGACCCTTCCCGCCGCTACCGCGGCTGCCTCCACCCCCAGATAGCTGAACAACCCCAGCGCGAGCCCGGTCCCAATAGCGACCCGGTCCGGCTCGGCCGACACATTCCACGGGCGGAAGTTGGCTGTGTCAATGAAGAACACACCTACGAGCGACACCACCGCCAACGCGAGGAACTTGAGCACCGTGGTGACCACCTGCACCGAGGCCATCTTCGACACACCATTCAGATTTATGAACGCCGGCAACCACAGGCCCAACAGCGCGATCCCGATCAGAGCCCACCTCGGCAGAGCGGGCTCCGCCCCACCCTGGGTCAGCAGATACTCCACATACAGCACCCACCCCGTCACGATCGCGGCATTGCCCGACCACGCCATGATCCAGTACGACCACCCATTCAGGAACCCGACGCCGTTGCCGAACGCCACCCGTGAGTAGGCATATGGCCCGCCATCAGCGGGCAGGCGCCGAGACAAACCCGCAAAGAGCAGAGCCAACGCCAACGCACCCACAGTGACCAGCACCATCGACAACAACGTGATCGGACCGTACGCGGACAACGAACCCGGCAGGCTGAAGATCCCGACGCCGATGATGTTCCCGACGATCAGCGCGGTGGCTTGTCGGAGCCCTAAACTACGTCCAGGCTGGACATCGGGGTCGGATACGGCCGTAGGTTCAGCGTTCGAAGACACGTGACCTCGGTTCGGGACGAGCGATAGCCGTTCTGCTTGAAATCGTAGACTCGATCACGAGTCCGGTAAACGGGTTCTGCATCCGACCACTACTGTTCGTCGCCAGCCCAACGGCGCGGCGCTGGACCTCGACTCACGCCGTTGCTGGCCTGCTCAGCGGTGGAGCAGCGGCCATATCCCACCACTCTCATGATCGACTCCCGTAGTGCACCAATGTCCGAGTAACCAATCGCACGATTGGTTACCTAATTTGCGGCGGGCAGCATCTCATAAGATCTCTCGCAGCTTCGTAATCTGACAAAGGATCTGCGATTCTGAGCCCGAGGTTGGCTCAAGGGCGGCCGTCGTCCGGTCATGTTCCCATGCCGCGCTGGGCGTCCGGGGGACTCACAGGCCTGGAGCCGTACCTGGACGCGAGCATCGCCACAAAAGTGACCAAAAAGACCTGACCGACGATCGCCTCCGAGACGGCCACAAGGCGGCCAAGCTCGCTCACCGGCACCAGGTCGCCGTAGCCGAGCGTCGAGAGCGCCGTCAGGCTGGCATACATGTATGACGTGGTCGGGACCTGGACGCCGAACAAGGGCAGGGCGGTCACAGCGTCGAGCGCCTGGAAGGCGTAGGCGACCGCGATCTGCAGGTAGGCCGCGACAGCACCCAGCAACGTCTGGACGGTGACCGTTCGCTGCTTGACGAGGCGCCGGGCGACCACGACCGGCGCCAGCGCCGCGGCGATCAGCCAGAGGAACTCGGGTCCCGTCGCCGGCTCCATCTCCAACGTCTTCTCGGGAAGCAGCTGGAGCAGGACAAGCACAACGTTCGCCGCCAGCACCACCGCAACGAGGAGGTCGGCGGCACGTCGCCATCGTGTGGTGACCCCGGCCGCCCGAACCGCGACCAGGAGCGCGGCGCCACTGATCGCATGGGCCACGCTCGCTCCCAAGAACGACCCACCGACGTCGATTAGCGCCTGCCCGACGACAGTGGACAGCACGAGCAGGAGGAGCAGCCCGAAGCGGTCAAGAAGCACTGAGGAACCGTCGTGAGACATCGCGGGCCACCCTCCAATCCGCTTCCTACCGGCGCGGCAGGGACAAAGACCTACTGGTCCGGCAGGGACGCTCCCTCTACACAGCGAGCCGAGAATGCTTCCTGCTTCAGCTGAGGACGGCTGATCGGGCCTACGAGCCAGGCGTCGGTCGGGCGACGAAACTTCAGGCTAACGCATGTCGGTCGCACCGAGCCGGAGCCGATCGCGTCCTGCACGTCGAGCGGCTCGGCGCGGGCCCCAGACCGTCGACGTTGCCGCGATAACCGAGTTGCCGCCGAATCGCGTCGTGCCTCGCTGGCTCCGCAACCTCGCTCGCAGCCATCGTCAACTCCTACCCAGCTCGGGCGGAGGGAAGATCTGCCGTTTGAGGATCTTTCCGGTCGGGCCCATCGGTAACGTGTCGACGAGCCAAACATGCCGGGGATACTTGTAGGCGGCCACCCGCTCTTTGGCGAACTCGCGCAGCTGTTCAGGCGTGACACTGGCACCCGGCAGCAGCTGGACTGCGGCTGCGACCTCCTCCCCGTGCGTGGGATGCGGAACGCCGATGACGGCGGCGGCGGCAACGTCCGGGTGCTCGTAAAGCACCTCTTCGATCTCGCGAGGATAGACATTGAACCCGCCCCGGATGATCATGTCCTTCTTCCGGTCGACGATGAAGTAGTAGCCGTCCTCGTCCCGCCTCGCCAGGTCGCCGGTGCGAAACCAGCCGTAATGGATCGCCGAGTCCGTAGCCTCCGGGCTATTCCAGTAGCCCTTCATCACGTTGTGACCTTTGATAGCGATCTCGCCTACCTGACCCTCAGGCACGTCGGCGAAGTCGTCGTCGACGAGCCGGAAATCCACTCCCTCGATCGGCGTGCCAATCGAGCCGGGCTTGCGTTCCAGGTCGGGATGGTTGAACGATGCGACCGGCGAGGTCTCCGACAAGCCGTAGCCCTCGAGGATGATGCAGCCGAAGGTCTCCTCGAAGCCGCGGAGAATCTCCACAGGCAGGGCCGCACCTCCTGACACACACAGCCGCAGCGCGGAGGTGTCGTAGTCAGCGTGTTGCGGGTATTGCAGCAATGCGGCGTACATGGTGGGCACGCCCTCGAAGATCGTGACCCGGTCACGCTGCAGCGTCTCCAGAGCAGACGCCGGGTCGAACCTCGGCAACAGGGTGACACATGACCCCATCTGCACAGATGCATTCAGAGCGCAGGTTTGTCCGAAGGAGTGGAACATCGGCAATCCACCGAAGATCACGTCGTCCGAGGTGAGTGAGAAAAGGCGGGAAGAGACCTCGGCATTCTTCGACAAGTTGGCATGCGTCAGCTCGGCACCTTTCGGCGTTCCGGTGGTGCCGGACGTGTAAAAGATCACAGCCAGGTCCTCCGGCTCGCGCTCGATCACCCGGGTGTCCGGCACCACGGCCACAAGGGACCGCTCGAACTCCCCCGGGGTCACCACAACGCATTCCGCGCCGGTGTCTGCCGCGCCCTTCGAGGCCTCGTCGGCGAACACCCCGAACGCGAAGATCCACCGCGCGCCGGAGTCTCCGAGGTAGAAGGCGACCTCTCGAGACTTCAACAACGGGTTCATCGGCACGACCACTCCGCCGGCCCGCAACACCCCGTAGTAGATCGGCGGAAACGACGACACGTTCGGCAGCATGATCCCGACCCGATCGCCTGGCTGCAATCCCTTGCCTTGCAACATCGTCGCGACGCGGGCACTCGCATCATCAACCGCTGCGAACGACACTTTCGTATCACCCAGTCGCACCGCCGGCCGCCCGTCATGCTCTCGCGCTGCGTCGACCAGCCCCTTCGCCAGATTCGTCATCGCGTGAGACTCCCTCCAGGAAATCGAATCACGCTTCCAACAGCCGTTGAACCTTCCGCAGCTGCGGCAGCAACGATCAAATTATCTCCTGGTCGAGATTCGTCGACCACCACCGGTCGCTCTCGGTAATAATCCAGCGTCGCAAGAGTGACTTGGTCTCGCGAAGGGCTGTAAGACCGCCATTGTTCGCGGACTCGAAAACCAGCCCGGTTCCTCAAGTCAGGACGGTCCCCGAGGTCACCCGACCCTGGCCCTGAAAGGCTCGGCCACCTCTCGTCGTTGCCAATGACGCCGGACTAGCGTTGAGGGATGACCGAGCCTGTCCCCGAACCCAGAAATGTCGGCCCTATCGCCGGTGGCAATCTGCGGGCCTCCGACGCCGACCGCGAGCAGGTGGCCACCGTCCTCAGCACCGCGTACGCCGAAGGCAGGCTGACCCGCGAGGAGCATGACGAGCGGATCGACCAGCTCATGGTGGCCAAGACATTCGATGACCTGATTCCAATTACCCGTGACCTTGTGGTCGTTGGTGCGCCTACCACCGTCGCCAGCCAACAACCCACGAGTCGCTTTACGATCGACACCACGGCACAGAATGCCGAGCCCGACAGGATGATCGCGATCTTTGGCGGTGCTAGCCGCCGCGGCAGGTGGCGGGTGCGGAAGAACATCCAGTCGCTAACCCTCTTCGGCGGAACGGATCTTGATCTTCGTGACGCGATCTTCGAGGCCCCAGTAGTGGAGATCTCAGGTTTCTGGTGCTTTGGTGGCCTCGACATCAAAGTGCCAGAAGGAATCGAGGTGCGCGACCAGACTGCCGGAATCTTCGGCGGCACGGACATCCACGATGTCGGCGATCCGGCACCGGGCGCACCGACCCTGGTAATCAAAGGGGTGTCGCTCTTCGGCGGAGTATCGGTACATGGCCCGAAGCCGAGCAAGCGGAGGAAATGAATCAGAACAGTTGCAGTTCCTCTGTGCGGCTCGGCAAGCCCATGCCAGGTCGACACGTAGCCTGAACCTGTTATGGAAGAACTGTTCGCACCGCCGGCGTACGAGTGGAAGCGACTTTCGGAGAAGTACCGCTCGATGCTTATGCTGACCACCCTGATCGTTCCGCCCATCATCTTCACGATTCCAGCGGTGATCGTGGGGGTCGCCTCAGGCAAATGGTGGATTTCGGGTCTGATTTGGGCGGCTGCGGTCCTCATCGTGATCATCCGGCTTCCGTACGTGACACGGAGCTGGCGCTACTGGGGCTACGTGGAACGAGAGGACGATCTCTACATCACCCACGGAGTCATGTTTCGAAGTCTCATAGCGGTGCCTTACGGCCGAATGCAGTTGGTCGAGGTCGAGTCGGGCCCATTGGAACGCGCTTTCGGGCTTGCCACAGTCACCTTGAAGACAGCCAGCCCCGAGACCGGTGCTCGCATCCCGGGTCTCACGCCGGAGGAAGCAACGAGGTTGCGCGACCGGCTGACCGAGCTCGGCGAAGCTCACGCGTCAGGACTATGACCGCCTCGCAGCCGCCTCAGCACACCTCGCACACCGGGCCGATCAGCACCACTTCACCGAGCCCGCCGAATCCGACTGCGGCAACGATCAAACAGACCGAGCGACCGCATCCCCTGACGCCCTTGGTCCGTGGTTGGTTGATCCTCGTTGCGATCGCGATCGGCTGGGGCCGGGAGATCGTCACGGGCAGCGCGGGTGAGAATCAACTCGAGGGTGGTGGCCTGGCCTGGTTCTTGCTGGTCCTTGCCGTTGTTGTGCTGCTGGCTGCGATCGCCGGTTTCATTACCTGGTACTTCACTCGATTCGTGATCGACGATGAAGAACTGCGCATCGAGTCCGGCGCGATCTTCAAGAAATCCACGAAGATTCCGTTCGAGCGGCTCCAGTCGGTCGACATCATCCAGCCGCTTGCTGCCCGAGTAGTCGGGCTTGCCGAGCTGCGCCTCGACGCCGGGAATAGCAGCACGAAGCTGCGCTACTTGAGCCGCGGTAAAGCTTCCCGACTGCGCGACTATTTGCTCACCCGGGCCCACGGACAGCAGGCCAGCATTCGCGATCTTGATCAGCAAGCGGCGGCGAGCATCTTCACCGACCTGGGCGTAGCTGATCGGCCCCTGGTTCAAGTCTCCCCGCAGCGGCTGATCCTCAGCTTTTTGCTCTCAACGGAATGGATAATCCCGGCAGCCATCACGATCATCGTCCTCGTCGTGACCGCAGCCCTCGCTGCGACTCCTTACGCGTTGGGTGGCTTGATTCCCTTGCTTGTCGGCATGCTGACGCTGGTCTGGCGGCGGGTCATCGGCATGTTCAACTTCACTCTGGCTGAGTCGCCACGTGGGCTGCGGGTGACCCGCGGCTTGACCAATCTGACGAGCCAGTCGGTGCCGATCGATCGCATCCAAGGTGTCAAGACCAGTCAGCCGCTGCTCTGGAAGCCGCTGGGCTGGTACCGGCTGGATGTCGATATCCTCGGCTACACCCACGACGACAGCGATAACAACGAATCGAACGCCTCGAGCGTGCTGCTCCCGGTCGCAACACTTGACGAAGTTGAGCTTGCGGTGGGGCGTGCGCTCCCTGGTTTCGATCTTGATGCCATTGAGTTGCACCCGTCTCCGAAGCGCGCGCGCTGGTTACGCTGGCTCGACTTCTGGACCCTCCGCTATGGCTGGGACGACCGCACCTTGATCACCGAGCGCGGCTGGCTCACCCACACCCGTGACGTGGTTCCACATGCCAAGACGCAGTCTCTGCGTATTGAGCAGGGTCCGTTGCAGCGGCTGCTTCGGCTTGCCGACGTTCATGTCCACACCCCACGAGGGCCGGTGAACGCGGTGGCCCATCAGCTCGACGAGCGGCCAGCACGGGAGTTGGCGCTGAGCCAGCTCGACCGGGCTCGGGCCGCACGAGCCGCCGAAAGCCAGCGTCGAAACGTCGACGCAATGCCTACTGATGATCATCAAGGCGAAGCCGCGCTGCTTGCGGCGTTCGGTACCGGCCGTGATCAACTGCTTGGCTCGGGGGGCGAGAGCGAGGTCTTTGGGATTGATCATGAGCGGGTACTGCGGCTCTATCGAAGCCGGCACGAGGCGCCCCGCAGGACGGCTACGCAGCTGCAGGCTCTCTATCAACACTGGAGTGGCAGCGACATCGGCTTGGAGTTGCCGCTGATCATCGAAGTCGGTGAGCTCAACGGGCGGTTCTTTACTGTGGATCGCCGGTTCTCGGGTCGTGACTTCTCGGGTTGGCTGCAACATGCCGATATAACCCAGCGCCGAGCGGCATTGATCACTTTCCTCAATGCGACCGAGCGATTGCAACGACTGCAGAGTCCCGTGCCCGGATTCGCGCGGCTGATCGGCGATGGTGCGCCGCAGCAGTTCAGCACACTGGTCGAGCTGCTCTCGAACATGCTGCGCGGACCGACGCAAGCCAGCCAAGATCAGTTGGAGCGCGACGTCCCCGACGTCGCCGACGTTTGGAACCAACTACATGCCGCGCTGGCACAGCGGTCCGTCGCACCAGCGGTCGTCCACGGTGACGTCTGTCCGCCCAACGCGTACCTCAGCCAAGGCCCGCAGGGACCGGTTGTCACCGGAATCGCGGACTTCAGCCCGCATACCGTACATGCCGACCCCTTGATGGACATTGCTGGCGCATTGATATTCCTCGAGCTCGAGCCGTACGCCGACGCCGCCTCAGATGTGGCCTGGCTGGAGGCGGTCGCCGTGGAACGGCACGGTCGTGAGATCGTCCGATGGATCGATGTATACCGACGTTTCTACGGCTTCTACTTCTCCAACTCCTACGCCTTCGACCCCACGCTGTATGCCTGGTGTGTCCGTCAGCTGAGTCGCTCTGCCGGATTTCAAATGATGGTGTAGTGAAATCAGGCTCTCCCCCACGAGGCCCGATATCGCTAGGCTCGCGACCATGAGCGAAGAAACGGTACGAAGCAAGCCCGTGTTCGGCATCGACATCGGCGGCAGCGGGATCAAAGGAGCACCCGTCGATCTTGCGACGGGCGAATTCACGACGAAGCGACTTCGCATCACCACACCTCAGAAGTCGACACCGAAGAACGTCGCAGCCGTTGCCGCTGAAATCGTGGATCAGTTCGCCGACATCATTGGGGACGGTCCGATCGGCGTCACGATCCCTGCTGTTGTGACCCACGGCAAGACCCGCACGGCCGCGAACATCGACAAGTCGTGGATCGACGCCGATGCCGAGAAGATCTTCGAGGATCGCCTTGGTCGCGAGATTCTGCTCGTCAACGACGCTGACGCGGCAGGCATCGCCGAGGTGCACTACGGCGCGGCAAAGGGTCATCCGGGCTTGGTGATCATGACCACGCTCGGCACTGGCATCGGCAGCGCGATTGTCTACCGCGGCGCGCTGGTCCCCAACTCCGAGCTGGGCCATCTCGAGATCGACGGTCATGACGCTGAGACTCGTGCCGCCGCCAGCGCAAGGGAGAGGGAGGGCCTTTCCTTCAGTGAATATGTCCCCCGACTCCAGCGCTACTACGAGCGGCTGGAGGCCCTGCTGTGGCCAGACCTGATCGTCATCGGTGGTGGCGTAAGCAAGAACTCCGACAAGTTCATCCCCAAGCTCAAGCTCAACGCTGAGATTGTGCCAGCCAAGCTGCTGAATACTGCTGGCATCGTCGGCGCAGCCTGGCTCGCGGCTGACCGCCAGATTCACCCTGACCAGCTCAGGTAGCACAGCCTTCAGCGCCCTGTCGGAAAATGGGGTAACCCAGTTTCATACGGAGGCGATGCCGACGGGACAGCCGCTACATCCGTTCCACAGGCTCGATTCCCAGCATGGTGAGCCCGCCCGCCAGCACCCGCTTGGTGGCCGAGCACAGCGCTAGCCGCGAATCCCGAACCGCACCTGAGGACTGCAGTACTGGACATTGCTCGTAGAAGATGGCCAACGCACCCGACAGCTCATACAGGTAGCTGCATAACCTGTGCGGCTGAAGAGTCCTTGCGACATCGTCCACGATGTCTCCGAACCGGATGAGCAGCAAGGCCAGCGTTTGTTCTGCCGGCTCTTCCAGCATCAGCACCTTCGACTGCTCGCCATAACCGCGCGCGGCACCCTTTCGCAAGACCTGGGTCACTCGGGCGTGGGCGTACTGCAAATACGGCCCGGTGTTGCCTGTGGTTTGCACCATCCGACTGACGTCAAAGACGTAGTCCTTGTTCAGCCCGTTGGACAAGTCGGCGTACTTGATCGCGGCGAGCGCGACCGGCGGCGCTGCCTGCGCCTCTGCAGCGTCGAGCAATGTATTGAGATTCACCGCTGTGCCCTCGCGGGTCTTGAACGGCTTACCATCGGTACCCAGGACGGTGCCGAACGCAACATGTTCGGTGATGACATCGTCAGGCAGGAAGCCCGCCTTACGTGCCACCGCGAACACCAGATCGAAATGATCAGACTGCCGCGCGTCTACGACATAGATGATCCGGTTGGCATGAAGGTCGCGTACCCGGCGCCGGATCGCCGCTAGGTCCGTTGCTGCATAGCCGAAACCGCCATCGCGCTTGCGTACGATCATGGGAGCCGCGAAGCCATCGACGAAGACGCACAACGCTCCATCGTCGATGACCGCCGTCCCGTTGCGTTCCAGCTCAGCGACCAGCGATGCGAGCTCGCCGTTGTACGTCGATTCCCCGGCAAGATCATCATCGGTGAGCTGCACGCCTAGCCGCCGATACGCGGCATTGAAGCCGACGAGTGAGATGTTGATCAATTGGTGCCAGATCTCACGCGTTACCTCGTCGCCGGCCTGAAGAGCGACAACCCGGCGCCGGGCGCGATCGGCGAACTGCTCGTCCGCACGGAAGCGCGCACTCGCTCGGGTGTAGAGCTCGTCGGCTTCGGGCAGCGTCAGGCTCGAAGCCTCGATGCCTTCGTCGAGGATGTGCTCAACCAGCATCCCGAACTGGGTGCCCCAGTCGCCAATGTGGTTCTGCGCAATCACGTGGTGGCCAACTCCGGTGACGACGCGACGCAGGCAATCACCGATCACCGTCGAGCGCAAGTGTCCGACATGCATTTGCTTCGCCACGTTGGGAGCGGAGTAGTCGATCACCACAACCTGAGGGTTCGAAACCTGTGACACACCTGAATACGGGTCGGCGAGCTGGTCGGTTACGGCCTGAGTCAGCACCTCAGTTCGCAGTCGTAGGTTGATGAATCCGGGGCCAGCGATTTCGGGCGCTTCGCACAGATCGGCAATCTGCAACCTGCCCACGATGTCCGCGGCAACCTCACGCGGCGATTTGCGTTCGCTGGTGGCCAAGCGCAGCGCCACGTTCGACTGGTAATGGCCGAACTGTGGCTTGGTGGCAGGCCGGAGCTCCGGGTCGATGCCCGCGACTGCTTCAATCCGGGAGCTCAACAGCGAGGAAAGTGAGGACACAAGGGGAGATTATTTCACTGGGCGGCAATGGCGTTCAGATCGACAACATGGTGCCCTTTCATATTCAGCGTTCGGAGGCTTCCAGTGGTTCTTGCCAGCGATAAATCTGACCGTCGCGCAGCTCGACAGCGGCCGGCTTCACTGGCGGTGCTGCACGCTGCAACCGCTCAATGACTTTGGTGCGACCGCGTTGCCGAGTGCCGTCGGCCGCGCTCCAATGCAGATAGGGATGCAACATCAGGCGCAGTCGGTCCCAATCGCGCTCCAACATCGACTCGTACGCCGCCCGCGTCACCTCGTCCACACAGCCAGAATGGCACCACTCATGGACTCGGCTGGCAGCGTGGGCACCAGTAGCTGCGCCGTTCCTCGCCGGGCGGCCCGAGCTCCTCAGTACGGATGGGTGTACCGCAGCGGCGACAGGGTTGCCCTGATCGTTGGTACACGTAGCTACGTCGACCGCTTCGCAGATCACCGGTCGTTGACTGCTCGGGTCGCCAGCGGTTTGCCTGGAGCAGCAGCTGTCCGCGCTCCACAATGCGCCGCAGGTTGCGGACTTCCCGGACCGGCGTACGCGGATGTACGCCATGGAGGAAGAGCAGCTCCGCCCGATAGAACGTGCCAAGACCTGCGAGGTTCC
This sequence comes from uncultured Actinomycetota bacterium, assembly GCA_963740515.1. GTDB lineage: Bacteria > Actinomycetota > Actinomycetes > Propionibacteriales > Propionibacteriaceae > Microlunatus. The sequence continues at coordinate 12,038 of CAVUEO010000015.1, forward strand.
GCTGGTCCAGCAATGCCTCCCCAATGGTGCCGTCAGGCTGAGCTGCGATCCGCCTGACAGCTTCGTCGAGGTCCCAGTCGGACCCGAGCAGGTCAGGCCCGAGATGCCCGACGACCGTGTCCTCCGCCGCCGTTGGAACCAACTCGATGACAGGAAGCCGGTATCCCACCGCATCATGATCACCGGTGGCGAGTACCGCGCGGATTTCGAACGCAGGCCCACCGCTCCAGCGCCGCCCATGAGGGTAGATCTTCCAAGCACCGTCCATCCTGAAATGGGTGTGCAGGGTGAAGTCGTTGCTGAAGCGAAAGAGCTGGTGCTTGCCGCGCGAGATCACTTCGCGCACGGCAACACCGGTCAAACTGGTCGCTGCGAGGGAGGGCACGCGGAATTCGGATCGGGTCAGCATGCGGCCAGCAAGCACCTCGTTCAGCCGCTGGCATACCCGCCAGACGGTGTCTCCCTCCGGCACGACCTCATTGTGCCGTGCCAGGTGCGAGCCCGGATCATGACCACACCCAGTATCGCAATCGTCTCCAGTCAGGCGGGGTCCAAAACGTGCATCGGACCCGTACTGGGCACATGCGTCGTCGTCAGTACTCGGCGAATTCTCAGCGACTATCCACAACCGGCGCGAGCGCCATCGGTGGCAACTATCCAAAAGGCGCAGTGCGTCTTTGGCTTGGCCAATACAAAGGGGAGGTTCGATCCATCGAGGCATTTACCCTTGGGGCGTGCGATGGCCACCCAAGCGAGACATGTTCGCCAGCCACCGACTCGCGCAACTGTTGTGGCTGGTGGCTGGCATGGGGATTGCAGGGCTGGCGGCAGTGGCGGGCTCGGTGAGGTTCGTTCGCTCAACAGCCACGGGTCATATTTATGCAGAGTATGACGTGCCAAAGGCGCCAGTGGCCCTGGCGCTCGGAGCGCAAGTTAATCCAGACGGAACGCCGTCCGCATTCCTGGCGGCTCGTCTTGAACTTGCAAAGCGGCTTTTTGATGCCGGGATCGTCGAGATGATCATCGTCTCGGGTGATCACCTTGCGCCGGAGTTTGATGAGCCGGCAGCAATGCGCGATTACCTCATCAGAGCGGGTTTGCCTACCGAGAAAGTGATTGCCGACCCTGGAGGGTTCGACACGTACGAATCTTGTCTGCGAGCAAAGCGAACGTTCAATCTCACGCGATTGATCGTCGTCACGCAGAGTTACCATCTCGTTCGAGCTGTCGCGACCTGTCGCGCCTTGGGTATCGACGCAACGGGTGTCGGAGACGATTCTGCGCGGCAACACACGATTGGCTGGTGGCGAGGCACGATTCGCGATCAACTCGCGTGTGTCAAAACCGTTGTTGATCTTGCAACTCGGTCCGAACCAATGCCGGACAAACCGCAGTCTGCCGTTGCCGCCTCCAAATAGCCACCGCCGGGCAGTGCGCTCATTGGTTTGGCAATAGATTTGCGATCCCGAAAACCCCCCGTTGGCGGCAGTTTGCACGCCAAGATGCCAGCGAGTGCGTTCCCAATCACGGCGCCGGCAGAATTCCAGGACAGGGCAAAATCGTAATCAATTTGTTTCGTCAAGCGTCAACAAAATGTGAAACCCTTATCAGAATCTCAAAATGATTCGGGGTGCGGTCGCCGGGGGTTCTGCCGCGACGTAAATCTCTGACCAGGTTTGAGGTGAGCCCATGGCGCGTTTCTTAGCGGGGGCTCTGAAGTTCCGCCTCTTGATCTTGGCGTCCGCCGCCTTTGGCATTCTCCAGTTGCGCGACGCGCGCCTGGATGTATTGCCAGAGCTGCACAGTCCATGTGCGGAGATCCAGACTGAGGCGCTCGGCCTCTCAGCGGTGGAAGTCGAGCAGCTGATCACCGTCCCCATAGAAGCCGACTTGCTGAATGGGGTCGAGGGCGTCGGCATCAATCGATCAGAATCGCTCCCCAGCAAGTCCTCGACCGTCTAACGAAAGGCCTTCGGCAATGATGCGATGGATCGTCGGGTGGAGCCAGAGGTATCGACGTCTGGTCCTTGCTGTCGCCGTGGCCCTGATGGCCTTCGGCTTCGTGCAGCTTCGCAGTACCTCGCCGGAGGCCCTGCCGGAGTTCGGTCCGGTGCGGGTGGACGTGCAGGTGGAGGCACTCGGTTTGTCCGCCGAAGAAGTCGAGAACCTGATCACCAATCCGATGGAGAACGAGTTCTTCAACGGGATCCCATGGTTGGCCAAGCTCGAGTCCCGAACCCTCCCGGGACTGTCGTCGATGGAGATGACCTTCGAGCCGGGCACGGATCCGATCCGCGCGCGGCAGGTCGTTCAGGAGCGCCTGACCATGACGCCCGCGCTGCCCGCCGCATCGTCGAAGCCGCCGCTGGTCGTGCAGCCCTTGTCGTCGACCGGCCGGCTCATGATGATCGGACTCTCCTCCACGGACAGGTCCCTGATCGACATGTCGCTGCTCTCCCGCTGGACGGTCGTTCCCCGCCTGCTGAGTGTCCCCGGCGTGGCGAACGTGGCCATCTGGGGATTCCGCGACCGGCAGCTGCAAGTGCAGGTCGACCCGTCCAAGCTCATGACGAACGGCGTCACGCTTGACCAGGTCCTGCGGACGTCGGCGAACGCGCTGTGGGTCTCGCCGCTGACATTTGTCGAGGCGTCGACGCCCGGACTAGGCGGCTTCATCGACACCGCGAACCAGCGCATCGAGATCCAGCACAACCAGCCGATCAAGACCGCGCAGGATCTCGGCAAGGTGACCATCGAGGGCGCCGAGGACCGGGGGGTGCTCCTCAGTGACGTCGCGCAGATCGTCGAGGACCACCAGCTTCTCATTGGGGACGCGGTCGTCGAGGACACTCCCAGCCTCATGCTCGTGGTGGAGAGGTTCCCTGGGGCCAATGCCTTGGAGGTAACCCGGAACGTGGAGGCCGCACTCGACGAACTGCGACCGGGCCTCGCAGGCGTGGAGATGGACACCGTATACCGGCCGGCCACCTTCATCGAGACGATGATCGAGAACCTCACCGCCACGCTGATCCTCGGCGCCATCCTCCTGCTGTTCGTGCTCGGCGCCTTCCTCTTCAATTGGCGCACCGCGCTGGTCAGCCTGGTAACGATCGCGACGTCGGTGGCGGCTACGGTGCTCGTGCTGTCATGGTTCGGCGTCGGCCTCAACATGATGTCCCTGGCCGGGCTGGTAATGGCGCTGGCCATTGTGGTCGACGACGCCGTGGTGGGTGTCGACAACATCACGCGACATCTGCGACTGCGCCGCGAGTTGCCAGCCGGCGAACCCGTCGGGGACACCATAAGTCCCGTCGGTGACACCATAAGTGTGGCCGTCGTCCAGATGCGCGGCCCGCTCTTCGTGGCGGCGGTGATCGCCATTGTTTCGGTGGTGCCTCTGTTGATCCTCGACGGAGTGAGCGGGGCCTTCCTCACCCCGGTCGCTCTGGGCTTCCTGGTCGCCACGGTGGTTTCCCTAGTGGTCGCACTGACGGTCGCCCCCGCGCTGGCGACGCTTCTGCTCTCCCGGACGTCCGTGCAGCGGCGCGAGTCACCGCTGGCCCGAGGGTTGGAGCGGGCGTACGCCGGGCTGCTGCCAGGCCTGCTCCGCCGCTCCGTGTGGCCCTACGCCACGCTCGGCTTGCTCGTGGTGGCGGGCCTGATCTCCGTGCCGTTCATCGGTGGACGACCGTTGTCACCGACGCTTCAAGAGCGGGACCTGCTGATCAGCTGGGAGGCCGCGCCCGCTACGTCCCGCACCGAGATGAACCGCATCACGACCACGGTCACCGCGGAACTGCGGGCCATCCCCGGGGTGCGCGACGTTGGTGCCCACACCGGGCGCGCCTTGGCATCGGACCAGATAGTCAACATCAATTCCGGTGAGGTGTGGCTCGGCATCGACCCCGCGGCCGATTACGACTCAACTCTCGCCGCGGTCCAGCAGGTGGTTGACGGCTACCCCGGAGTGCACAGCGACGTGATCACGTACTCGGACAAGCGGGTCCGGGATGTAGTGGCGAGGGGCGTCGCGGAGGACCTCGTCGTGCGCATCTACGGCCATGACTACGAGGTTCTCCGGGCCAAGGCGCAGGAGGTGCTGGGGATCGTCTCCGGCATCGACGGTGTCGCCGAACCACGGGTAACAGCGGCGCAGGAGGCACCCACCGTTGAGATCGAGGTGTCCGTCGCCAAGGCCGCTAAGTACGGCCTCAAACCCGGCGATGTGCGTCGGGCGGCTGCGACCCTGATGGCGGCCACCGTCGCGGGCAGCCTCTTCGAAGATCAGAAGGTGTTCGAGGTGGTCGTCTGGGGCGTCCCTGCGGTACGCCAGAACCTCTCCACCATTGAGGATCTTCTGATCGACGCGCCTGTCGGTGGCCCGGGCGGCGTGCCGACTCAAGTGCGCTTGGGCGAAGTTGCCAACGTGAGGATCGCCGCTAAGCCGGAGATCATTACGCACGATCAGGTATCTCGCAGCATCGACGTCGTCGCCAACGTCCGCGGCCGCGGCCTGAACGCGGTCACGGACGAGGTCGATGACAGCCTCCAGCAGGTCACCTTCCCTCGCGAGCACCACCTGGAGGTCCTCGGAGAGGGTGAGGCAGAGGCGAGTTCTGACCTCCGCGTCTGGGCATTTGTGATCGGCGCCGCGATCCTGATCTTTTTCCTGCTGCAGGCAGGCTTCACGAGCTGGCGGCTCGCGTCGTTGCAGTTCCTCCTGCTGCCGGCGGCATTGGCGGGTGGGCTGGTGGTGGCGGCCATTGACCAGGCCGCCGTCTCGATGATCGCGCTAGCGGGACTTCTCACTGTCCTGGCCATGGCCATTCGGGGTGGACTCCTGCAGATCAAGCAGTACCAACGACTGGAGGAGGAGGGTCAGCCACCGGGCCCCGAGCTGGTCGAGCTCGGTTCACGGCAGCGGCTCATTCCAACAGTGACGAGCTACCTCGCGGCAGGGCTGGCTCTGGTCCCGCTGATGGTCTATGGCAGCGTCTCGGGCCTTGAGATCCTGAGCCCGCTCGCCCTGATCATCGTGGGCGGCTTGGTCACCACGGCGCTGGTGAACCTCTTGGTCCTGCCCGCCCTGTACTTGCGAATCGCGGCCAGACGCCGACCAGGTGTTGGCGGGCCAGCCGCGGCGGAACAGCTACCACGTACCAGCCCGGCTCCGGCGTGACCGGGCATTAGGAGGAGTTTCATGCGCATACACGGAGGCAACCCCACGCGCGGTTGGGGTCGATGGATGGCCGTGGTCGTGATCACCGCGGCCCTGGGGCTGGCGGGGTGCTCGGAGGCCGCGTCGAGTAGTCCTGGCGACGAAAAGGTCATCCCTGCCACGGTCGAGGCGATCCCCGACCAAGACGTCAAGAAGGTGACCTTCACCGAGCAGGCGGCCCAGCGGATCGGCGTCGAGACAGTCGCAATCGCCGTCGCGCCGTCCACACTGCTACCCGCAGGTGCGCCGCCGAGCCCGCCGATGACAGTAGTGCCCTACTCCGCCATTGTTTACGACCCGAGCGGTGTGACCTGGGTCTACACCGTTCCACAGCCTCTGACCTACGTGCGCGCGAAGGTCGTTGTCGAGACGGTGGGCGGTTCCAAGGGGACCGAGGCCGTTCTGTCGGGCGGACTGCCTGTGGGAACAACGGTGGTCACGAAGGGCGTGATCGAGCTGTACGGCGCCGAACTCGGCGTCGGCAAGTAACGCAAATCGACAGGTAACGAGCGTAGGGACCCCACACCATGATGCGTTGGATCATCGGAACGAGTCTGAAGCTGCGGTTCCTCGTGGTCGTCGGGGCCTCGATGTTGATGTTCTTCGGTGTCTTGCAACTTCGCGACATGCCGATCGATGCCTTTCCCGAGTTCGCGCCGCCTCGGGTGGAGATACAGACGCTGTGCACCGGCCTCTCCGCGAAAGACGTCGAGGAGCTGGTCTCCGTTCCGCTGGAGCAGGGGCTCCAGGGGATCGAGGGCCTGGATGTGATGCGCTCCAAGTCGGTCTCCCAACTCTCATCGATAGTCATGATCTTCAAGCCCGGGACCGACCTCATGCAAGCCCGGCTGCTGATACAGGAGCGCCTAACCGCGATCTCACCACGACTTCCGCGCTGGGCCAATTCGCCCTTCATGCTGCAACCTCTGTCCTCGACCAGTCGGGTCATGAAGATCGGGATGTCGCAGGCGGATAAGTCCTCCGCCGCGAACGTCAATATGGCGCTGATCGCCTACTGGACGGTGCGGCCCCGTCTGATGCGGATCCCTGGGGTGGCGAACGTGGCCATCTGGGGCGACCGCTGGCACGTCAAGCAAGTTCTGGTTGATCCAGAGCTCATGAAGAAACACAACGTCACGCTGGAGCAGGTCATGAACTCCGCCGGGGATGCGGTGGACGTCGGCCAGCTCAAGTTCCGGGGCGGTTTCGAGATCGGTACCGGCGGTTTCATCGATACCCCCAACCAGCGTCTCCAGGTGCAGCACCAACTCCCCAACCTGACCGCCGAGCAGATGGCCGAGATCCCCATCGAGATGCCGAAGGGAGCCAAGCCGGTCTACCTCAAGGACGTCGCCCGGCTGGTGGATGTGGACGAACCGCCAGGTTCAGTGCTCGTTGGGGACGCGGTCATCAACGACGGCCTCGGGCTGATGCTCATCGTGGAGAAGCTGCCGTGGGGCAACACGCTGGAGGTGACGCGGGCGGTCGAGGCGGCGCTCAAGGACATGGCGCCCGGGCTAGAGGGCATCGCCGTCGACACGGAGATCTTCCGCCCGGCGACCTTTGTCGAGACCTCGATCACCAACCTCGGCCGTGCGATGGTCATCGGATTCCTTCTCGTCGTACTGATCTTGATCCTCTTCCTCTTCGAGTGGCGAGTCGCGTTGATCAGTGCCATCTCGATCCCGCTCTCGCTCGTCGCGGCGGGTCTGGTGCTGAACTGGACCGGGGCCACCATAAATACCATGATCCTGGCGGGTCTGGTGATATCCCTAGGCGTGCTCGTCGACGACGCCATCATCGACGTCGAGAACATCGTGCGCCGCATCCGCCAGCATCGATTGGAAGGCAGCACCAAGTCGACCGCGTCCATCGTCCTCGACGCATCGGTCGAGGTGCGGGGGCCCATCGTCCATGCCACGATGATCATCCTGGTCTCGACCTTGCCCATTTTCCTGCTCACCGGGCTCACCGGCTCGTTCTTCCGCCCAATGGCGTTGGCCTACGGGCTGGCGATCTTGGCATCCCTACTGGTCGCGCTGACGGTCATCCCCGCGCTCGCTCTGATCCTGTTGGCAAAGGCGCCCATCGAGAGGCGTCAGTCACCACTGGTGCGCTGGCTTCAGCGCGGCTATACCGCGCTTCTGGCGCGCATCATTCCCCGTCCGACCGTCGCCTATGCGACGGTCGCGCTCGTCGTGGCGGGCGGAGTGCTGGTAGTGCCGCTGCTTGGGCAGAACTTGTTCCCGGCGTTCAAGGAGCGGGACTTCCTGATGCATTGGGTGGTAACGCCCGGCACCTCTCGGGAGGAGAGTGTCCGGATCACCGTTCAGGCCAGCAGGGAGCTTCGGGCGATCCCGGGAGTACGCAACTTCGGCGCCCACATCGGACAGGGCACGCTGTCGGATGAGGTCGTCGGACTGAACTTCACCGAGAACTGGATCAGCATCGACCCGGACGTGGACTACGACACGACGTTGGCCGCGGTGCAAGAGGCCGTCGACGGCTACCCGGGCATCCAGCGCGACGTTCAGACCTACCTGAAGGAGCGTACGAAGGAGGTGCTCACCGGATCCAGCGACGCCGTCGTCATCCGGATCTTCGGCGACGACCTCGACCTGCTGAAGGAGAAGGCCGACGAGGTCAAGGAGCTCGTCGCCGGGGTTGACGGCATCATCGACGAGCACGTAACGCTGCAGTCCAACATTCCGCAGCTGCATGTCGAAGTCGACCTGGCCAAGGCATCCCACTACGGAATCAAGCCGGGCGACGTGCGGCGCACCGCTGCCACGTTCATCGCCAGTGAGGAGGCGGGTGACATTTGGCGGAACGGCAAGAACACCGAGGTGCACGTCTGGAGCGTCCCGGAGGCGCGGTACAGCATCAACAGTGTCCGTCAACTCCAGATGGATGCGCCGGACGGCCGCAGAGTCCCCTTGGGCGAGCTGGCCGATGTGAAGATGGTGCCCACACCTAACCAGATCCTGCGGGAGAACGGCTCGCGCCGAATCGACGTTGGTGCCAACGTGGCCGAGGGGGTGGCCTTGAACGACGTCGTTGCCGAGGTGGAGCGCCGCCTCGCGACGGTCGACTTCCCGGCCGGCTACCACCCACAGCTGCTCGGTGAATACCAGGAGGCACAGGCCGCCCAGAACCGGCTGCTGCTCTTCGCCGGCGTCGCGATGGTCGGCATCCTCTTACTCCTGGCCACGGCCTTCAACAGCTGGCGACTGGCGTTTCTCGTCCTGCTCACCCTGCCGATGGCTCTGGTCGGCGGCGTCCTGGCCGCGTGGGCCACGGGCGGAATCCTCTCGCTCGGCTCGCTCGTGGGATTCTTCACGGTCCTGGGCATCGCTGCACGCAACGGCATTCTGATGATCAACCATTTCCAGCACCTGGAACGCGAGGAGGGCGAAAAGTTCGGCCGGGACCTCGTCGTGCGCGGCGCGAAGGAACGGCTCGCGCCGATCCTGATGACTTCGTTGGCGGCGGGCCTGGCCCTGGTCCCGCTTGTCGTGCTGGGCAGTCGTCCCGGCCATGAGATCGAGCACCCCATGGCGGTGGTGATCATTGGCGGCCTGGTCACTTCGACGCTACTGAACCTGTTCGTCACACCGTCTCTCTACCTGCGTTTCGGTGGGCGGCGGGACGCCTCCGCACTGGACGAGAGCGGACCCAGGCCCCGCGGAATGTTCGGATCGCGCCGGAGGTACGGGACGACGTAGGGCTCCGGCACGGCCTCGACCACGAGGTCGACGTCGGCGAGGTGACCCAACGAAGGGCTCAATCGGGGTGTGCATTCCACTAGTGCACGCATGTAGGTCCGTGGACCTCTGCTGCTCTACTTGCGCTGGGTGCGGTAGTACGTGATCAGCGCCTGTGTCGAGGAGTCTTGTTTGGCCAAGGCCTCCTCGTCGCCTGAGACGGCTGGGGCTATCTGCAGCGCGAGTTGCTTGCCCAGCTCGACGCCCCATTGATCGAAGCTGTCGATGCCCCACACCACGCCCTGAGTGAAGGTGATGTGCTCGTACAGGGCGATCAGTTGGCCGACCACCGACGGCGTCAGCGCCGGGGCCATGATCGATGTGGTCGGTCGGTTCCCGGGAAATACCCGTGCGGGCACGATGGCTTCCGGAGTCCCCTCGGCACGGACCTCGTCGGCTGTCTTGCCGAAAGCCAGCGCCGCGGTCTGGGCGAAGAAGTTGGCCAGGAACAACTCATGCACGTCGTTGTCACCGTCGACCAGCGCGTGCGCTGGGTTGGCCACTGCGATGAAGTCAGCGGGGATCAGCTGCGTACCCTGGTGGATCAGCTGGTAGAAAGCGTGCTGACCGTTCGTGCCCGGCTCCCCCCAGAACACCTCACCGGTTTCCGTGGTCACCGGCGAACCGTCGTAGCGCACACCCTTGCCGTTGGACTCCATGGTGAGTTGCTGCAGATATGCGGCGAACCGATGCAAGAACTGTGCATACGGGAGCACCGCGTGGCTTCCGGCCTTGAAGAAGTTCACGTACCACACGTTCAGCAGGCCCATCAGCGCAGGCACGTTACTGGCAAGCTCAGTCTCGGCAAAATGCCGGTCGATCGCATGGAAGCCTGCCAGGAAGTCCGCGAAGTTGGCTGGTCCGATAGCCACAGCAACCGAGGTACCGATAGCGGAATCGACTGAATATCGGCCGCCGACCCAATCCCAGAAGCCGAAGGCGTTCTCCGGGTCGATGCCGAACGCAGCCACTTTGTCGAGCGCAGTGGATACCGCGACAAAGTGCTTGGCAACTGCGGCATTGGCGGCGTCCTCGCCGGCTTCGATGGCTCCGGCCTCGCGAAGGCTGTTGAGCAGCCAGCTACGCGCCAGGCGCGCGTTGGTCAGCGTCTCCAAAGTGGTGAAGGTCTTGGAGGCAACGATGAAAAGCGTCGACTCCGGATCCAGATCCTTGGTCTTCTCCGCCACGTCAGTCGGGTCGATGTTGGAAACGAATCGCGCCTGCAGCCCGGATTTCACATACGGCTGGAGGGCCTCGTACACCATCACCGGTCCAAGATCGGATCCACCGATCCCGATGTTCACCACCGTGGTAATGGGTTTGCCGGTGACGCCCACCCATTCGCCGCTGCGTACCTTGTCGGCAAAGGCGTACACCTTGGCGAGCACCTGGTGCACTTCGGGGATGACATCGGTCCCATCGACGACGAGGCTGGATGCCTCGGGCGCACGCAGCGCGGTGTGCAGCACGGCACGGTCCTCGGTGACATTGATGTGTTCCCCTGCAAACATGGCATCGCGACGGTCCGTCAAACCCACCTGGTCAGCAAGATCAACAAGTGCATTCAGGATGTCGGCGTTGATCAAGTTCTTGGAGAGGTCGACGTACAGATCGCCCGCTGTGAATGTGAGCGATTTCGCCCGAGATGGATCGGCGGCGAACCAGCCGCGCAGGTCAGGCTCCAGAGCTTCGTAGAGTGCTGTCAGCCTCGCCCAGGCCGGGGTCGTCGTCGGATCTACGGGCTGGCTCATCGGGTTCCCCTCGTCATTCGGCAGCAGCTTTTGGGAGCTGCTCGCGCAATGCCGACGCTCGCAGCTTTGGGAGCTGCTCGCGGCAATGCCGACGCTCGCAGCTCTGGTATTCAGATCACACTACTGAGCCGGGCTTGTTCATCTCAATCACGTGCGCCGCTGGGGAGTGCGCCGCTGGACGGTTCGGTAGCGTGCGGCACATGGATCCCCGGCTGGCCAGGTCCCGTCCGGAGCCGGACCGCGCGTACGCACCGGGCGAGTCGGAGTTCCGCACCGACCTCGAGCGGATTCGGTTCGCGAGCGCCTTCTCACGGCTGGCCGACGTTACGCAGGTGGTCACCTCCTTGGCGACCAGCGGAGTCGTGCACAACCGGCTCACCCACACGATCAAGGTGACAGCAGTCGCTCGAGCGATTGCGGTGAGACTACTCCGCACTCAGGATCATGATCTGCTTCATGATCTTGGCGGTCTTGATCATGTCGTGGTGCAGGCCGCGGCGACTGCACATGATCTTGGCCATCCCCCGTTCGGCCATCTCGGTGAACGAGTTCTCGATCGGTTGGCACGCATGAGATTCGGGCTGGCCGACGGTTTCGATGGAAACGCGCAGACTTTCCGGGTGCTGACCGAGCTGGAGGTGCTGGGTCCCGGCGACCAGGGGCTCAACCTCACCGCCGCGACCCGCGCTGCGGTGTTGAAGTACCCCTGGGCCTGCTTCTCATATCCCGATCCCCACCCAGCCGACTGGCCTATTCCTCCGCGTGGCGCTGGGCACGCTCGCGGCACCAGTGGAGCCGCCAAGTTCTCGGCCTACGTCATCGACTTGCCGCAGATGCTGGATGCGCTCATCGCCTTTCCGGAGCTGCCGCCCGGGCGGCAGACCTTGGAGTGCTCGGTGATGGATCTTGCCGATGACATCGCGTACTCCCTGCACGACGTCGAGGACTTTCATCGCTCCGGGGTACTGCAGTTCTCGCCGGTCTCTGGCGAATTTCGATCATGGGAGAACGGACGAGCGGCCTTTGCTGATCTTGACGACAACGATCTGGTGCGTGCCCGCCGCCAGCCGGGAGCTGGCCTGGAGCGGTTGCGGCGGCGGCTGAGCGACAGGGACGAGTGGATCTTTGACGAGGACATCTTCGCGAATGCAGTGGGCACGGTCGGTGAGGAGTTCGTCGACGGCGTGCTGGCCACGCCTTACGACGGATCGATGGCTGCCGATCGTGCCCTCTCGGCGTTCACCTCGCGGTGGATCGACCATCTGATCAGTTCCGTCAGTCCAAACCCGCATCCCGACGTCCGCTCCGGTTACGTCTCGATGGATTCGTCGGCCTGGCATGAAGTGTCGGTGCTGAAGTTCGTCAACCAGTACTTCATCTTGGACCGGCCTGACCTGGCCATGTTGCAGCGTGGCCAGGAGCAGACTGTCGAGCACCTCGTGCTGGCGTTTGAGGAGTGGCTTTCCGACCGGATCGACGCAGGCCGGGCGCCGCGACGGCTGCTCGACCTGGTGACCGCCGCAACCTATGCGTACGAGAGTGTGGCCAAGGAGCATCCGGAGTGGCTCGGGGGGAAGGTCTCCGATGCCGAGCTGGCGCGCATGGCCAGGGGGCGCGGGATCATCGACTTCGTCAGCAGCTTGACTGACGCTCAGACGATCGCGTTCGGTGCGCGCTTAGGTGGCGCGACCGGGCTGTTGTGGAGCAGCAGTCTCTGAGACGTGTCGCTGAGAGCAGCCACGAGCCCTACTGAGAGCTGCTCGCGCATGTCTGATTGCTCGCTCCCGCTCGCGCGGATATCTGATTGCTCGCCCCGCTCGCGCGGTGCTCTGGACCCGCGATTCTCGACGCTCGCAGCTACTGAATGACAGCCTCCTGCCGGCGCGTCCGTCATGCTTGGAGGAATGGACCTCTTTGTTGAGGTATGGCAGCGGGCGATTGCGGTGCAGCCGCCGCCGGCGCCGATCGTGGTCGCGCTCGCAGCTGTGCTCGCCGGTGCTCTCGTCTTCCCACGCGCTCTCTGGCCGTACACCAGGATGCTGGTCACGATCACACACGAGGGCGCCCACGGTGTCACAGCCTTGCTGGCCGGCCGTCGCCTGCAGGGCATTCGGCTGCACTCGGACACGTCCGGACTGACCGTTTCCAGCGGGCAAGCCAGTGGGCCTGGCATGGTCGCGACGCTCCTCGCCGGATACCTCGGACCAGCCGTCGTTGGGTTAGGTGCGGTCGGACTGCTGATCGCTGGGCACAGTCTCGGCTTGCTCTGGCTCTTCGTGATCTTGCTGGCGCTGCTGCTGGTCCAGATCCGCAACTTCTACGGATTCATCCTGATCGTTGGCTGTGCGGTCGTGCTGATCCTGGTCAGTTGGTACCTTCCTGCAACCATCCAGTCCAGCGTGGCCTACGTGCTGACGTGGACGCTGCTGCTCGCTGCCCCGAAGCCGGTGTTCGAACTCATACAGCAACGGCGAGCCGGGCGGGCGGCTCACTCCGACGCGGACCAACTTGCGCGGCTGACTCGGGTCCCGGCCAGTCTGTGGGCCGGTGGGTTCCTGGTCGTCAATTGCGCCGGCCTGGCCCTGGGTGCGGTACTGCTCCTACCGGTCCTGGCCGAACTGGGCCACAACATCGCGGAAGGATTTGCGGCCGCTGCCTGAGCCCAGCCGGCATGACAAAGGCCCCCATCCGGAACCGGATGAGAGCCCTGCCAGTTGCGAGTCTCTTACAAAACGTTGCCGTTGCGCTGCGCAACCATGATCAACTCATCGCGCATCGCCGGCGTTGTGGCGTTGCTGATCGCGCGATTCAGCTGCCGACGTGTGCGACTCTCCTCACGATGGCTACGGATGACCTTGAAGAGGCGGGACACAGCGAATATCCTTTCGATTTCGACGCTCAATACTGAATATTTGACTGAGTAACGCCAGCATCGCCACAGATATTCCGGTGAGCTCGTGAGCAACGCTCGCGCCGGTTAGCAAACTCCACTTGCGCGAGCCTTGAAGTGGGTTCCTCGGTGGTGCCGATTCAAGCATCTCTAGGGCTGCTCATCTCAGCTGCGAGCGTCGGGAATCGCGCGCCGCCGCACGGAGGAGGAGCAAGCGGAGGCGTAGTTTCCTCTGCGAGCGACGACGACGGCGGCGGATCCCAAGCGCGATGCGCGAGCAGCTCCACAACTGGGCGGCTTAGGCTGCTTGGCCATACCGCCGATCGCTCAGGATGAGCCCGGCACGCTCCAAGTCCGCTTCGATCCGAATCCGTTCGATGTCGCGTTCGAGGCCAATGGAGTCGCTGTCCAAATCATGTTCGATCTCTAGCATCTCGCAGACCTGCTTGAGCAGTTTGTCGTACGCGAGCCGGTTGCCCATCTGGTGGGCGGCGGAGCGATGGGCGTCTGTGCCGAGAATCCCCCGCAACCGCCGCAGGTCGGCGGCAAGCTGCTCTATCGGGACACCTTGCTGGTGACGCAGTTCACGTACCGCGCGCCGATGCGCAGTTGCCGAAGATCGCCGCACTCGCCACCGCTGGATGGCCCCATCCCATCTCCCGGCTAGCAGATCGTAGAGGAGGACGCTCAGAATCGGGACGAGCACCATGATGGCGACGGCAATACCACCAAGAATCACTTGATACAAGTCCACCGCCATGAAATAACACTAAGTCGGGCTCGGAGGGTTCACAAGCTGCGGCCATACCATGACACAAGCCGTTATCTTTGGATGCAGCCGTCAGACGACCAATCCAGGCACCCTGACGAGTTAGGCAGTGCCGCTGTTGCCGTAGACCGAAACGTGAACGTGATCCATGTGGTTGGCAGTCGGCGAACCGCGGTCCTCCATCGGCCGCCAGCCCTCGGAACTCCGCTGCACCGTCCAGATCTGCTGCTGGTAGATAACCTCCATCACTCCCAATCTGGAGGCATTGGATCGGACCCACCTCGCCAGATCCCAACCGACCGTCGAGCTGGAAATCATGCAGTCCAGAGCGCGGCCATCCCCGTGTAAACCACTCGAGGACCGCAGCCCCAAGAAGCTGGAGACCTCAGGGTAGCGATGGCAGACGGCTCGATGGACCCGGATGGCGTCAGGAGTGAGGCCGTCTTCGACCGAGGATCCCGATGGACATGGAGCTTGGGAGACGCCGCTACGACCACTGCTGCTACTGCCGCTGCTGATGGACGTGGTGGACTTCGGCTTCGTGTCGGACAAGTACTCGTTCTTCACCCAGCGACCCTTGTCGTGGTAGGACACGTAACGAAATCCGTTGTCAATGGTCTTGGTGACCGAGAGCTTGGTCCCCTTCTTGACGACCGCGACTACAGACGCGTCAGCACTTGGCTGGGTCCGAATGTTCAGCTGGGTGGTTGCGTACTTGCTATCGATCACCTTGAGTGACGGGGTCGGGGTCATCGTCTCCGAGGCGGATATTTTCGGCTTGCCCACCGAGGCGATCTTGACTGGCGGTCGGGTGATGCGGCGGCTGGGCTCCCGCGTCCGCTCACTAGTCCCACTCGGAGACGACTCGACCGACACCGTTGAGGCTGGTGCCGGATAGGCAACTTGCGGGTCCTCACCCGGCATAACCGCAGCGGCCACACCGACGCCCAACGCCGTTACCACTGCCGTTGGAATCGCCAGTCGTGCTATGCGCCCCGCAAGCGGCGGCCGCATCGCCCTTCGCGGGCGCGGTTTAGACACGCGTTCTCACTCCCCCGATAAAAATGAGACCAAAGCGTTATTTCCCGGAGGAGTCTAAGCAGTTTCATCACGATTCCCCAACCCCTACCCGAGGTTTTGGACCGACTTTTTTCTTCGGAGCACGAGCTTGCGCCAGCGGCGGCAGGAACCGGGCGAACGAACGGCCGCCCACACTGATCTTCCGACCGACCTTCACCTTCGCCGATATCCCACGCAGCGTGGGATGTTTGCGCTGTTGCATGGCTGCATCGCATGCGCAGCGTGAAGGGCCTAGGTACAGCCTTGAGAAAGATGAGTTCAGAGCCGCCGTCGACTCAGGGCTCCCACCGTCGCGCGATGGTTACGCCCGCCCCCGCGCTCGGCGCCCGCGGACTCCGCTTGTAGTCCGACACGAAACGGCTGTCCCCAATCCAGAATCTCCACGGCCGTTCCGCCTCAGCAGAAACGCCGACCCGTGGCCCAACCATGATCATCTCCGCTTCTCCCGGTGGAACGTCAAGCCTGACCGGACCGTCGCCAAACAAGTCGCAGCCCTTGTACTCAGCGTGCAAGCCGAGTGCCTGGCAAAGCCGTCCGGGACCGCGGGCAAGATCGCGGTCGCTTGCCCGTCCCCGTCGCGATCTGGCGACCTCCAGGCCTTCGACTACTTCGCCGGCACGCATCAACACTCCAGAGCCGACTCCCTCGGGCCCGCAGCTGATGTTTCCCGCCCAGTGCATGCCGTAGGTGAAGTAGAGGTACAGGTGGCCAGGAGGGCCAAACATCACCGCATTGCGAGCGGTACGGCCGCGATAGGCATGCGATGCCGGATCAGTGGCGCCGTCGTACGCCTCGAGCTCGGTGAGCCGGACCGCCACCGGTCCATGCGTTAGTACGGCGCCCAGCAGCCGGGGTGCCACCTGCTCGACCGGTTGGCAGAGATCTGCTCTCACCTAAGCACCTCGACGGTCCCGGCGGTTCCGTCCACCCGGACTCGATCTCCGGTCTTGAGGCGCATTGTGGCGTTGCCGCAGCCCACAACCGCGGGAATGCCAAGCTCGCGCGCGACGATCGCGGCGTGGGAGAGAGGCGCGCCAACGTCGGTGATCACCGCAGCCGCCCGCGGAAACAGCGGGGTCCAACCAACGTTTGTGATCGTGGTGACGAGTACCTCGCCGGACTGCAGTGCGGCGCCGTCGGCCGCATCACTGAGCATCCGGACCGGCGCCTCCACGACCCCCGCCGACCCGGGAAAACCGCGAATAGCGACATTGGCTTCGCTTACGCTGCCCTCGACAAAGATGTCAGAGCGTCGGTTGGGATCAGCCGCCCACGCATACGGATTGAAAGCGCCGCGAATCAGCGCTGGGTACTTCGGCAGCGCCGAGTAGGCCTGGTAAGCGGCCCGACGACGGTTGATCAAGGTCGAGCTGCTCGTCTCTCCCTGGAGAACCCGAACGATCTCGGCCTTTTCGAGAAAGAAGATGTCATCACCCAGGCCGGTGAGCTCACCGGCCTGAACGGCGTACGCGCGTAACACCCAGAAGTACCTGATCACTTCTGACCGAGCATGTTCCCGATCCCGGGAGATTTTGGCCCAGCGTTGCAATTGGTGGTGCAGGATCCGCGCGTGCACCGGGTGGCGCTGCTCCAGCTCGGCCCATGCCTCTTTGCGCTTCTCCTCTTGGGCACCGAGCATCTCCAAATAGCTCGTCGCCGACGTCGCGCGTGCGGCGAGCTGCGTGTCGATCCAGGTGGGATCCTCGCCAGGCCGCGGCAGCGATATCTCGAATTCGTGTGGGCCGCGGTGACCATAGCGGCGATTGAAGGTGTCGCGATCGAGCTCACCAGCGGCAAGCTGTTCCAGGCCATCGAGTAGTCCGAGGCTTGCCAGTTGCCCGGCCTCTCCGGCCAGCCCAGCCGTCAGGGCATTCGCACCTGCATCGCCGATAAGGCGCTGCAGACGCTTTCGCGTGGTGATGAACGAGGCTCCACTGGATCGAGTCGCCGCAGACAACATCCAGCTCACTCGATGGAACTCGGGATTGAGCACTTCGGTCCACAGGTCAGCAAGCTCGACTGGCGTGGAAATCGCTGCGATCTGGGCTCGGCGGCGATCACAGAGCGCTGGATGCGCGACCAGATAGGCATCCAGCACCCTTGCGTCGCGGCGCGCCTCACCGAGCACATGCAAGGCCATGGGAAGGACCGCGCGAATGATGTCTCGCCAGTGTGCCTTGACCGGCGGGATCTCAAGATCATCGGGCAGCTTCCCGAAGACCTCCTCCGACAAACTGCGATAGCTCCGCTGGTTGACCCCCACTGCGGCTGAAAGAGTCATCATCACGCTGAGGTTGAGATAGATTCGACCACCGATTCGTCCGTAGCCAACGTACGGCGGGATGGACGCGGTTGCCATGGCGTCGGTCAGAAAAACCTGCACCATCGACCAGGTGGCCGGTGTCATCACATCCGGGATGGCCTCGCCCACGTTGGTGTTGGTCCACAAGAAGTCGCCGGAGCGGCTGTCGTTCCAGGGATCAGGGTGGATCGCGCCGGTGATCGGCCTTGCCTGCAGCACGAAAAGTTGATCACCCGTGCGGCACCACTCGATGTCCACTGGTGTTTTGCAAAGGTCCTCGACCAT
The DNA here is from genome assembly GCA_963740515.1 of uncultured Actinomycetota bacterium. GTDB lineage: Bacteria > Actinomycetota > Actinomycetes > Propionibacteriales > Propionibacteriaceae > Microlunatus. The sequence continues at coordinate 30,097 of CAVUEO010000015.1, forward strand.
GAGGGCAAGATCGACCAGCCGTAACGCCTGCGATTCGCTCAATGCGGGCGCGTTCTGCCGCTGTTTTGGCACCGGCGCGACAGCCGTGCCGCCGTCACTGATTTGGGTCATGACCGTTTTCGTATTGATCACGGTGCGCATGATGCGCCGCGACGCGCGCTCGACTGTGATCGCATCGGGCGTTACCTGCCCGCCAACGATCGCCTCACCAAGGCCCCAGCCAGCATTGATCTCGATCATGGTGTCGTCACCGGTCACCGGGTCGGCGGTGAAGGCGATCCCGGACGCCTGCGCGTCGATCAATTCCTGCACCACGACGGCAATGCTGATCTTGTCCGACTTGATCTGGCGTTGGGCTCGATAGCTGATGGCGCGGGCGGTCCACAGCGAGGCCCAGCAGTGGCGTACGGCCTCCAGAAGTTGATCATTCCCAGAGACGTTGAGGAGTGTTTCCTGCTGTCCAGCAAAGGAAGCCTCCGGTAGGTCCTCGGCGGTCGCGGAGGAGCGGACGGCTACCGGTGGTGAACCCATCCGCTGGTAGGAGTCCACGATGTCAGCCGCCAGCGCGGGTGGGATCTCGTGGCTGGTGATCAGCGCCGCAATGCCCGACGCCGCCCGGTCAGTTGGCTGACTTGCCGGATCGTTGACGGCGGCTAGCTGCGCCTTGATCGGGTCATCGAGACGGTTCTCGGCGACGAAATCGTCATACGCCGCTGTGGTGATGTGGAATCCGTTTGGTACCGGCAATCCGGCCGACGCCAACCGTGCCAGAGATTGACCCTTGCCACCGACCTCAGAGAGGCCATGGCCCTCGTGAGCGAGAGGGCGGACGTAGGTTGCGGCCATGAGTCGCGGCGTCAGTCGACGCTGACCCACTCTCCGCTCGCCGCAGACCGCAGCATCGCGTCGCAGATTTCCGCGGCCCGGGCACCGTCGGCGAAGGTGGGCAGGCCCTCCGGTACTTGTCCGTTGCCCTCGTGGGCATCAACTGCAGCGTAGGAGTCCGCGACATAGTTTTCGAAGCATTGGGCGTAGCCCTGAGTGTGACCGGCGGGCAGCATAGAGAGCCGTCGCTGTTCGGGCGAGCCGTGGTTGGGATCACGAACCAGCAGCTGGACGCTCGCCTCGCGTCCGATCCACAGCTGTTCGCCGAGCTCTTGATCGAAGACTGCGCTCTGGTGCATGCCGTCCACCTCGATCCAGAGGCGGTTCTTGCGGCCGGCGCTGAGCTGGCTGATCACCGCGGAGCCGGCGATGTCGCCGGCCGTGCGGAACATGATCAAGGCGCTGTCCTCGGTCTGCACATCCACCAGCGGCGCGTCGCTCTCCACCGCGCTCATCGTGGCGGTGGTCGAGGCTGGCCGCTGCTTGATGGTGATCGAGGTGGTCGCAACAAGTCGTGCGATCCGGTCACCCGTCACCCACTCCATGAGATCGCACCAGTGAGAGCCGATGTCGCCAAAGGCTCGGGACGGTCCACCGGCACTTGGATCGACCCGCCAGCTGGTGGCCTTGGGGTTGAGCAGCCAGTCCTGCAGATAGCTGCCGTGAATCAGGTTGATCCCGCCGAACTCCTCAGATCCCACCCGATCACGCATCTCGCGCACCATGGGATGGAACCGGTATGTGAACGGGATGGTATTGATCACATCCGCATCCTCGGCGACTCTGGCCGCGAGCCGCGCATCCTCCAGGCTGACCCCGAGAGGCTTCTCGCAGAGCACATGCTTGCCGGCCGCCATCAGAGCCACTGCGTATGGAACGTGAGAGGCGTTCGGGGTGCAGACGTGCACGATCTCCGCCTTGCTCTCGGCAACTTCTTCGATGCTGCCGTACGCCTCCTCGACTCCCCAGGCCCGGGCGACTTCTCGGGAGCGCTCCAAGCTGGAGGCCATCACCCCGAGAATCTCAGCACCTGCCAGCACCGCAGCACGCCGGTGCACCTCGCCGATCATGCCGGCACCTAGAATCGCTACCTTCTTCGCCTTCTCTGCCACCATGCCCGAAAGATTAGTTCCGGCCATTCGCGGGCTCCCAACTACCGTGCAAAATGACGGTGTGACCGCGGCTCGAATCCTGGTGGTTGAGGACAGCAACGCCATTCGGGTGCCGGTCGTCACAGCACTATCCGCTCAAGGTTTCGAGCTCGCATCGGCCGCTGACGGAAGCGACCTCGAAAGACTGCTACCGTCCATTGCGCCCGATCTAGTGATCTTGGATGTGATGCTGCCAGGTCGTGACGGCTTCGAGTTGCTTCAGGTGGTGCGTAGGACCAGCACCGCCGCGGTGTTGATGTTGACGGCTCGAGACAGCCTCACCGACCGGCTGCACGGGTTTACTGAGGGCGCTGACGACTATTTGATCAAGCCCTTCGCTATGGCGGAACTGGTGGCGCGGATCCACGCAGTGCTCCGGCGCAGCCGGCCAGGCGGTAGCTCGATCTCCATCGACGACCTCGTGATCAACGATGACGCGACGCTGGTGCAGCGTTGCGGAGAATCACTCGACCTAACCGATACCGAGCGGCGGCTGCTCAGCTACCTCGCCGCCCATCGAGACAGAGTGGTGAGCAAGACCCAGATCCTGACCGGGGTCTGGGGCTACGACGGTTTCGACGAGAACGTGGTCGAGGTACACGTCTCCTCGTTGCGTCGCAAGCTCGAGGCGGGCGGCCGCTCCCGACTCGTGCACACCGTACGGGGGCGCGGCTACCTTCTCGGAACAACAGCGTGACCCAAGACGGGCAGCCGGCAAGGCCAGCGGAGAACCGGTTGAGCACGGTCTCGCTCAGGCTCCGCGTCACCGCCGCGGTGATGATCGTTCTTGCGGTGGTGTTGATCATGCTGAGCGTCGCAGTCAATGCGATCTTCGTCGCGCAGTCCAATCGGAATCTCGACGCCCTGCTCGCCGGTCAGGCACAGCTCGCACGACAGCTGGCGCGATCGGGGGCCGGGCCACAGCAGATCGTGAACCGGGTGCAGGCCGGCGGCGTACAGGCCTACTTGGTGCTGCGGAACGGGACTGAATTCGGCGCGCCGATCGCCAGCCGCGCCGGGATCAAGACAACCACCGTCATACTCAATGCGCCGACCCGAGTAGATGGCGCAAGCCTCACACTCGCCATCGACGCGTCGCTTGTCTCAGAAGCGCGGCGTACCCTGCGCCGAGTAATGATGATCACTGCGGTGATCGCGCTGGTGATCAGTGCCGTGCTGGTCGCATGGGCAGTCCGGGTCGCGTTGCGGCCGCTTGACTCAATGGCTGCGCTCGCCAAGACGATCAGCCAGGGCAACCGTGGTTACCGGCTGTCGCCGACCCGGACGGACACCGAGCTCGGCCAGACTGCGCAGGCGTTCGATGAGATGCTGGACGAACTGGAGGGTGCCGAGAAACGAGCACAGCAAGCGGAGGAACGTACTCGAGCTTTTCTCGCGGATGCGGCGCATGAGTTGCGGACCCCGGTCGCCGGCGTTCAGGCTGTGGCCGAGACGCTGCTGCACCACGATGATCAGCTCGATCGTGATGAGCGTCAGCACCTGCAGGCATTGCTGGTGCGAGAGGCTGAGCGGGCTGGCGCCCTCATCTCGGACCTGCTGACCGCTGCCCGGCTGGACGCGGGGATCGATCTTGACCTCGCACCGATCTCGCTGCGGACGCTGGCTCAGAGTGAGATCGATCGCGTGCGGCTACTTCATCCGGAGGCGACCGTGACGATGAGCGGACCGGATGTCATCGCCCGTGCTGACGCGGCCAAGGTCAGCAGCATCCTACGCAACGTGATCGACAACGCGATGCGTGCCGCAGGACCCCAAGGCACGGTGCATATGGTCATACGTGAGCAAGATCAGTTTGCGATCGCCGAAATCTGGGACTCTGGGCCCGGAGTCCCGCCATCAGAGCGAGATCGGATCTTCGAGAGACTGGTGCGACTTGATCATGGCCGGGCAGGAGATGCCGGCGGCTCTGGTCTCGGGTTGGCGATCGCGCGAGGTTTTGCCCGGGCGCACGGCGGAGATCTCACTTGTGAAGAGCCACACGGAATCGGCGCAATGTTCCGGCTCGTGCTACCTCTCGAACCGCGAGAGGCAGTGGTCCGCTAGGCAGCCCGACTCCGCATCACCAAATTGGACTGTGCCGCATCTGTAGATGCCGCACAGTCCAAGCAAACGATGCGAAGTGAGATCAGGTACGTGGAATCTCCAGGCGGATGTCACCGAGACCTCGAGCGATGAGGAACGTGCCGCCCGATGGGGCATCCCAGTCAGAGGCGGCTTCGTCCCAGAGCCGGAAGGCGCGCGGATCACAAGCGACTGTGACCGTACGCTCCTCGCCGGGCACCACTTCGTCGGCGACGGCATAACCGACGAGCCGTATCGGGGCGGGTCCCTCGGGCCGCCAGTAGACCTGAACCACCTCGCGCGACGTGCGCTCGGCCGTGTTGGCGAGGACCACGGTGACCGACTCTCCGTCACCGTCGCGGACCTGCTCGGCGGAGCGATAGTCCCATACCCCCCAGCCGAGCCCGGCACCGAACCAGAAGGCCGGCTCGACCCTGGATCCGTACCACCCGCGATAACCCACCTGTGTGCCCTCGGCATAGTCCAGGGCGCCGTCATGCGGAGTGACGTTCCAGGCCGGGCCGTCCCCGTCTGCGACTGGGAAAGTGGTCACCAGACGGCCGGTCGGCTCGGCCTTGCCCAGCAACACGTCGGCGACCGCGTCACCACCTTCCTGCCCAGGCAGCCCAATCCACAGCACGGCATCCACCTGGTCCAGCCACGGCATCAGCACGGGAGTCGCCGAGTTGATCACCACCACGGTTCGCCGGGCGGCGGCCGCGACCGCGCGCACAAGATCATCTTGGCGTCCGGGCAATGCCAACGTGGTTTTGTCAACGGCCTCGGTCTCCTGCTCGGCGGTAAGGCCGACGACCACAACCGCTGGCTCCGCATCCCGAGCTGCCTGCGCCGCTTCCGTGATCAACTGCTCATCAGGGGGAGCCACCGGCTGGACTACCAGCCCGGCCAAGGAGATTCGTTCGGAGATCACCAGCTTGGCCACCAGGATCCGACCTGGCGCCGCCTCCACCACCTGGGTCCAGCTCGGCGGCGCCATGAAGCCCACTTCCGGAGACTCGCCTGGCAACAGGGCGGTGGCAAACGCATACGCCTCGTCGCCGTAGCTCAGCGTCCACTCCCCGATCCCGAGTACGCCGACCACCAGCGGAGTGCCGGGAGGCGCCACTAGCTCTGCGGAAAGCTCGAGGACACTCGCTCCCTCGTGGGGTCCATTGGTCATGCCGAGCAGGAACTCCGCGACTTCGCTGTTTGTGGACGCCAGCTCGGCGCCCGAGCCGTCGAAGCTGGTGATCCGCATTCCGGGTCGGCCCGTCTGCGGATCGATGATCGAGTCCGGGGAGGCCGCGGTCGGATTGTGGCGTACCGCGACGCCGTCCAGCACCTGCACTCGACTGGCGCCGAGCGCTTCGCTCAACCCCTCGGCGATCGATATCTGATGCGGCGGACGCACCGCAGCCGAGCCGCCGCCCTGGAGTGTCGTCTTCAGAGCATGTCGCCCGATCAGCACCAAACGCGACCCATCGGTGATCAGGGAATCGCGCAGCGGAAGTATGCCCTGTCCCTTGAGCAGCACCATCCCGGCCGTTGCCAGGTTTCGCAAGTTCAGCCGCATCGGAGCTGACGCAGGCTCGACCAGTTGACCAAGTTCGGCTCTACGCTCGGCAGGGATGCCCTGCAGCGCGCCGACTCGTCCGGCCAGGCGGAGCAGTCGAGCCAGATGATCATCGATCGTTGTCTCTGCCACAGCACCCGAACGCGCCGCTGCCACGAGCTGATCACCCCAAGGCCCAGCCGGGCCGGGCATCACCAGATCCAGTCCTGCGTTGGCAGCTGGCGCAGCAGTCTTGGTGGCTCCCCAGTCCGACATCAACAGGCCGTCCCAACCCCATTCGGACTTGAGGATGCCGCTGTTCAGCTCATCCTGCTCGGTTGCAGGCGACCCCGTTGACGTCGTTGTAGGCGGCCATGATCGTCCAGGGGTGCGCATCGGCCACGCAGATCTCGAATGGCAGCAGATAGAGCTCGCGGAGCGCGGCCTCGGAAACCCGCACGTTCACTGTGCGCCGCTGGGTTTCCGACTCGTTTGCGACAAAGTGCTTCACACACGCTCCAATCCCGTAGCGCTGGACGCCCCGGATGTAGGCAGCGGCCAACCGGCCACTCAGCAGCGGATCTTCGGCATATGCCTCAAACAGCCGGCCACCCAGCGCCGAGCGGTGCAGATTGACCGTCGGGCCGAGGATCACATCGACGGTCTGGGTGCGACCTTCGCCGGCGAGCATCTCGCCGACCCGCTCTGCAGCCGCCTCATCCCATGACTGTGCGAGCAGCGTCGCGTTGGGAAACAACGCGACCTTCTTGCCGCCAACGAACTCACTACCGCGGACCCCGGTCGGGCCATCGCTGAAGATCATGGGACGTAACCCGATGGCTTCGTTACCGTGTAGCGAAAACGCCGCTGCGCCAGTGAGCAACCGCACCTTGTCTTCAAGATCGAGTTCGCGAACCGCCCGAGCAATCACGTCGTCGATGGCACTGGCGGAGGCTTCGTTGGCCTTCCTCATGCGGCGCTCCTTCGTCTCGCGGCACTTTGCTGAACCTACGTCTACGTATCCTTTGGCGCTCTGCATACGTTGCAGCATGTGTAGCGCACCGGCAAGTGGTACCGCATGATGATCAAGGAGGTTTTTGGTGAGCCTCGCTGGAACCGCGGCCTGAGCTGAATCCGGTCTGTGTCGAGCCGCTCAACGTCGCCGCAACGAGCGAGGAACGAGCCGCGGTGTCGCCACCGCACCAAAGCTGCGATCGGTAGCCGTCCTGCCTACCGGCGGATTACCAGCTGATCAGCGATTACGCAGCATCGATACCAGTTCGGACTTGTTCTTGCCGGAGTACCCAGACATGCCCAACTCCTTGGCCCGCCTGCGCAGGTCTTCGACCTTCCAGTCGTCGTACGAACCTGACTCGCCGCCCTTCCTGCCAACCGAGGAGCGGCCCTGCGCTGCCGATGCGTTGGCGATGCGAGCCGCCTTCTCCTTTGACCCGCCCTCATCGCGAATTGCCTCGTAAACCTTGTCGTCCTTGACACTTGGCCCCGGCTTCCTTTTGCCTGGCATGATCGTCTCCTCTCAGCTGATCTAGGCCTGATCCCGCCGGCTGGACCGAAGGACTGCTGGCAGCACCGCAAGGATGATCACCACTAGCAGGGTCACTCCCGTGACGATGAACGCGGCACGACGACCTACCACCAGATCAAAGATCAACAGCACTGTGCCGATCAACATCACCGCGACACCCACCAGCGTGATCCGCATGAAGACGTGCGCTGTCTCCACGATGATCATCTTTGCGCCCTTGCGGAACAAGCTGCGGTGCAGGCTCACCGGAGCCAATCCGAACGCGGTGGTCAGCACAGCAGCGACGACGAGGGCGAGATAGACCCGAACCTGGAAGGTAGTCAGTTCGGTGAACCTTGTCTGAAAGGCGATGGTAAGCAAAAACCCGGTGAAGATCTGGGTGCCGGTCTGGGTGACACGGAGCTCCTGCAGGATCTCGTTCCAGTTCCGATCCATCCGTTCGTTCAAGGATTCGTCGCGGCCGTCCGTCGGGTCGATGTCCGCGTTGAGATCTGTCCCCCGGTTGTCGGTCATCTCAATTCATCACCTCTGCACGAGTTCACTCTCTCCAGTGTTAAAACCCCGGCGGAGCTACACCCAAACATCGCTCGCGCTGTCACGTCAGCTGTGGAAGTCTGTGACCCGCTTGATCAGATCATGCAACGCGTCGTCGAACTCGTCTTGGAATGGCCATCGCCTCCACGTTTAGCTCCGCGCCGAGCCGCCTCATCGTCAGTCGCTCCAGGCCGCTCCGGTCAATGAAGCGCACGGCCTCCGCGATGATCAGTTCGCGACCCAGATTGCCTCTACCGGCGGGCGTCGTTACGGCAGTAGACGTGCTCGTTGGAGCACGTTGGCGGCCGATTGCACCGCCCCGGTCTGGCATGGTCACCCCTCTTCAGCCGAGCGCCAAACTGACGGGCGAGGACTTACGGTCATGGCCCGCTGACCGCGCGACCTCCCCTTCATGTCATGCTGAGCCCTGGCCCATCTGTCCTCGTCAGACCGGTGGGCCGCCACACTTGTCCCGGGAGCAGCGTTCGCCTCAGGATTACCGACGATGTGCTCGACGATCGCAGTTGTTGCGAAGGGTGCCGAACGCGATCCCGCTCTTGCCCGCCACGTCAACTCATCCCCTGCGCCGCGCCTCCCGCCAACCCCACGGTCTCGGCCGCCAGGTCATCCGAGTGAGCTAGAAGGGCGGGTAAAGACGGCTCGCCAGTGACGCATCCCAGGTGGATCCCGAACCAATTCCAGGCTCACTACTTCTAAACCCTCGACTGCGAAGGACTCAATGTCAGCGCGGCTGAGCGGCCACGGCGGCCCAGCTAATGGTTCGACGCCATCCTGCGCGACGGCGAGCACCAGTAGCTTGCCGCCCGGTGCTACGAAGCGGCCGACGTGGAGGGCCACGGTTGATCGGAGCCGCACTGGCAGGGACTGTGTGGTGTAGGTCTCGACCACTAGATCGAAATGCTGGTGCCACTCGGCTGGCGGATTCAGTAGGTCGGCAATTCGGAAATCCGCCGGCGTAGACGGGAAGCGACGCCGTGCCGACTCGATTGCAGATTTTGAGATGTCGAAAGCGATGACCCGATACCCGTGGGCCGCCAGGAATGCCGCATCATCGCCGAGGCCGGAACCCACCACGAGGGTGCGGCACGCTGAGCTGGCCGGCTGCTGCTCGATCCAGTCGACCAGGAGGGGGTGCGGCGCTTTGCGGTCCCAGGGGACGATGGCCTGCCCCTGAGCAGCGTCGGCGTAGAGCCGCTCGAACCAGCCGGTGGGGTCGCCGTCCCGAATCGCCTCCCCCGAGAGTCGCCGCGCATTCTCGTCAGGACCCTGTGCCGTCATGCCCCCATCCTGACCGACGGCGACCGGCGAAGGCTGCGAGGCGTCGGATTGCGCGAGCAGCTAACGAACAATGAGTGCTAACTCAGGTCCCCCAACGCCAGCTCGAGCTGGTCGAGTCCGTGATGGAGCTGCGCCTCACTGATCACCAGCGGCGGGGCCAGGCGAATTGTGGGCCCGTGCGTGTCCTTGGCCAGCACATGCCTTCGGGCCAGCGCCTCGCAGAGATCGCGTCCGGTGCCGAGACGAGGCTCAATGTCAACGCCGGCCCACAAGCCGCGCGAGCGAAAGGCGACCACTCCGCGACCAACCATGCCATCCAGCCGATCTCGGAGCTGGAGGCCCAAGCTGGCCGCGCGCTGCTGGTAGTCGCCGCTCTCCAGCAGACTCACCACCGCCCGCCCGATGGCGCACGCGAGTGCATTGCCACCAAACGTGCTGCCATGCTGACCAGGCTTCAGGACACCGAGTACGTCATGATCGGCAACGACCGCGGAAAGCGGCACGATGCCACCGCCCAATGCCTTGCCAAGCACGTAGACATCAGCCGTGACGCTCTCATGCGCCAAGGCGAGTGTGCGGCCGGTACGTCCCAGTCCCGACTGGATCTCATCGGCAATGAACAGCACTCGGTGCTGGCTGGTCAACTCACGCACGCCGGCCATGTAGCCAGCTGGCGGGATTCGCACGCCTGACTCACCCTGGATCGGCTCCAGCAAGACCGCGACAACATCGTCAGTGATCGCCTCGCGGAGTGCTTCAAGATCACCGTACGGAACCAAGACGAAACCTGGAGTGTACGGTCCGTAGTGATCGTGTGCGAGCGGATCATCGGAGAAACCGATGATCGTTGTGGTCCGGCCGTGGAAGTTGCCAGTCGCGACGATGATCACGGCCCGACCATCCGGCACCCCCTTGACCTCGTAACCCCACTTGCGTGCGACCTTGATCGCGGACTCCACTGCCTCGGCGCCACTGTTCATTGGGAGCACCATGTCCTTACCGATCAGTCTCGCTAGCCCTTCGGCAAAGGGGGCCAGTTGATCGTGATGGAATGCTCGAGAGGTCAGCGTCAGTCGCTCGAGCTGCTCCTTGGCGGCGGCGACCAGGGTCGGATGACAGTGCCCGAAGTTCGCGGCCGAATACGCGGCTAGGAAGTCCAGGTAACGCTCACCCTCGCTGTCAGTGAGCACCGCGCCTGACCCGCTTGCCACCACAACATCGAGTGGGTGGTAGTTGTGAGCGACGTATTCATCTTCGATCTGGAGCAGCTGGCTGGCATGGGTGAGGGTGTGGTTCGTTGTGATCACGATGAGGTCCTGCCGAGGAGTTGGGATGGGACTAATGGCGTGCTGGGCGCTGGCCTGATCTCTTGGGTGCAACACTTCACGCTGCCACCGCCCTTGATCAGCTCGCTGAGGTCCACCGAGATCGGCCAGTAGCCGGCGGCGGCAAGCAATTCGCGCAGCCGGCGGGCGCCCGCGGGGATGAAGACATGCAATCCATCGCTGACCGCGTTGAGTCCGAAGGCGTATGCGTCGAGTTCGGTCGCAATAAGAGCATCTGGGAACAGTTGGCCCAGCAATCGGCGGCTCTGCTGACTGAATGCTCCCGGGTAATAAGCAATGTGATCACACTGGTCGTCCAGAACGGTCAGAGCAAGATCAAGGTGGAAGAGCCGCGGATCCACCAGCTCGAGGCTGAGCACTTCACGACCAGTCAGCGTGGCGAGCTCGTGATGAGCCGGCAACGTTGTCCGGAATCCATAGCCAGCGAGGATTCTTTCCGACAGCACGACGAAGTCGCCCTCGGCCTCGTTGATCGCAGTTGCCGGCTGCAGATATCCGCCGCCGTACAAGGTGCTGTTGCGCTGATGCCACGCCGAATGTACGGCGGCTTCCCCCGCGCGCTCTGGATTCGCGAATCTGGCCGGCAGCGTGTGCCCATCGACCATGGTGGCGCCGTTCGCGGCATAGACCATGTCGGGCAAGTTGGGTAGCGGCTCCAAGAGGTCTACTCGATGGCCTGTCGAGCGGTAGGCGTCAACCAATCCTGACCATTGCCGGACGGCCAGGGCCCGGTCCACCCGTCGGCTCGGATCCATCCACGGGTTGATCGAATAAGTCACGTCGAAGTACGTCGGCGGGCACATCAGATAGTGCCGAAGCTTCGCATGCCGAACGGCGTGTCCGACGCCGTCCAGCACTGTGATTGTCACTCTTGAAGGGTAGGGTCCAGCGGGCGCAAGTCAGATAGTGTGATCAATCAAAGCGAGGAGACTGTATTGCGTCTTGACGAAATAGATCACAAGATCCTTGCGCGGCTGACCGACTATGGTCGTGAGAGCTTTGCGATGCTGGGTCATCACGTCGGGCTGTCCACCGCGGCCACCAAACGACGGGTTGATCGGCTCCGCCAGAGCGGTGTGATCCGGCGTTTCACGGCCGACATCGAGCCGGCGGCGCTGGGCTGGACGATCGAGGCTTTTGTCGAGGTCTACTGCGAAGGTCGGGTGCCGCCGGAGCGGATGCGGGAGATGGTGAGCGCCATTCCAGAAGTTGCTGAGGCGTACACGGTTACTGGCGAGGCAGACGGAATCCTCCGCGTCCGCGCGGCCGACGCTGGCCACTTCGAGAAGGTGCTCGGCATCATCCGCAACCACCCCGGCGTCTCGCGTACCCGGTCGTCGCTGGTTCTTTCCAGGCTCTGACGGCAAGCACCGAGAATCTCTCACATGCCCCGTGAACATCCCACGCTACGTGGGATCTTGACGCTGAGCATGGCGTGCATGCCATGTACAGCGGACGCATCCCACGTTACGTGGGATGTTGACACCCAGCGCACCGCTGCGCGTGTCCGGGAGGAGTCCCGTCGTGCTGCCTCATGCGTTAAGTTCTCCAGAGTGAGGCGGCATCAGTGACCGAAACCAGTCCTCCGCGAGTGCGGAGGATCCGTATCACCGACTTCCATTCCGCCAAACGTCAACACGAGCGTTGGGCCATGCTCACCAGCTACGACCAGTACACCGCTGAGTTGTTCGACGAAGCTGGTGTCTGGGCATTGCTGGTCGGAGATTCCGCAGCTAACAATGTCTACGCGTACGAGACCACGCTGCCGGTCACCGTTGCGGAGCTGCTGCCATTGGTGCGTGCGGTTGTGAAGTCCACCAAGCGTGCCTTCGTCATCGCCGACCTGCCCTTCGGCTCCTACGAGGATGGACCGTCGCAGGCCTTGGAAACCTCCATCCGCTTCATGAAGGAAGGCGGCTGCCACGCTGTGAAGTTCGAGGGTGGGGTACGCGTCGCTGATCAGATCCGCAAGGTCACTGACGCTGGCGTCCCAGTCATGGGGCACATCGGCTTCACCCCGCAGAGCGAACACCAGCTCGGCGGCTACCGGGTGCAGGGCAGGGGCGATGATGCGGGACGACTGCTGACCGACGCACACGCCGTCGCGGAGGCGGGCGCCTTCGCCCTGGTGTTGGAGATGGTGCCCGGCGATCTGGCGCGTCAGGTGACCGCTGAGCTCGACATTCCGACCGTTGGCATCGGCGCCGGCCCGGACTGTGACGCGCAAGTCCTCGTGTGGCAAGACATGGCCGGGCTTCGCCGCGGCAGATTGCAGCGGTTTGTCAAGCAGTACGCCAACCTGGCCGAGATCATCGGGAACGCGGCCGCAGCATACGTCGAGGATGTGAGGACTGGCGCCTTCCCAAGCGAGCAGCACACATTCGCATCGACGATTCCTACTTCAAAGGTCAAGTCATGAAGATCGCTCATAATGTTGCCGAGTACGCCGCACTCCGTGGCGCACGCGAAGGGCCGGCTACTCCCCGGGTTGCCTATGTGGCCACGATGGGCGCCCTGCATGAGGGACATCGCTCCCTCATCAAGTTGGCCAAGTCGCTAGGCGATGTAGTTGTGGTCAGCATCTTCGTCAACCCGCTGCAGTTTGGTCCTGGCGAGGACTACGCACGATACCCGCGGCCCCTCGAGGACGACTTCCAGGTCTGCGAAGCCGACGGGGTCGACATCGTCTTCGTGCCAACCGTCAGCGAGCTGTATCCGGCCGGGCGGCAGGTCACAGTGCACGTCGGCACCCTGGGTTCGATCCTCGAGGGTCACTCTCGCCCTGGCCACTTCGACGGGGTGCTCACCGTGGTCCTGAAATTGTTCAACATCATCCGGCCGCAGGTCGCGATCTTTGGCGAAAAGGACGCGCAACAACTCGCCTGCATCCAGCGAATGGTGATCGACTTGAATCTCGCACTTGAGATCGTCGGCGCGCCCATTATCCGGGAGCCCGATGGGCTCGCATTGTCCAGCCGCAACATCTTCCTCACCGTAGGTGAGCGTGCCGTGGCACGAAGCCTCTCGGCAGCACTGGAGAAGGCGGCAACGCAAGGGTCAGTTCCCTCGGCCCGAGCAGCGGCATACGAGGTCTTGGATCGGGCTGAGGCGGAACCGTGCTTTGAGCTCGATTACGCCACAATCGTCAATCCGTCCACCTTTGCGGAGGTGCCAGATGATCATGTTGGGCTTGCCACCTTCGTCGTTGCGGCTCGGGTCGGCGGAACGCGGTTGATCGACAACACGACGATCAACTTCGCACCCCCACTGTGGGGCTGATCTGTTTAGCGCGGCGCCATGGATCTAGAGACTGCAGCCAACGAGCTCTACGCCCTTTCGCCCGATGACTTCATCGAGCGGCGGCAACAGCTCGTTGCCGAGGCTCGCCAGGCGCGAGACCGCCAGCTCGCGACCGAGATCGGCCGACTCCGGCGACCTACCCGTAGTGCCTGGCTGATCAACCTGCTCGCCCGCCGGGAACCGGAGGCGGTGAGCGCGCTCCTTGAACTAGGGAGTGCGCTGCAAGATGCCCAGCAACGGATGGCGGGAGATGAGCTGCGCCAGCTCTCCGCGGAGCGTCGCAAGACAGTTGACGCACTGGCACGCCGAGCCGTCGAGCTTGGCGGCGAGCATGGCTACAGCGCGCCGGAGGGAGCGAAACAGGAGGTTGGCCAAACGTTGCAGACAGCGCTGGGCGACCCGGAGATCGCTGACCTGCTACGGGCTGGGCGGCTGACCCAAGCCGTCACCTTCGGCGGTTTCGGACCAACTGATTTGGCGTCCGCTCTGGGAGCGTCGCTCCCGACTAAGACGCCAAGCCAGCCGGCGAAGCCGGTTCCAGCCGAGCCGGCACCCCCAGCTGACCCAAAGCAGCGTCGCGAAGCTGAAAACGCGGCGAAGGAAGCCCAGGAGCGCGCCGCCGCCGCCCGTAAGGCCGCGGAGACAGCGGAGGAGGCCGCTGAGACAGCCACCCAGCGCGCGGATGAGCTGGCCGACCAGGTCGAGTCGCTGCGCAGCCAGCTGCGGCAGGCGGAGTCCGCTGAGCGAGAGGCTCGTGAAACGGCACGAGCCGCGAGGAAGCACTATCAAGAACTGCGCCAGGCCGCCGCTTCGGCCGAGCAGATGGCAACCGCTGCGGACCAGGGCCTCGCTGAGTGAGGGCTAGCCTACCGACTGGAGATGGAGCAGGAGCGCCGAGCCGCGACGTGCCGGGGGCAGCGGGATGCCGGCCGCGTCGAGCGCCTTACCGGTCAGGACAGGAGCACCTGACGCCCACGCCGGTGTGACGGTCTGAGCCTCGCCAGGGCGGGCGATGACCTCGATCCGGTAGAAGGTCGCCGGGTCCAGCCCATCGATGCGTACTCGTCGGCTGGCCAGGGCCCGCTCTAGCCAAACCAATGCAAACAGGGCCTCGTCGCGATCGCCGGCCACCACGCCGTGGGCCACAAAACCTCGATCACTCTCGTCTGACCGAACTGTGGTGCCGGAGTGCAGCAACGGTCGGAACCTCTTGTACAGCGAAAGCCATCGGTGGATGGAGCGCAGGTTTCCCGGAGCCTGCTTTCTGAGATCGATTCCCAGACCGAGCCGTCCGAAGAATGCAGAGATCGCCCGGTAGGCGGACGAGGTTGCGTCGTCTGGCTCGTCCAGTGCCGGCTGCCAAACCAGTCCCGGAGGCAGCAGTTGCACAAGACCGGCAAAGTCGGCGTGCCGTACGGTCGAGTCCCGCGACCGATCAGCCCCAACCGCCCTGGTGGTCATCGCCAAGTCAAGGCTGGTTGTCTGGATCACGAGATGGGGGTAGCGCTCACCCAACGCATCGAGCAGTCGGTATGCAGCAAGCGTGCTGCTGTGCTGCGTTGCGGTGGCACCCGGCCGGTGCGCATCTTGAGGAAGCGACCAGCTGAGCAATGACACATGGTGCCGGTCGAGGAGCTTGGTAAGCCTCTCCCACACGTGGACCATCGCAGGCCGCGCAGATAGGTCCAAGACCTGCCGGGTCACCCCATCGCGCTCGACAGTCAGCAGCCAGTCCGGATGGTCGCGGACAATGGCGGGGTCCGCCTCGACCAGCTCGAGTTCGATCGCCAACCCGACCTCAAGATCCAAGCTATGAAGTCGTGTGAGCAGCCCATCGAGATCGGCCGACGATCCCGTTTCGGTTAGGCCGGCGCTGTCGGCGTACGGGTCAAGGCCGGCCCGCGAGCACCACCCGAGATCCAGCAGGAACGTCTCGACCCCGACTGCCGCGGCGTACTCGGCGAGGGCGAGCATCGCCTGCCGGTCGTGGTGAGCGAACGCTTGTGCGGCGGCGTTGAAAATCACCCGCTTGTCATGTCGCGCCTCAGGCCGAACGTGTCGGTGCAGGCGAGCCGCTGCAGCATCCAGCCCGTCGCCCCAAGTCCACACCACCCACGGGGAGTGATACGCCTCCCCGATACCGAGCACGATTTCACCCGCCTGTAAGAGCTCTCCACCACCGAGATAGGTCCTGCCATAGACCGTTCGCTCAGCCCGGTGCTGGACTGGGCCACTGAAGGCCACATGCGCCTGCCAGACCTGACCGCGGCGAAAGCCCGTTCCAGCCACCGCCAGAGCGACATAAGCTGGTCGGTCGTCGAAACCCCTATGATCAACAGACCAGGAGCCCGAGCGCAACGGAACTGTCGACAGCGCCGGTCCGTCGAACTCGACGCGGTGCGTGGCCAGGTCGCTGACTGGCAAGAAGAGCTCCAAACCCTCCAGCCGGTAGTCTGCGACATTTTTGTTGGTGACACCCGCACGACAGCGGACCAGCCCGTTGCCTGTGAGTTGGAGGGCCAGGTCCAAGGTCAGGCGGTTGACCGGATCTTCCGCTTCGACGATCACAGTATCGGCGCCGACCTCGGTCAGACCTGGCTGCACCGGGGTCTCGCTGATCAGCTGAGAGCGGCTAGCGGTAAAGGACGCTGCGGATGTGTGGTCGTCGTGGGATCCGGACAAGGCTGCGCGCGAGCTCCAGGCCGCAGAAGCCTCTGGTACCAGCGAGGACATCATGGATGGCAGCGGGTCGAGGCCGCTCGGGCCGAAGGCAGCAAGCAGGGCGGCCGCCGACAGCCCATCAAGATCACCAAGATCAGCGCCCCAGTGCAAGATCACCGGCAAGCCGGTGGGTTTCAGCTGCACCAGTAGGCTGACGCCCTGGGCTCGCAGGTGGATGAGTGAGGCCGCAGCGTCGTGCTCAACCGAGAACACGGTCGCAACATCGCCTACTGACATGGGATCTCCCCCAAGAACAAGATCTCTCCGCTGAGCGCAAAAGCATATCGGAACGCCAAGGGGGCCCGTGACTCGACACCGCCATCACGCGATCAGCACCATCGTAGATGGCATGCTGATCACCCCCGCGAGACGCCAGACCGCGTGTCGGCCGCTTTTCGCACACTGTTTTGCAACTGTCGCGACAGGCTTGATCTGACCGGCTCAATATTCCGAGTCCGATTGGGTATTGCGATTGTGGCGGCACATCGGCGGCCAATATCCAGGCGAGAGGTACCACGTAATGAATGAGCGTTCGGGGCGTCGCTGCGCGGTGGTCTACAACCCGATCAAGGTGTCCGATGACCTCCGTGACGCGGTAGCTCGGCGCGCAGCAGAATCGGGCTGGAGCGACCCAATTTGGCTGGCTACTCCTGCAGACAATCCTGGCCAGGCCATCACGGCCGACGTGGTTTCGGCGAAACCAGATCGTGTCATCGTCGTCGGGGGCGACGGAACCGTACGGATCGTTGCGGACAGACTGGCGCAATCGGGGATCCCGATGGCTGTGGTGCCGGTCGGCACCGGAAACCTGCTGGCCCGCAACCTGGATATTCCCTTGTCTGAGCTTGACGCGCTGGAGGTCGCGTTCGGCGAGCACACGCTCGACATTGATTTGATCAAGCTCGCTGTTGACGGTGCGCCGGGCGAGCACTTCGCGGTCATTGCCGGCCTGGGAGTTGATGCGATGATCATGGATGAGACCAGCCCGGAGCTCAAAGACACCATCGGCGCTGGAGCGTACTTCATCGCGGCCGCAAAGGCGCTCGGGCGTACCCCGATCGACATGCGGATCACCCTAGATGATCATCGTCCGCAGCGACGGCACGCCATGATCTGTGCGATCGGCAATGTCGGCAAACTGGCCGGGAATCTTACGTTGCTCCCTGATGCGCGGCCTGACGACGGTTTGCTCGATGTATATGTCGCGTCGCCGCATCGCCTCTCTCATTGGCTACGCACGTTTCTCCGATTGGTCACCAGGCGCCCGCGTGCCGATGATCGGGTCGACCAGTGGCGGGCCACTCAGGTCGAAGTGCGTATGCGTCACCCCGACCCTTATCAGCTCGATGGTGACGTTATAGGCGATTGCCGCACCCTGCGCGCCGAGGTGCGCCCTCGTGCCCTGACAGTCTGCGTCCCCGGCTGAGCTTGCAGCCGGGGACGCAGACTTTCTATTGGCTCTGTTGCATGGGCTAGTCAGACGACTGGCGGAGAACCGTCGTAGCGATTCTCTTGCACGTGCTTGGTCCGAGTGCGCTGCGCTTGCAGTATCAGCGCCATGATCAGCGCCAAAGCCCCAGCCACGATGAAGATGATGCCGAGCGTGTCGTCTGACACGAACGGCAAGTCGGCGTTGAGTGCAAAGAGCATGATCGCTCCAATCACGATCAAGACAATGCCAACTCCGATACCCATGTGTTCCTCCTCTGTTCCTCCGAGTAGACCAGATCAACTGGCCTTTTTAGCTGACTTCGCTGTTGTCGCCTTCTTCGCCGCTCCCTTCTTCGCCGGGGCCTTCTTGGCGGTTGCCTGCTTCGCCGAGGGCTTGGTTTCCACCGTCTTCCTGGCCGCGCGGTTCTGCTCAACGCTGCGGCGCAGTGCCTCCATCAGATCGACCACCTCGCCCCGATCTGCCTGCTCGTCGCCTTCCTCACCGAAGGTGGCGGCCGTGTCCAAAGCGTCGCCCTGTTCGAGTTTGGCCGCGATCAGCTGCCGTAACTGATCTTGGTATTCGTCGCTGAACTTGTCGGGCGCGAAGTCGGCGGACATGTTGTCGATCAACGACGATGCCATCTTGAGCTCCTGAGGCGACACCTTGACGTCCTCTTTCACGTTCGGGAGATCAGCCTCGCGCACCTCGTCGTCCCACAGCAGCGACTGGAGCATCAACACCTTGCCGCGCGATCTCAGTGCTCCCAGCCGAGTCTTCTGGCGCAGTGAGAACTGGACGATCGCTGTGCGATCGGTCTCCTCCAAGGCTCGCCGAAGCAGTGCGTACGCCTTGGTACCAGGCTTCTCCGGCTCCAGGAAGTAGCTCCGGTCGAACCTGATCTCATCGATCTGGTCGGACGGCACGAACTCCACGACCTCGATCTCATGGCTGCGCTCCTCCGGCAGCGACTTGAGGTCCTCATCGGTGAGCACGATAGTGGTCTTGCCTTCCGCGTACGCCTTGTCGATGTTGGCGTACTCGACCACCTTGCCGCAGATCTCACAGCGGCGCTGGTAGCGGATTCGCCCGCCATCGGCGTCGTGCACCTGATGCAGGCTGATGTCGTGGTCTTCGGTCGCTGGATAGAGCTTGATCGGCACATTCACCAGACCGAAGGTGATGGCTCCCTTCCAGAGGGCTCGCATATCCCGCCTACTACCCAATTCAGACGCATCAGAATCCTGGCGACCAAGGTTGGCGCTCAGATTTGACCAGCCGATACTGGCTCCATGGGCAAGCCATCGCACGACCAGGTCGTGACAGTCGAGGGTCGGACGATCAAGCTCAGCAACCTTGACAAGGTGCTCTATCCACAGACCCAGACCACCAAAGCTGATGTCTTGGCCTACTACGCGCAGGTCGGTCCCACCATGCTGCCGCACTTACGTGATCGGCCGGCGACCCGCAAGCGCTGGCCTGACGGCGTGAGTGAGGTGAAGGGAAAACGCCCGACCGTCTTCTTCAACAAAGATCTTGGGGCCGGCACGCCGGATTGGGTGCCGCGCCGTACCATATCTCACCGAGATCACGACAATGACTATCCAGTGATCAATGATCTTGCGACGCTCACCTGGCTGGCACAGCTTGCCGCTCTGGAGATTCACGTTCCGCAATGGAGATTCGGCCCCGATGGACGCCCTCAAAATCCTGATCGTCTGGTTCTTGATCTTGATCCAGGACCAGGCGTGAGCCTGGCTGAGTGTGCATCGATTGCGATGCTGGTGCGAGCCATCCTGCGCGACATCGGACACGATCCGGTCCCGGTTACCAGCGGAAGCAAGGGCATTCATCTGTACGCTCCGCTGGATCGCTCGCAGTCCCCGGAGCAGGCCACCGAGGTGGCACGTGAACTCGCACTGGCGCTCGAAGCTGATCATCCTGACCGGGTCATCAGCACCATGAAGCGCTCGCAGCGCGACGGGAAGGTATTCATCGACTGGAGCCAGAACAACGGCGCCAAGACGACGGTCTCCCCCTACTCGCTACGTGGGCGGGACCGTCCGATGGTCGCCGCGCCGCGGACTTGGAATGAGCTGGCGGATCCGGATCTGCGGCAGCTGGAGTACCAGGAAGTGATCACGAGACTGGCCACGCTCGGCGACCCAATCGCCGACTTGGCTCCCAGCGCCGACCGAGATCGACTCGCCAGGTATCGCAGCATGCGCGATCCAGCCAAGACGCCGGAGCCAGTCCCTGCCACGAGGTCGGGCCAGCAGCAAGACGGCTTCCGATTCGTAATCCAAGAACACCATGCGCGCCGCCTGCACTACGACGTGCGGCTGGAGCGCGATGGCGTGCTGGCCAGCTGGGCGGTACCCAAGGCGCCGCCAACTGATCCGGCGATCAATCACCTCGCAGTGCGAACCGAAGATCATCCCCTGGAGTACCTGAGCTTCCACGGCACCATCCCCAAAGGCGAGTACGGCGCTGGAAATATGCGGGTCTGGGACTCCGGGACGTACCGTCTGCACAAGTGGCGGGAGGGCAAGGAGGTGGTCATTACTCTGTTCGGCCAGCCAGACGGCGGGCTTGGTGGTGTCCGTAAGTTCGCGTTGATCCACACCGGCAGTGGCGATTCTCAACCGGAGAAGAACTGGCTGATGCACCTCATGGAGACCGACCCGGAAGACAGAGAGGGGCCTTCGACAGGCTCAGGCCACATGTCGATGAGCCCTGAGCCCTTCGACAAGCTCAGGACAGCGCCTGTCGAAGGGCGCTCGCCGGCAGATTTGGAGTTTCCCGAGCAGGTGGATCCTATGCTCGCCACCCCGGTCGCCGCCGCCCGCTTCGGAGACGAGGCTGGCTGGGCGTTCGAGATGAAGTGGGACGGCGTACGCACGATCGCCTACCTAGCCGGTGGACGGGTGAAACTGCTCAGTCGCAAAGGCAGGGACGATACCGAGGCCTACTTCGAAGTAGCCCGCGAACTGACCAAGATCAAAGTCGAGACGGCGATCCTGGATGGCGAGGTTGTAGTCACCGACTCCTCTGGACGACCCAGCTTCGGCCTGCTGCAGCATCGAATCAACCTCACCAGGCCGGCAGATATCGAGCGGGCCGCCAAGGCCTATCCGGCACAGCTGATGGTCTTCGACATTCTCGAGCTGAACGGTCAGTCATTGATCAAGAAGACCTACCAGGCACGCCGGGCGATCCTGGAGAGTCTGCTACAACCGGAGCCGGGATCCCTTATCAAGGTGCCGCCGATCTTCGAGGGCGATCTCCAGGCGGCTGTGCAGACGAGCGATCAACTGCAGCTCGAGGGAGTGGTCGCGAAACGCCGCAATTCGATCTATCAACCGGGTCGGCGCACTCAGACCTGGCTCAAGATCAAACTGCATCGGGTTCAGGAAGTCGTGATCGGTGGCTGGCGAGAGGGCAGGGGCCGGCGTGGTGGGGGTGTCGGGTCGTTGCTGATGGGAATACCAAGCGAGGCTGGCTTGCACTACGTCGGCCGGGTGGGATCGGGGTTCAACGACCGTCAGCTCGATGAGATCCAGGCAATGCTGGAGAAGCTGAGCCGGAAGACCTCGCCGTTCGCCGACGTTCCGCGCGAGGATGCGCGCGATGCGCATTGGGTAAGGCCCTCTCTGGTTGGGGAGGTCTCATACGGCGAGCTCACCGAGCCCGGCCGGCTGCGACACCCCGTCTGGCGCGGACTGCGGCCCGACAAGTCGCCCGATGAGGTGGTTTGGGAGCATCCAGCCGCTGCCCAAACCTGAAACTGCTCGTCATTCCTCGACGATGGCGGCCAGTTCCAGGCCGCGGTGCGCGGCGAGCCGCTCTGCTTCGAACTCCAGCCGCTTGCGGTTCGGCTTCGAGAGCGTGTTCCAAAGTTCGAGGCGGAGTGTGAATTGTTTGCCTGCCGCCTTCGGCCGCCAGCTGCCCGTGATCTCAGCGCCGCAGAGTACCGCTCCGGGCCGCCCAAGAATCGGCCAGAGTGCCTTGTGCTTGCTTTTGTCGGGCACGATCAGGTCGCGGTCCTTGCCCTGGAGAAACAGGTCGAAGCCACCCAGCAGTCGCAACAGTTCGTGATCATGCTCCTTGCCTCCCAGCTCACCCAGAATCCAACCTCGGCGGCCATCGACGCTGACTTCGACCGCGTCTGCTGGCCAGTGCGCCTTGACCTCCGCGACCGGCGAGTCGAGGAAGGCAGCAACATCGTTCGGTGTAGCCGGGCCGAGGAACCTGAGGTAGTTGCGGATCGGCTGCAGCGACTCGGGCGCCGCCATCGGGTCCGGCGCAGGTCCGGGCGTCCGTATCGGCCATGCTGGAATGCGCCGCAGCACAGGCGGCGAGGTACCCGGCTCAAGCTCGAGCCCGGCGTACAAAGCGCCGATGCGGAAGGGAACCTCCCATGAGTGCGTCGTTTTGCAGCCCCTGCAGTACCGCAGATAGGGAGGATCGAGACGAGCGGTGAGCTGGGTGGAGACTTCGCCCTTGGCCAGCGAGCTAGTCACGACGTCGTGCAGCTGTGTGGCCACCTCAGTGAGGCCTGTGAGGGTGGAAATGCCGGCGTCCTTGAGAGGCTTGTCAGCACCAGTCACACGCTTGGCGGCATCCCGATCTGAGAGGGGCGAGGTAGCGATCAAGACCTGCGGCAGATCGGTGCGCCGATAGTAATGCGGCGCAGCCCGCAGCGTCCACGCCAACGCCACGTCTGGGCAAGCTTCCAGCTCGGTGGCGTCTTGGACCGGTACACCACGATTAGCCAGCGCCCAGCTCGCTCCGTCCCGGCCGGTGTCTTGAACGCCGAAGTCGAAGACCGCCGCATCAGTGATTGCTCGGTCGGCTTCGACCCGATCGAGCTGCTGAACATGGAGACGATGCTCCAGCGCCTCTGACCGTTTCATCGTCCTCCATTTTGACGGAAGGGACTTCGGGACCGGCAATCCGCTGTCCCCCAGAACCACACGCCAGCCGACGCCCTGCTAGCTCCTGCAGTTGGCGAAGCGGCCGCCCGTCATAGTGCGAGAGCCGTTGCCATGCTTGGGGCGAGCGGCAGCCGCGGGATAACGGTTGCCTGGACGGCGTGATAGAGGTCGGGTTTGCCTGGCCAGACAGTATCGATGACGTGGTTGCTGGCGTCGAGTTGGTGATGCCATGACCCGTACGTCCGATCGAACAAGTAGCGCTCGGCGTACGCCCACCAGGTAGCGGCCAGGTCGGAATAATGATCATCGCCGGTTCGGGCTCGCAGCGACGCGGCGGCGGCGATGGCCTCCGCAAGCACCCAGTGCAGCCGGTCGCGGACTACCGGAGTGCCGTTCCAATCGGTGGTGTACACGAAGCCGTCGGCGCCGTCCACCGCCCAGCCGTCGGTCACAGCGCGCTCAAACAGCGCCTCGGCGGCAGGCAGCAGCCAAGCCGGCGGGTCGGCAAGCGATGCCTCCAGATGCAGCAGCAATCTCGACCATTCCAGGCCATGCCCGACCGTGGCGCCAAAGGGGCGAAACTGATCGTCCGGGAGATCCCGGTTGTGTTCCAGCTGCGGTTCCCAGGCGGAGTCGAAGTGTTCGGGTATCCGCCAGGAGTGCGGTTCGGCGAACTCCAGCGCCACGCGGCGAGCGACTCCGAGGGCACGCTCGCGCAGCGTGTCATCACCGGTCACATCTGCGGCAGCCAGCAAAGCTTCGACCCCATGCATGTTGGCGTTGACCCCCCGGTAGTCGCTGAGCTGGGTGAAGCTGCGGTTCCAGGAGTCGACGAACATCCCGGCCTCGGCCTCGAAGAAGCGCTGGTCCCAGACCTCGAACGCTTCGTTGAGCAGCTCGCGAGCCCCCGACAATCCGGCCACGGAGGCCGAGGACGCGGCCAGCACCACGAAGGCCTGTGTGTAACACGCCTTTTCGTCCGGACTCTCCTCGGCGGTACCGACGCTGGTCAGCCAGCCGCCACTAATGGGGTCGCGCAGCCGGCCGGTCAGCCCAGCAAGCGCCTGCGCGGCCAGCTCAAGATCACCAGACCCACCGAGTAGATGGCCTAGGACGTATACGTGAACCATCCGGGCCGTGATCCAGGTATAGACCGGCCGAGACATGTCCGGTTGGCCGGTGGCATCGAGCCACGCAGCACCACCCAAGGGATGGGGAAAGTGGCGGCCAAAGTTCAGCAGCCGCTGGCATTCCGCTTCAAGAGCGGCCGTTGGTATGCCGGATTCGGAGGTCATCAGCCGCCCGTCGACAGCAAGATCAAGACGATGTTCACGTGTTCACGGTAGCGGCGGCACCTGCCGGGAGCGGCGGCGGCGGCGCGTACGCAGGTAGCTGGACACTGCGAACCGGGCCCCGTCAGCGAAGAGGAGCGCGGAGCATAACCTCGTTGGTGTCGGTCTCACGGATCTCCAAGTCAGCGATCTCAGAGACCCGTAACGGCGTAGTGCCGCTGGGCCGCATCAGCTTGTTGGGCGTCGCAGGCCATTCCTTGATCTCCGAGGCGTTTCCCGAGCGGTCAACCACGAAGATCGAATAGGTTTCGTGTCCTGCGCCCGGCGTCGGTTCGTTGACCTCGCCGTACGAGCACTCCACCTTGATTTCGGTGCCATTTTGGCCGGGAATGACGTCAGCGACAGCGAGCATCGCCGAGGGTACTACCTGCGAGAAGGCGACTCGTTGCGGGCCGTCCGGCTGGAGCGGAAGCAGCCCGGCTCCGACTGCGAGCCCGCCGATCACCAGCAGGACCGCAGCCGCTATCCCCGCAACAGCGGCCACCATCCGGCGCCGACGCGTGCGCACCTTCTTCATCATCTTTGGCAGCAGCGATGGCGGCAGTCCCGGCTCGATCACATCAGTCTGCACACCACTCAGTGCGGGTGCCTCCGCAGACTCGGCCACCTTCTCGTCCGCCACGGACAACATCGCTGCGTCGTCTGGCGGCAGCTGAGCCAGCAGACCCGGAAGAGCTGCCAGTTCCGAGACGGCGGCCTGGCAGGATGGGCAGGTGGCGAGGTGCTCCTCGAACTCCCGTCGCTCGGCAGGAGACAGAGCACCCAGCACGTAGGCGGCATCCCACTGCGCAAACTTGTCGAGGATTGCGTTCACGGCCGAGTCACTCCTTTCTCCTGTAGAGCCAATCTGAGGGTTCGGAGGCCGTAGTGCAGCCGCGACTTCACGGTGCCTTCCGGGATGCGGAGCCGAGCGGAGATGTCGGCCACCGACCTGCCCTCGTAGTAGGCGGCGTTGATCACGGAGCGATGTTCCAGTGACAAGCTGCCAAGGGCTTCGGCGATCAACCATCGGTCGAGTACCACGCTGGTTGCGTCGCCGGCGCTTTCCTCGGGCGGATCCTCCATCCGTTGCTCGTGCCGCGACGCCGCACTTCGCCAGCGATCGATAATCAGGTTCCGAGACGCCGTGAAGAGCCAGGCGCGGGCCGCAGCCTCATCGCGTTGCCCGAGGCTGGGGTCCTTCCAAGCCTTGAGCAGCACCTCTTGGACAACGTCTTCGGATAGCTGGCGATCGTGCGTCAGCCTCATAGCGAACCGCCACAGCTCGCTGGCGTGTCGGTCGTGCAGTTCCTGCAATGCGGCCTCACGCTGTCCGCCGACCACCAAGCCTCCTTCCAAACCCCGACCGGCTGTCCTTAGGCTCACCACCGTAGTCACGTCTTTGCCCTGCCCTCATCTTTCACCGATGAGAACGACGGCGGCGCACTCTCAGTTCAACATTGCCCGGTTGTGGAGATCTGACCACGATCGGGCTGACCTTGTTGATTTCGCTCCGAGAGATCCGGATTTGTGACACTGCCTCGGCTGAGGCGGCCTTGGACGAGGGCCTCTGGTACGCAACGCTGTCTAGGCTGCCGCCAGCATCACCAGGCGCCGCGCGTGTGCACCAATCGGCGTTCAGCGTCCGCGCCGACCAAGATCAACAATGCTCTTCGTGACGCACCACGTCAGCCGGCCTCGCCTCGCACACTGGGCCGGTCGGCAGCCTGCGGATGGGCCACCACCAGATGATCACCGGGACACAGCACCAGCAGCGACTTACCCTCATGCGGTTCGAGCGAGATCGCGAAAGTGTGCAGGTCGTCGACCTCGCCAACCTCCTCATCAGTGAACATGTCGACCAACACGCTGCCCGGCACCAGGGCTTCGGAGCTGACGCTCCCGGCGATGGCATGCGCAGAGAAGTTCAACACCGTGACCTGCTCTGCATCAGTTAACTGGTGCACCATGACCAGCATCGCCTTGTTGGAAACGTGCGGCACATCGAGTTGGATGCTGGCCGCGATCCCGTAACGCTTCCGAACGGCCAGAATCTCGCCGAGTCGGCGGGCAAACGAGGTGCTGTCCCGCAGCTGGGCGGGCAGCGAGCCGTAAAGGCTGACGCCACGGGGCATCTTGGACAACGACTCGTGAGCATGAGGCCGGTAGTCCATCAGGTCATACGCTGCGCGGTGGATCCAGCGCGTATCGCCATCCGCGAGGAGCCAATTGACCTGCTTACGGTCCAAGGTGAGCATCCCGCAAAGATCCCAACCAGACAAGGCGAAAACCCCCGGCTGCAGCGCGTTGAACATGGCCAGCAGCAGGTGCGCCTGCTTGATCTGCTCCACTTGTTCTCTGGTGAGCTTGGCGACGCTCGTGATGTCCAGCGAGGCTGCGATGATCGTTGCGGTGGTCGACGCGATGCCGTTCTGCGTAAAGGTCGCGTTGTATGGCGCGGCGTCACCAGTCAGATGATCAAGAAGTTCCTGCCGGATGGTGACGGCCAGCTCGTGGCCGGTGAGCTCTTGGCTGCGGAACCTGAACAGGTCTCGGGCGTGCAGGGTCTCGAAGTGCACCAGCTCGTAGGTCATCTCGTCGTGGTTTTGCAGCGCGTGCACCAGTGAGGCCGGCTCCACGCCATGCTGCCGCGACAGATCGAGAGTGAGGCGGACGAACTCGGTGTCCTCGGTCGCCAGTGCGTGGTGATAGGCCGGCCGGTTGATGAAGTCGTAGGAAAGATCGGCGCCTCGCTCTGCGGAACTCTTGATGTCGTCGATGGTGAGGTTGAGCTCCTGAAAGGTGAAGCCACCGACCTTGCGCACCATGCTGGCGATCAGCTGATTGGCGGCCTCGGAGAGTGGATGGCCTTCCGACCAGGCAGGTGAGTCCTCCGCGCTCTTCTCCACCCCGAGGAAGCCGTTGGCATCCAGCCGCAGGGCGCCGCTACCAAGATCACCTAGTGAGTGCAGCGCATCTCCGATCACCAGTCGCATGCCGGCAAAGCTCGGGTCGAGCCAGTTGATCGAGGGCTGGCCCGCCTTGAAGTAATGCAGATAGACCCAACGGCGCTCCACACCGTCTGGCCCCCGCACCGGCGCGGTGGCACTCCAGTTGGTGTCCTTGACACCCGGCTCGTAGAAGATCACTCGCTGCAAGCGCCCGATGATGTAGCCGTGCTTGGCCAGTTGATCTTCTGCCTCGATGTCGAGGTTGATCGAATCGCCAATGGTCACGATGGGCAACAAGTGCCAGTCCTTGGGTTCGATCTCGACCATGTGGTAGATGCCTGGGTAATCGCCAACCTTCATCTCGGCCAGGCGGAAATCCGAGCCCTTGCCGGTGTGGCCTGGCACGATGTCGTCGATCACCATCCCGAGATGGCCAGCGGCCACCTCACACATGGACCGGAATTCCTCCTCGGTTCCGAACGCCTCGTCGATCGCGTTACTGATCCGATCGAAGTGCCCATCCACGCTCGGCGTCTGATCCCAGCCCACCAGACCACCGGCCTTCTTGACAGGACCGGTATGGAGGCCGTCAATGCCGATCTCTTCGAAGGCAGCCCACAGATCATCGTCGCCGAGGGTTCCCAGGAATGACGTTCCGGGCTTGGTGATCATGGAGATCGGATATGCGGTGAACCACACTGACGACTTTTGGATCGCTGCACGGGGATCCGGGTTGGCATACGGGTTTTGCCACATACTGCCCTGGCCGGAGAACAAGGTGGCGAACCTCTTGGCATCCTCGAGCATCGACCGCTCGATAAGCCAGCTGACGTACGCGGAGTTGTCGCCCCTGGCTCTGCCGGTGCGCTCGGCCCGCGGTCCAATTGAGAAAAGGTCCCGCAGCCGACCTTTCGGACGCAGCCGCCTGGGCCGCGCTGGGTAGCGCTGTTCGTCGTAGGAGATCTCGCTTGGTTCGTGCGCCTCAGGTGCCGGCTGGTCAGCGTCAGTCTCGCTCATGGGCCCCCCAGTTCGCCCCCGCCCGCTGGGAATTGCGGACGCTGCTCACGTTAGTGCACCCGTCCGCAGCCTTAAGGTCACCGCGTCAGAGCTGCGCGTTCCAGCTCGGGCTGCCCAACTTGCCCTCGACATGCTTGTCAAGATCAACTCCAAGCTGCCGAGCGAGTATCGCAGCTGCGATCACCACACCGGCGAGCTGCTCGCCGACGTCTTCCGGGGCACTGAAGCCGAGGCCTTGACTCATTGCTTGCCGCAGACCCTTGACGCTCTCGCCCGAACTCTCGACTAGACGCAAGGCTGTATCGGTCAGGCTGTCCTCGCCATCCCGCTCCCGCAGCCCATCCGCAAGTGCCATGATCCGTGGGTCGGTGGCGACCATTGCCAAATCGGGATCGGGGTCACCGCCGAGGATGAGGAAGCGGTAGCCAATGATCTCTGCTCTGAACCCGCGCTCTCCGGGTCGCCGCTCCCGCAACTCGCTGTACACCACACCGGCTGCACGGTGCAACAGAAACAGCCCGCTCAACTCATGCGGAGGCACATGGATCTGAAATTCGACACCGAGCCCGCGCGGGACGATGTAAGGATCGCTCGGCGGCACCAGCTCGATCCGTGAACGTGCCAGCGAGAGGCAGGCGCGGGGCTGCTCGTAGTCCCAAAAGGACTGGTACTCGACCTTCCAGCCAGCTTCGCTGAAGATCGACGCGGCGGCGTATGGATCCTCG
Organism: uncultured Actinomycetota bacterium; assembly: GCA_963740515.1. GTDB lineage: Bacteria > Actinomycetota > Actinomycetes > Propionibacteriales > Propionibacteriaceae > Microlunatus. The sequence continues at coordinate 58,903 of CAVUEO010000015.1, forward strand.
GTTGCAAGCAGGGGGGCAAGCATTCCTGAACTCCAAATACATGCGATTGCGCCTGCTCCTCACTCTTGCACAGATGCGCCGATCTGGCGTGCGACGCGGCGAGGAGTCCTTGACAAAGATCGGAGCCGCACGGCTGCGTCGAGCACAGGACCACCGCCTGTCACAGCGATCACAGCAGTCCCCGGGACTCGAGCGTCCTGACCCGAAGCGATCATGCCGAGGCATCAAACACACACCGGCGGTGTAACCACGCCCGGGCACTGGCCTGACTCAGTCCAGCGAGCTGCGAGGCGGCGGGTTCAGAGCGCGATGCGCGAGCAGCTCAAGAAGAGAGGGTGGCGAGGGCACGTAGCGCAAGCGGATAGCCGGCTACACCGAAGCCGGCGATGATGCCGGCAGCACCCGGCGACACGTACGAGTGATGGCGGAACGACTCCCGGCTATAGACGTTCGAAATGTGCAGCTCGATGACGCGAGCACCAGACCCGGCGATGGCGTCAAACAACGCCAAACTGGTGTGCGTGTACGCCGCGGCGTTCAGCACTGCGCCGACCGCGTCACCAGCCGACTGGGCCCGCCCAGCCTCCTGCACCCAATCGACGAGCTCACCTTCGCGGTTCGTCTGGCGGAACTCCAGATTCCAACCGAGCTCCTCGGCTACTTCGAGACAGGATTGCTCGACATCGTCCAAGGTCGCCCTGCCGTAGATCTCCGGTTCACGCATTCCAAGCAAGTTCAGGTTCGGGCCGTTCAGGACGTACACGGTGGTCATGGTGGTACTCCATCATGGAGGCAGGGTTAAAGGCGTGTACCGACAAAGACCTCTCGCGGAAGTCGGTCTTCGCTTGTCACCTCGGCGACGGAGCGGGCTCGGAATCCGACATCAGCGAGCACCTCGAGCCACCGCGCTCGCGGAAACAGTCCGAACTCATGCGTGTCATGGGCCAGCTGCACGGTGCCATCAGCCTCGCGGAGTAGGAAGGCGAACTCGCCGCTGGTTCGGTTGTCGCCCGGGTCCGGGTCGGTAGACCACTCGAGGTAACGGACGCCCCGGCCGTCCGGCGCGTCGTGGCCGCCATGTTCGGTGCCCGGCTCGTAATTCTCGGCAATGTCGTCGGGCACGAAGACCGCTACGCCACCCACCCGGCAGTGCTCGTACGCGGTGGCGACGGCCCGTCGCAGGTCGGCCTCGGTTGTCATGTAGTCGATGGCGTCGTGGACGAACACGGCATCGAAGCTCCGCCCGAGACGTAACGTTCGCATGTCACCCAGGAGGTGTGCACATTCGGGATTCAGCTGCCGGGAGACAGCCAGCATCTCCTCGGAGAGATCGACCAGCGTCATCTCGAACTCATCCTTGAGATGGAAGGCGTTGTTACCGCCCCCGCTCCCGAGCTCGAGAACCGTTCGCGTCGGCGGGTTGGCCATGCGCAACAGCGAGGCCGCGAACGCTGCTTCCTCCGCATACTCCTCGGGTGCGGAGATCAACGGCCACCACGAGGCGAGATCACTGTAGAAGCGGTGCTTCGGGCGTGCATCGCGATCATGGTCCTGGTCAGCGGGCTCGGTCACCTGCTCGAGCCTAATTGGGTCTAGCGGTCAGCGGCGCCCGGCTCATGCCAGGCGCTCTCCCGCCGCTCAGCCAGACCGCGTACGTACGCCGCTTGACCCAGGTGTTGCGTGGTGTCGCCGATCACGCTGACCAACCGGACTGCTGCAGTCACCGGCGGATCCCAGCGGGTGTCGACAATTCGATCCAACTCGGCCGGTGTGATGCCGTCCACATAGCGCAGGGTGAGCTCGTGAACGGCCTGATGGTATCCGCTGAGGAGATCGCTGCTCACGCGGACGGTCGCGACCTCCTCTGGCCCCTGGCCGTAGCCTGTGGCCCACTCGCTGAACGGCAACCCGAACCTCTCCCGCCACTCCGGCCACACCTGCTCGACCTGTGCCAGATCGGCCATGTGATCGTCTTGGACTCGGCTCAGATGCCAGATCAGCCATGCGATTGAGTTGGCCTCGGGATCGGGCCGGTAGCTGGCGATATCGTCCGTCAGCCCGTCGGTGAGGTCAATGACCAGCTCGCGTACCCGCCCAAATGCATCCACCAGTATCTGCTTCACGTGATCACTCATGGCACCGAACGGTAGTTGGTGTTCCTCAGGACAAGTGCAGCGGCTCGGGGGTACTCTCGTGATGATCATCGGCCCCTACCGGCTGCTGACCCGCAGCCAGTGTCGGCTGGCTCGTGCCTGGCCGCTCCAGCCGGATGATCACCGACTTGGAGGTTGGGGTGTTGCTCCCCACTGCCGTCGAGTCGAGCGGGACCAGCGGGTTGGTTTCGGGATAGTAAGCCGCCGCCGTACCGCGCGGCGTCTGGTAGGCCACGATCCGGAACGCGTGCGCCCGGCGGACGTGATCATCGCCCTCCCAGTGCGTCACCAGATCGACGACGTCGCCGTCGTGGAAGCCGAGCTCCTCGATGTCGCGCCGGTTGACGAACACGACCCGCCGACCACGCTCGATGCCGCGGTAGCGATCGCTGAAGCCGTAGATAGTGGTATTGAACTGGTCGTGGCTGCGCACGGTCTGCAAGATCAAATGACCCAGTGGCACCTGAAGCGCCTCAATCGTCGACACGGTGAACTCCGCGCGTCCGGACTCGGTGGGGAAGGTACGTGAATCCCGCGGCGGATGCGGCATCACAAAACCGCCAGGCCGAGTGACATTCACCTCATAGCTCTCGCAGCCAGGCACCACACGTGCAATGTGGCGGCGGATCTCGCGATAGTCCTCACGCATACCTCGCCAGTTAATGCCATAGCGATTACCCAGCGTCGACTCGGCGAGTGCGGTGACGATCGCCACCTCCGACCGCAGGTGAGGACTGACCGGACGCAACGGCCCGCGCGACGCGTGGACCGAGCAGGTCGAGTCTTCCACGGAGACGAACTGATGTCCGCTCGCCTGTATGTCGATCTCGGTCCGCCCTAGTGTCGGCAAGATCAACGCCGTCGTGCCGCAGACCAGGTGCGATCTGTTGATCTTGGTCGAGATGTGTACGGTGAGCTGCGCCCGCCGGAGCGCTGCGACCGTGACCTCGGTGTCCGGAGCAGCCTGCACGAAGTTCCCACCGAGTCCGATGAAGATCTTGGCGTGCCCGTCGCGCAGCGCACGAATCGCATCGACGGTGTCGTACCCGTCTTCTCGGGGCGGCTGGAAACCGAACTCGGACTGCAGCCGGTCGAGAAAGTGAGCCGGCGGGCTCTCCCAGATGCCCATCGTGCGGTCGCCCTGCACGTTGGAGTGGCCGCGTACCGGCAGCAGCCCAGCACCTGGCTTACCGATGTTGCCTTGAGCCAGGGTGAGATTGACGATCTCGGAAATGGTGGCCACCGCGTTGTGGTGCTGAGTGAGGCCCATGGCCCAGCAGAAAACCGTCCGATCGGAGTCGCGGAGCAGCTCTGCCGCCTCGGTGATCTGTCCGCGGGACAACCCGGTGGTCGCCTGCACCAGGTCCCAGTCGATGGTGGACAGGTGCGCCCGCCAGCTCTCGAAGCCACGCGTATGTCTCGCAATGAATTCATGATCAAGAGCGTTCCATTCCACCAGCAGCGCACCCCATGCCTGAAAGAGCGCCAGATCACCGTTGAGTCTGATCGGCAGGTGCAGGTCCGCAAGGTCGGTGCCTAGGCCGACGAGCCCGCGCGGCGTCTGTGGATTGCAGAAGTTGATGAAGCCGGCCTCCCGCAGCGGGTTGACCGCAATGATCTTGGCACCTCTCCGCTTGGCGGTCTCCAACGCGATCAACATGCGCGGATGGTTGGATCCAGGGTTCTGCCCGGCCAAGATCAACAGCTGCGCGCTGTGGACGTCGTCCAAGGTGACACTCGCCTTGCCGATGCCGATCGTCTCGGCCAATGCGACGCTCGTCGACTCGTGGCACATGTTCGAGCAGTCGGGCAGGTTGTTGGTGCCGTACGCACGCACGAACAGCTGGTAGCAGAACGCCGCCTCATTCGAGGTACGGCCGGATGTGTAGAAGATCGCTTCGTTCGGACTCGTCAGCGAGCTGAGCTGATCGCCGATCAGCCGGAATGCTGCGTCCCACTCGATCGGCTCGTAATGCTTCGCTCCCGGCTTCTTGATCATGGGGTGGGTGATCCTGCCCTGCTGCCCCAGCCAGTGCTCGCTGTGCTGGTCGAGGTCATGGATGCTGTGGCGGGCGAAGAACTCCGGGGTCGCGCGTTCTGTCGTGGCTTCTTCGGCGACAGCCTTGGCGCCGTTTTCACAGAACTCGGCCATGCGCCGCTCTCCGGGGTGCGGATCCGGCCAGGCACAGCTCATGCAGTCAAAGCCGTCGGTCTGATTGAGCTTGAGTAGCGTACGCGCGGACCGCTTGGTCCCCATCCTCTGTAGGGATCGTTTCAGCGCGACCGCTACGCCGGGGATCCCAGCGGCCCGGTCGTTTTGCTCTGATATGCCGATCTTGGTTTCGTCGTGCTCCCGGGACCTGCGCATTTGCCCTCTCCGCTGCTGTTGCGCGCTTCGGTTCAACAGCCAATCTAGCTGTTGTGTCACAGTTCTTGGTTCGGTTACCGGCGAGTAGCATAATGGATGTTACTGAGAAGTAACTTGTCCATCGAGGTGCCCGATGAGTCATTACAAGTCGAATGTCCGCGATATTGAGTTCAACCTTTTCGAGGTGCTTGGTCGCGAAGAGATCCTGGGCAAGGAGCCGTACGCCGACCTCGACCGGGAAACCGTCTCGGCGATCCTCGCTGGAGCCGATCGCCTCGCCCGGACGAAGCTTGCCGCGTCATTCGCCGATCAGGATCTGCCTGTCTTTGACCCGAAAACTCACTCGGTAACTGTGCCGGAGTCGCTCAAGCAGTCCTTCCGCGCGTTCATGGACTCCGGAGCTTGGCAGCTCGAATTGCCGGCCGAGCTCGGTGGGCAGCTGACCCCACCGTCAGTGCTGTGGGCCATGCACGAGTTGAACATCGGCGCCAACCCAGCCGCGGCGCTCTACACGGCCGGTCCCAAGTTCGCCTACATGCTGTGGGCCGTTGGCAACGAACGGGACCGGCGAATCGCAGAGATCATGATTGATCGGCATTGGGGTGCCACCATGGTGCTGACCGAGCCGGACGCGGGCTCTGATGTCGGTGCCGGACGGACCCGGGCAATTCCTCAGCCCGACGGCACATGGCACATCGAAGGCGTCAAACGTTTCATCACTGCAGGCGACCACGACTTGACCGAAAACATCATTCACCTGGTGTTGGCCCGGCCGCAGGGGGTCACAGGCGTCGGCGGCCCGGGCACCAAGGGCCTGTCGCTCTTCCTCGTACCCAAATTCCATTTCGATCTTGCCACCGGCGAGCTGACCGGCGGGCGCAATGGAGTCTTCGCCACCAATCTGGAGAAGAAGATGGGCATCAGGGCCTCCACGACCTGTGCGCTCGCCTTCGGCGACGCCGGCGTACCCGCCAAGGGCTGGCTGCTGGGCGAGGTGCACAACGGCATCGCGCAGATGTTCCACGTCATCGAACACGCGCGAATGCTGGTGGGCACCAAGGCAATTGCCACCCTGTCCACTGGTTATCTCAACGCCCTCGAGTACGCCAAGACCCGAGTCCAGGGACCGGACCTCACGCACGTTGCCGACAAGACCGCGCCGCGGGTGACCATCACTCATCACCCTGATGTGCGGCGTTCGCTGCTGACGCAGAAGTCCTTCACCGAGGGGTTGCGAGCGCTGCTGCTCTTTGCTGCAACGATCCAGGATCGGAACGCCATCGCGGAGGCGCGCGGTACCACCGACGATGCGGCCCAGCGGCTGAACAATCTGTTGCTGCCGATTGTCAAGGGCTACGGCTCCGAGCGCTCGTGGGTGCTGCTGGGAACCGAGTCGCTGCAGACTTTCGGTGGCTCCGGTTTCCTCACCGACTATCCGATCGAGCAGTACGTGCGCGATGCCAAGATCGACACTCTTTACGAGGGCACGACTGCGATCCAGGGCCAGGATCTGTTCTTCCGCAAGATCGTCAAGGATCAGGGCCGCGCCCTTGGTGATCTTTCGGCGCAGATCAGTCAATGGACCACCGCCGACGGCGGGAACGGTCAGCTCAAAGAGGAACGCGGCTTGCTACAGCAGGCATTGCACGATGTCGCGGCCATCGTGGCGACCATGATCAACGATCTTCGTGCGTCAGTTCCTGGTGGACCACACGGTGATCCCCGCAGCGTCTACAAGGTCGGCCTGAACACCACGCGGTTGCTGATGGCGTTGGGCGACGTGATCTGCGCCTGGTTACTCCTCCGGGGCGCAGAGGTTGCCCTCGAGCGGCTCAATTCCGAGCTCGCGCCTGACGAGAAGTCCTTCTATGAGGGCAAGGTTGCCTCGGGTCGTTGGTTCGCGCGTACGGTGTTGCCCAAGCTGGCAGCCGAGCGGGCCATCGCCGAAACCACCGATCTCGCCATCATGGATCTGCCAGAGGCAGCCTTCTGACCTAACCTGCGTGACACAGCCATGTCTACGTGATGGCTGGTAGCGGTCGGCGGCAAGGCGAGAGACGATTGGCGCATGACTCAGTCCCTCACCTCACAGCCGTCACGCATCGTCATTATCGGAGCCTCGCTGGCCGGAGCAGGCGCCGCTATCGCGCTTCGGGATCAGGGATACCAAGGCGAGCTGACGCTGATCGGTGAGGAGAACCAACTCCCGTACGAGCGACCACCGCTTTCGAAGGCAGTGTTGCTGGGGGATGCTGACGAGCCGGACTGGGTCGCCGATGAGGCAACCTACGCTGACAAGGGCATTACCCTCCGGCTCGGCACGATGGCCACCCGGATCGACCGGAATCGCAAGGTGGTGGTCGCCAGCCGCACTGAGTATGCGTACGACAAGTTGCTGGTCGCCACCGGCTCGGCGCCGCGGCGCCTGGATGTCCACGGTTCGGACTTGGATGGCCTGCTGACACTACGAACCCTGGAAGAGTCTCTTGCGCTGCGTGAGCGGTTCACCGAGGGTGCCAGGATCGTGATTGTCGGAGCCGGGTGGATCGGCTGCGAGGCAGCAGCGGCCGCGCGGAAGCACGGTGCCGAGGTAACCATGATCGAGCCGCGGTCCCAACCCTTGCTGCTCGTCGTCGGTGAACAGATCGGTGCGACATTTGCCGCGCTCCATCGTGATCATGGTGTCGACCTACGGCTCGGTGTCGGCGTCAAAGGCTTCGCCGGTGATGGCGTGGCGTCGTCAGTTCAGATCAAGGGCGGTCATTCCATAGCTGCTGACACGGTATTGATCGGTGTCGGCGCTGCGCCGAACATCGCGCTCGCCGACGCGGCCGGCCTCAAGCTCGCCGAGGGTGGGATCGCAGTGGACCCCACGCTGCGTAGCTCCGATCCCGACATCTACGCCGCCGGCGACGTGGCAGCCCATGATCATCCGAGGTATCGGCACCGGGTCCGGGTGGAGCATTGGGCCAATGCCAAGGATCAGGGGTTGCATGTGGCCGGCAACCTGCTGGGCGCCGAAGCTCCCTACCAGCTGCGCCCCTTCTTCTTCTCCGACCAGTATGACCTGGGCTGTGAGTATCGCGGGCTCGCCGACCCTGCGAAGGACCGGCTCGTGGTGCGGGGAGACCTGGCGTCGCGGGAATTCACGGCGTTCTGGCTGCGGGACGGTGCTGTGGCCGCCGCGATGAATGTGAACCAGTGGGATGACAGCGACGCCCTGCAAGAGCTCGTCGACTCCGGTCGTCAGGTCAGCGACAAAGAGCTCATCGCAAGCTAACCCTCCTCTACTAACGCCGAGTTGTCAGAATCCAGTTGAGCCTATGGCTCAACTGGATTCTGACAAGTCGGCGTTAGTAGAGGAGGGGGAGGCCGGCGTTCGATCAGAAGCGTGAGTATCCCACGCAGCGTGGGATGTTTGCGCTGTACATGGCGTGCATGCCGTGTACAGCGTCAAGATCCCACGCAGCGTGGGATGTTGCCGACAGGTCGGCGCTAGAAGAGGAGGGCGAGGGCCGGGTCGCTGAGGATCGCGGCGACATCGGCCAGGAAGGTCGAACCCTGGGCGCCGTCGGCGAGCCGATGGTCGAACGAGACCGACAGCGTCGTCACCCAGCGCGGTTCAATACGCTCCTCGGATCCATCGCCAACTACCCAGGGCCGTCGGGTGATCTGACCGATGCACAAGATCCCGGACTCCTCCGGGTTGAGAATCGGGGTACCCGCGTCAACACCAAACACGCCGATGTTGGTGATCGTGAAGGTGCCATCTGCCATGTCCGCGGGCTGTGTCTTGCCCTCGCGTGCCGTTGCTACCACATCTTGGAGTGGCAGCTGCCAGCTCGGCGAGGCTGAGCGAGTCCGCGCCCTTGATGTTCGGCACTAGGAGGCCGCGTGGGGTTGCAGTGGCGATCCCGAGATTGATCGCAGTCTTGAGCACGATGTGCTGAGCCGGCTCATCCCAGAAGGAGTTCAGTTCCGGTGTACGCCGCAGCGCCAGGCAGACCGCCCTGGTAACGATCAGGAGCGGGGACACTCGAAGATCGGCAAACTCCCGACGAGTCCTGAGCCGCTCCACCAGCTGCATTGTCGCGGATACGTCGCAGTCCAGCCACACCGAGACATGTGGCGCGGTGAACGCTGAGCGCACCATCGCATCCGCTGTCGATTTGCGTACGCCCTTGATCGGGATCCGCACGTCCTCCCGCGGCGCTCGAGGTTCCACTGGTGGGGTGCCGAGCTCCTCGGCTGGCTCTGCTCGCTTGCTCGCCGCAGTCACGTCGTCGCGGGTGATCACCCCGCTCGGGCCGCTGCCAATCAGGATTCCAAGATCAACACCAAGGTCCTTGGCAAGCTTGCGCACCGGCGGTTTGGCGAGTACCGCGCCACCGGAGGGCGTCGGCGCGGGTGCCGTCTCACCCGGCCCGGGCAACGGGGCACCAGTTGGCGCACCCTGCTCGGCCTGCAACGGCTCCCGGTCGTCGGCGCGGCGCGATACCGGAGCATTAGTGGAGAAAGTGTCGGCGACCTGTTCGTGCGCCTCTGCCGGCCCGTCCCCGGAGCGCCGTGGACGCCGCTTGGCTGTTCCGGTACGCGGCCCGTAGCCAACCAGGTTTGGCACCTGGGCCTCCTTGCTGCCGCCATTGGGCTCCGCCGGTGGCGCCTCATCGAGGCCGTCATCGATAGAGATGATCGGCGTACCCACATCGACGCTGTCACCTTCGTTGACCAGGAGCTCAGTCACGGTGCCGGCGTACGGTGTCGGCAGCTCGACCAGTGACTTGCTGGTCTCGACCTCGACCAGGATGTCATTGATCTTGACCTGATCACCGACCGCGACCCGCCAGGTGACAACGTCGGCCTCGAGCAGGCCCTCCCCCGGATCAGGCAACCGAAATGTGTGCAACGCCATGCGAGCCCTCCCGACTCAGTAGGCCAGCGAGCGATCGACCATATCGAGTACCCGATCAAGATCAGGAAGGTACTCCTCCTCGACCCGGCTCGGCGGGTATGGGATGTCATAACCACCCACCCGTAGCACCGGTGCTTCCAGGGAGTAGAAGCACTGCTCGGTGATGCGCGCGGCAAGCTCAGCACCCAACCCGAGGTTCAGTTGGGCCTCGTGCACCGTGATCACCCGGCCAGTCTTCTGCACCGACTCGTAGACGACCGCCATATCTAGCGGGGACAGCGTGCGGAGGTCGATCACTTCAAGATCATGATCTTCCTCGGTGGCGGCTTCGGCTGCGTCCAGGCAGGTCTTGACCATTGGTCCGTACGCGATCAGCGTGACGTCGGTTCCAGGTCGGGCCACCCGCGCGGAATGCAACGGCGGCGGCGACTGCGACTCGTCGTGCTCAGCCCGTTCGTGATAACGCCGCTTGGGTTCGAAGAAGATGATCGGGTCGTCTGAGGCAATGGCCTGCTGGATCATCCAGTACGCGTCGGCCGGATTGGAGCAGGTCACGACTTTGAGCCCAGGGGTATGACAGAAGTAGGCCTCGGGGGATTCACTGTGGTGCTCGACCGCTCCGATTCCGCCGCCGTACGGGACCCGGATCACGATGGGCATCCGCAACAGTCCTCGTGATCGGTAGTGCAGCCGTGCGAGCTGGCTGACGATCTGGTCGAACGCCGGGTAGATGAACCCGTCGAACTGGATCTCGCACACCGGGCGGTAGCCGCGCAGCGCCATGCCCACGGCGGTGCCGACGATGCCGGATTCCGCCAGTGGCGAATCGATCACCCGATGCTCGCCGAAGTCCTTCTGCAGGCCCTCGGTAACTCGGAAGACCCCACCCAGCTTGCCGACGTCCTCGCCAGCGATCACCACTTTGGGATCGGCCTCCAACGCTCTTCGCAGGCCCGCATTGAGGGCCTTCGCCATGGTCAGCATGGTCATCAGACGCCTCCCCCGTATGCAGGCTCAGCTTGTCGGGGTTCTTCGCCGGCCTCAGAGCCCTCAAACGTCGCTAGGTACTCGGCGTAATTAGCCTTCTGCTCAGCTAGCAGGGGAGTTTGCTCGGCGTAGACCAAATCAAAGAAATCCAGCAACTTGGGGTCGGGGAGCGCGAGGCAGCGGGCTCGGAGACCGGCTGTGTAGTCGGCAGCTTCGGCCTCCACCTCGGCGAAGAAGGCCTCATCACCGCTGCCGCGTCGCCTCAGGTACGCCCGGACGCGCTCGATCGGATCTTTCAGCCGCCAGTGCTCAAGCTCGTCGGCGAGCCGGTACTTCGATGGATCGTCTGAGGTGGTGTGGGCGCCCATGCGGTAGGTATAGGCCTCGATCAAGGAGGGGCCGCTGCCCGAGCGTGCTCGCTCGAGGGCCGTTGTGGTGGCTGCGTACACCGCGAGCACGTCATTGCCGTCGACGCGTACGCCGGGGAAACCGAAGCCGGAAGCCCTGCGATACAACGGAATTCGAGACTGCCGCTCAATCGGCTCGGAGATCGCCCATTGATTGTTCTGGCAGATGAAGACGATGGGGGCGTTATAGGAGCTGGCGAAGATGAAGGCTTCGTTGACATCGCCCTCGCTGGTTGCGCCGTCCCCGAAGTAGCAGACCACAGCCATGTCGCGGTCGGGATCACCTGTGCCGACGAGGCCGTCGCGTTCCACGCCCATGGCGTAGCCGGTGGCATGCAGCGTCTGCGCCCCAATGACGATCGTGTAGAGGTGGAAACGCGTCTGCTGCGGATCCCAGCCGCCAAGATCAACCCCACGGAACAGGGCGAGCAGATGCACCGGGTCAACGCCGAGGCACCAGGCCACACCATGCTCGCGATAGGTCGGAAAGACGAAGTCCTGCTTGCCAAGCGCTCGACCCGAGCCCACCTGCGCCGCCTCTTGACCCAGGCAGGAAGCCCACAACCCCAATTCACCCTGGCGCTGCAGGGCGGTCGCCTCGGTGTCGATCCGGCGGGTCAACACCATGTCGCGATAGAAGCCTTTGATTTGATCATCGTCGCCGCTGAAGGAGTACTCCAGGTGGTCCAGCCGCTCCCCCTCAGGGGTGAGCAGCTGCACCAGCTCAACTTCTTCGCTCGCACCGCTGACGTCGCTCACGGGTGCATCCTCTCCTCACCAGATGCGGTGGTTCCGCATCTCATCAGTCCCGGTGCGGGATCGCCGCGCTGGGTGGTACCACCACCCTCCGGGGCTCTGCTGGTCCGGGGGCACGACCCCCCGCGTCCCCCGAGGTGTTGGTATGGCTCCGGCTCGCTGCGGGCAGCGAACAAACCCTCGGCACTGCGAGCGTCGATGGCGCGAACAGTGCCCAACCCGGCTAGCTCGGCTTCTCCTTGTGGGTCGCACCGGCCAGCCGAGACCCAAAGTACCGCCCTCGCTTCGGACACGGGAAAACCACTTGTATGTCCTATCTCTTTGAACGTCTGCGCGCTGCGCCGGTCAGGGCGGCTATGTGCGCTGAGCCCTTCGACGAGCTCAGGACGGCGCTTGTCGAAGCGCCAGATGCACGCCCTTCGACAGGCTCAGGGCGCAGAGAGCGCCGGATGCACGCCTTCGACAGGCTCAGGAAGCAGAGAGCGGCAGCTCAGGGCGCAGAGCTGCTCTCCAGGGATTGCTGAAACCGCAGAATGCGGATCAGGGCCGCGGCTACGGCCTCGGGGCCGGCTGCCAGCGAGACCCGGACGGAGGCACCGCCGTCTCGTTGGTCGAAATCCAGGCCAGGCGTGAGCGCCACGCCGTGTTGTTCGAGCAGCGCCTCACACCACGACTCGGAGTCCGGATGTGGACCCAGCTGGCGAGCAATGCCGGCGTAGACATAGAAGGCGCCGTCGGCAGGGGCAACATCAGTCCAACCAAGATCATCGAGCGCAGCCAGCACAATCGCCCGGGCGTCGGCAAAGGCCGCAACCGCGGCATCGGCTTCTCGGTAGGACTCGTCGGTGAAAGCGGCGATGGCCGCGTGCTGAGCCGGCACCGGAGGGCACAGGGTGAAGTTCCCGGCCAGCGCGTCGAACGCGGCAACCAGATCGGCGGGCACCAGGCTCCATCCGAGCCGCCATCCGGTCATTCCCCAGTACTTGGAGAAGGAGGAAATGACGATGGCCTCACGATCGTGCTCCCAGGCACAACTGGCTGAGATGGTGTGGTCGGTGATGCCGTGATAGATCTCGTCGCTGACCAATCGGACTTCATGATCACGACACCACGCTGCGAGCTCGGCAAGGTGATCTGGAGCGATCATGGTCCCGGTCGGATTAGCCGGGGAGGCGACCACCAGCCCCGCCAGAGGGGCAGCCGCGTGCGCCTGCTCCAGCATCGCCACCGACGGCTGGAAACGTTCCGCTGGGCCACAGGCCAGCTCGACTACCTGACATCCCAGCGAGGCCAGGATATTCCGATATGCCGGATAGCCTGGCCGGGTCATTGCTACCCGATCACCCTGATCGAAAGCGGCCAGGAAACCAAGCAAGAAGGCACCGGATGAGCCTGTGGTCAATGCGATCTGATCTTGGTTGATATCCAGCGAATACCAGCGGCGGTAGTGCGCGGCGATCTCGCGCCGCAACGGCCTGATGCCGAAAGTCTCGGTGTAGCCCAACGGCGTGCGGTCGATCATCAGCTCCGCAGCACGACGCCTTACCTCCGACGGCGCGCCCTGAGACGGCTCGCCAGCGCAGAGCGAGATGACTTCCCGACCCTGCGCGCGCAGGACGGCCACCCGGTTGAGGATGCTCATCACCGCGAAGGGCGGGACCGCAGCCCGGTGCGCTGGTTTCATGCGCTCTGCTTCATGGCACTCTGACAGCTCGCACGCCAGATTCGCCTCTTTCGTCGCTCGCCTTCGAAACGTCGAGCTTTGCTATAGCCCTCCGCGAGCTCCTGCAGTCGGCGAAGCGTGCGACCCGTCATATTGCGCTCTGCAGGCGTTTGCGCGCGCGGTAAGCAGCAACATTGGTCCTGTTGCCGCAGTTTCCGGTGTCGCAGTAGCGCTTTGAGGAGTTCTTGGAGAGATCGATCAACACATCCTCGCAGTCCTCAGCCGCACAAATGCGCAGCCGGCCTAACGCGTCAGCCCTGATCAGATCCAGAAACGCCATCGCAGCCTCGGCCGCGATCCGGTCGGCCAGCGGGGCGTCCGGCCGGGTGACGTGTAGGTGCCAGTCCCACTCGTCGTGCCGGGCCAGGTAAGGTCGCGCGTCGGATTCGTCAAGAATCTCGTTGACCAGCGTCGCTGCCTCGTCACGGCTCGCGACCGTCCATAGCCTGCGTAGCCGCGACCTCAGGGCGCGTACCGACTCAAGCTCCTCCGGGGTCCGGCGAATGACCCCTGAGTAGGGATTACGGGCCAGGTAGTCATCGAGGTCGGCGAGCGTGACGAGGGTGTCACCATCCAGTCCCGTGGTGTTGACCAGGGCCGCAGTTTCCGCGAGAGAAACCTCCGTGTCATGACTAAAGAGCACCTTGACTCCTGACGTCTGAAGGTCTAGTGTCATTAGTGTACTCAATTTTTGGTCATTACAGGTCCCGAAACCCGCAGCGACAAGAAGAAGAGGCGAGAGATGACCGCCATTGCTCCGGCAGCCACCCGAACGGTCGCCGATCGGACTTATGGCGGTGGACTGGTACTGGCGCTGGTGTCGGCGGCATCCTTTGGGCTCTCAGGCTCCCTTGCCCGCTCGTTGCTCGATTTGGGCTGGTCGCCTGCGGCCGTGGTGGCGACTCGTGTCGGAGGTGCCTTCCTGGTACTTCTCATACCGACACTGCTGCTGCTGCGACGAATCGGTCTGCCGACCCGGGGACAGTCGGCGCGGATGGTGGCGTATGGGGTCGTCGCGATCGCTTTGGCGCAACTTTGCTATTTCAGCGCGGTGCAGTACCTCTCGGTCGGTGTCGCCCTGCTCCTGGAGTACCTGGCGCCGGTCTTGCTGATCGGTTGGCACTGGGCGCGAAAGCACCGCCGGCCCGCATGGTCGGTGCTGGTAGGTGCGGGCCTGTCGATCATTGGCCTGGCCTTCGTTCTCGACCTTCGCGACGGGCTGACGCTGAACCCGATCGGCGTCATCTGGGGTCTGGGTGCGGCCTTGTGCCTGTGCGCGTACTTTCTCCTCAGTGAGGACAAAGGGACTGCTGCGCCGATTCACCCGCTGCTGCTGACCACGGCTGGTACTGGCATCGGCGCGGCTGTTCTCTTGACTGCCACTGCAGCTGGCATCCTGCCGCTGGCCGGGTCCGGGGGCGTAGTGATCTTGGCTGACCAAGCTGTCGGCTGGTGGCTTCCCGTCCTATTGTTGATCTTGGTTAGCGCGGTACTTGCGTATCCGTCCGGCATCGTTGCAGTACGCCGCCTCGGCAGCTCACTGGCATCATTCGTGTCATTGACTGAGGTGATCTTCGCGGTGATCTTCGCCTTCGTGCTGCTCGGGCAGCGTCCTGGGCCTATGCAGCTCCTTGGTGGTGCGTTGATCTTGGCGGGGATTGCCCTGGTGCAACGGCCCGCACGGAGCAAAGCTGTGGCAGAGCCTGCCGGCTTGGCCGCAAACGCTGTGGACGACTGAGTCGGTTCCTCAGGACCTGCCGAAGTCGGTGACCAGCCAGACCTTGCCATGGACCGAATCGCTGACCACGTCGATTCCGACATCGACGTACACCTCATTCAAGATGTTGTGGCGATGCCCGTCGTCGGGTGGCTTTTCGTTGTACATCGCCTGCTGCATGTCGAGTACTCCGCCTTGGGAACGGACAGTGCTGTAAGCAACGTTTTCGGCGACAGCGCTCCAGTGGTATCCAGCAGCTGAGATCCGAGAACCGAGCGACGCCTCGCCGCTCAGCTGGTGGCTCAAGCTGTTGGCCTTGGCCATGGCCAAGTTGTGGCTGTGTGCCGCCGAGACGAGCTTGCTGTTCATCTTCAAGGCTCGCAATCCGTGGTCTGCGCGCTCTGCATTGAGTTCAGCCAGCACGGCGTGCGCCCACGCCGAGTTGGTGGCGTAGCCGGACGAACTCTTGGTAGTCGTCTTGGACGGTGTTGACCTTACTGACTGGGTCGGCCGCCTGGTCGGTCTCGGTTTGAAGGTTTCAGTCGTTGTGGTGGTTGCCTTCGACCGGTTTTCAGCAGTCGGGCTCTTGCTCGATCGGGCAGTCAGACGCCGGGTGGGCTGGCGATGACACACGGCCGGCCTCTCATCCCCGCGGCACTCAGGTCGCGAGTGCGCGCGGGCCAAACTGGACCGAGAGCTGGCTCCGCTCGTCGAGAGCCGGGCCGACGGGGACGGAGTGGCTGGCACAGCCATCAGCCGTTGATCCCCGCCAACGGGTGGGCGAGGGTCGCTGATGCTGGAACCGCCAATGAGCGCAGCAGCAGCAACGGCAGCGCTGACGACCACTGCAGCACTTGCAGACGCGATTCGCAGTCCTGTGCTGGACAACTTTCCTTCGTCGTGCACGACGACCCCCGAGCACATCACGATTTGATAACTACCTGCGTCAGCCAAACATAGCTGACACCGTTCCAGCAACCGCCGGTCGTCATGTGGACACGCCGTACACTGCGCCGGTGAGCAGCAGAACCCCTACGGCGAGCGGCGTGCTGATGGCAGGTACGTCCTCAGACGTGGGCAAGTCAGTTGTTGTCACCGGCTTGTGCCGCGCGCTTGCGAGCCGCGGCATTGCGGTCGCGCCTTTCAAGGCGCAGAACATGTCGAACAACTCGTGCGTGTGCAGCGACGGATCCGAGATCGGCCGCGCGCAATATTTGCAGGCGCAGGCCGCCAGGATCGCGCCCGAATCGGCGATGAACCCCGTGCTGTTGAAACCCGGATCGGATCGGCGGGCGCACGTGGTGCTCCGGGGGCAACCGTCCGGCACGTTGGAATCAGGGCAGTACGCGAACGGGCGCGGCCACCTGGCAGCAGCTGCCTTCGCGGCGTACGACGAGCTCGCAAGCCGCTTCGAGGTGATCATCTGCGAGGGCGCCGGATCGCCTGCGGAGATCAACTTGCGGGCCGGCGACTACGTCAACCTCGGGCTGGCACGGACCAAGGGGCTCCCGGTGATTGTGATCGGCGACATTGACCGCGGGGGTGTCTTTGCCTCGCTATACGGCACTGTGGGATTGCTCGACGATGATGATCGGCAGCTGATCACGGCGTTCTTGATCAATAAGTTCCGCGGGGATCTCGGGGTGCTGCAGCCAGGTCTTGACGAGCTGAGCAAAAGGACCGCCGTGCCGTTCGCGGGTGTGCTGCCGTGGCTTCCGAATGTGTGGCTGGATGCCGAAGACACCCTCGAGGTGGCCGCCTGGCGGCGTCAGGGTGCGGCCGACGGCGCGCTCCGAGTAGCGGTCGTGCGGCTACCGCGTATGTCAAACGGCACCGATGTGGAGGCACTGGCGGCTGAGCCGGGGGTGGACGTGCTCGTTACGACGGACGTCCGAGCGCTTGCAGGGGCCGACCTTGTCATACTGCCCGGTACTCGCTCAACGATTGGTGATCTGGACTGGTTGCATCGAAGTGGGATCTCGCAGGTGATCCAAGCTAGGGCACAACGCAGTGCGCCGGTGCTGGGCATTTGCGGCGGCTACCAGATGCTGGCCGCAGTGATCGACGATCCGATCGAGTCGGGTCGCGGGGTCGTCAAAGGGCTCGGCCTGCTGCCAACGAGGGTCAATTTCGGGTCCGACAAGGTGCTGGGCCGTCCGACAGGCGCGTGGGGTGGGAACCAGGTTTCGGCGTACGAAATCCACCATGGGGTTGCTGACGTCGAGGGTGAAGCTGAACTGTTCCTCGACGGCTGTCGCCACGGACAGGTCTGGGGCACGATGTGGCACGGGGCCTGGGAGAACGACAGTTTTCGACGCGCCTGGCTGGCCGAGATCGCCGCGAGCGCTGGATCCTCTTGGCGTCCTGATCCGACGGCGCCTGGGTTCGCTGAGCAGCGCGAAACCATGATCAATACGCTGGCGGATGCTGTGGAGCAGCATGCCGATCTTGGTCTGCTGCTGGCGGGCACGCGCGTGGCTGAGCGGCTGTGACGATTCAGGCGCTGGTTATCGGCATCGGGAGCGGAAGCCCTGATCACTTGACTCGCGAGGGCGTGGCGGCCCTGAATCGGGTGGACGTGTTCCTCGTGGCTGACAAGGGGGCCGCGAAGCACGACCTGGTCAAGCTTCGCGAGGACCTCTGCCGGACGATGATCACTCATGATCACTACCGCTTCGTCGAGGTGCCGGACCCCGACCGAGGATCCGATCGGGAGCGCGATGCTGCGGAGTATCAGAGCGGAGTAGAGGTTTGGCACGACGCCCGCGCTCGACGGTATGCCGAGATCATCGGCGCCGAGATCGAGGATGGCGGCACCGTCGGCTTCCTCGTCTGGGGCGATCCAGCCATCTACGATTCCACGATCCGTGTCGTCCAGTCGATCACAACGCTTGGAGTTGATCTTGAACTGACAGTCATCCCTGGCATCAGCAGCATTCAGCTTCTCGCGGCGCGGCACAAGATCATCCTCAACCGAGTCGGCCAGCCAATCCACGTGACCACAGGACGCCGCCTGCTCGATGAGTACTCCCCCGCCCTGGGCGATGTCGTCGTGATGCTCGACGGGGATCTAGCCTGCGGCGGACTGGTCGAACGGTTCGGCGATCTGATGATCTACTGGGGGGCCCAACTCGGGTTGCCCGACGAGGTGGTCGTGTCAGGCCATCTAAGTCAAGTCATCGACGAGATCCAAGCCAGGCGCGCTGCGGTTCGGGATGCCCGGGGGTGGGTGCTGGACACCTACATGCTGCGCCCATGATCTCGTGATCAAGCAGGGATGCATCGTCAGCGGGCATCACTTCGCTCGCTGAAACCCGTCTAGCAAGTAGCGGAGCCCGGTCTCGAAAAGTTCATTGAGGTCCATGTCATAACCGCCCGGTTCAAATGAGTCGAGGACGGTGCGAAACGCGGGAACGTTCCGATCGGCCAGCAAAGCTTCCAAAGCGGGCTTTTGAACATCCATCCACTCGTCCGCGGTAACTCCCGTGTCTGCCTCGGCTGTGGCCTCCATCTCCAGGCTTGTCGCGAAACCCCGCACGAAGCTGAACAAGATCAAATTCATGGAAAATGCAGTCGCCGGTTGCAGTCCGCGACCAAGCAAAGTGGCAAGCACGTGCTCGGTGTACGCCAGGCCGCTGGGCACGACCAACGGTCGGGTCAGCGAGTACGCCGGCGCGAGCCAAAGGTGGCGGCGGAAAATGCGCCACATCTCTCTGGCCGCGCCAGCAAGTACCTCTTGCCAGCCGTCGCCAGACCTCTGCAGCCGCCACTCGGCGAACGCGGCGTCGATCATCAAAACGAGCAAGTCGTCCTTGTCCTGAACGTGCCGGTACAGCGACATGGTGGCCACGCCAAGCTCCAGGGCAACCCGGCGCATGGACAGCGCGCCGAGGCCCTCCTCGTCGGCCACCGCCGTCGCGGCCGTCACAATGCGTTCCTTGGTCAGCCCCGTATCCGCGTCTCGGGCTCGAGCACTGGCTCCAGCCCGCGCCGAACTGGTCCCGGCAACCACACTCCCTACGCCCGGACGCGTCCGTACGAGTCCCTCCTCTTTAAGGATCGCCAGCACCTTCGAGGCGGTCGCCATCGCAACTCCCCAGCGTCGCGTGATCTGTCTAGTTGAGGGAACCCGTGAGCCGGCAGCAAGCTCACCGGACTGAATCTGCCCGCGAATCTGCGCGGCAATCTGGGTCGACGGCGAACCGGGCAGCACATCCATTTTGCTCTCCTGCACTAGTGCACTAGTTCCCACTCAGTCTACTGGCCGGAGAGCAGAACGGGTGAAGACTCGAATCCAATGCACTAGTGCACTTTTTGAGTTTGTTCCAATCTGCCTCTGGATTAGTGCATCGCGTACGATGTACGCTGACTCCATGACCACTCGAGAAATCCTTATTTCTGGCGCTGGCATAGCTGGCGCTGCCGCTGCGTACTGGCTACGCGAAGCTGGCTTCATCGTTACTGTCGTCGAGCGCGCGCCGACTCCACGCCCCGGCGGGCAGACTGTTGATCTTCGAGGTGCCGGACGAATCGTCGTGGAACGGATGGGCCTACTCGAGCAGATCCGCGCCATGACCGTGACCCAGCGTGGCATCGCCTGGGTCGATGCATCGGGCCGGCACCGCGCCGAGATGCCGGTCGACGCGTTCCAGGGCAATGGCATCGTGTCGGCCGACGAGATCCTCCGCGGCGATCTTGGTGCAATCCTGTATGAGGCGGCTTGTCCAGGCGTCAGCTATCTGTTCGACGACACGATCACCACACTCGAGCAGCATACGGATGGCGTCCTGGTCACCTTCGAGAAGGCTGATCCGCGCCGCTTCGACCTTGTCGTCGGCGCCGATGGACTGCATTCCGTGGTACGCCGGCTGGCGTTTGGCGCCCAGCCAAACGCGCTGCAACCACTGGGTTTACTCAATGCCTGGTTCACCGTTCCTGCCGAGGTCGAATTGGACAACTGGTATCTCATGCACAACGCACCGGGAGGTCGGGTGATCTCCATCCGCCCTGGCCGCCTTCCCAACGAACAAAAGGCGGCACTCAGCGTGCGATCGACCGAGTCTTACGATCGAGGTGATATCGCTGCCCAACTCGGGCTCCTGGAGCGCCACTTCGCCGGCGTGGGCTGGGAGGCAAGGCGACTGCTGCGAGCCGCACGAAGTGCGCGGGACTTCTACCTCGATTCAATGGCACAGGTCCGGCTGGACCGGTGGTCACGAGGTCGGGTGGTGCTCCTCGGCGATGCGGGCTACTGCCCTACTCCGCTGACCGGCCTCGGCACTAGCCTGGCCCTGGTCGGCGCGTACATCTTGGCCGGCGAGCTGGCCGCTACTTTTGACGACACAACGGCCGTAAACAAACAGCACGCCGTGCAGGGCGCCTTCGACCGGTACGAGACTCGGATGCGCCCGTATGTTGAGCAGGGCCAAGAACTCCCGCCGGGCGGCGTGGATGGGTACGCACCGCAGAGCGCTCTACGCATCGGACTGGGCTGGGCCTCGATGCGGTGGTCGCAGCGCTGGCCGATGCGACCGATGATGGAGCGGATCTTCAGCAAGGCTGATGCGATTGACCTGCCGGACTACAAATCGCCACGAAGCGTCACTGCTCTCCCGGCACGTACGAGCTGATCAAATCGCGGACCGGCTGAATGCTGGAAAGCGCCCGAGCTCAGACCGGCCATACGCTGACGAGCGACTTAAGGTGGGATGCTTGGTGCGTAACTGGGCCCCTGGAAACTGACTGGCAGCCACATGACCACGAACGAAAGCCGCCGTACTGAGCCGAAGGTGACGCCCGAACGCGACCCGCTTGGGATGATCAACGGCGAAGGCATTATCACGGGCACTGTCGTGTCCGCCGCTGTCATCGCAGCAGCGGTCGGGCATCTGGAGGAGACGCGGCTCGTGATCGCGATTCTCGCAACCGCGTTCATTTACTGGTTGGCGCACCTGCATGCTCGGACGCTGGGTGACGCCGTCAAACACCATACCCATCCCGTAGACGCGCTGAAGGAGGCACTCGCTGAGACGTGGCCGATCCTCGCGGCAGCCCTGGTGCCTATCATCATCTTGATCGTCACTCAACTCGCCGGTGCAGATATCCGTACCGCGGCCTGGATTGCGGTGATCAGCAGCACAGTGTTGCTGACCGTTTATAGCTTCTTTGCGGGCCGTCGCGGTGGGCTCGGCATCGGAGGCAGTCTGGTGAGCGGTTCGATCGGAGCGATGCTCGGAATCTTGATCATTGTGCTCAAGGCCGGCCTGCACTAACGCTGTCCGCAATTTCATGCTGAACAGGTGGCCGAGTTGGTTGAGGTGACTTAGCCCGCCCGGACCTCGGCGAGTACCCGGCGTACGGCGGCAAAGGTCCGGTCGACGTCCTCATCTGTGGTCCGCCAGTTCGAAACCGAGATCCGCAACACTGCCTGCCCGTGCCAGGTCGACGGTGTCATCCATGCGGTGCCATCCTTCAGCAGCCGTGTGGCCAGCTCACGCGTCACCTCGTCGGTACCGAATGACACGCACACCTGGGTGAAAACCACATCATTGACCACACGTACCCCATCCAGCTCGGACAATCCGACGGCAAACCGGCGAGCAAGGGCGCAGAACCGCTCAACCATCTCAGCCACCCCGTGACGGCCCAGCGAACGCAGCGCGGCCCAGACTGTGAAACCACGGGCGCGGCGCGAGAACTCAGGCACCGTAGCGAACGGGTCCGGCCGCTCGTCCTGGATCAGGTACGCGGCGTGCACGCCCATCGCGGCGTACATCGCCCCGGCGTTTGCGACAATCGCGATCCCGCTGTCGTACGGCACGTTGAGCGTCTTGTGCGCGTCGGTGGCCCAGGAATCCGCGCGCTCCACTCCGGTGACCAGGTGCCGGTACCGCGCCGAGGCGGCCGCCCACAGCCCGAACGCGCCATCGACATGAACCCAGGCGCCGTACTCGTGTGCAAGATCAATCGCGTCAGCGATCGGGTCGAAGGCCCCGCTGTGAACATTTCCTGCTTGCAGGCACACGATCAATGGGTTGTTGCCGACCCGCGCCAACGTGTCGGTCAGCGCATCCAGCCGGATCCGACCCTGATCATCAACTGGAACGACGATGCTGCGTTCCTCGCCCAACCCAAGGAACCGCAGCGCGAGATCGATTGTCTCGTGACGTTCCTCGCCGACGATCACCGTCACAGGAGGAGCACCTGGCAATCCGTCGCGTTCCACATTCCATCCCGCCCTACGTAGCACCTCATGACGTGCCGCGGCGAGACAGGTGAAGTTGGCGATCATTGCTCCGGTGACGAAGCCGACCGCGGAGGTGGTTGGCAGGCCCAGCAGGTCGAGCAGCCACTCGCTGGCCACCCATTCCGCACCCGCGGCCGCCGGCGAGGATGCCAGCAGGCCGGCGTTCTGGTCCCAGGTCGAGGTCAGCCAGTCCGCCGCCAAGGTTGCAGGCAGCACCCCGCCAATTACCCAGCCGAAGAACCGGCCCGATGGCATGGCCACCACTCCCGGCTCGGCGCCGGCGATCAGCTCCTCGATGACCTCCAGTGGCTCGGCACCCTCCTCAGGCAACGGTCGCCGTAGCGCAGCCGCCACGCCCTCAACGTCGGTACGCGCAGCGACCGGCCGGACCGGAAGGCCGTCGAGAAAGCCGGTGGCCTCCTCGAGCACTCGCTCCAAGATCTTTCGTTCGTCATTCATCGCCACTCCCAGCGCTACCGGTATTCCACACTCTGCCATCCTGAGACCTCACGCTCGAAGGAGAGATGTGGACCACTTCGTACGCCCCGGGCTGCGCTTCGACGTTGTCGACGCGGGACCCGCTGACGCACCGGCAGTGGTGCTGCTGCACGGGTTCCCGCAGCAGCCATTCAGCTTCGATGCCGTCGCGCGCCGGCTGAACGTAGCCGGGCTGCGAACGCTTACGCCGACACAACGCGGCTACACGCCTGCCGCCCGACCGACCCGGCGCCGGGACTACCGAACTTCGGCCACGGCCGCCGATGTCGTCGCCCTGCTGGACACTGCCGGCCTGGCCCAAGCACACATCGTCGGTCATGACCTGGGCGGCAGCCAGGCCTGGGGGACGGCTGGCTGGCATGCAGATCGGGTCGTCTCGCTGACAGTCTTGTCGACGCCGCATCCTGCGGCGTTCGTCAAGTCGCTGTGGACCAGCAGACAGGGCTTGCTCTCGTGGTACCTGGCGCTTTTCCAACTGCCCGCGCTGCCGGAGTCAGCGGCCCGGCGAACCCTCGCGAAATGGTTGCTGGATAGCGGTTTGCCACCGGACTTCGCCGATCGCTATGCCGCGGCGATCGCCGAGCCGGGCGCGCTCACCGGTGCGCTGAACTGGTACCGCGGTATTCCCTTCTCCATGCGTCAACCGCTCGGGCGGATCAAGGTGCCCACCAGCTACATCTGGGGGCGGCACGACGTCGTTCTGGCCCGGCGCGGGGTCGAGCTGACCGCTGACTATGTCGTTGGGCCGTACGAGGTTGTGGAGCTGGAGGCCGGCCACTGGCTACCCGAGACCAAGCCGGACGCCGTCGCCGACGCGATCCTCGCTCGAGTGAGGTCAACTGACAACCCAACCCGTTGATCTCCGCCCCTATTGATCTCGCGTTGCTCGGTCACGGGATCGATGTTCAGCTCAGGACATCCTCGAGGTCTCCCTCGACATCGAGGTAGACCTGCTGCAGCTGAGTGATCAAGTTCGGATCAGGCTGCTCCCACAGCCCGCGGTCAGCAGCCTCACTGAGCTTCTCGATAATGCCGCGCAAGGCCCAAGGGTTGGCGTGTTTCATGAAGTCCTGATTGGCCTTGTCAAGCACGTAGTTCTCGGCCAGCTGGGCATACATCCAGTCCGGCACCACCCCCGCGGTCGCGTCGAAGCCGAAGAGATAGTCGACCGTCGCAGCCAGCTCAAACGCACCCTTGTAGCCGTGCCGCTGCATCGCGGAAATCCATCGCGGATTGATCACCCGCGCCCGGAACACTCGCGCCGTCTCCTCGGTCAGCGAGCGGGTCCGGACAGCGTCTGGAGTGGTCGAATCACCCACGTACGCCTTCGGTTCGGTGCCGGTCAGTGCTCGAACGGTCGCCACCATCCCACCGTGGTACTGGAAGTAGTCATCCGAGTCGGCAATGTCATGTTCGCGGGTGTCGACGTTCTTGGCTGCCACAGCAATCCGCCGGTAGTTAGCCTCCATATCCTCCCGAGCCGGCACTCCATCAAGATCACGACCGTACGCGAAGCCGCCCCAGGCCGAATACACCTCAGCAAGATCATGATCATCGCGCCAGTTGCCCGCTTCCATCAGCGGCAGCATTCCTGCCCCGTACGAGCCCGGCTTGGAGCCGAAGATCCTGGTGGTGGCCCGCCGCTGGTCACTGTGGACAGCAAGGTCATCTCGGGTGTGCTGCCTGACGAAGTTCAAACGGCCCGGCTCGTCGAGGTCAGCCACCAGCCGTACAGCGTCGTCGAGCATCGCCAGCACATGCGGGAATGCGTCGCGAAAGAAGCCCGAGATGCGAACCGTCACATCGATTCGTGGCCGGCCCAGCTCGGCGAGATCGATTGCCTCCAGCCCGATGACGCGGCGAGACGCGTCGTCCCAGACAGGCATCACGCCGAGCAGCGCCAACACTTCGGCAATGTCGTCACCGCTGGTTCGCATTGCCGACGTGCCCCAGACGGACAGACCCACGGACTGCGGGTAATCGCCCACCTCATCCAGATGCCGCCGCAGCAGGGATTCGGCCATCGCCTGGCCCGTCTGAAACGCCATGCGGGACGGGATCGCTTTGGGATCAACGGAGTAGAAGTTGCGGCCTGTCGGCAGCACGTTGATCAATCCGCGCAGCGGCGAGCCAGACGGCCCGGCCGGCACGTACCCGCCGTCCAGGGCGTGCAGGATCGCAGTGATCTCATCGCCAGTGCGGGCCAACCGCGGCACCACCTCCCGGCACGCGAAGCGCAGAACCGCAGCAACAGCGTCGTGCTGCGCCTCGGAGATGCTGTCCACAATCCTCGGGACAGCATCAACGGACCAGCCGGAGGCTGCGAGTGCCACGACCAGCTGGCGCGCCCGAGCCTCCAGCGCATCCACTTCCGCGGTCGGGGCGCCATCGGGAAGCCCAAGTGCAGTTCTCAGCCCCAGAACCCCGTTCACCTGTCCACCAAAGATCTGAGATGAGCGCAGTACGGCCATCACCAGATTGATCAGCTCATCACCTTCCGGCGCCCGCCCCAGCACATGCAACCCGTCGCGAATCTGCGCATCCTTGATCTCGCACAGCCAACCGTCGACGTGCAGCACGAACTCGTCGAAGACTTCGTCCTCCGGCGGCGCAGCTAGACCAAGATCGTGATCCAGCTGCGCAGCTTGGATGAGTGTCCAGATCTCCCCACGTAGCGCGGGCGCCTTGGCCGGGTCCATCACGTTGACCTGCGCGTACTCATCGAGCAGTTGCTCTAGACGCGCGATATCGCCGTACGTCTCGGCACGCGCCATTGGCGGCACAAGATGATCAACAACTGTGGCATGCGCTCGACGCTTGGCCTGGGTGCCCTCCCCGGGATCGTTGACCAGGAACGGATAGATCAGCGGCACGGAGCCAAGCGCAGCGTCGCTGCCACAGGATGCGGATAGGCCGAGATTCTTGCCGGGCAGCCATTCCAGGTTGCCGTGCTTTCCTACGTGAATCACCGCGTGCGCACCGAACTCGCGTTCCAGCCATCGATACACGGCCAAGTAGTGGTGCGACGGAGCAAGATCGGGATCGTGGTAGATCGCGATTGGATTCTCCCCGAAGCCGCGCGGCGGCTGCACCAAGATCACCACGTTGCCCGCCTGAAGCGTGGCTGCCACGATCTCACCATCGGGGTCGCTGCTACGGTCAACGAACAGCTCACCGGGTGCTTCCCCCCACGCCTGCGTGACCGCCGCAACTAGATCGGCAGGCAGCTCGGCGAGCCAGCGGCGGTAGGTCTCCGCCGAGATGCGGACCGGCTGGCCTGAGAGTTGCTCGGCTGTGAGCCACTCCGGATCCTGCCCGCCGGCCGCGATCAGTGCGTGGATCAGTGCGTTGCCCGCGGTGGTGTCTTGATCTTCCCCCTCGACCGGATCCAGCGGACCAGTCCCAGGGATCTCTCCCGGGGTGCCAAGGTGGTATCCCGCCTCACGCATGGCTCGTAACAACCTGATCACCGAGACCGGGGTGTCCAGCCCGACAGCGTTGCCGATCCGGGCATGCTTTGTCGGGTAGGCCGAGAGCACAATCGCGATGCGCCGCTGAGCGGGCGGGATGTGTCGCAGCCGGGCGTGGCTGACCGCAATCTCGGCGACCCGACGACATCGTTCATGATCAGCAACGTAGCTCGGCAGGCCATCGGCATCGATCTCTTTGAAGGAGAACGGCACGGTGATGATGCGGCCATCGAACTCCGGAACCGCCACCTGGGTCGCTACGTCGAGTGGGGTCATGCCCTCCTCCGACGCAGCCCACGACGCCCTGTCCCAGGTCAGACATAAGCCTTGCAGGATAGGGACGTCAAGAGCCGCCAGGGCACGTACGTCCCAGGCTTCATCGTCACCGCCTGCTGAGGCCGCGGCCGGTTTGGTGCCGCCTGCCGCAAGCACGGTCGTGATCAATGCGTCGCACTTGGCGAGATACTCGAGCAGGTCCGAAGGAGCATCGCGCAAGGAGGTGGCGAAGATCGGCACGCCAACGCCGCCGGCAGCGTCGACAGCATCGGCGAGCGCCTCCACGTACGCGATGTTTCCGGCGGCGTGCTGGGCACGGTAGAACAAGATTCCGATGCGTGGTCGGGACGCTGCAACCGGCAGGTCCCGCGGCAGCAGGCCCCAGACCGGCTGCTCTATCGGCGGCTCGAAGCCGACACCGGTCAACAGCACGGTGTCGCTGAGAAAGGCGTGCAGCTGCCTGAGATTTCCCGGCCCGCCGTGGGCCAGGTAGACGTGGGCGTCGGCAGCAACCCCCATCGGAACGGTCGACAGCTCCATCAACGCGGCGTCAGGAGTCTGCTCACCGCCGAGCACCACCATCGGTTTGCCGGTGCTGCGAAAGCGGTCGAAACCACTGCACAGCAACTGAGGCGAGCCGAGTACTCGCGCGACGATCAGGTCACAGGCCTCCAGCACCGCAGCGAGCTCGGTGTGCGCTGATCTCGCTGGATTGGCCAAGACATAGTCGGCGCCACTCCCCCGAGCGGAGAGCAGGTCTGTGTCTGATGTGGAGAGCAGGGCGATCCGCGGCACCAC
Organism: uncultured Actinomycetota bacterium; assembly: GCA_963740515.1. GTDB lineage: Bacteria > Actinomycetota > Actinomycetes > Propionibacteriales > Propionibacteriaceae > Microlunatus. The sequence goes on from CAVUEO010000015.1 coordinate 86,214, forward strand.
GGGAGCCTAACCGGTCGTGACGCTGGAGTCCCATTTGCATTTCATGCAGGTCCCCCCGTCGCCAGGCAGATTCACGACGTCTCGGTTGGCCTTGGCTCCTGACCAGCTGCGGCTGCGCTCCCGCGCCGCAAACGGCGCGTCACGAAGCACCCCAACCACACCAGCCCAGACACTACGGCGGCGAGGATGAGCAGGAACGGAACGTCACCCGCCACCAACCGTGCCTCGCCTGGCTCGGGTGTGGGCGCGATCGCTGCGACCATCGCGACGACAACGGCCACGATCGCGGCCCACCACCAAGGTCTCTTCATGAGGGCGGCAACAATCCCGAGTAATAAGGGCAGGATGACAGCCGCCAGGAGCAAGCCCACCTCAGCCACATTCACGAAGGGCATCGTACGGGTGCAAGCAGTGAAGACAATACCGAGCCGTCGTCAGTCACTTACGATGGCGGGCGTGACCGACCCAGATCGCTGCCCTGGCGTGCTGCGGGCCCACTCGGCAGCCGATGGGGCAGTGGTGCGCATCCGGGTGCCCGGTGGTCAGACAACTGGGACCGCGATTGGTCAGCTGAGCCGGATCGCTCAGCGATTCGGCAGCGGCGATCTCCAGCTCACATCGCGCGCCAGCTTGCAGATTCGCGGCTTGGCCGACCCCGTGCCTGACGGTCTCATTCGTGCAGTACGGGAATCCGGGTTTCTGCCGTCCCAGACCCACGAACGCGTCCGGAATATCCTCGCGTCGCCGTTGACCGGCATCAGCGGAGGCAGGACGGACGTCCGACCGCTGATCGCAAGCCTGGACTCCGGACTCAACGCGGAGCCGCGTCTCGCGAGCCTGCCCAGCCGCTTTCTCTTCGCCCTCGACGACGGCCGCGGAGATGTAAGTGGAATGCCCTTCGATCTTGGATACCAGGCTGTTGATCATCACCACGGGTGGGTGCTGCTCGGTGGAGCGGGGCGAGGGCTATGTGTATCAGCGCGCGATGCTGTGCCGACGCTACTGGAGCTTGCTCACCGCTTCCTCACCGCAAGCCAGGAATTCGATCACGTGTGGCACGTCCGCGACCTTGCCGATTGGGCGACCACAGTTCCGGGGGTACGCGCGGTGGAGCTACCTCGTGGCGTGACGGCCACTCCGCTCGGTGCGGTTGCCGGCGCTGCCTCGGTTCAGGTGCCACTGGCGATGCTTACCCCGGCTCAATCTTCAACGGTCGAGGTCTGTGCCACCGGATCGGTTGTGATCACACCGTCGCGGGGCTTGGTGTTGTCAGAAGCTGCCCGTCGTCTTCCGGAACTTGCGGCCGTAGGACTCATCGACAATCCGGCTTCGCCTTGGTCAGCAATTTCGGCGTGTGTCGGCGCTCCTTCTTGCGCGAGCTCCTTGATCAGTACTCGCGCGTACGCGACGGCGTTGGCACAGTCCGGAGCACCATTGCGGAGAACGCACATCAGCGGATGCGAACGACGCTGCGGAGCGCCGGCCGGTGATCATCGTGAACTTGTGGCCCCCCGTGACGCTGAGTTGCTGACGCTCGGGGAGCCGCGGTGATGGCTGCCCCGGCACGGCGCTACGACTACGTCACGGCGCCGACGGAGATCTATCGGCGATCGTTTTCAACCATTCGATCGGAGGCGGATCTCTCGAGGCTGCCAGAGGATATGCACTCCGTCGCTGTTCGGATGATTCACGCTTGTGGTGATGTTGATCTCGTCAATGATCTTGCCGTTCATCCGCGGGTGGTGTCTGCTGCTCGAACGGCGCTTGAAGCTCACGCGGTGATCTTCACTGATACGCAGATGCTCGCCGCCGGAATCACAAGGAGACGACTCCCGACAGACAATGAGGTCTGCTGCCTGCTCGACGACCCGCGAGCCGACCATTTGGCAACGCAATGGGGAACTACCCGATCGGCGGCCGCCGTGTCGCTCTGGAGCGGCCGGCTGGCAGGTGCAGTGGTGGCGATTGGCAATGCTCCCACCGCCCTGTTCCACCTCCTGGAGCTGATTGCCGATGGAGGGCCACGTCCCGCTGCGATTATCGGAATCCCCGTTGGCTTTGTTGGCTCCGCGGAGTCGAAAATCGCGTTGGCCGAGAACCCGTGGGGCATACCGTGGCTCGTGGTGCATGGTCGACGTGGTGGGTCTGCCATGTGCGCTGCGGCGATCAATGCCCTGGCTCGGAAATCGGAGATCGCGTGACTGGGCACCTTTACGGAGTCGGCGTCGGGCCAGGGGATCCTGAGCTGATCACTCTCAAGGCGGCTCACCTCATCAAAAACGCCGACGTGATCGCGTACCACTCAGGGACGGCCGGTCGATCGATCGCCCGAACCATTGCCGACTCGCTGATCAGTGAGACCGTGATCGAGGAACTGCTGATCTATCCCATCACCACCGGCCCGACCGCTCATCCACTGGGCTATTACGGCGCTGTCGATGATTTCTACGACGAGTCTGCTGAACGGCTGAGCAAGCATCTGGATGTCGGACGCACTGTGGTGGTGCTCGCAGAGGGAGACCCGCTGTTCTACAGCTCATACATGTACCTGCACGACCGGCTGTCGTCCCGCTTCCCTAGCGAGATCGTGCCTGGAGTCACCTCATTGACCGCCGCTGCCACTGCGCTGCGGACGCCGCTTGCGCGTCACGAGGACATTCTGACGGTGCTGCCGGGCACGCTACCGGTGCCTGAGCTCGCGCGCCGGCTCGCCGATACCGATGCGGCGGCGATCATGAAGTTGGGCCGGACCTTCGCCGGCGTACGCGAGGCCCTGCGGCAGTCCGGCCGACTTGCCGAGGCACTCTACGTAGAGCGGGCGACCACGGGCGAGCAGCGGGTCATGTCGGTGGGAGAGGTCGACCCGGTCACCGTGCCGTACTTTTCGATGATCGTTGTGCCAGGGCGGGACCGACGCCTCGATTCGGCAGGTCGATCGGCGCCGCTTCCCTCGACATTCGATCTTGATCATGTCGCTGAACCCCGGCTCTATGTCCTCGGTCTTGGGCCGGGGACCGACGTCTGGACGACTCCAGAGGTCTCGGCGGTGCTCGCCGAGGTAGATCATGTGGTGGGATATGGCCCATATCTCCAGCGGCTGGGGACACGACCAGGGTTACAGCGGCACCCTTCCGGCAACACAGTCGAGCTAGAACGCGCGCAGTTCGCTCTTGATCTAGCTTTGGCCGGTGAACGGGTTGCGGTGGTCTCCGGCGGCGATGCGGGAATCTTCGGCATGGCCTCAGCTGTCTTCGAGGCGGCCGCGAACGACCGTTACTCAAGAGTCAAGATCACGGTGCTTCCCGGTGTGACGGCAGCTCAGGCCGTCGCGGCTCGTGCTGGCGCGCCTCTCGGCGGGGATTACGCCGTCGTGTCGCTGTCGGACCGGCTCAAGCCGTGGTCGGTGATTGAGCGGCGGTTGCGCGCTGTGGCTGAGGCTGATCTGGTGCTCGCGATCTACAACCCGGCCTCGGCTGCTCGGCGCGAGCAGATCGTTCGAGCTCGCGAGCTGCTGCTCGGGCTCCGTGCTTCGGACACGCCGGTAGTCGTCGGCCGGCACGTCGGCCGCGACCGTGAAGACCTGACTGTAACCACGCTCGAAGCGCTCGATCCCGACAGCATCGACATGAGCTGCCTGCTGATCATTGGTTCCAGCAAGACTCGGTCCGGCCCCGGCGGGACGGTGTGGACAAGCCGGTCTTACACGCCCTGATCTAGTGTCGTGGAGCCTAAGTTCCTTGCGGTTGGCGTCGTTCAGGTGCGTGCGTCGTCGCAAGGCGACGCGCTGCGTCGACACGCAAGGCCGACGAGGGAGGGATACCGGGTCGTATGGACCGAGGAGAGCGCGAGGTGCGTTGCGCGCGACTACTTAGGCTCCACGACACTATGGCTCTAACGAAGACGCTTTCCATACAGATGGGACTCCACAAAGTCCTCGGCGTGCAGGGCCTCCCCCACCATGATCACCGCCGCCTGCCGTAGACCGGCGTCCTCAACCTGATCAGCGATGGTCGCCAGAGTTCCGCGAAGCACCAGCTCCCTCGGTTGAGTGGCGTTGGCGACCACCGCCACCGGGCAGTCGGGGCCATACGCTGCCATCAGCTCGGCACAGATCTTGCGAGTGCGCCTGATCGCCAAATGAATGATCATGGTCGCGCGCGTTTCTGCCAGATAGCCGAGCGACTCAGTCTGGGGCATGGCAGTAGAGGCGGCTTGGGTACGGGTCAAGATCACCGTCTGCGCCAGTTCCGGCACCGTGAGCTCGCGCCCGATGATCGCAGCGGCCGCGGCGTACGCCGGCACACCAGGCGTCACGTCCCAGCTCACGCCAGCCTGGTCGAGCCGCCTGGTCTGCTCGGCAAGTGCCGAGTAGATCGAGGGATCGCCGGAACAGAGCCGCGCAACATCTTCGCCGCATCGATGAGCCGAAACCATGTGATCAATGATCTGGTCAAGATCAAGATGCTGGCTGTCGACCAGCGTGGCATCCGCCGGGCAATGAGCCAGGATCTCGGCGTCGATGTAGCTCCCGGCGTAGATGCACACGGGAGAGGACTTGATCAGTCGTACGGCTCGTATGGTCAGCAGATCCGCCGCTCCTGGACCAGCACCAATGAAGTGGACGCTCACTCGACGGCCTTCATCGTGCTCCACTGCACGACTGCGCGGGCCGGCCGCCAGCCGTGATAGCGCCCGATCGGCTCAAGGTGCTCCACGGACAGTCGAGTGAGCTCACCGCCGTAGCGCTTCCAGCAGTCGACCAAGATCATCTCAGTCTCCTGGGTCACAGCGTGCACGACCATCCGTCCAGCGGGACGCAACGCCACCCATGAGCGATCAAGCGTCGCCGCGGTTCCGCCTCCGCCGGCAAAGACCGCATGCGGCCGCGGCAGCGAGGCCAGCGCATCCGGCGCCTCACCGTGCCGCACGTCGAGGCCAGGAACACCGAGCGCTTCGGCATTCCGGCGGATCCGCTTGACCCGATCCAGGTTGCGCTCGACGGCTATCGCCCGGCAACTGGGGTCGGAGCGCATCCACTCAATTGCGATCGATCCAGCGCCCGCGCCGATATCCCACAGCAGCTCACCCGGCCTTGGCATCAGCCGGCCCAGCGCCGAAACACGAAGATCACGCTTGGTGAGCTGTCCATCATGATCAAAAGCCTCGTCTGGTAATCCCGGTGCAAGCGAGGCCGCCTGGCCGTGGCCGACACAACTCAGACAGACCACATTGAGTGCCGGCGCCAGACCGGCCCATTCGCGAGCTGCAACCTCAATTCGCGACTCCGCCTCGGTGTCCATGTCTCCCAGGATCGTGATCATGCTGTCGCCGTATCCCTCTTCGGTGAGCAGCTGCGCGATCGCGGCGGGACTGGTCGCGTCGCGCGACAAGATGATCAAGCGGCGCCCCGGGAAGAGAAACCGCCGCACCAGATCGAGGTCGTCCCCGCGAAGCCGCACCAGCTGGGTCGACTCCTCAGACCAGCCCATCCGCGCGCGGGCGAGCGCGACCGAGGACACCGCGGGGTGGATGCGAACCGCCGACGTACCGAGCATCTCGATCAGCGTCGTGCCGATCCCGGCGAGCAGCGGATCACCGGATGCCAGGGCCACGACACGACGCCCGGAAACGTCCCTGAGCAGCAATGGGAGCTCTTCTCGCAGCGGACTCGGCCATGCCAGCCGGCGCTGAGCAGGAAACCGCGGAATGAGATCGAGGTGTCGCGGACTTCCAACCAGCACTTCAGCCTGCTGGATCAGGCTCCGCAAGCGCTCGGGGAGGTCACTCCACCCTCTCGCGCTGAGCCCGACTACCTCGATCACGCCTCAGACTGTATGCCCGGAGTACCGGCCCGCTGATCAGCAGTGCTAGGCGTCCCCACGGTCCGCCGCCCAAGCTCTGAAGAGGTGGACCATCGTCTAGCGCGATGGGCCGTCAGATCGCCCGCCTCGCCTACTTGCGCTCGACATGGTCAACTCTCATGACGCGATGGCCGTCGCGGCAATGACCTCACTCTCGTCGTAGAAGTCTTCGGGGGCGAGCTCCTCGAGCCGGGACTGCACACGACGCAAAAAGGCGGTCTGGCTGGCGGGGTCCAGGGCGGCCAACCGTCTGCCCGTCGTGCCGAGGGCAGCGTGTCGCGCAATGAAATCCGCCGGGCTCGGCCGGTGAGACCAGGGCACGACTGCGGCCCAGATCTGGCGGTACCCGGTGTCGCCGAGCAGGGTGCGCAGCTTTTCCGGGGTGTCGGTTAGCTCGTGCCGTGCGATCAACGGATCTACCGGCGGGGCACCATAGCGGTCGAGCTCGTCGTCCCAGACCGCCAACGCCCGAACGCCCTCGTCCTTGCCCCAGGTGGTGAGCCCGACCGCGCCGCCAGTGGAGAGCACGCGGCGGACGTCGCGCAGCGCCGCCGCAGGCTGAGGCACATGAAACAGCATGAACGCCATCACGACCACGTCGAAGGAACCCGCAGTGAATGGCAGTCGGCCCGCGTCGGCCACAACGCGCGCATATCCCGCGGGCGTACGCCGCAGCATGCCCTCCGCCCGGTCGGCTGCAATGACCAGCGCAGTTGGTGCGGCACCCCGGAGCGCCGGCAACAAAGTGCCCACGCCGGCCCCAAGATCAAGCACCCGAGCTGCCGACGCGAGCGGCAGGCGGTTCAGCAATTGGGCGGCGGCGGGGTGCAACGCGGATGCCCACCGCTGCTGGTACGCCTCGGCAACCGAGGAGTAATACGCGGTCAGCGCCTCGACTGCACTGCTGCCGGTGGTCATAACGGTTCCCAAAAGCCGGCATGTCCATCACCAGGATGGGTTCCGGCTGAGCTCATTGCGGTCCTATGGGTAGCGGCGGGGTGGATTCGCGTCCTTGCGAGGGATTGTGCCATCCACTTGCGTTCTCACTAGCCACCATTTCTGGGGCGCGGGGTTGCACCTGGGCGCAGTAACGACTGGCAGCCCGCAGGAGATGTGACATCATCGAGGCGGCGACGGCAGAGGAATCCGGTGCGAGTCCGGAGCGGTCCCGCCACTGTGACCCGGACGTTCGTCCCCTAGCCAACACCCGGGAAGTCAGGACGTCTGCCGCGCCGGTCGTCGTCGCGTCCCGCGTACGCCGGCCCGACCCAGACATGCCGCGGGCGTGGATACCTGCAGGAAGGGTGTGAGGTGCGGACGTTTCCGTTCTCCGCAGTCGTCGGTTCAGAAGACATGGCCCTCGCCTTGATCTTGACCACCGTTTCCCCGGAGGTGGGCGGTGTACTGGTACGTGGCGAGAAGGGCACAGCCAAAACGACCATGGTGCGCGCTCTGGCACGGGTGCTGCCCGCCATCGCTGTAGTCGAGGGCTGCCGCTTCAGCTGTGATCCGCTGGACATCGATGCGACGTGCCCGGACGGTCCCCATGATCATCCCGTGGTGCGCTCACGGGCCGCCAGGTTGGTTGAGCTTCCAGTGGGAGCTACCGAAGATCGGGTGATCGGCTCGCTCGATCTGCGGCAAGCCCTTGGCGTTGGCGAGGTGGTCTACGAGCCAGGATTGCTCGCCGCAGCTCACCGCGGGATTCTCTACGTGGACGAGGTGAACCTGCTTCATGATCATTTAGTGGACCTGCTGTTGGATGCGGCAGCGATGGGCCGCTCGACTGTGGAGCGGGACGGGGTGTCGGTTGCGCACGCCGCCCGGTTGATCTTGATCGGAACCATGAACCCTGAGGAAGGTGAGCTCCGACCGCAGCTGCTAGACCGCTTCGGTTTGACCGTCGAGATCGCCGCGCCGCGAGATCCGGAGCTGCGCGCAGAGGTTGTCCGCCGGCGGATGGCCTTCGACCGCGACCCGGAGTCTTTCGTTGCCGCCTACGCAGCTGACGAACAGAACCTCCGCGCCAGGATTGCCCGGGCCCAAACGCTGCTCCCGTCGATACGCCTGGGCGATAAGCAACTGGCGACTATCGCCAGAGTGTGTGGCGCGTTCGAGGTCGACGGCATGCGGGCAGACATCGTGACTGCGCGCGCAGCGGCCGCCCATGCCGCATGGCACGGCCGCAGCGAGATCACCAAACTCGACATCCGTGCGGCAGCCCGGCTCGCGCTGCCGCATCGGCGACGTCGCAATCCTTTCGATGCTCCCGGCCTGGATGAGGATTTCCTTGATCAACTTCTTGATGCTGAGCCAGATCCCGATCCAACCCCGCCGGAGGCAACCCGCCCAACGGACTCTTCGAGCAGCTCAGCTAACGGGGATATGCCGACTGGGCACGGCAATGGTTCCTCGACAAACTCCGAGCGCAGTGACTGGCAACCGGAGCCGGTCGAGGCCTTGTCGGCGAGCCGTCGGCACGATCTGAACAGATGCCTTCGATCGGGCTCCACAGATCGTGTCCCCCGGGCCACAGCTACCGGACCCGGCTGTTCACCGCACCAGGAGTCGGCATCGGGGAAGCGGGCCGCCGCAGCCGCGCTGTCACCCCGACTGGGCGCGCCGTCGGTGCGCTCCCAGCCCGTCGCGCCCGCGGACGGCTACACCTCACAGCCACCATCCGCGCGGCTGCGCCACGGCAGCTAGAACGCGGCCGCCTCCGGGACGAGCCGCTTCGGCTGGCCTCCCCCGATCTGCGCCTCGCCGTCACCGAGGGGCGCGAGTCCAACCTTGTGCTGCTCGTGGTGGACGCATCCGGCTCGATGGCTGCGAGGCGCCGGATGAGCGCAGTGAAAGCCGCCGCACTCTCCCTCCTGCTGGACGCATACCAGCGCAGGGACAAGGTCGGCTTGATCACTTTCCGGGGAGCGGAGGCGACGCTTGCCCTGCCGCCGACGTCCTCGATCGATACAGCGGCCCGCCGGTTGCAGGACCTGCCCAGCGGTGGCCGGACACCGCTTGCTGAGGGCCTGCTGTGCGCCGCCGAAACGCTACGGCTGGAGCGGATTCGCGATCCGCGCCGTCGCCCACTGCTGGTACTCGTCACCGATGGCCGGGCCACCTACGGTCCGGACGCGGTGGCGCGGTCGCGGCTGGTAGCTGATCAGCTACGCCGCACCGCCGTGGCCTCGTTGGTGATCGACTGCGAGTCCGGGCGGATGTCGTTGGGCCTCGCCCAGACATTGAGCATCCACCTCGGCGCTCAATGTGTGACAGTGGGCGAGGTTGGAGCTGATCAACTGGTGCACGCCGTTCGCCAAGGTCGGGCGGCCTGATGCCAGCAGGAAGTCCAGAGCTGGTGCCCACCGACGGGCTGACCACCCGGCAGCGGCGGCAGCGGCCGTTGCTGGTCGTGCACACCGGCGACGGCAAAGGCAAGTCAACCGCAGCCTTCGGGCTGGCCCTGCGCGGCTGGAACCAGGGCTGGTCGGTAGGCATCTTCCAGTTCGTCAAGTCGGCCCGATGGCGAATCGGCGAGCAGGCTGCCTTTGAGTCACTGGGCGAATTGCACGACACGACCGGCCGCGGTGGATCGATCGAGTGGCACAAGATGGGTTCTGGATGGTCCTGGAGCCGCAAGGCCGGAACCGACGATGATCATGCCGCAGCTGCCGTCGAAGGCTGGAAAGAGATCAAGCGTCGGCTGGCCGAGGAGCGGCACACCCTGTACGTCCTGGACGAGTTCACCTACCCGATCAACTGGGGCTGGGTCGATGTCGACGACGTGATCGAGACCCTCACGACAAGATCGGGCTACCAGCATGTGATCATCACCGGTCGCCGAGCCGACCCCAAACTGGTCGCGGCCGCCCAGCTGGTCACCGAAATGACCAAGATCAAACACCCCTTCGACGATGGACAGAAGGGTCAGCGAGGAATCGAGTGGTGATCGGTCCGAGATCACCAGAGCCTGCCCCGGCGCTTCCCCGCCTGGTGATCGCTGCTCCCGGCTCGGGTCACGGCAAGACGACAGTTGCCACCGGACTGATGGGTGCGCTGACTGCCACCGGCTTGAAGGTCGCAGGCTTCAAGATCGGGCCGGACTACATCGATCCTGGCTACCACACGCTGGCGACCGGTCGGCTGGGACGCAACCTCGATCCCTATCTCTGCGGCGAGCAGCAGATCGCGCCGCTGCTGCTGCACGGAGCGCAGACGCCGGAGCCCGCCGATGCCGCAGTGATCGAAGGCGTCATGGGCCTCTTCGATGGGCAAATGGGCGGGGAGGGTTTCGCTTCCACCGCCCATGTCGCCCGTCTGGTCCAGGCACCGGTGATCATGGTCATTGACATCTCTCACACCTCACGAACCGCGGCCGCAATCGCGCATGGACTCAACACATTCGAACCTGCAGTTCGGCTAGCCGGCGTGATCATCAACAAGTCCGGATCGGAGCGGCACGCGCGGGAGGTCGTGGCGTCGATACAGGCGATCGGCCTTGACGTGCTTGGCGTGCTGCCGCGGGATGCCGGCATCGAGATTCCCTCGCGCCACCTCGGTCTGGTGCCCGCAGCAGAGCGTCAGGAGGCTGCTGAGGCGGTGGCGCAACTCGCCCAGCGGATCAGCGATCACGTGTCACTCAGCTCCGTCATCTCGGTGGCACGGTCGGCGCCGCCGCTGGAAGCGGAGCCCTGGTCACCCGCCGACTACGTACAGCCGCCGTCTGACGCCCGGCCCGTCGTGGCAATCGCGGCTGGTCGGGCTTTTACGTTTCGCTACGCCGAGACCGACGAGCTGCTGCGTGCTGCGGGATGTGAACCCGTGGTCTTTGACCCGACCTCGGACGAGCAGCTTCCAGCTGGAACAGCTGGACTCTACCTGGGCGGGGGGTTTCCTGAGGTGCACGCAGCCGAGCTGGCGACGAACGACGCGCTGCGCTGCGACATCCGAGCAGCGATCGACGCAGGCACGCCGACAGTCGCCGAGTGCGCCGGATTGCTCTACCTGTGCCGCAGCGTCGACGGGCTGCCAATGGTGGGCGCCATCGAGGCCGATGCGATCATGACTGCGCGACTGGCGCTGCGCTACCGAGCGGCGGCGGTCGATCATGATCAACTTCTGGCGCCGGCTGGGGCGTCGGTGACTGGTCACGAATTTCACCGCACCATGGTCGAGCCGCGCCACGGCCCTGCCGCTGCCTGGCTCGTGAATGGTGAGCCGACCGGCTTCTCCCTGGACCCTGCCGGCGTGGGCCGGAAGACCGTACACGCAAGCTATCTGCACCTGCATTGGGCCGGATATCCGGAGCTGGCACAGCGCTTCGCCTATGCCGTGCATGATCACGCCGCCAGCCGATCCGAGCGCCGGTCAGTGCCGCGGCCCGCTGAGCGCGGATCGTCCCGCTCGCCGGTCCCTGATCTTCACCACCACGGAGACAGCGACGTTGCCGAAGGACTCGTGGACCTGGCCGTCAACGTGCGCCTGCCCGCGCCCCCGGACTGGCTCAGCACGATCATCAACAGCACCACCCAGCACCTTGCTGCCTACCCGAACACCGATGCGGCCACCAAGGCCATCGCCGAGGCTCACGGTGTCACCGTAGATCAGGTCCTCCCGACGTCCGGAGGCGCGGAGGCCTTCACCCTGCTGGCTCGCGCATTTCGTCCCGAACGACCGCTGATCATCCATCCGCAGTTCACCGAACCCGAGGCGGCGCTCGTCGCGGCCGGATACCGACCGCGGCGGCTGATCTTGTTACCGCGCGACCGGCTTCCGGCTCGACGCAGATCTGGTGCCGGCGGATGCGGATATGGTCGTGGTCGGCAATCCGACGAATCCGACCAGCGTGCTGCACCCGGCGCGGTTGATCAACTCCTTACGCCGCGCGAGCCGCCTCGTTGTTGTCGATGAGGCCTTCATGGATGCCGTGCCCGGGGAAACCGAAACCTTGATCAGCGACGACCTGGCGCGGGTGGTCATCCTTCGGTCGCTGACCAAGACCTGGGGCCTCGCCGGGCTGCGCGCCGGCTACGTGATCGGCGACCCGACGCTCATTGCGTCGATGCGGCGCCAACAGCCGCCCTGGTCTGTGTCGACACCCGCCCTGGCGGCCATGGTCGCCTGCCTGACGCCACAAGCCCGGAGTCTGGCCGCGGCGGCGGCCGTAGAGATCGCCAGCAGGCGGAACTACTTGGTCGAGCAGCTGGCCGATCTGGGCCTCAAGGTCGCGGGCCAGCCGAGCGCACCGTTCGTACTCGTTGACACCAGCGGCGTACGCGATGATCGGGAACCTGGCTGGCTCCGCCTCGCCTTAGGTGACCATGGCTTCGCAGTGCGCCGCGGCGAGACCTTTCCCGGCCTGGGGCTCGACTGGATTCGGATTGCCGTACGCGAACCCGAAGTCACCGACCAGTTGGTGGTGGCGCTTCGCCGGCTTGTCAGAATCTGAGCGCCATATGTGGTGCGTAGATTCTGGAAAGTCGACGTTATATAGAGACGAGCGAGGAGGTGCGGCAGGTGGGCAGCGGACACGGCGTGGAAGTGACCGCCACCGGCGAGCACCGGAAGCGCCTCCTCGTCGTGCTCGTGATCACCGGCGCAGTGCTGATCGCCGAGGTGATCGGCGGCCTCATTGCAGGTTCGCTCGCCTTGCTCGCTGACGCCGGCCATATGCTGACGGACTCGACCGGCCTGATCCTGGCGCTTATCGCTGCCTCGCTCGCGACCCGGGCCGCCACCGCGAAACGCACCTTCGGACTCCAGCGTGCCGAGGTCCTGGCCGCGCTCGGCAACGCGTTGCTATTGGTGGCGGTTGCCGTTTGGGTGCTGATCAAGGCCGTCGATCGGCTGCGCAACCCTGTCGAGATCAACAGCCGCCTGATGCTCGTTGTCGCTGTCGTCGGCGCGCTGGCAAACCTGGCCGGACTGCTGGTGCTTCGTCCGGCGCAGGCCAAGAGCCTGAACATGCGTGGCGCCTACTTGGAAGTACTCGGCGACCTACTCGGCTCGTTGGCCGTCATCGCCGCCGCTGTACTGATCTTGATCACCGGGTGGACGCCCTTCGACGCCATCGCCTCGCTTGTCATCGTGGTGGTGATCATCCCGCGCGCCTGGTTGCTGCTCCGCGAGGTCGTGGACGTACTCCTGGAGGCCACGCCTCACGGTGTGGACCTTGCCGAAGTACGGGAGCACATCAAGGAAGTACGTGGCGTGGTCGATGTCCACGACCTGCACGCCTGGACGATCACCAGCGGCGTACCTGTGCTGTCCGCGCATGTCATCGTGGACCACGCCTGCATCAACGAGGGCCGCTCCGGTGAGGTGCTGGACCGGCTCGGCGAATGCCTGGGTGGGCACTTCGACGTCTCTCATTGCACCTTCCAGCTCGAGCCGGTTGGCCACCAAGAACACGAGGCCGCCCACCACGCATGACGCGGACCGCAGTATTCAATCTTCCCTTGCTGAGGGACCCGCCGAGGCCCGTGGTACGACCATGACCGGGAGTCGTGAGCGTCGGACCAGGCGTGCCGAGACGCCACCGAGCAGCACCCGCCGGATCGGACCATAGCCACGGGACCCGGAGACCAGCATGTCCACATCGTCGGGCCCCAGTGCTGCCAGCCGCTCGACCACGTCGCCCTCGAGCAGGACTGCCTCCGGCTCGAGCGACGGCGGCACACCGGCGACCGCATAGTCCAGCGCCTGGGTGTACGAAGCACGGGCAGCGTCGTAGAACACCTGCTCGTCCCGGCGGCCGGCGATGTAGGAGTAGTGCTCCGTCGAACGGGCCGAAACGCTGTACAACACGAGTCGAGCTGGGATCCTGTTGGCCGCGCGGACCGCGGAACGGAGCGCCTCGTGGCCGTCCTTCGTGTCGACGAACGCCACGCCGATCTTGGAGATCACACCGCTATCGGGTGCCTGCCAGGCCTCGGGGACCACGCAGACCGGCACGGTGGCTCCGTACAGCAAACGGTTGGCGACGCTGCCGAGCCTGCCGCCGCCAGCTCCGTCCTTGCGGCTCCCGCCGACCAGGACCGCCGCTGCCTCGATGTCCTCGGCAAGGTCGGCGAGACCACGGGCCGCTGACGACGAAGCGACAAGGCGGTAGATAGCTGCGTCGCCGGCGGCGGCCTGCGCCTTGTCCAGGGTCTCCTGGCCGAGCTTGCGTACATACGCTGCCCACTCGGCGTCGACCTGACCCGCTCCGAGCGGGTGCTCCTCAGGGTAGACGGTGGCCACGACGGGCACGTCGCCGGTCGACCGGCACCATGTCAATCCGAAAGCGACAGCGTCCTCGCCCGCCTCCGACCCGTCGTACCCGATGACGACGCGCCAGGCCATGTCACTCGCTCCTGCCGGAGCCCGCCTCTGGCACCTTCTCCTCCGGTTCCTCGTCGGGCAGGTCCGGTGCGTCACGGTAGTGGTGCCGCAGCCTGGAGTGCGAGTACCCGTAGGCGAGATAGATCACGACCCCGATCGCGAGCCATCCGACGAACCTGATGTAGGTGGCCAGTGGCAGCCCGGTTATCAGGTAGAAGCACAGCACGATCCCGATCGGGCACCAGACGTAGGGGAACGGCACCTTGAATGGCCGCTCCATGTCCGGTCGCGTCCTCCTCAGCACCATCACGCCGATGTTGACCAGGATGAATGCGAACAGCGTGCCGATGTTCACCATCTCCACGATCGCGCCCAACGGCAAGACCGCGGCGACGAGAGCGGCGAAAATGCCGAACCCGAGGGTCAGCTTGGCCGGCGTCCCGCGTACGCGGATTGATGGTTGCCCAGGACTCCGGCACCAGCCCGTCGCGGGCCATCGCGAAGAAGATCCGGGTCTGGCCGTAGAGGATCACGAGCAGCACGCTGGTGATGGCTACCAGCGCTCCGAACGCGGTCAGCGCGGCCGCCCAAGGAAGGCCGGCACCCTGTTCGAGGGCCTCCGACAGCGGCGCGTCGCTCTCGGCTAGCTGGGCTGCGGGCAAAGCGCCGACGGCCGCAACCGACACCAGGACGTAGATGATGGTGCAGATCGCCAGCGAGCCGATGATCGCGATCGGCAGGTCACGCTTGGGGTTCTTGGCCTCCTCGCTTCCAGTCGCCACGGCGTCGAAGCCGATGTAGGCGAAGAAGATCAGGGCCGCTGCAGTGAGTATCCCGCCAGAGCCATGCGGCGTGAACGGCTGAAGATTGTCGGCGTTGAAGGCGGTGAACGCAAGGCCGATGAACATGGCCAGCACGCCGAGCTTGATGAACACCATGACGGTGTTCAGGTTGGCGGTCTCCTTGACTCCGCGCATCAGCAATAGCGTGATGAGCAACACGATCACGACCGCGGGGATGTTGATGCCGCCCTCGTCAAGGGAGGTCGTGAACCTCTCCGGCAGCGCGACGCCGAAGGCGGTTTCCAGGAAGGCGTTGAAGTTGGCGCCCCAACCGACGGCGATCGCCGCCACGGACACGCCGTACTCGAGGATAAGGTCCCACCCGATGACCCACGCCACAACCTCGCCGAGCGTGGCATAGGCGTAGGTGTACGCGCTGCCCGACACTGGGATCGATGACGCCAGCTCTGCGTACGACAGCGCGGAGAAGAGGCAGACGACTGCCGCCAGCACGAAGGACAAGATCACTGCCGGGCCGGCCGCGGCAAGCCCTTCGCCCACAACGACGAAGATGCCCGTGCCGACGATAGCGCCGACCCCGAGGGCGGTGAGGGAAAGCGGTCCCACTGCTCGTTTGAGCTCGTGACCGCTCTCGTGGGTCTCCTCGACCAGCGACGAGACGGGACGGATGTGGAACAGATGTGCCTTGGTGTAGCGGACCATCATGTCCTCCACTGAGTTGGCTCTCTTTTCCGCATGCTAAACCCGGTGCCGGGGCGGCGGGAAGAGGCTGCAACTCGCGCTGGCCGTCACGCCTGTCGGTGGCTGGTGCGAGGCTGGCCGTTATGACCACGCAGTACTACACGGCCAGCAGCATCGACGGCTTCATCGCAGACTCGGAGAACTCGCTCAGCTGGCTCTTCCAGTTCAGCGAACCGAGCGGGATGGAAGATGAATATCCGCGGTTCATCGCGCAGGTGGGGGCGATGGCCATGGGCTCGACGACGTACGAGTGGATCGCGGAGCACACCGGGTTTCTCAGCGATCCGACTAAGTGGGAGTACGCCATCCCGACGTGGGTCTTCAGCAGTCGCGAGCTGCCTCGGGTCGATGGCCCAGATATCCGATTCGTCTCAGGCGACGTCGCACCGGTCCACGAAGAGATGCTGCAGGTCGCTGGAGGCCGAAACATTTGGCTGGTCGGCGGGGGTGATCTGGTCGGGCAGTTCCATGATCAAGGTCTGCTGGATGAGGTCATCATCGGCATGGCATCGGTGACGCTCGGCTCAGGCGCCCCGCTGCTGCCGCGCCGGATCGTGACGCCGCCGCTGCAGCTCCTCGGCGCGACTGCGTACGGGGCGGATTTCGTGACGCTGCGCTACGCCGTGCGGAAGGCCTCGGCGCTATGACGGGCGGTCCGCTTCGCCGACTGCAGGAGCTCGCGGTCTGGCTTCGCTGAAGACAGGGGCATGTTCGCGAGCGACGAAGGAGGCGAATCTGTCGGCCGTCCGTCAGAGTGCAGTCAACTAGCGAAACCTGAGCAGGCGCAAGCTGTTGGTCACCACGAATAGGGAGCTCAGCGCCATGGCTGCAGCGGCAATCATCGGGTTCAGAAGACCTACCGCAGCTAGCGGCAGGGCAACGACGTTGTAGCCGAACGCCCACCAGAGGTTGCCGTGGATGGTCTGCAGTGTCGCCCAGGAAAGCCGCACGGCGTCCGCGGCCGCTCGCAGGTCTCCACTGATCAATGTCAGGTCGCTCGCATGGATTGCCGCATCGGTGCCGCTGCCGAGCGCAATACCAAGATCCGATTGAGCCAGCGCCGCCGCGTCGTTCACCCCGTCACCGACCATGGCCACGCGATGCCCGGCCTCCTGCAGCCGGACCACCTCGGCGACCTTCTGCTTGCGGCAGCACATTGGCGATCACATCGTCGATGCCGACCTCGGCGGCAACCGCCCGAGCGGCGGCTTCATGATCACCGGTCAGCAGCACCGGACGCAGGCCCAGCGTTCGCATGTCGCGTACAGCTTCCGCCGAAGTCGGCTTGACCACGTCGGCGACGGCGATCACGCCGCGCGCCTCGCCACCCCAGCCGACCATGACGGCGGTACGTGCCCGCGCTTGCTCCGCCGCGTACGCCTCCTGCAGCTCCGCTGAGATCTGCAGCCCTTGCTCCTCCAGCAGCTCCGCTCGCCCCACAACCACCGACTTGTCAGAACCCAGTTGAGCTATAGCCGCACTGGTTTCTGACAACTCGGCGAGTACGCCGAGGCCGGGACGATTGTGGAGTTCGGTAACCCGATTCAGCGAGCCTTGGGTACGCGCAGTGTCAGCGATGGCTTTGGCGATTGGGTGTTCTGAGCCGGATTCGGCTGAGCCGGCTACGTTGATGACCTCCGCCGTCGTGACCCCTGCGCCGGCTGTGACGGCAGCGACGGCCATCCGGCCTTCGGTGACCGTTCCGGTCTTATCCAGCACGATGGTGTCGATATACCGGGCAGACTCCAGCACCTCGGGGCCCCTGATCACGATGCCCAGCTGGGCTCCCCGTCCGGTGCCGACCAGCAAGGCGGTCGGTGTGGCCAGCCCCAGCGCGCACGGGCAAGCGATGATCAACACCGCCACCGCAGACGTCACCGCAAATGACACGCCTGATCCCTGGCCGATCCAGAAACCGAGGGTGGCGACCGCAAGCGATATGACGATGGGCACGAACACTGCAGAGACTCGATCGGCCAGCCGCTGCACCGCTGCCTTGCCGCTCTGCGCGGCCTCGACCATCCGCGCCACCTGTGCGAGCTGTGTGTCAGCGCCGACGCGTGTCGCCTCGACCACGATCCTGCCATTGGTGTTGACCGTGGCGCCGACCACAGCATCGCCCGGTCCGACCTCGACTGGTACAGACTCGCCAGTCACCGTCGAGGCATCCAGAGCGCTATGTCCTGAGATGATCACGCCATCGGTCGCCACCCGTTCGCCAGGTCGGACCACGAACCGGTCGCCCACGTGCAGCTGGGAGATATCAATGACCGACTCCGCATCGGCGGTGACGACTGTGACCTCCGACGGTGCCAATTCGAGCAGCGCCCGCACCGCAGCGCCGGAGCGGCGCTTGGCTTGTGCCTCCAGGTAGCGTCCGAGCAGGATGAATGTCGTGATTCCTACCGCAGCCTCGAGATAGAGGTTCGCCGTAGGGGCGTGTCTGACCAGTCGCAACTCAAAGGGATGCGTGAAGCCGATCTCACCGGCGGCCCCGAACAGCAGCGCGTACGCCGACCAGCCGAAAGCCACCAGGGTACCGATGGAGATCAACGTGTCCATGGTCGCGTTGCCGTGCTGCAGGTTCAACAAGGTGGCCCGGTGGAACGGCCAGGCGCCCCAGATGACTACTACGCCTGCAAGCCCGAACGACACCCACTGCCACCAGGGAAACTGCCACGCCGGAACCATGGCGATCAGGATCACCGGCAGGCTCAGCAAGGCGCAGATGATCAGCCGACGGCGCAGTTGACCCAGCTCCAGGTCCGGGTCGCGCGGGCTCTCGGCTGGCAGCGTGGCGTGGTAGCCGGTCTGCTCGATAGTCTGGATCAAGGTCTGGGCCGTGGTCTGTTTGCCGGCATGAACCGTGGCCTTCTCCGTCGCATAGTTGACGGTCGCGTTGACACCCTCGAGCCGGTTGAGCTTCTTCTCGATCCTGGCGGCGCATGACGCGCATGTCATGCCCTGAACGTCAAGCTCGATCGTCTGGACTGCGACATCCAGTGTCATCGGGTCACCTGCACGGTGAAGGGAGCGAGATAGAGCTCGTCGCCCCGGTAGAACTCGACAAACAGCCGGTAGCTGTCCCGATCCGACACGGCACCGAGAAAGTCCAACCGCGGCCCGGTGCCCGTTGAGTTCGAATGCATGTGCAGATAGCCGAGATCGGCCGGCCGGATCAGCACGCCATGGCCCATCTCGCCATGCGCCGGCTGCAGATCGGTCACCGGCTGGCCATGATCGGTCACGGTGATCGCGGTGCTGCTGTCGGCGCTCGTGCTGACCTCGCCGGTGCGAGTAACAGTCAAGTCCTTGATCTGGACCTGATCAGCAACCGGCGGAAGCGGCTCGGGGCGGTACTCACCGCTGGTCGTGAAGTCGGTTGCCAGGGCGATTTCCCGACCAAGCGCCTTCGACTGGAAATGGATGATCACATGCCATGGGCCTGGGGTGAGGTTGAGAATTCCCCACCAGGACGTGCCCTCACCCTGCTGCGGAGTGACGTGCTGGTACCCAGTGAGGTCCCGCCGGAACGCGATGAGATGCAAGTGCTCGCCAGCGTCCTCATCGAGCTCGGAGAGCACCTGCCCGCCAGGTGCGGTGACCGCGAGTTCCACCAACACGTCCTTCCCCGGCTTCTGGGTGGGCTGCACGGCATGCACCGAGTAGCCCTCCACAGTGCTCGCTGGTGCCACCATCTCGGAGTTGTGCGTCGGCGCCGGGGCCAGCAGCGCCTGCGACTGAGTGCCCATGAAGTAGGACACGCCGAAGACAGCCACCAGTAGCGCCAGGAAGGCGACCAGTTTGGCAGGTGGATTCATGATCAGGCAGTGATCGACAGTAGGTAGTGTCCGGCTAGGCAGTTGCGACGCTGTAGCCCGCCTCGTCCACAGCCGCCTCGATGTTGGGGAATGGGATCTCCGAGTCGCTGATCACGACCAATTGGCCGCTGTCGAGATCGACCTTGACATCGGTTACTCCGCTGACTGCAAAGACCTCCTCGGTCACCGAACCCGCGCAGTGCTGGCAGTGCATTCCAGAGACGACGTACTCGCGAGTGACAGACATGGCATTTCCTTAGCTAAGTAGAGAAGGCGGACGGACTATGAACGAACCAGACGTGCAATGGCGCTCGAGGCTTCTTCGATCTTGCTATCGGCCTCCGGCCCGCCTTCGGCGGCAGCGCGTACTACACAGTGGCTCAGGTGTTCTCCGAGAAGGCCGAGAGCGACGGACTGCAGTGCGCGCGTCATCGCGGACACCTGGGTCAGGATATCGATGCAGTACTGCTCCTCCTCGATCATCTTCTGGAGGCCACGGGCCTGCCCCTCGATGCGGCGCAGTCGTTTAAGGTAGTCGTCCTTGTTGGCAATGTAGCCGTGATGGCTCGTGTGATCCGGCATCGACCCTTCCTTGATCTCTCAGGTACCCCCTAAGGGTATATTGCGGCGTCAAGTCGATCATGTTCCAGCCCATGTGAGGATGTGCGATCAAAGTCGCCCAATTGTTGCAATCTGTTTTCAACAGGTTGCGGATGAACCTGTGGGTAAATACGTTCCGACCGGGAAAATCCCAGTTGCGCCGCCATGCTGCATCCGAGGCGTGAGATGGCCCCAAATAACTTCCATCCACGCCTCAAATCGAGACATTGGCCCTAGTCAACAGCCAGTTGGCCATCGGGACCAGATACCGGTCCCCAGACCGGTACCCAGGGTCTACACAGGCCGTCAGCGTGTCCCCCACAGCGCATAATTTGTTATCCACATGCCCTGTGGATAACGGGCTGTTCAGGCCGGCGCCGGCGGCGTACGGTTTCCCGCGTTGGCCTGTCTCGACGTCGCGCGTGTCCATGTCAGTGCATGTCACTACTCTTACGAACACGTATTCGATTGGTGTTGAGACGGGAGTCCGAGGGGCTCGGGGGCGTCCCAGCGGATCTGTAAGGAGCAAGGGTGAGTATTGCCGAGGTGATGCCGCCCTACAGCGACGCAGCACCTCGACTCTCCGACCGTACGCCGCCTCAGGACATGGAAGCCGAGCAGTGCGTGCTGGGCGCCATGTTGATGAGCAAGGACGCCATCGCCGACGTGGTTGAGGCGCTGCGTGGCGCCGACTTCTATCGTCCTGCCCACGAGCAGGTCTTCAACGCCATCATCGACCTGTATGGGCGCGGCGAGCCGGCTGATGCGGTCACCGTCTCCGATGAGTTGGGCAAGCGCGGCGAGCTGCTGCGAATCGGGGGCGCGCCGTACCTGCACACGCTGCTGGCCAGCGTCCCGGTTGCCGCCAACGCCGGATACTACGCCCAGATCGTGCACGAGAAGGCGATCCTGCGCCGGCTCGTCGACGCCTCAGTACGCATTGGACAGATGTCGTACGCCGCCGAGGGCGACGTCGATGACATCGTCGACCGAGCCCAGGCCGAGGTCTACTCCGTCAGCGAGCGAAGAGCGGCGGAGGACTACAAACCGCTCTCGGAGCTCATGCAGCCCACCCTCGACGAAATGGAGGCCATCGAATCTCGCGGTGCTGGACTCTCGGGTGTGCCGACCGGTTTCGCCGACCTCGACGAGCTGACCAACGGTCTGCATCCCGGACAGATGGTCATCGTGGCAGCTAGACCGGCAGTCGGGAAGTCGACGCTCGCCCTTGATATTGCGCGATCCGCATCAATCAAGAGTGGGCTCACGTCGGTGATCTTCAGCTTGGAGATGAGCCAGATCGAGATCACCATGCGCCTGCTGTCGGCCGAGGCGAGCATCCCGCTGTCGCACATCCGTGGCGGTCGGATGAGTGACCAGGACTGGAATCGGGTGTCGGCGAAGATGGGCCAAGTCTCCGAGGCGCCGCTGTTCATCGACGATTCGCCCAACCTGACGATGATGGAGATTCGAGCGAAGGCTCGCCGCCTCAAGCAGCGGCACGACCTCAAGCTGGTGATCATCGACTACATCCAGCTGATGACCTCAGGCAAGAGGGTCGAGTCCCGCCAACTCGAGGTCTCAGAATTCTCCCGGCAGCTCAAGCTGCTCGCCAAGGAGCTCGACGTGCCGGTCGTCGCTCTCTCCCAGCTCAATCGCGGCCCGGAGCAGCGCACGGACAAGCGGCCCATGCTTTCTGATCTTCGCGAGAGCGGGAGCCTCGAGCAGGACGCCGATGTGGTGATCTTGCTGAACCGACCTGATCTTCATGACAGGGACTCCGAGCGCGCCGGCGAGGCTGATTTCGACGTGGCCAAGCACCGCAATGGCCCAACGAAGATGATCACTGTGGCCTTCCAGGGTCACTACTCGCGCTTCACCGATATGCAGTTCTAGGCCGTGGAGGACTGATGGCACACCTGATCTCTGCCGATGGCATCTCGATCGCGTATCAGCGGGACGGCAGTGGACCGGCTGTGATCTTGATCGGTGGCGGACTCGATGACGGCTCGGAGAACGCACCGCTGGCTCGAGAACTTGCGGAACACTTCACCGTGTACAACTTTGCTCGCCGAGGTCGGGGCGACAGCGGCGACACCTCTCCCTATGCAGTGCAGCGTGAGATCGATGACATCGCAGCGCTCATTGCCGAAGCGGGCGGATCGGCACACTTGTTCGGCGCCTCTTCGGGTGGCATGTTCGCCCTGGAGGCTGCGGCAGCAGGGCTGCCGATCGGCAGGGTCGCGGTATACGAGGTGCCTTACGACACTGCCGACGATGCCCTCCAACGGGCGCGGGACTACCGCGCGCAACTCCGTGTGGCACTCGTCGAAGGTCGACGCGCTGACGCCGTCGGCCTCTTCATGCGGCTTGCCGGCGCCTCGGAGAAGGACATCGTGGACGCCGTGAACTCGCCGTATTGGTCCGGATTGAAGGATCTCGCCTACACGCTGGCATACGACGCTGCGCTCTACGGACCGCCACCCACCAATCGGTTGGCCAGGATCACGCAGCCCGTCCTGATCGCCACCGGTGGGAACGACGACTACTTCGAGCAGGCTGCGGACGCGGTCGCAGCCAGCCTTGCGGATGCGGAGCGCCAGGTCATCGAAGGCCAGGGCCACGTGGTTGATCCGAAGATCATGGCTGCCGTGCTCGCCCGATTCTTCAGACCCTGATTCGTGGCTGAGGAGTCCCCATGACAGATGAGTTGTCTTGGTCCACAGCCAACGTCCGACGCTTGCAGCGGCACGCGCTGCTTATGCCGGCACCGGCAGCGACCGAGCCCGCTGATATCGCGGCGGTCATCTGCGGCGCTCACGCTCAGGTGCTGTCCGCGGCCGAGTTGTCGATCGCGCTGCGCATCGAGGGAGCCACCCGGACGACGGTCCGGAACGCGATGTGGGACGACCACGGGCTGATCAAGACCTACGGCCCGCGAGGCACGGTACACCTGCTCGCCGCTGATGATCTTCCGATGTGGATGGCCGCGCTGTCTGCGATCCCGGCGCACTCGCCCTTTCCGGATGGCGTCCGCCTGACACCGAAACAGGCCGAGCAGATCGTCGATGCGATTGGTCACGCGCTCGAAGATTCTGAACTAACCATCGATGAGCTGGACCGGGCCGTGGTGAACCTCGCCGGAGAGTGGGCAGGCGATCGCGTCATGCCCGCGTTTCAGGACCTTTGGCCACGCTGGCGGCAGGCCGTCGTTATGGCTGCCTACCGCGGCGTACTCTGCTTCGGCCCGAACAAGGGTCGCCGTGTGACCTACACGAATCCGCGCCGCTGGCTCCCAGGACTCAAGCCGGCCTCCGAAGACCGAGCCATTGAAGCGGTGATCAAGCGCTATTTGTACGCGTACGGTCCAGCGACGCCGCAGCACTTTGCCCAATGGATCGGTGCCCCGGCTGCCTGGGCGGCTGAGCAATTCGAACGGCACAGTCGTAAGCTGACCAAGATCAACTTCGACGGGACGCCGGCATGGGTGGCCAGTCGCGACACCAAAATGCCTGGTGGTCAGGACGCCAAAGGCAGCGTCTTGCTACTGCCGTACTTCGACGCATACGCCGTTGGTAGCCACCCGCGATCCCGGCTCTTCCCTGGCAGGGCCGCCACGCGTGCGCTCGCGCCCTCGGGCCAGGCAGGCAACTATCCAGTCCTGCTCATCGACGGCATAGTTGCTGGCGTCTGGCACCAGCGACGCTCCGGCCGCCAGATTGAGGTGACCGTCGAGCCGCTCACCCGGCTCGTTGCTGGCCAGCGGCGAGCTCTGGAGCACCAGGTCGATCGAATTGGGGAGATTTTCGAGGGCAAGGCGCGGCTCACTGTCGGGACTGTCACCGCCGGCGCTCACGCCTAGCGGCTACCGTCCAATACGAGCGTAGTGTCGCGGACACCTAGCTTCCGTCGATAGCTGGGGGCAGCGGCAGTTCGCGTAGCGGCCGGCCACCGTCCACGAACAGTCGACCCTCTGGCCGCAGCATCGCAGCGATGCGGGCCACCGCCAGCCGGCCAGCCTCGGGATGGCGACCATCCAGGACGCCGACGCGGATCGCGAAGGCAAGGTCGAATGGTTCCTCGCCTGGCAGCAACTCCAACTCCTCGGCGCTGGCCTGGCGAAGGCTCATCTGGCCGGAAGCGATCTCCGCGGCTGCGTGCTGCCGCGCCTGCGCGATCGCCTTGGAGGAGCGGTCGACTGCGAGGACGTGGCCGGTCCCGAGCCGTGCGGCGACGGCACGCGCCGCGGCTCCCGATCCACAGCCGATCTCGAGCACCCGCATCCCCGGGCTGATCGGCAAAGCGTTCACGATTTCAGCCAGACGCGGTGAGAGGTGGTTCATGGGCGTGGGCGCTGTTCAGGGCTGGGCGACCGATTGTTGCAGCACATGGCCACGGTACTGCTTGGCCAACATCCCGGGCCCTCCGGCTCGGCGGCCCAGGGTCGTCTGTGATCACAGCTTTGCGAACGGTCCCTCGGTTCCCAACGCCGTGGGTCGTTTCCGATCACAGGCACAACTCGAACTCGGATCGGCTGCAATCGGCAGGTGTGAGAGGCTCACGCCATGAACGGCGCATCTTGAGGAAGAGGAGGGTGTGATGTCAGGACACGTTGCGACTGCGCAGTGCGAGATCGATGCTCCACCGGAGCAGGTATGGCGGGCACTGACCGATCGCGAGCTCATCAAGCAATACATGTTCGGCTCAGAGGTGGAGACCGATTGGAAGCCAGGCAGCCCGATCACCTGGCAGGGCGAGTTCGAGGGTCGCCCGTACCAGGACAAAGGGGAGATCATTTCCGTCGAACCCGGTCGACTACTGGAAGTCACCCACTTCAGCCCGCTTACCGGCCAGGAGGATCGGCCCGAGAACTACCACCGGGTCCGTTACGACCTGCAGCCGACCGACGGCGGCACGACGGTACGACTAACCCAAGACAACAACAGCAGTGCCGAGGAGGCCGAGCACTCTGGAGCCAACTGGCAAATGATGCTCGACGGCCTGAAGAAAGTCACCGAGCAGCGGTGACCGCCAGGCCCGATCAGCACTTGTCACCATGAGAACGGAGCCGGATTTCCCTCCCCGACATCCTGCGATTGCCCCAGCGGCTCGAGCAGGATCACCGGAATCTTCCGCGGTGCCGCGCGACGGTGGTACTGCTCCCACCACGGATAGGTCGCGTGGCTGCGGGTGAGATATCGCTGCCGTTCATCACCGGTCAGCTCGCGGGCACGCATTTCGACGGTGGAGCCCTTCCAGCTGATCAGGGCCAGCGGGTGTGCTCGCAGGTTGTAATACCAACCGGGGTGTTGCTGCCGCCCGAAGTTGGAAGCGATCACGACTAGGCGATCGCCGTCGGGGAGCCCCAGTACTGGGAGGGCACGTGACTGGCCGCTGCGAGCTCCCGTGGTTGTCAACATCACGATCGGAAGGCCGGAAACCCAGGCTGAAAGAGTGGTACGCCCTCGGGTGAGCCGGAAGACCCCGCGGTCGAGCCGAGGGATCATCCGAGCCGGCAGCAATGACATGGGAATGATTTCCGTAGCCTTGCGGACCGCGCGACGCAGCAGGCCCTGGCGACGCTGCTCCAAGTCGATCATCCTCTCTTGATTTGATATCCGACCGATCGAACGAGGCGGAGCTTGGCGCCGGGCTCCCGCCAGCGCGTGACCGGCACCGCCTTGACCACGGGGAACAGCAATCAGACGCGTTCCATTGCCCCGTAGACCGATTCCCAGTCAGGCCGGCGGGTGAGTCCGCAGCCAACGAGCGAAATGCGGGACGGTAAAGGCCAGCGTGCCCCGCTCGGCTGAGTACACCAGGCCCTTCTTGAGCAGAGCATCCCGTGCCGGCGATAGCGAGGAGGGCTTGCGGCCTAGGACATCTGCAACGTCAGTGGTAGAGACCGCTGTATCCGGAGCAATCTCGGCGGTCAGGCCCGCCATGGCACGCAGGTAGTCCCGCTCGGCCGGTGTCGCTCGCTCGTATCGGGAGCCGAAGAATCCCACGGCCAGCTCGGCCTCCGCTTCAGGGGCCGCAACCGCGACATCGGCGGCCGTGATGGGGGAGCCGGGCGCATGGTCCCAGGCGGCCTTCCCGTACGCCTGCACAAAGTACGGGTACCCGCCTGAGGTGGCGCCCATAGCCTCAAGCGCTCCTACCGACCAGGTGGCACCCTCGCGTTCGGCGGGTGCCATTAATGCGCGAGAGACGCCGGCGGAGTCCAAGCGGTCGATCCTGACGTATCGGAACAGGCGCTCCGAATACGACTTCGAGGCTGACAACACGCTGGGCAGATGCGGCAGCCCTGCCCCAACCACCATGAGCGGCGCTCCGGTCTGCGACAACTCGTGACATGCCGCGCACAGCGCCGAGACGTCCTCCGGCGTGAGGTCCTGCATTTCATCAATGAATACCGCCACGCCGACGCCGATGTCCGCGGCCAGGCCGGCGACATCGGTGAGCAACTCCAGTAGGTCGATCTCCATGTCGCCGGAGTCGGCACGTCCGAAACTCGGCGGCCCGTCGATCGCCGGCGTCCAACGCTCGACGAGCTTGCCGCCACGCGGGTTGGTGCGCAGCCCGAACGCCTTCAGCGTGGCCAAAACCTTACTCACTCGATCTGGCGCTCGATGCCGTACCGACAGCTCTCGTACCGCTGCGTGTAGCGCGCCCGTCAGGGGCCGCCGGAGGCTTGTGTCGGGCCGAGCCTCCACCTTTCCAGTACCCCATCCGCGATCCAGCGCCTTCGACCGCAGCGCGTTGAGCAGCACCGTCTTGCCGACGCCACGCAGCCCGGTCAATATCAGGCTGCGCTCTGGACGCCCCCGCTCCACACGTTCCAGCGCGACGTCGAACGCAGTCAGCTCCGCATCGCGGCCGGCAAGCTCAGGCGGACGCTGGCCGGCTCCAGGTGCATACGGATTGCGAACCGGGTCCATGTCTCGGACCGTATCAGCGCGTATAGCGCAAACCTTAGATTTCCTTAGAGAGCACTCGACGTGTCGCAGCGCCTTCTGCAACTTGATCATTGCAATTGAAGCCGACGGCAACAACCTGATGGCTTAGGCGAGGCGAACGGCTGTCCAATCTCGTTCACTGACATCGGTCGCCTGCCGCCACTTCGAACGCCCGGCCCTCGTCGGAGGCGGTTTAGTGCAGCCCCGAGTTGGAAATAGTGACTATCGTCGAGTGCACTGTCCCCATATCTACTTTGGAGAATTCATGAGCTTCATCAAGGGCCTCCTCAAGACCGCAGTCGCGGCCAAACTGATTCAGGTCGCTCAGCGAGAACTGTCCAAGCCGGAGAACCAGCAGAAGATCAAGGACGGCCTTCGCAGGCTGCAAGAGACCGCAAAGCCGCGGCGCTGAGCGCTCTCGACTGGTCTCGCTCGATCCGATTCGCCGCTGAGGTTGGTGGCCTTTCTCCGCACTCAGCCACGAATGTGGCTGGATCGGGCGAATTGCAGCGCCATTTATGGACTTGTGCGTAGCAGCGCGACAAGACCATTACGAGTTGGTCGCGACATCGTGCCATCGCAAGAGCTAGTAGTAGCTGCCCTATAACACTCGGGTATCCATCACAGGAACTGGGTATGCCACGAAGCCTGCTCTCGATTATGGTGAGACGGCTGAGACTGGTGGTACCAGTTGGACGCGGGCAGACACAACAATCGCCGTGTCCGGGCCGATCACCAATCAACGCTGTCGAAGGAGAGATCCATGGGCGCGGCGGGCGCGAAGTCTGGCAGTGCTTGCCACGGTGCTCCCCCGCCGCGTTCGTGGCACACAGCTGTGGGCTCTCTACGACTGACCTAAGTTGATCATCGCTGAGAGGGCCCTCAGCGGGCAGTCAGAACCAGCGGACCGTTAGAGGTAACTGCAACGGTGTGCTCAGCGTGTGCGCCTCGTGAGCCGTCCCGACTCCGTAAGGTCCAGCCGTCCGGATCGGTGTAGATCTTGTCGGTCCCCTGCAAGAACCACGGCTCGATCGCGATCACCAAGCCGGGCCGGAGCAGCAGCCCACGGCCACGCCGGCCGTTGTTGGGTACATGGGGGTCGCCGTGCATGGTGCGGCCCACACCATGGCCGCCGAACTCGGTGTTGATCTTGTAGCCCGCCTGTGACCCGACACGGGCGATCGCGAACGAAATGTCACCGATCTTGTTCCCGGGAACGGCGGCTTCAATGCCGGCGGCCAAGGCGGCTTCCGCGGTGGAGATCAACTGCTGATCTTGTTCCCGAGGCGAGCCGGCAATCACGCTGATCGCCGAATCGGACACCCAGCCATTCACTGATGCTGCAAAGTCGAGGCTGACCAGGTCGCCGTCAACAAGCTCGTAATCGTGCGGGAGGCCGTGCAAGACCGCATCATTCACCGAGGTGCACAACACCTTGCCGAACGGGCTGGCCCCGAAGGACGGGTGATAGTTGATATAGCAGGACTCCGCGCCACGATCCCGGATCATCTGGTGTGCCAGCTCGTCGAGCTCCAGAAGATTCACCCCGACACCGACCCGTGCGATGAGCGCACTCAATACCCCGGCGACGAACTCGCCGGCCGGCCTCATCTGCTCGATCTCGGCCTGTGTTCGATACTCGATCACCCTGAGATTCTGCCGTATGCCGCAATCGCGCTCAGGAGGTTGCGCTACGAACATGTGCCCTGAGCTTGTCGAAGGACACCGAACCGCGGGCTTCGAAGGGCGCCGTCCTGAGCTTGTCGAAGGGCGCCGTCCTGAGCTTGTCGAAGGGCGCCGTCCTGAGCTTGTCGAAGGGCGCCGCCCGCAAGCCATGCCGGCGGACCGCATCACCCAGTAATTGAGTCCTCGTAGTCGCTGATCTCGGCAACCTTCGCACCAGACGGGCTGGTCGGGTCGAAGACATAGTCAAGCCATTCTCTGGCCAGCCTGCGGGCGAGCTGGAGGCCGATGACACGTTGGCCGAGAGTCAGGATCTGGCAGTCGTTGGACAGTATTGACCGCTCGACACTGAACGAGTCGTGAGCAACCGTCGCGCGGATGCCGGGCACCTTGTTGGCGGCAATCGCGACACCAATGCCGGTGCCACAGACCAGGATCGCGCGGTCCGCTTCGCCAGCCGCGATCTTCTTACCCGCCGCGATGGCCACCGAGGGGTATGAAGACCCCTCGAGGTCTTGCCTGAACACGCCGAGATCAATGACCTCGACCCTGTCATCGGCTTGCATGTCGGCGAAGATGCGGTCTTTGTAATCGAAGCCCGCGCTGTCGCTGCCGACCAAAAGACGAATGGGACCGCTCATGTGGGTTGTCCTTCCTTGTCCATGGACTCTGTCGCTCCTGAAGCGCCCGGCTCCGCAGCGCCGAGCACCTCGCCGATCGCGGTAACGATCAGACCGAGCGACACCGCGCCCGGGTCCGGTGTACCAACGCTGCGCTCTGCTAGCGGCCGCGCTCTGCCGATCTTGGGAGTCAGCGGTGCCGTCGCTTCCGCGGCGCTCCGGCAGGCATCTGCAGCCGAACGCCAAGCATCGAAGATGGAGGCTCCGGCATTGACTCCACCGACCAGCGTATCGACGAATGGGAACAGGGCGTCCAGCATGGTTTTGTCGCCAAGCTCGGCCTTGCTGAACTCCTGCAGCTTCTGAGCCGAAGCCTGAACGGCGTCGGCCAGGCGCTGCGCGGTGACCGCCTCGGTGTTGCCGAGACCTTTGCCGACCCCCTCAAGCAGCAATCCCCATAAGATGCCGCTTGTGCCACCGGCCTTGTCGCCGAAGGCGTGGCCTGCCGCACCCAGCACCGTCTCGACCCCACCTGAGGCCTCGTTGGCAGCCTCGGCGGCCGCCTTCGAGCCCCGGGCCATGCCGATCCCATGATCACCGTCGCCGGCGATCGCATCGATCCGTCCGAGGTACTCCTTGTTCTCCTCGACCACCGCGTAAATGGCATCGACAGCCTTGCGAGCGATTGCGGCGGCCGCCATCGACTCCTCGCTCGCCTCCGCCGTCACCGCCTGCGCGACATGGCTGGCAGCGGTGCGCCGGGTGGTGAACCGCTCGCTCGTCATGGCCGCGCCGCGCCGGAACGCTGGCGTTTCCGCCGGCGCGACCCAGTAGCCTTCGAGCTCGTCATCGAGCCAAGTGACAGACAGCGAGCAGCCGGCCATGTCCAGGCTGGTGACCAGCTCGCCGACCTCAGGAGACACTTGCACGACGCCCTCCGCCTCGAGGAGTTCGTTGACGTGGCCGTACAAGACGAACAGTTCCTCATACTTTGTGGCGCCAAGTCCGTTGACGACTACGGCAGTCCGTCCGCTGGCATCGTCGGGGCGCTCGGCGAGAACCGTTTCAACGAGCTTGGCAGCCAGGTCTTTTGCCGGCATCCACGGTGCAGAGGTAATTCCAGGCTCGCCGTGGATGCCAAGCCCGAAGTCCATGTGCCCCTTGTCGACGGTGAACAGCGGTTTATCGGCACCGGGAAGTGTGCACCCGTGGAAGGCGACGCCGAAGGAGTACGTCGCGGCATTGGCCGCGCGCATCACGCGCTCGACTTCATTGAGGTTCGCGCCGTTCTCTGCTGCTGCCGCGGCAATCTTGTACACAGTAAAGGTGCCCGCGATACCGCGCCGTTTCTGGTGCTCCTCCGGGCTCGCCGACGCGACATCGTCGGTTACGTACACGATCCGGGTGTCGATTCCCTCGCTGATCAGCCGTTCGGCGGCGACACCGAAGTTCAGCCGGTCGCCGGCGTAGTTGCCGAAGCCCAGCACAACTCCGGCACCACCGTCCGCCGCCTTGGCGACCCGATAGACCTGCTCGGCGGATGGTGATGCAAACACGTCACCGAGCACGGCTCCATCGGCGAAGCCGGTGCCGACCACACCGTTGTACGACGGGAAGTGGCCAGAACCGCCGCCAATCACCAGGCTGACCTTGCCTTCCAGCGGTCCTCCGGCCCGTACGAATCCGGAGGCGCCTGCGACGCGCTGTACGTATTGCGGGTAGGCCGCGGCGAAGCCATCGAGCACGTCACTCCTGAACTCGGCGGGGTCGTTGAAGAGATGCGTCATCGGGAGCCTCCAGCGGGATGAGTCGGTGAGACAGCGGCAATCACGGGATAAGCGAGACCTTGATCGATTCCTGGCCGCTGGCGACCATGTCCAGACCCTTCTGGAAGTCGGCCAGGGGTAGTTGATGAGTACAAATCCTGTCCATCGGCAGCCGACGGGACTCGAGCATCCGGATGGCGGCAGGCCAGCAGTCGGGGCCCAGGTGAGCACCGCGCACGTCGAGTTCCTTGTCGTCGCTGATGATCGACCAGTCGACGCTGACGTTGCTGCCGAAGACGCTGTACTCAACATAGGTGCCCAGCTTGCGCAGTAGGTTCAGGCCCTGGGCGACGGCGGAGGGATGTCCACTTCCCTCGAGGTAGACGTCAGCCCCATAGCCGCCTGTCATGTCCTTGATCTTCGTCACCGCATCCTCCGACCCGATGTTGATGATCACGTCTGCGCCGCATTCCTTGGCGATTTCCAGCTTGTCCTGGGCCATGTCGAGGGCGACGACTGTTTTGGGGTTCTTGGATTTCGCGCCAGCGACCATGCCAAGGCCGATTGGGCCGCAGCCCGCGACGACGACAACATCGTCGAACTTGATGTCGCCCCGCTCCACGCCATGCAGCGCACAGGATAGTGGCTCGGTGAAGGCGGCGTGCGCCGGCGGCAGGTCGGGAGAGATCTTGTAGACCAGAGCGTCTTTGTTGTAGATCATGTACTCGGCCATGCCACCCGGCGTGCGGCGCTTGAAGCCGAACATGTCGTGTGGGCCGCACATCCAGTACTCGCCCTTCAGGCAGTAGCGACATTTCCAGCAGGGCACGATCTGCTCTGCGACAACGCGGTCGCCGACCGCGATTCTCCACCGAGATGCCGCGGCATCATCAAGCTGAACAACAATTCCGACGAACTCGTGGCCCGGAATGACCTCGGTCTCGGCCCAGGCTGGACGGCTTTCATCGCCCCAGAACTTAGCGGCGCCGTGGTAACACTTGAGGTCGCTGGCACAGATACCCGTCGCCTCGACCTTGATCAACGCCTCGCCTGGCCCCGGCCTCGGGACGGCGACTTCCTCTAGCTGGTAGTTCTCAGGTCCGTGGCAGATAACGGCCTGCATCGTGTCGGGAATTTGGTTGGCCTGACCGGCCGTGGATTCGGACATGCGAGCCTCCATGCTGAGTTGCGAGGCAGCGAACTCGCGCTACCGACGCCCCGCCCGGTCGAGACGCTGATCAGCACACTAATCGCATGTCAATCCCAAGGACGACCTCCATCTTTGCGATACGAGTGCCGACTTGTCAGCACGGCTCATGAGCGAGGGACCTGCTGGCGTGTGTCTTAGCTACAGCGAGAAATGTCCGTCTGGGAATACTCTTTCCGACTTGTCAGAATCCAGTAGAGCTATCGGCCAATTGGATTCTGGCAAGTCGGAGGATGGCGGATGAGGATCGTAGTGATCGGAGGCCAGGGTCGGCTCGGCACCGAGGTAGTCCGCCGGCTCGAAGCTCGTGGGGCGAGTGTCACCTCAGCCAGCCGGCGTACCGGCGTAGATCTTGCTACTGGGGCGGGGCTCGAGGCGGCGCTGCAAGGCGCCGAATGTGTGGTCCATGCAGCGGTCCATCGGTGGCGTCATCGCACAGTCAATCTGGGCGGCACCCGCCGGTTGATCAATATGCTGGCCGGTCGACCCGGGCGCGCCGCATGTCATCTACATCTCGATTGTCGGCTGCGACCGCAGCCCTTTTCGGTTTTACCGCGCGAAGTACGCGAGCGAACTGGCACTGCAGCGCAGCAAGCTCCCGGTCACGGTGGTTCGGGCTACGCAATTCCATGCCCTGGTCGCGACAGTTGCTCGGGCAGCAACGCTCGGTCCAGTGGGGTTCGTGCCCAGGGGGATGTTGTTTCAGCCGTGTGACCACCGATGGGTCGCCGCGGAGATCGTCGACGTGGCACTCGGGCCGCCACCGTCGGGCTACTACCGGGCTGCTGATCTGGCTGGACCGGAACGCCTCAGCCTCGCCGACGCCGCCGCGCTCGTCCGCGTCAAGGAAGGGAAGGCGGCACCGCGGCTGATCACCTTGCCCCCGATCGGTGGCACCCTGCGGGCATACGAGGCCGGGGCTCACCTGCCCGGTCCCGATACGAAGATCGGTGGCTCATCCTTCCGTGAATTTCTTCGATAGCAGCTCGGTCTGAAAGTTCTCGGGTCAGACAGTAAGGGCCTTGAGCTCGGCGAGCAGCTTGCCCATGGTGTCCTTGGCGTCGCCGAAGAGCAATGTGGTGGTCGGCTCGTACAGGAGCTCGTTCTCAATGCCAGCGAAGCCCGGGCGCATGGAACGCTTCATAAAAACGACCTGGCGTGCCTGATTGGCATGCAGAATCGGCATGCCGTAGATCGGAGCGCGGGGTGCGGTCTCGGCCGCCGGATTGACCACATCGTTTGCGCCGACCACTAGCGCCACGTCAGCCTGCTTGAACTCCGGATCGATCTCGTCCATCTCCTTGAGCTGCTCGTAGGGAACCTGAGCCTCCGCAAGTAACACGTTCATGTGCCCAGGCATCCGGCCCGCGACTGGATGGATGGCGTAATCGACGTGCGCTCCGCGTTCCATCAACAGGTCGACGAGCTGGCGCAGCGTGTGCTGCGCCTGCGCGACCGCAAGTCCATAACCCGGGACAATGATCACGCGTTGCGCGTACGCGAGCAGGATCGCCACGTCGGCCGGTCCCGCCGACTTCACCGGTCGATCACTGATTGTGGTGGCGCCGAGCGTCGACCCGCCCTTGAGTGCACCGAAGAGGATGTTGATCACCGAGCGGCCCATAGCGTTCGCCATCAAGCGGGTAAGCAAGGTGCCGGCGGAGCCAACAAGGGTGCCGGCGACCAGCAAGAGGATGTTCTCGAGTAGGTAACCACTGGCAGCGACGGTCAGCCCGGTACACGCATTCAACAGCGAGATCACGATCGGTACGTCGGCACCACCAACGGGCAGCACCAACAGGATGCCGAGCCCGGCCCCGACGACTGCGAGCAGCAGCGCGAACAGCATGCTCGGGGTGAGAACCAGACCAACACTGAAGCCCACCGCCGCCAGCAAGCCCAGCCCGTACAAGATCGGGTACCCGCGGAAGACCACAGGCCGAGTGGTCATCAACTCTTGCAGCTTAAGGAAGGTGACCACGGAGCCAGCGAAGCTCACCGAGCCAACCACGATCGTGAAGGCGGCGGCGATCAGGTCGAAGTGCTGCAGCGAACTAGCGTCGAGCTCGGTCAGCTCGACGAATCGCCACAATTGCGGCTGCGCCACCTCCGACACCGTTGAACAACGCGACGAGCTGCGGCATCTGGGTCATCTGGACGCGGTACGCGCCGAGCACGCCGATTGCCGTTCCAGCTGCGATAGCTGCCAAGATCGGCACCAGATGATCGACGTCGGAGACCAGAAAGACGATCACGCACGCCAGAACCGCGCCAGCCGCGCCGATCAGGTTGCCGCGGCGCGCGGTTTTCGGTGATGACAACCCCTTGAGCGCAACGATGAAGCAGATCGCGGCCGCCAGGTAGCCCAGCTGCGCCCAGGCAGGTGTCACTTGTCCAGCTCCCGGTGCGCGGACTTCTCCAGCTCCCGGCGGGGACGTGAAAACATGATCAACATCCGGTCGGTTACCACGAAACCGCCGACCATGTTGATCGAGGCCAAGATCACAGCAACCAGACCCAACACCAGAATGGGTGTCGATTGAGCGGTTCCGGCCACCAGAATCGCACCGATCAAGATCACACCGTGGATCGCGTTGGCACCAGACATCAGCGGAGTGTGCAAGGTTGCGGACACCTTGGAGATCACTTCCACGCCGACGAAGATGGCCAGTACGAAGATCGTCAACCAGATGATCGGTTCAGTATTCAATTGCTTCGCTCCGCTCAGCTGCGTTCAATTGCTCGCTCCGCTCGCTGGATTCTCTCGCTCCGCTCGCTGGGTTCAATTGCTCGCTCCGCTCGCTGGAGTTCAATTGCTCGCTCCGCTCGCTGGGGTTCAATTGCTCGCTCCGCTCGCTGCGGCCTGGGTTCCGCTATACACCTGTCCATCGTGAGTCAGGCACATGGCGGAGACGATCTCGTCGTCAAAATCGGGTGCAAAACTCCCATCCCGGGTCATCAACATGATCACATTCAGCAGGTTCTGCGCGTAGAGCCGACTGGCCGGCGCAGGCATCTGGCTGGGGACGTTGGCGCCACCCCAGAGCCGTACCGAACCCGCACGGACGACGCTCCCGGCCACCACGCCCTCGACGTTACCCCCGGCTTCAGCCGCCAGATCGACCACAACCGATCCTGGAGCCATCTGAAGGACCATCTCGGTAGTCACCAAGAGCGGCGCGCGTCGCCCGGGCACGGCTGCCGTTGTGATCAAGGCGTCAGCGGCAGCAATGTAGCCGGCAAGCAGCTTGCGTTGCCGCTCGGCACGATCCTCGGTCATCTCGCGGGCGTAGCCACCTGCGCCCTCGAGCGTCGGCAGCGGCAGCTCGATCGCCTGAGCGCCCACCGATCGGATTTCTTCTGCGGCCGCCGCGCGTACGTCATAACCCTTGACCACCGCACCCAGTCGCCGGCAAGTCGCGATCGCCTGCAGCCCCGCGACCCCGGCACCTAACACCACCACTTGGGCCGGTGGGACGGTGCCCGCTGCAGTCATACTCAACGGAAAGAACTGGCCCAGCATCTCAGCAGCGACGATCGCTCCCCGG
Organism: uncultured Actinomycetota bacterium; assembly: GCA_963740515.1. GTDB lineage: Bacteria > Actinomycetota > Actinomycetes > Propionibacteriales > Propionibacteriaceae > Microlunatus. Next base: position 122,145 of record CAVUEO010000015.1, read on the forward strand.
TAACCGGCGACCATCGCCTGTGAACTCAGAGCATCCATGGACTGTGCGCGGGAGATGCGTGGAACGTATTCCATCCCGAAGGTTGTGATCTTTCGATCACGGCGTAGGGCGATGTCGCCCGGGCGTCCGGCCAGCGGAAAGAACGAAATCGTCGCAGCTCCAGACGGCAACGGGGCCAAGCATTGGGCGTCGAGTGGTTGCACACTCAGCACCAGATCCGCCTCGTCGTAGGGGTGCTCGGTGATCACGGCTCCGGCCGACTCGTACGCCGCGTCGGTCAGTAGGGCCCCGGCGCCGGCCCCTGCCTGCACAGCGACCTCATAACCCGCAGCCCGTAGCTTGCCCACGAGATCGGGAACCAGCGCAACCCGTGTCTCGCCGGGAGCCGATTCCCGGGCTACCGCGATGCGCACATCACGAACCTAATGCACCAGTTTCACAGCTGCTCGCGCATCGCGCTTTGAATCCGCCGCCGTCGTCGTCACTCGCAGAGGGAAGAACGCCTCCGCTCGCTCCTCCTCCGTGCGGCGGCGCGCGATTTCCGACGCTCGCAGCTATCAAGACCACCAACACTGGATTCTGATAAGTCGTTGTGGTAACTAGCGGACTTTGACTTTGATTGAGTGGTATCCGGTCGCCCCATCTGGCGCTGGCGGTGCGACCTCGGCTGTCTGGAGCATTCCATCCGCGTCGGTAGCTCGAACCGTGAGTGTGTGTGAGCCAGCAGCCGCCGGCCACTCGAATTTCCACTGCCGCCAGGTGTCCGGACCGGCTGTCTCCGCGAGCTGGGCCGGTTGCCAGGGGCCCTGGTCAACCTGCACCTCAACAGCCGAAATCCCGGTGTGCTGGGCCCATGCCACTCCGGCAACGACAACCGTGCCCGGATCGATGGTCGATTTGCGTGGGACATCGATCCGGGAGGCCAGCTTGATCGGAGCGCGCGGCGACCAGCCGAGCGGTGTCCAGTAGGCCTGCTCTTCGGCGTATGTGGTGAGCCGCAATGAGGTGACCCATTTCGTGGCGGACACAAAGCCGTAGAGACCTGGAACGACCATGCGGACGGGGAATCCGTGCTCGATGGGCAAAGGCTGGCCGTTCATGCCGATGGCGAGGATGGCCTCCCGGTTCGGGTCGGTGAGGGCCGACAGCGGCGTACTGGCAGTCCAGCCGTCTTGGCTCTCCGAGAGCACCATGTCCGCACCAGCGAGAGGCTTCGCCTCGGCAAGTAGTTCGCGTATCGGGTATCCCAACCACAACGCGTTGCCTGCCAGATCGCCGCCGACCTCGTTGGAGACGCAGGTAAGCGTGGTCAGGTGCTCCACAAGTGGCTTGGCGGACAGCTCGGCGTAGTTGATCTCAAAGGGTTTCTCGACCATCCCGGTAATCCGGAGGGTCCAGGCCGCAGGATCGATCATGGGTACCTGGAGTGCGGTGTCGATCCGATAAAAGTCGACGTTCGATGTGACGTACGGGGGCAGGCCCTCGATGTGGAGGTCCGCACCTGGCGGTGGACCGGGCGTAGGTTTCGTTGGAGGCGGCAGCTTCAACTTCTCGCGCGCGGTGTCGACCGCTGAAGATGCGCTGCCGAGCAGCTGGCCGGTGACTGCGACCGCTGCCGACGCGGCCCCCACCAGGATCGTCCAGGCGAGGAACTTACGACGGGCGGCAGATCCTGCCTCGCCATCCTTGGCTGCAGCATCTGGTGGTCGCCACTGTTGCAGGCTGCTGATCAGCGTACTCAAGATCATGTAGCCCAGCAGCAACCCGACAATCGTTGGCACGTAGGCGTTGAACGTCGCATCTGGTTGCGCGCCGACTCCGATCAGGCCGATGATGGCCACGACCCCAAACAGTGGGGCACCTGCAAAGCGGCGTCGCCACTCGAGCTCGCCGGCTAAACCACAGATGATCAACACTGCGGCAACAATGATCGCGAGTAGTACCGGTTTGTCGGCAAAGCCGAGGACTTCTTTGCCGAAATTGACCAGCGGCGCGGGCAGCAGGTTGATGATCAGCTCGCCGACAGCGGGCACTGGCGAGCCGGCCGGCGCAACGAGCCATGCAGCCAGCCCGGCGACAGCGAGGCCGGCTATGCCGGCGACGGCTCCAGCGAGCCTGGCCCACCAGCGAGCGGCGCGGGTCACTTCCCGCTCATCGCGCCTGTGCACCACCCCATCCTGCGCCGGTACTGGTAACCGGACAACGGACACGTGCTTACGCACCCCTCACGTGAAGGAGCGACAGAGGGCCGCAGTTACCTTGGCACCATGCGCCAGGAGTTCCCCGGCTGCGTCGATTACTACCCGGGCTGGGTCGACGACGCTGATCGGCTGTTGGGAGTGCTTGAGGACCAGATTGCCTGGGAACAGCACCTCCTCACCCTTTACGGCCGTACTACACCCACGCCGCGGCTGACGGCCTGGATGGGAGATGGTGCCTACCGCTACTCCGGCATCGTGAACGAGCCGGGCCCATGGCCGGAAGCGCTGGCAAACCTGCGGGAGCGACTTCGCCAGGAACTGGATGTGGACTTCAACTCCTGTCTGGCCAATCTTTATCGGGACGGCACGGATTCAATCGGCTACCACAGCGACAACGAGTCCGAACTAGGTCCACGACCGACCATCGCTTCGGTCAGCCTCGGGGATCGCCGCCGGTTCGTGCTGCGACATCGCCGGACCCACGCAAGGTGGAGCTGGGATCTGGGCAAGGGCGATTTGCTGGTCATGCGGGATGAGTCGCAGAGCGATTATGCACACGCGGTTCCTAAGACGTCCCGTCAGGTCGGGCCTCGGATGAACCTCACCTTCCGGCACTTTGCGACCGCCAAATCCTGAAGGCACTCAGAACCGTCTGGGACCGGACCGCGACCCGGCGCCCATTGGGACTGCTGGTCGCTCCTCCTCAAGCTCCTCAATCGCGGCGGTGAACTGCGAGTTATAGAGATCGAAATAGTGCCCGCGGGCCTCGAGCAGCTCCTGGTGGGTGCCTTGCTCCACGATCTGGCCGTCCTCCATGACCAAGATGACGTCGGCATCTCGGATGGTGGAGAGCCGGTGAGCGATCACAAAGCTGGTCCGATCCGTCCGTAGCGCCGCCATGGCACGCTGCACCAGAACCTCAGTTCGGGTGTCGACCGAGCTGGTCGCCTCGTCCAGGATCAGCAGCGCAGGGTCGGCAAGGAAGGCCCGTGCGATGGTGATCAGCTGCTTCTCGCCTGCGCTGATATTGCTCGCTTCCTCATCGAGGACCGTGTCATAGCCGTCCGGCAATGCATGCACGAAGCGGTCAACATAGGTGGCTTCCGCCGCGGCGTGGATGTCTTCTTCTGTCGCAGTCGGCCGACCATAGGCGATGTTCTCTCGAATAGTGCCGTGGAACAGCCACGTGTCTTGCAGCACCATCCCGATATCGGACCGCAACGCCGACCGGGGCACGGTGGCAATGTCCACTCCGTCAAGGGTGATGCGGCCACTGTCCAGCTCGTAGAACCTCATGATCAAGTTCACGAGTGTGGTCTTGCCGGCACCTGTCGGGCCGACGATGGCCACTGTGCTGCCTGGTTCGGCTACCAGGGACAGGTCGGTGATAAGTGGCTTCCTGCGCTCTTTCGGGGGTTCAAGGGGGTCGTCCCCCTTGCTGGTGTCGGCATCGTAGGAAAACGATATGTGCTCGAACGCCACCCGCCCAGAGGTCGGATTGAGCACGCTTGCTTCCTCCGGCACCTGCTCCTCTTCGTCGAGCACTTCAAAGACCCGCTCTGCCGATGCGACACCGGACTGCAGCAGGTTGGCCATCGAGGCGAGCTGAGTCAGCGGCTGGGTGAACATCCGGGTGTACTGAATGAATGCCTGCACATCACCGAGATTCATCGTGCCGCTCGCGACTCGGAGTCCTCCAACCACGGCAATCGCCACATAGTTGAGGTTCCCGATGAAGAGCATCGTCGGCAGGATCAAACCCGAGACGAACTGTGCGCCGAAGCTGGACCTGAACAGCACACTGTTCCGCTCCGCGAAAACCGCCTCGACCTCCCGCTGCCGACCGAACACCTTGACCAGCGATTGGCCGGTGAAGGCCTCCTCGATATGGCCATTGAGCTCTCCTGTGGACTTCCACTGCTCCATGAAGAGCCTTTGAGAGCGTTTGCCGATCACCGCCGTCACCAAGATCGACACCGGAATCGTCACCAGCGCGATGAGCGCCAGCACCGGTGAGATGACGAACATCATCACGGTAACGCCGATGATGGTGAGCACCGAGGTGAGGAACTGGCTCAGCGTTTGCTGCAGCGCCTGCGAAATGTTGTCGATGTCATTGGTCACGCGGCTCAGCAGCTCGCCGCGCGTCTGCTTGTCGAAGTAGCTGAGCGGCAGCCGGTTGATCTTCTCCTCGACCTGGCTGCGCAAGGTATAGATCGATCGCTGGACGGCACCGTTCAGCAGATACCCCTGCAGCCACAGCAACAGCGATGCAACCAGGTACAAAACCAGCGCCAGGAGCAGTAACTGGCTCAGCAGGGTGAAATCAATGCTCTGCCCGGGCATCACGTTCAACCGCTCCACCATGTCGGCGAAGGTGCTGTTGCCCTGTGCCCGCAGCTCAGCGACGACCTGCTCTTTGGTTGCGCCGCCGGGCAGGTTCTTGCCGATGATCCCGGTGAAGATCACGTCCGTGGCCATGCCCAAGATCTTGGGCCCGAGCACATTCATCACAATGCCCGCGACAGCCAGCAGTACGACCAGGATCAAGATCATCCGCTCTGGCGCCAGATGTCCGAGCAGGCGCTTGAGCGAAGGGAAGAAGTTCAGCGACTTCTCTACAGGCCGCGCTTGTCCCCACATGCGACCGCCGCCGCCAGCAGGTGGGCCATATTTCGGGCGTTCAGGTGCCTTACGCACGGGTTGCCCGTTGCCCGAGATCTGGGCTGAGCGTTGTCGAAGCCCCTGGGCTGTGCCCATCGACGGGCCCATCGACGGGCTCAGGCTCTAGGCGCGGTCCGGGCTCACGGCGCACAGGGCCAGGCTCAGGTCGGATGCGATCTTGCCCGTTGCCACTCATGCCGCAGCCTCTTCGGCACTGAGCTGGGAATCGACGATCTCCGCATACGTCGGACAATCGGCGAGAAGCTCCTCGTGTGTGCCGGTTCCGACGATCTCGCCATGCTCCAGCACAACGATCTTGTCCGCGTCGGCGATGGTCGCCACCCGTTGCCCAACGATGATCACTGCAGCTTGGGCTGTCTCCGGCTTCAACGCGGCACGCAGCCGCGCGTCCGTGGCAACATCGAGCGCCGAGAAGGAGTCATCGAAGACATAGATCTCCGGTCGCTTCACCAGGGCCCGCGCGATGGATAGCCGCTGTCGCTGACCACCGGAGACATTGATACCGCCCTGGCCGATCGGTGCTTCCAATTGGCCGGGCATCTCGCGTACGAAGTCCTCCGCCTGAGCCACCCGAAGCGCGCGCCAGAGCTCCTCGTCGGTAGCGTCTGGCTTGCCGTACCGAAGGTTGCTCGCGACAGTGCCTGAGAAGAGAAGCGCCTTCTGCGGTACTAGCCCGATCCGGCTCCAGAGCAACTCAGGATCGCATTCGCGCACCTCGACACCGTCTACCGTGACTGACCCGCCCGTGGCATCAAAGAGCCGTGGAATCAGCGAGATCAGGGTGGACTTGCCCGAACCGGTCGAGCCGATGATCGCCGTTGTCTGGCCCGGCTCAGCGGTGAAGCTGATGTTCCGCAGCACCGGGGAGTCGGCTCCCGGATAGGTAAACTCCGTGTTTTCGAATGCCACCAGCCCGGACCCTCGCAGTGTGGTGACCGGATGCGTCGGGGGCACGACCGAGGAGTCGGTAGCCAGCACCTCTTGGATCCGCTCGGCGCAGACTGCGGCGCGCGGCGCGATGATGAGCAAGAACGTCGCCATCATGACTGACATCAAGATCTGGACCAGGTAGGTCAGGAAGGCTGTCAGCGCCCCGATCTGCATCTCACCCGCATCGACGCGCTGGGCTCCAAACCACAGCACCGCGACGCTGGAAACGTTCAGGATGAACATCACGATCGGAAAGATTGTTGCCACGTACCGTCCCACTGAAGTGGCGGTGTCGGTGAGCTCGGCGTTGGCCCGTGCGAAACGCGCCGTCTCGTACGGCTCGCGGACGAAGGCGCGAACCACCCGGATGCCGGTGATCTGCTCGCGCAGGACACGGTTGACGGTATCGATTCGGGTCTGCTGCACCCGGAACAGCGGGCTCATCTTGCGGATGACCAGGAAGATGGAGATCGCCAGCACCGGCATCGACACCGCGACGAGCCAGGACAGCCCGACGTCAGTGCGGAGGGCCATGATGATGCCGCCGATCATGGTGATCGGCGCTGCCACGAACATCGTGCTGCCCAGCAACACAAGGGTCTGGACCTGCTGAACGTCATTGGTATTGCGAGTGATCAGTGACGGCGCCCCGAAATGGTTGAGCTCACGAGAGGAGAAGGAGAGCACCCGCTCGAAGATCGACCCACGTACGTCACGACCGAAGCTCATCGCCGTCTTGGCACCCAGATATGTCGCCCAGATCGAGCAACCGACCTGTAGCAAGCTGACCGCTAGCATCTTGCCGCCCGTGCGCCAGATATAGGCCGTATCACCCCTGGCGACGCCATTGTCAATGATCGCCGCATTCAGGCTGGGCAGGAGGAGCGCGGCCATGGTGCCGGCCAGCGACAAGATCAGCAACCCAGTGATCGGGCGCTTGTACGGAGCCAGGTGGCTCCGGAGCAGGCGGATCAGCATGATGTGCGTTCTCCGTGCGGATGCCGACAGATGCCGTACAGAACAAGATCAACAATTTGCTGCGGCTCGATCAGACGCGGGTCGCCGAGCATGGGATGAGTGATCGAAAGCGTAATGGTGCGTAGCGCGCTGGCCGCCTCCCTCACATCCAGTCGGAGCCGATCTTGGTCGGGTGTGATCAGCGACGCAATGGCATGGTTGATCAGTTCGTAGTCCGCCTGCTGCTTGGCTCGGAAGCTGTCATGGTCATGCGGCTCCTTACGAAGCCGTAGCGATCCAAAAAGCGCGAAAATCCGCCGCAGCCGTTCCTGCAGGATAGTCACTGCAACAGTCAATCGCTCCTCGAGACTTAAGCCCGGATCGACTTGCGCGAGCTCGTCACATGTGCGCTGGGTGTCGAATGCATCTTCGATGACGGCGTCAATCAACTCCTCCTTGGTGGCAAAGGCACGAAAGATAGTGCCCTCCGCAACACCCGCCGCCTCGGCGATCTGCCTGGTGCTCACATCGCGGCCAAATCGCTCCAGCAGTGGCTCGGTCGCCGCGATGAGCGCAGCGCGGCGCTCATCGAGGGGCAAAGGCGCGGCACGAGTCACCCGGCCAGCCTAATGAGTGAGCGCTCACTCAACAAGCAATTTCGTCAAGATCTTGTGTGTCCGGCCCTCCATAAGCTCAGGCCCTTGTCAAAGCCTCCGCATCAAGCCGGACTATCCGGGCGCGTCCGGTAGTTAGGCAATAGGTGTGCTCGTCAACTGTAGGAGGAGTAAGCGTGGGTTTGGGTCGGTTGGCCGATCAGTTTTTCGAGGCTGTCATCTTTGACTTGGATGGAACGCTCATCGATTCCACTCCGGCAGTGGTGCGGGCATGGGCCACGTGGACCAGCGAGTATGGGCTTGCCTCGCTGGATTTGCAGCGGTACCACGGCACTCCCTCAGCGTCCACTGTGCGCGCCGTGATGCCGGAACCTCTGCACGAGGCCGCCATCCGGCGAATTACTGAACTTGAGCTGGCCGACCTTCACGACATCGTGGTACTCCCCGGTGCCGTCGCGGCGTTGACATCTCTGGAGGGTGCCAGGAATGCGATCGCCACCTCGTGCACGGTGCAACTTGCCGAAGCACGCATCGCCGCCGCGCAGCTGGTGCCGCCCTCGGTTCTGGTGACTGCCGATGACGTGACGCACGGCAAGCCGCACCCCGAACCGTTCCTGCAAGCAGCCCTTCGGCTCGGCGTCGACCCCGGGCGCTGCCTGGTAGTCGAAGACGCTGCCAAGGGCCTAGAGGCGGCTCGGGCCGCCGGCTGCTTCACCCTGGCCGTTGTGACGACGACTCCGCGAGAGCTACTCGATGCCGACGCCATCGTCGCTGACCTATCTGAGGTCCGATTCGACGCAAATCATGAGGGCATCCGAGTAAGGCTGGTCGATGAGCCGGCTGGTGTTCTACAGCACGCCTAGGCCACGTAGACGCACGAATCTCACAATCACCGGGATCTCAGCACCGAGCCAAGTAGCGGTTCGTGAGTGGCCAGTCAGAGGATTTTCACATCGACGAGGTGATGCTGGATGGCATAAGACGCTGCCGCTGTACGGGAGTGGACACCCAGCTTGTCGAAGATGTTGCTGATGTGGCGATGCACGGTTCTTTCGCTCACGAACAGCTCGGCCGCAATCGCGTGGTTTGTCTTTCCGGCGGCCACTAGCTTCAGTACCTCGATCTCGCGCGCGCTCAAAGGGCCGAGGGCCCGGGTGGGATGCAGCAGCTCCTCGACACGATGCACATCAGGGCGGGCACCAAGGCGCGCGAAGGTTGATCGCGCTGAGGTCGAGCTCGACCTCGGCAGCGTCTTCGTCGCCAACCGCCCGGCACGCGAGGCCGATGAGGACCGACACCCTTGCAACGGCATGGGGGGCGTCGATCTCCCGCCAGAACCGGGCTGCGCTTCGCAACAGTGGCAGAGCTGTCGCGGGATCCCCGTCGCTGAGTGCGACCGCTCCGCGGGCCGCGGCGAAATCGGCCTGCACGCCTGGGGTTGTGTAAACGGCGGCGATGCCGGCAAGCTCGGCGGTCGCCTGCCGCGCTGCATCGATATCTCCAGCCGCCAGCATGATCGTGACAGCAGCGGTAAGGAGATCGAGGCGCTCAAGCTGTCCCGATGTCTCGGCAAGTGCACGTCGGATGCCAGAGCAGCGCCTTGTCCAGCTCACCTTGGGCGAGCCGCAGCAGCGACAGGCCGGGCTGGGTCGGTCGCGCCCAACTCTGCTGCCCGACGATAGCTGGCGTCGGCCTCAGGGTTGCCGAGCAGGCGGTGTATCTCGGCGAGCTGGTAGTGGGCGTGACCGGCGACGAGTTGGCCGTAGTTTCCGCTGAGGTCGTCGCAGACGAATGCCACTTCGTCCAAGGCCTCTCGCCAAGAACCGCGAAGGCACATCAGGTATGCACGGTAGATCCGGCAGTTGCCGAAGTAGGCGCCACCGAGCCTGGGTAGCGAGTCGAGCCAGGCTCCCAGAGCATGGGTCCACTCCCGGGCCCTGCCGAACTCGCGGGCCTCGTGGCACGTGGCGATCGCGCTGCAGTACATCATGCTCGTGGCACGCGGTGACGTGTCGCGCTCTACCACCGGCAGCATCGCCTCGTCCAGCCGGCTCAGACCCTCCTCGAGCCTGCCCGCCTTGATCAATGCCCGTCCCCAGACTGTGGTGGCGAATGCGATCAAGTCGGTCTCACGACTTCGAGATCCCATGGCAGCGGCGCGGGCCAGGAGCTGGGCAGCCTGGTCGTAGTCGCCAGCAGGAATCAAGAAGTAGGCCTCGGTGAAGAGAAACCATCCGTTGTCGACATCTGGCATGCTGCGCCGCACCTGCGCTGCCCATCCTCTGGCGCGCGCGAACTCCGCGTTGATGATCAGGGCCTGGAAGAGCCAGAAGGCAGATACGATCGCTCGGTCTACCTCCCGAGCAGCAATGCGCAAGTTGAACGCCCGCCGAAGCAGCTGGATCGCCTCGTCACCGCGACCGAGGATCTGCGCAGCCTCGGCATAGCGTTCGAGATCATCAGCGTCCAGCTGCTCGGCGCGGTCGGCAGCAGCGAACTGTACGCACGCCTCGGCCCAACGCGACTGCGCGTGCAACTCCCGAGCCTGGCCCGACCGGGTGGCACGATCCGTCATGGCGGCCCCTCTCCGCTCCATCATCGCGCCAGCGAGGAGGGCTCGGTAGAAGTACCCATCGCCCATCGATCGATCTGGCCCGACATGCCGATGCCTCGGTACGCAACTGCCCCGCATATTTGCGGTGTCACCCCGAAGGCCGGGCGTGAAAGTTACCAAGGAGGCCGTCATGGCTGCGCCATTCATCTTCATCGGAACCCACAAGGTCAAGGCGGGCAAGCTCGAGGAGTTCAAGGCGTGGTTCGCCAACTACATCGACACCACGATCGAGCCAAGCGAACCCCGCCTGCTGTCGTTCGAGGCCTACGCGGATCCAAAGGCCAATGTGGTCACCGTTGTCCAGGTCCACCCGGACGCGGAGTCAATGGTCCACCACATGGAGGTGATCACCGACCACGTCAGCACCGCGTACGCCAACTTCCTCGAGCGGGAGAGCCAGTATCAGCTCTACGGGACGCCCCGGGCAGGAGTTCTCGAGCTCATGCAGCAGATGGACGGCTCCGACGAGGCGCCCACGAGCCAAGAGCCTTTCGCCGGCTTCACGCGGCTCGGAAAGAGCGCGGTCGCAGCTTGAGCCGCTGGGCTGGCTTGCGGATCTACCCGGTCTTGCGGCGGAACGTGCGCTTGGTCTCAACCGGACCCTGTGATTGCACGTTCTGCTGGGCGTTGTCAATGTGGTCCTCGCCCTTACGACCCTGCTTGGCGGCGAGCGCCTCCCGAAACTTGCGCTTGGTCTCGTCCTCGGGTGTCTGATCTTGCTCAGGTGCCTGATCTTGCTCGGGTGCCCGGTCCTGATCGGGTTCCATGGGCGCGCTCCCCTGTGATCTTGTGCGCGCCCGCGGGGGTTCAAGGGGGTCGTCCCCCTTGCTTATCTCACGGGCGCTCATTGGCGGGCTCCCGGCTGATCACTCGCGGACCCAGGAGATTGCTGCCCGGGCTCGTTAGCCGGCCACGAGCTCGGCGGCGGCCAGTTACGAAGGGTGTCCTCGTCGCCCTCGAGCTGATCACCGCTCTCGGCAGCAGCGCTGCTCTGCTCAACAGAGCCGGCGTCGGCTGCGTCGTCGTCTTCCGGCACCAGCTTTACCGCAGTGCCGTACGCGGCGACCTCGCTAAGCGACTGAGTGATCTCGCTGCAGTCGAACTTGAGCCCGACGACCGCGTCCGCGCCGGCCGCTACCGCCATCTCAACCATCCGAGCCACTGCGTCTTGGCGCGAGTCGGTCAGCATCACGACGTAGCCGTCAAGCGGGTTGAGGCCGCGCAGGTCAGGCCGCAGTTCGCGGGTGCGCGCCACAACCCCGACCACATCGCCGACCACCGAGGCGATCTCCCGCCCCGGAACCGTCTCCATGGTCACCACGGGAAGCGGGCGCTGGACGATGGCCGGCTGCTTGGTGGCGGGAGGTTGCGGAGTCCACTGCGGCGGTTGCCCGTACGTACCGGGCTGACCGTACTGCTGCTGCGGCGGGTACTGACCTGGTTGCTGACCGTACGGACCCTGCTGGCCCGGATACGGTGGCTGCGGTTGGCGTCCCGCGGGCGGTTGCCCATACTGCTGTGGCTGCCCGTAGGGCCCGGGCTGCTGCTGCCCGTACGGATTTGGCGGATTTTGCCCGTAAGGCGGCTGCTGCCCGTAACTGCTCATGCCGACAAGATATCGGCCCAGGACATCCGGGCCCAGAGGAGCTAGCCGAGCTCGGTCATCTCCACGGTGACGAACATCTCCGAGCTGCCGCCGGAGTAGGTGCCACGCAGCGGGGCGACATCGCCGTAGTCGCGCCCCTGGCCGACTCGCACGTACCCGTCGGTTATCCGCCGGCACAACGTCGGGTCGTACGACACCCAGCTCCCGCACCACCACTCCACCCAGGAGTGGCTCTCGCCCTCCACGGTGGTGTTCGGCTCCCCGCTGCCCGGATGCAGATATCCCGACACGTAGCGGGCGGGCAAACCGATCGAACGCAAGGCTCCCAGTGCCAGGTGGCTGTAGTCCTGGCAGACGCCACGACGCAGCTCCCACACCTCACTCGCCGTGCTGGTGACCTTCGTCGAGCCGCGCTCGTAGCTGAGACGATCATGAATCAGGGCGCATACGTCCAGGGCCGCGAGTCGAGGCGGCTGCGCTGTCGTCATCGCCGCGAGGTCGGACAGTTCCTCTCCAGGCTCGGTGCGTTCGTTGAAGGTAAGGAATTCGGCCATCTTGTCCACCACAGCGCGGTCCCGTAGCGCCGCCCAGCCCAGATCATTGGGCGCGACCCTCCGGTCGATGTCCCAGGCAAGATCATCGCCGTGTGTCTCCACTACGCCCTGCGCGTGCACGCTCAGCCGATCGTGCGACTCGTGCACCTCGAAGGTTGTGACGACAGTGCCCCAATAGTCGGTGTAGCTGAAGCTCCACGCCGGAGGCTCGATGTTGACTCGGCTGCTCCACACCGTCTGGTGATCGGTCTCCGCCGGAGTCATCCGTGCCTCGTTGTAGGAGGACTTGACCCGCGACGTGTACCGAAACCCCGTCTGATGATCAATGCTCAAGCGCACCTCAGCGGGTCCCTTCAGTAATCCAAGCCTTTGGGTCTGCAGCGGCGAAATAGCTGGCGGAGACGGTGATCGTCACCTGCGCCGTGACATCCTGAACGGCTGACATCTCACGATTGAGGTTGCCGAGCAGATCGTCAAGATCGGCATACTCCAACCGAGCCTGGAGCTGGCCAAGCGATCGGATAGCAGTCTGGGCGTGGCGGGCCGTCAACATGTTGTTCTGGGCCACCTTCTGCAAGCTGTCGGAAGCAGCGATCAGCCCGTGCATGATCGAACGCGGGAACCTGGCGTCGACGATCAAGAACTCGGCCGCCTCGCTGTCGGTGAAAAGACCGCGGTAGGTCCGCAGGAAAGCGTCGTGTCCGCCGCAGCCCCGCAGCACCGCGGGCCACTGACTACTGCCGTGAGTCAGCGACGCCGACGCAACCAGTCGCGCGGTCATATCGACCTGTTCCAAGGATCGGCCCATCGACATGAACTCCCAGCCGTCATCGCGGACCATGACACTGCGAGAGATGCCCGCAAACATGGCGCTCCGCTCGCGGACCCAGTTCAGGAACACGTGGGCACCCGTCGTTCCGAACGGCGTGGTCGGAAGCTGGTGCCAGGTCGTGTTCACGCACTCCCAGAGGTCGAGCGGGATTACCTCCCGGGCCCGGCGCGCATTGTCCCGCGCCGCAGCGTATGAGAAGTAGATCGATGTTGGCTCCGATGGGTCATAGCCGAGCACCCGCAACAGGTCGGTCAGCCTTGGTTCTTCGACATGATCAGCACTCATCAGCGCCAAGAGGTTACGACAGGCGTCCACCTCGGCGGCTTGGGTGTCTTCGATGAGCATTCGCAGGTGGGTCTGCAACAGTCGCGCCGTATCTTCGGCTCGTTCCACGTAACGGCCGATCCAGAACATCGATTCGGCGATCCGGCTCAGCATGACCAACCCCGCTGACTGCCCTGCTGCTGCTGATCTTCCTGTTGCCGCTGGGATTCGGCGAGTTTCGGCATCACCGCTATAGGGACTGTGGCGACGGTCAGCGGCACTTGAGGCTTCGATCGACCATGATCAGCTACCTCATCATGCTGCTCGGTCGCCGCTCGGCCGGATGACGATCGGTGCGCAGGTGGGCTGAGCACCCAGGTGTCCTTGCTGCCACCGCCCTGGCTGCTGTTGACGACGAGCTCGCCCTCGGGCAGGGCGACGCGGGTAAGCCCGCCTGGGAGCACCCAGACGTGCTCGCCATTGTTGACCGCGAACGGCCGAAGATCGACATGGCGAGGCTGCAGGCAATCTTCGATCAGGGTTGGCACGGTGGAAAGCTGGACTACCGGCTGCGCGATCCAACCACGAGGGTCCTCGGTTACTCGACGCCGCAGCGCGTCAAGTTCTGCCTCGGTGGCGCGCGGCCCGATCACGATGCCTTTGCCACCGGAGCCGTCAACCGGCTTGACGACCAGTTCCTGGAGCCGGTCCAATACCTCCTCGCGGGCTTCGTCCTCCTCGAGCCGCCAGGTATCGATGTTGGCGATAATCGGATCTTCTCGCAGGTAGTACTTGATCAAGTCGGGCACGTAGGTATAGATCAACTTGTCGTCCGCCACACCATTGCCGATCGCGTTGGCCAGCGCCACACCACCGGTATGTATCGCGTTCACAAGGCCCGGCACACCCAGCATCGAGTCGCTGCGGAAATGCACCGGATCGAGAAACTCGTCATCGATTCGGCGGTAGATCACGTCCACTCGCTGCAGCCCGGCCGTGGTGCGCATGAAGACTTTGCCGCGGCGGCATTCTAGGTCGCGGCCCTCCACCAATTCCACACCCATGGTGCGCGCCAGCAGAGTGTGCTCAAAGTAGGCCGAGTTGTAGACGCCGGGGGTGAGTACCACCACTGTCGGCTCGTCGACACCGGGCGGTGCTGCCTTGCGCAGTGCGGTGAGCAGGCGAGTTGGAAAACCCGCCACCGGACGGATCCGTTGGTTCGCAAAGGCCTCAGGCATCGCAGTGATCATCGCGTTGCGGTTTGTCATCACGTACGAGACCCCGCTCGGCACGCGAACGTTGTCCTCCAGCACGCGTACATCGCCGGCTGGATTGCGGATCAGGTCTACACCGGCGACGTGAATGCGCACGCCGTTGGGAGGCCTGACGCCCCAGACCGCTCGATGGAAATGGGTGGAGGAGGTAACCAGCTGGCCGGGAATGACCCCGTCGGAGATCACTCGCGCGTCGGCGTAGATGTCGGCGAGAAACGCCTCGAGCGCTCGCACCCGCTGCGCGACCCCAGCCTCGATGATCTCCCACTCCGGCGAGGCGATAACACGCGGCACCAGATCTAGCGGGAAGGGCCGTTCTATCCCGCCGACATCGAAGGTGACGCCAGCCTGGGTGTAGTTGTTGGCAAGGGACTCCGCGATCATGCGGAGATCGTCTGCAGTTGATCGGCTGAGGGTGGCGTAGACAGCCTGATACGAAGGTCGGACGCTGCCCTCCGCGTCCATCATCTCGTCGAACGCCTCACCTGTCCGGTAGTTGGAGAGCACGTCCGCCATAGGCGGAGCCTACTCACAGTCTCGTTACCTCAGCGTTAACTTTTATGCGGGCTGAGCCTTGTCGAAGCCCGCGTTGCCCTTCGACAAGCTCAGGGCACATTGAGGAGCAGGCAAGAATCACCGAACTCGTGCCAGAGATAGCGCTCGGCAACGGCCGCGTCGTACGCCCGCTGGGTCAGCTCTGCGCCGGCCACAGACTCGACGAGCAACAGGTGGGATGCCTCAGGGTTGTGCCATCCGGTGATCAATCCGTCGACTGCGCGGACCGGTCGCTCCGGAGAGATCACCAGGTCAGTCCAGCCAGATGCAGGTGCCACGATCCCGTCCGGACTGGCTACTGATTCGATGGCACGTGTGGCGGTGGTGCCGACAGCGATTATCCGGCCGCCACGCGCGCGGCTTGCGTTGACCAGGTGGGCAGTTGTCGCACTGACGTCGAACCATTCCGGCTGCGGAGCCTCGCCAGCATCCTGGGAGGACAACCCCGTGTGCAGGGTGATAGGCGCAAAGATCACTCCTTGCGCCACCAGTCGCGCAACCAGGTCGGCACTGAACGGCCGCCCTGCGCTCGGCATTTCCGCGCTGCCCGGACAGAGCGCGAAGATCGTCTGGTACGCCGAGATCGGGAATGAGCCGCTGAGGTAGCCGTAACTGATCGGCCGGGCCCGTTCCCGCAGATAGTGAGAGAGCTTCTGGGGGACGGTGACCCGGCCCCGCCAAAGCCTGTTGCCAACACCACTCGGTGAGGAGCCTGATTGTGGGTAGGCCGCGATCAGCTCCACGACGCCGCTGGCAGGAAGGTCGATGCGCTCGCCCACCCGGCCGTCGAGCACTGGAGCCGACGCATCTGGCGCGGTACGCAACTCGACCACCCGGGTGCCGTCACTGAGCCGATTCGCAAGGTGCACGACGACAGCTGAACCGTCCCGTCTGCCGTCCAGTTGGCCCGGCACAGTGGCAGAGGTGTTCACCACGAGCACATCGCCGGCCCGTAGCTGATCACCGAGGCGGTGGAAGGCAGTGTGCCGAATGCCAGCGGCGGTTGCGACCATGAGCCGTACGCCGTCGCGCCGCAGACCCCGCGACTCAGGCGGCTCGGTTGCCGAGCGATCTTCGGGAAAAGTGAAGTGGGTGAGAGGCCGGGCCGCCAGCAGTGTGCTCATTGTGACCCCGCCCTGGCGGCAAGGGTGGCGATCAGCTCGGCACCTCGATAGCGGCCATTGGGCAGGTGGGAGGCAATCAGCGCCATGACGATGGGGGCCACATTCTCTGGCTCGGGCCGATCGCTGATGTCCTCCCCCGGATACGCCGCCTGGTGCATCGCGGTCCGCATGTCCCCCGGGTCGAGGCTGTACCACCGGAAGTCCGGCTCCTCTGCCGCCCAGGTCAGCGTCTGGTGATCAAGCGCCGCCTTGCTGGATCCGTAGCCGCCCCATGTCTGGTAATGGTCGACGCCTGCATCGGAGGAGACGTTGATGATCACGGACTGCGGGTGCAGCAGTGGCAGCAACTCCCGGATGAGTTGCTGCGGAGCGATGACATTGGTACGCAGCAGTTGCTCGTACACCTCAGCTTCAAGATCACGTAGCCGAGGCAGCGGCGATCCGCCAAGATCACTTGCGTTGTTGATCAAGAGATCGAGCCTACCCGCTGTCACCACGGCTGCCACCAATTGTTCGCGATGCGCCGAGTCGGCAACATCGCCCGGAATGGCGCGCACCGCTGTCAGCTCGGAGAGTGCCCAGGCCGTGCTCGCCAGCGGCTCCGCATGCCGCGCGTCGATGGTGAGGTTCCAGCCGCGACGAGCCAGTTCGAAGGCCACAGCGCGGCCCAACCCGAGCGAGGCCCCGGTGATCAGTGCATGAGGCATGGGTCCATTGTTCAACTTAAAGTTAGCTTGAATTCAAGCGTCGCCAAGCTCACAGCGCGCCCCATTGCGCTCAGAGCGCCCGTCGACCACGAGATCCTGGGGTCTGTGGCTCGCTCTCGCTTGGTTCGTGGAGGTAGCTGAAGTCACCGAAATCATCGTCTTCTGCATGACGACGGGAGCGGCGCCGCTTGGCCTGACTGCCCGGAACGGCCGGCTCGCCCCCATTCGATGGGGCCGGCTGAGGCGACACACTGGCGCGCGGCACTTGGGTAGTCGTCACCTGGGTAGTCGTCGCTTCCTGCGGCTGTGGTGTCGCCTGCGGACGGGGCTCCGGCTGCGGCGGCCCGTCAGTGCGTGGCAGTGTGGTCGTCGTCTCCGGCGGCTGCGGTGTCTCCTGTGGGCGGCGGTCGGGCTGCTTCGACGGCACAGGTTCCTGGACCACTGCGGGCCCTCGGGTACGAACCGGAGTCGGCCCGGGCCGGTGTAGCGAAAAGCGACCGGGGCCGCTGGCACGCACCACGGCCACGCCTACCGCCGTGGTCAGCGGTACGGCCAGAACAAGCCCGATCGAGCCGACCAAGATGCTGAGCAGCTCGGCCGCGAACCGCTCGGCCTGCAAGAGATCCAGCAATGGTCGACTATTGATCTTGATCAGCAAGAAAACGCCCAGCGACGCGCCAGCCGTAGCAAATGCGATTGTGTACACGGTGGAGGCAATGTGATCTCGGCCGATCCGCATCGCCCGTGAGAACAGGCGCTTCTGTGTCGCACCCTGATCCGCGAGCTCCCAAACCGCGGAGGCCTGGGTGATCGTGACGTCGTTGAGAACGCCGAGACCGGCGACAATGATCCCGCAAATCACTACCGAGGTGAGCCGAAGATCCGGCGCCGCGGCCGCCAGCAGGTACTCATCCTCACCGGCAAGGCCGGTCAGGTGTGACCACTTGGTCACTACAAAGCCCAGCAGCGCTATCAAGATCAATCCGAAGAGCGTTCCAACCAGCGCGGTCGTGGTTCGAGCGCTGAAGCCGTGGGCAGCGTAGAGTGCGACGAACATGATCGCCGAAGAGCCGATCAGCCCCACCATGATCGGATTGGATCCGGCGATCAGGGCCGGAAACATGAACGTAGCCAGGATGAAGCCTGCGAAGCCTAATCCGAGCAACGCGGCAAAGCCACGCCAGCGAGCGACCACGATGACCACTGCGGCGAAGATCAACCCCACCACCAGCAGCGGCGTACCCCGCTTGAAATCAGAGAATTGGTACTGAGCCGGCTGGTCCCCCGACGGCGGCACACGTACCAACTTGACGACCTGGCCGGCCTTCACCCCCGACGAATAGATGGCCGCCGTTATGGCTACGGTCACGGTTTTGCCTTTGTCGTCGCCCTCCAGCAGCTGAGATGTCAAATCAGCGCAGCGGGCGTCAGTCACCCCTGGCGTGGATCCTGCAAGTCCCTCACATGAGATCTCCTTGATCCCGGTGATCCGCGCCGTCGGGTAGGTGACGCCCGGAACGCTGTAGCCGGTCACATCGGCGTTTACCTGGCGTGAGACGTCGCCCGGCCAGAAGGCAATCAATCCGACCAGCGTCCAGATCGCCAGCGGTATGAGGACCACAATCAGGATTCGCAGTGCGCGTTGGTGGCGGCGCAGATCGTCGGGTTTCACAAACTGCTGCGGACCGGTATCTGAAAGACGTTCTGAGCTGGAGTGTGAGTGAGCCACGATGCCGCCTAGTCTTAGTCCCCGTGAGTCGGCTACCTGGAGCGAGTCGGGACGGCACTCGGCCGTACCGCGTGATGGCTCGCCGGGCCTACAGGAGCGAACTCAGCCCACAATCTAACCCACATCAGCCTGGGCATATCACTGCCGATCCCTCTGCTAAGACTGGCCGGGCGGCACGACACCGCCGCAACGCCTCCGGATTAGTGGCCGGGATCATTGCCCTCGGCCTTGTCGGACTGTGCTTACGAGCCGTGCCGGCGGTGCTGACGGACAGCGATCTGGCCGCACAGGTTGCTGGTCCGCTTACTGGAATTCTTGTCGCTTCCCCGAAAAGCGCAGCGCCAGCGACCCCGTCACCGACAGCGGAGGCCGAGGCGAACACCCGCCTGACCTCGGTTAAGTTGCAGGCCAAGCGCAAGGCCAAGACCGTTCGCCAAATCGAGGTACCGGGGAGTGGGCCAGGGACCTACCAGGCGGCCAGGAAGAGCATGAGGCCGACCACGTCGTCTGGCGCCTTGATCCGGTACGACGTAAGGGTCGAAGAAGGGTTGTCCATCAATCCCAATCAGGCGGCCGTGGAAATCCAGAAAGTGCTCGACGATCCGCGCAGCTGGCGAGGCACCCGTCGCTGGCGGTTCGAGCTGGCCCCGGTCGGTCAGCCAGTCACCCTGCACGCCTACATCGTGACGCCGGAGACTACCGACCGGCTGTGCGCGCCGCACCTGACGCGCGGTGAAGTGTCCTGCCAGAACGGCAATCGGGTGGTACTCAATGCCAAGCGTTGGCTACTCGGCGCCGACGCGTACGGCACTGATCTGACCAACTACCGGCGCTATCTGGTCAACCACGAGTTCGGACACGCGCTCGGCAAGCGGCACTTAGACTGCCCGGGTCCAGGAAGGCTGGCACCGGTAATGATGCAACAGACCAAGGGTCTCGGAGCCTGCCGGAAGAATCCATGGCCACAAGCCACCGAAGATTGACCCCGCCGCGGGCTTACGCCTCCTACGATCTGCAGCTCGTGCCACTGCCCGTTGGAGTGGCACGGCTGATGCTTTCCGGCAGGTTGCGCCCTGCGCAAGCCGAAAGCCTCCAGGCCTCGGAACGTCGCTGGCATCCTCAGTATCCGATGCTCGACAGCATCGATGCGATCGCAATGGTCTTTGCTGCCCATCGGGAAATGATGGGCAGGGTCAAGGACTCGCCTGCGTGGTGGATCCATCAGATCGTCGTCGATGGTGTAGTGGTGGGTGACATCGGATTCCACGGACCGCCAAGTCCTGAGCGGGCGGTCGAGATCGGCTATAGCGTGGTACCCGCCTGGCGTGGGCATGGGGTTGCGACTCGGGCCTGCGCGTTGATCTTGCAGCAGGCGTGGCAGGACGGTGCGGATTGTGTCGTTGCCGAGACCGATGATGGCAATGTCGCCTCGCAAGCGGTGCTGCTTCGCAACAGGTTCCAGCGCCGCCCAGACGGTGTCTTCATGATTCGCCGCCCGGAGGCTTGATGAATGGGCTGACCCGCCACATCCGGCTTGAGCAGCCCGCCATGATGGCGCCGATCTTCGCCCAGCTCCGCCGCGGCCCGGGCGACCCGACCCACCGCTGGCTCGGCGACATTCACCTGCGCGCCACGCGTACGCCTGTCGGGCCGGCCTTGATCAAGATCATTTCGAGTGGCGCTCAGGTGTCGGCCCGGGCGTGGGGAGACGGTGCGGAGTGGAGCCTTGATCAACTACCACAGCTGTTCGGCGCGGCCGACGATCCAGAGGCGTTCCGACCTCGACCTGAGCACGCTCCGCTGGTCCAGGCATGGCAACGCTATGGCCATTACCGCGTCGGTCGGACCGAGGCAGTCTTCGAGGCTCTGGCGCCGGCCTGCATCGAGCAGGTCGTCACTGGCAAGGAGGCATTTCGGGCCTGGCGACTGCTGGTCCGTGAGTTCGGCGAGCCAGCGCCGGGGCCGGCGCGTGAACCCGGCTCCGCCGCGCACGGGATGTACCTGCCACCGACGCCAGAGGTCTGGTCTCGGGTGCCGAGTTGGCGGTTCCTGGCTGCTGGAGTGGAACAGCGCCGGAGCCGCACCTTAGTTCGCACTGCCATCCGGGCAGCGGCTTTGGAGCGCACCTTGACCAGCTCGTACGAGCAGGCTGACCGGGCCCTGCGCAGCTTTCCTGGGGTTGGACCATGGACGTCAGCAGAGGTACGGCAGCGCGCCCACGGTGATCCGGACGCCTGGAGCATTGGCGACTATCACGTCGGCCGAGATATCACCTACACCTTGACCGGGGAAGAGCTCGATGATGAGGCGTGCCTGGAAATCCTCGAGCCGTATCGCGGGCACCGGTTCCGAGTCCAAATGCTGCTGTCCATGCTCGGTCGGCGCCGGCCGCGCCGCGCACCCCGGATGAGCTTGCCTACGCACACGCCCTACGCGACCCGCGGCAGATCGTAACGGTCGTTTGGTCTAGTTTGCCATGAGGTGGACGCCGCAGTTTTGGCCGGAAGGCCTGCGTGCCTCGATTCCGCTCGCATTGCCAGTTCTTGCGATCGGGGTCAGTTTCGGTCTGCTCGCCGCTCCGCTGCTCGGTGCAATTCCCTCGGTCGTGATGTCAGCGGTCGTGTGGTCCGGTACGGCTCAGTTCGCCGCGCTCACGATCTTGTCTTCTGGAGGTGGAACCGCGCTCGCGGCCGGTACTGGGCTACTGGCGAACACCCGCTTCTTGCCGATGGGATTCGCGATCGCTCCATCGATGACGGGCGGAAAGTTGCGACGCCTGCTCAGAGGGGCGCTGCTGGCCGATGCGTCCTTCGTGATTGGCCATCGTGGAGGTGGCCAGTTTGATATCAGCGCAATCGCTTGGGCGGCTCCCGTGCAGTATGTGACGTGGGTCCTCGGCACCGTCGTCGGAGTCGCAGGCGCGACGGCGATCGGTGATCCCGGCCGCTGGGGCCTCGACGTCTTGTTCCCGGTGTTTTATCTCAGTCTGTTATTGCCCGACCTGTTCCCTGAGCACTTCCAAAGCAGCAGCGGTCTCGATCCCGCAGGGCCGCGGAGCCTTCGCCCAATCATCGTCGCGGT
This sequence comes from uncultured Actinomycetota bacterium, assembly GCA_963740515.1. Taxonomy (GTDB): domain Bacteria; phylum Actinomycetota; class Actinomycetes; order Propionibacteriales; family Propionibacteriaceae; genus Microlunatus. Next base: position 143,872 of record CAVUEO010000015.1, read on the forward strand.
CGTGGCCGCAGCCGTCACCCTCGCCTTGACACCCATCGCCCCGGTAGGGGTGCCAGTGCTGGTCGCGGCGGGAGCCGCTCTACTGGGCCTCCGCGCACCACGCCAGCCAGTGCCACAGGCCGGAGATGATGCATGAGAACGTGGTTGCTGATTCTGGTATTGGCTGTCGGCACGGTGCTGATGAAGACGATCGGTCCGGTGTTGGCCGGCGGACGGCAGCCGCCAGCGCCACTCACGAGAGTCATTGCGTTGACCGCGCCGGCGTTGATCAGCGGCCTCATCGTGGCCGGCACCTTCACGCAAGGCCAGCACCTGGTCATCGATGCTCGCGCAGCAGGGCTTGCGGTCGGCGCCGCCGCGCTGTGGCTCCGTGCGCCTACCACCGTCGCGCTCCTGCTCGCCGCCATCGTTTGCGCCGTTCTGCGCCTGATCACCTGACAGTCAGGCGAGTCGTAGCGGTAGTGATAGACCACGCAGTGACGGATCGCGTCATCGTCAGGATCCAGTCGTGCCTTGCAGCTCTCCAGCTATCCAAGTCGTCTGGACGTGCGCCATGCCTTGGTTGCCTCGTTGAGGTATGCGATCTCCTCCGGTGCCAATGTGAACGACAATGCGCCGGCATTGTGCCTGGCCTGGTCCGCATTCTTCGCTCCAGGAATCGGCACGACACTCTCCTGCTCGACGAGCCAGCGCAGCGCTACTTGCCCCGGGGTTTTGCCGTAACGATCACCGATCGACCGCAGCAATGTCACAACAGGTCGCAGCGCGTGGAACTTCGGCCCACGGAACGGCTCCCGAAAGCGGCGGATCCCAACCGGCCGGCTGCCATCGAGATATTTCCCGGTGAGTGCGCCGCTCGCGAGCGGCTGGTAGGCGATCAAGGTAATACCTAGCTCACGGCAGGTGTCCAGCACCCCATTCGTCTCGGGTCGCCGGTGCAACAGGGAATACTGGACCTGATTGGAGGCCAGCGGAATTCCACGCCGCGCCAAAACCTGGTACGCGGTGCGCATCTGCGCGGCGGAGTAGTTGCTGACCCCAACCGCCTTGATCTTGCCCGCCTCGACCGCATCCGCCATCAGCCCCATGAGCGCCGGAATATCGACACGCCGTGACGGAAAGTGATGTTGGTAGAGGTCGATCGAGTTGCGCCGCAGGTTGCCGAGGCTCGCCTCCAATGCGACGGGCATGTCCTGTGCGCGCGCAAATGGGGTGAGTGGGAACTTGGTTGCAATCACCACGTCTTTGCCCTCGGCCAGCTCGCCGAGCCGGCGCTCTGAGCCACCGGCGCTATACATGCCCGCCGTGTCAAAGAAGTTCACCTCCGACGAAATGCTGGCGTCAAAGGCGGCCTGCTCATCGGCGGCATGCGTCCCGCCGTACGCGCTCTTGGCCGGCATTACCCGTTGCATTCCGCTCGCCTCCCCCCAAATCATGACGCCCAGCCCGAGTCGCGGCACGCGGACCTCAGTGCGGCCCAGCGCTATCGTCTCCGTCATCTTGAGGCTCCCTAAACGCTGTCGGAATATGCCAGCCCGTTAGCCGACGCGGAACCGGCCCGGCCCTTGCAGAGAAATATCTGCTGCGTCGATGTGGTTCTTTTGGTTAGGCCGAGACTTGGAGGATCTATGGGCATCACCCGCCTGAACCACGCCGTGCTCTTCGTAAACGATATCGAGCGCAGCGTCGCCTTCTATACCGACGTATTAGGTTTCAGGCGAATCGACATGACGCCTGAGGGATTCAGCAGTGCCGCGTTCCTGCAGGCGCCCGGCTCGACCAACGACCACGACCTGGGTCTGTTCGCGATCGGAGGCAACGCCGGGCCGTCTGAAGCGGGACGTGCAACGGTCGGGCTCTACCACCTGGCTTGGGAGATCGACACGCTAGCGGAGATGAGGCAGCTGGCGGCGTCCCTTGCTGACAACGGCGCCCTCGCCGGTTCGTCGGACCACGGCACGACAAAGAGCCTCTACGGCAAGGACCCGGACGGGCTGGAATTCGAGATCGCCTGGATCGTGCCGGCCGATCGGCTGGACGACGCGGCGCGGGAGGCCCGCAAGCGGATTGGGCGCCTCGACCTCGACCGGGAGATCGCCCGCTACGGCGCCGACACCCCTGGTGGGATCGGGATCTCCGTCCCGATCGCCTGACATCACCGTTGCTCAGCCATCCGGCATCAGGCGAAGGAGTCACCCGATCGTGTGTCTTGGATCACCGAATAGCTGTGATTGTGTCGAGCATCTCCTCCAGGTGCGCAACGCGCAACGGCGGATTCAGTAATTCAGCTATGCGATCCAGGCTGTGCGCCTTGACGTCGGCGGCGCTCGTTGAAAGGTAGGCGGTGATCGCCAACTCCCAGAAGTGGCTGAACTGTGCGATCACCATCGTGAATGAGCCGTAACCGCTGATACGAGCCGATCCGCCGGCCTCCACATAAGACAAGTACAGCTCGGCAACCCGGCGCCGATCCCCGAATGCGAAGTCGATCATGACCATCGGTAGCTCCTGCGCCGGATCCGCCAGTCCGCAGTTCTCCCAATCGATCACGCATAGCCCGCCGGTCGGCGTCGACAGAATGTTGTCGGCCCACAAGTCGCGATGGCAACTCTGCAGGTTCGTTGGCGGCTCGATGAGCGCTTCCAGACGCAGCAGCTCAGTGATCTCTGCGTCGAGAGCTTCGCTAAAGGGAGCGTCTGCTGCCTTCGCTTCGTCCAGCAGCTGGGTCCACCGCGGCGCCCCGACCGGCTCGGTGTACCAGCCAACGAGCGGCCGCGCCGGCGCATGGTGCACCTGATGTATCGCGGCCAACGTCGCACCAATCACCGCCGCGTCTATCCCCTTATCCGTCGGCAAGAGATCGACCCACTCGTACGCTCGAACCTGATACCCGGCAACATCAACAAGGACCCGCCCGGCCTCCGTGCGGATAGGTCGCGGCATTGGCACGGCGCGCGTCGCAAGCACGGCCTCCTGATAGGCGACATCTGCAACCGCATCGGCCGGGGTCTGACGGATGATCAGCTCCTTGATCGCAAACGCACCGGTATCGGTATCAACCCGCCAGATGCGGCCCTGCTCTCCGCGAGCCACCATGATCATCTCGCCGATCGGGGTTCCGACGCCGTACGCCTGAGCGATAGTCGCCGCGTGATCGGACAACACCAGGCAAACTTGCCACACTCGCCCCCGACCTGCGGCGCGTACCGCTCGGGTGACGTTTCCAGGGTTTCGGGTGGAGGAGTCAATAGAGAACGTTGCGTATCTTCAATGTGATCGCTAAGTTTAGAGAACGGAGCGTTTCTAGGAGGCGGCATGAAATTCGTCGCACCGCTACGAGACTTCGGCCGGGATGACATTTCCTCAGCCGGAGGCAAAGGCGCCAACCTAGGCGAACTCGTACGATGCGAGGTACCGGTGCCTGACGGCTTCGTCATCACAACGGCCGGATACGCCGCAGCCGTCCAGCCCCTAGATTTGCGGCTCGCCGATCTGGTTCCGGGCCGACGGCGATGGCGCAGCGATCCGCGCGGACATCGAGACCGCCTCGATGCCCTCCGACCTGCGCGCTGAAATCACCACTGCTTACAGCGCCCTGGGAGCCGGTGCGGTAGCGGTGCGTTCGAGCGCAACCGCGGAGGACCTCCCAGGGGCGGCCTTTGCTGGCCAGCAGGACACCTATCTCAACGTCGTCGGTGCGGCGGAGTTGATCAATGCGGTGCAGAAGTGCTGGGCATCACTGTGGACCGAGCGCGCCATGGCATACCGCACCCGGATCGGGATCGACTCCGCGGCGGTCGGAATCGCGGTCGTAGTGCAATGCATGATCAACGCCGAAGTGGCTGGCGTGATGTTCACTGCCGATCCGATCAGCGGCGATCGCGAGACGATCGTGGTGGATGCGTCCAGCGGGCTCGGTGAGGCAGTCGTCTCCGGGCTCGTGACACCCGACCAGTACCGGCTCGATGATCAAGGCCACGTTCTGGATTACCAACCAGGCCGTCGTGAAGTCATCGTTCGCAGTGCCCCCGGAGGCGGAGTCGCCCACGAGCCAGGCGATACGGACCGCGCTGAGCGACTCCCCGAAACGGTGCTCGTGGAGCTGTCGGCCCTGGGCACCGCTCTCGCCAAGCACTTCGGGCGACCGCAGGACATTGAATGGGCGTACGCGGAAGGGCAGGTCTGGCTGCTGCAAGCACGCCCAATGACTGCGCTGCCGCCGCCACCGCTGAAGCTGAACGCTCGGCAACGGATCCTTGGCTCAGTCCTCCTCGACTACCTTCCAGTCCGCCCGTACCCGATCGACATGAGCACCTGGGTGCCGTACGGGCCGGCAGGCCTCATGGCCAGAGTCACCGGGAGATTTGGGATCCGAGACGCGTTCGAGGGATTCCTCCCGGAGGATGAGTACGGCGTCGTCGACCGGTTCATCCCGGTTGCACCGCGCCCAACGATCGGCGCATTAGCAGCGCCTTGGCGCATCGCGACGTTGGCGCACCGCTACGATCCCAGCCGCTGGACGGATGACCCACGTTTTGCCGCTTTCCTTGACCGAATCCACAAACTTGCCACCCAGGATCCGAGAACGATGCCGTGGCCCCGGCTCAAGACAATGCCGCGGCAGGCGCTGGACATGATCGAGCCGATCGGTGACCTGAGGATCGACTACCTCCCCGGCACGGGTCTCGCGCTGCTCCGGCTCCTCATCGTGCTGCGCCTGCTGCGCCGATCGGCGCTGCTCCTGGACCTGCTCGTGGCCCCGACCCGCACCACCGACGCGAACCAGGCACTTGAGGCACTCGCCGAACGGGCCCGCGAAGACCCGCGGCTGCTCGAGGCTGTCAAGACACTCGACCCGAAGACGCTCGCGGCATTTCCTGCGTTCACCCGGCAGTTCAACGCCTACCTCGAGGAGTACGGCCATCGCGAGACCGTCAGCCCGGTCCTGGTCACCCCACCCACGCAGGGCGAGGTGCCGGAGACCGTGCTCGGGATGATCAAGGTACTCGCCGCTGAGCCGCCACGCCCGCCAGCAGATCCCGACGCCGCAATGGTCGAACTTCTCAAGCACCCGCTGCTGCAGCGACCTCGGCAGCGCGCTCGCATTGAGCGCTGGGTTGCGGCAGCACGCGCCGGAATGACGTTTCGCGAGGACAGCCACTTCTACTTCCTGATGCCTCTGCCCATCCTGCGCAAGTCGTTGCTGGAGATGGGTCGCCGGCTCTGCGACGTCGGTGTAGTCGACACGCCAGAGGACGTGTTTCACCTACGGCTTGAGGAGCTCGAGGAGATCGACGAACCGAGCGCCATTGTTGAACCCGAGAAGTTGCGTGCCACCGTACGCACCCGGGCGGCGCGTCGTGAGGAACTGACCGGGGTGCCACTAATCGACCCGCTCGCAATCTTCCCCCGGCGCAAGTACGGCGACGCCCTCATCACCGGCACGCCTGCCAGTAGCGGCTCCGCGACCGGGCCCGTCCGAGTGATCCGCGAGCCCGCCGAGTTCGACCGGCTCACCAGCGGCGACGTACTTGTCTGCCCCTATACGAATCCAGCCTGGACGACTTTGTTTCAGCGTGCCGCCGCGGTGGTCGTGGACTCCGGAGGTCCGGGCTCGCACGCGGCGATCGTCGCACGGGAGTACGGCATCCCCGCGGTGATGGGCACGGGTATTGGAACCAAAACCCTCACCGACGGCCAGTTCGTCACCGTGGACGGCAGCACAGGCCGGGTGACAGCCGCTGACACCCACGGGCAACGCCGATGACTGATCACCGTAGGCGGCCCCGCCGCCGCGGCGACGCACTCAACAGTGCGATCCACGAGGCGACGCTCGATGAGCTCGCGGAGCTTGGTTACGCGAAATTGACGATCGAGCGGGTCGCGCTGCGCGCGGGAGCCAGTAAGGCGTCGGTTTACCGGCGCTGGCCCAGCCGCATGGAGCTGGCTATCGATGCCGTCCATCATCTTGCGCCCGACCCGACCGCCGTCCTCGACACTGGCAGCTTGCGTGGCGATGCCCTCGCGTTCATGCGCCAGATGGCCGACCTGTTCGCTGGACCCGCCGGCGAGGCGCTACGTGGCCTGCTCGGCGACGCCCTTGCAGACCCCTCCCGCACGCTTGAGCTGCGGAACCACTCCCGCGGCACCGGACATCGAGCCATGCAAGAAATCGCCCGCCGGGCGGTCGAGCGCGGCGAGATCCACTCCGGCGCGATCACGCCGCGACGCCTCGATGTTGCGCAAGCGATGCTTCGCGAGCAATTCCTCTTCCACGGGCCACCAGTCCCGGATACTGCCATCGTCGAGATTGTCGATGAGATTGTCCTCCCTCTGTTTCGACACCGAATTGGCAGCGACGGTGTGAGCAGCGAAGGCTCCTGATGCGGCATTACATGGGCGTTGGCAACGAGGAGCTGCGGCGCGAGGATGGCGCCGGTGTGCGCTGAGCGTGTCGAAGCGCGCCCTTCGACAGGCTCAGGGCGCATGGATGTTAGCCGCTGCCGGGGCCACCTCGGATTGAACCCGTCGATAGCACTATGTTCCGAACGGCGGCTCGGGCGCGCGCAGGCGAGTCGGCTTCACAGGCTGCCCGCGCCGCCCGCTGGCACAGACCCAGGTTCACCGCAGCAATACTGCGACCAACCTCGGCGAGCGCCCCAGGCGCCATGGAGAGGCTTGATATGCCGAGGCCGGTGAGCACGAGCGCAAGCAACGGATCAGCGGCAGCTTCACCGCAGATGCCAACGGGCTTCCCAGTGCCGGCTGCCGCTTTGGCGACCATGTCGATCATGCGCAGCAGCGCCGGCTGCCAAGGATCGTTGAGCTGGGCGAGGCTCGCGGAGTGCCGGTCGGCGGCGAAGGTGTACTGGGCCAGATCGTTGGTGCCGATGCTGACAAAGTCGACCTCTGCCAAGATCTGCTCAGCCTGGATGGCGGCCGCTGGGGTTTCGATCATGATCCCGACGATCGGCAGCCCTGCGCCGCGAGCTGTTTCGGCGAATATGCGCGCTTCGTCGGCTGTGGCGATCATGGGCGCCATCACGCAGACTTCGGCCGACTCGGAAACGAGAGCCTCCTTGATCGCCTTCAGCTGATCATGAAGGACCTCGGGGTAGGAGACGGCCGTACGGAAGCCGCGTACGCCGAGGGCGGGGTTGGCCTCCTTGCGGTAGGCGAGAAACGGGAGCGGCTTGTCGGAGCCGGCGTCCAGCGTCCGCACCACTACTCGGCGACCATCGAAGGCGGAAAACACGGCACGGTACGCGGCGACCTGCTCCGCGACCGATGGCGGCTCGGTCCTATCGAGGAAGCCAAGCTCTGTGCGGTATAACCCCACCCCTTCGGCGCCGCATGCAACCGCCGCGGTCACCTCAGCGGCGGATGCGATGTTCACCAGTAGGGCGACGTGATGGCCGTCGGAGGTGCTGCCAGGACCTGCGAGCATGGCTCGTGGCAGCCGACGGGCCGATGCTGTGGCCTGTTGATCAATTGATGGTTCGATGATCAGTTCACCTGTGCCGCCGTCAACGAGCAGCAACGTCTCGTCGGCCGTGGCGCCCACACCGGGTACGCCAACGACCGCTGGGATGCAAAGCGAGCGCGCGATGATCGCCGCATGGGAGGTCGGTCCACCAATTTCGGTGACGATGGCTAGGCAGCGTGTGACATCAAGGCCGGCAGCATCTGCGGGCGCAAGATCAACAGCGACCAACACGTAAGGGTGTCCAGGGTCTATGAAACTGGGCGTCCCGCGACCGAGAAGTGAGGAGACGACGCGGTTGCGGACGTCATAGAGGTCGGTGACCCGTTCCGCCTGCCTGGGTCCCGCGCCTCGAATAGCGTCCGCGGCGGTTCCAAACACTTCCCAAACCGCACGCTCTGCTGTCAGGCCCTGGTTTCGTATCCGGTTGCTTGCATCGGCCATCAAGTCAGGGTCGGTGGCCATTGCGGCGGTTGCCTCGAGCAGGTCGCCCACAGCTCCAGCTGCGGTGATCCGGCTGCGCAGTTGTTCGGCTACCTGCGCAGCAGCGCTCCCAAGCCGTTTGATGGCGGCCGATCGTCCGGCTTCTGGGATGCGGGTCGTCGGGTCCGGCTCGAGGACTGGATCCGCCATCCGCAACGCCGGGCCGACTACCCGCCCTGGACTCACTCCGAGTGGTGATTCCAAACCGTCACGCTGAGTGGAGCTGTCGAAGGCCGGGTGGATCTTCGACGGTGCCGACTCAAGCTCACCAAAACCGTCGCGTACCAGGGCGAGGATGCGATCGACGCCGGCACTGGCGTCGGGGCCGTCGGCTTCGATCCGGAGCACGTCACCTGCCCGAGTGCCAAGTGCCATCAGGGCAGTTGGGCTACGCGCAGAGACTGCTGCGCGGCGATCGGTAGCGATGGTGATCTTCGCGTCGAGTACGGCGAGTGCGTCGGCAATAAGCGCCGCTGGTCGCGCGTGCACGCCGTCCGGGTTGACGATGGTGGCCTCTGCGACGATCGCGGAGTGAGGTGGGCTAGGTGCGACAGCGGATGAGGGAGCCCGGCCCAGCTGCGCAGCTTTGGCGGTGAGCGCTTCTTCGGCTGCCCGCGCAACTGCGTCAAGCCCGGTGCCTGCGGCCGCGGAGATGACTGCGGCAAAGATGCCTTCGACGAAGGCTGCCGGCACGAGTCGGGTTTCGGTGGATGCCTCTGACAAGAGCTCGAGAGCAAGTTCGGCGCTCAGCACCGCTGAGCCGAGATCCATGATCACGACAACACCCTCGCCGTCATCTGCAGCGACTATGGCCTCCGCTACGCGCGCAGTATCGGTGCCGAGGCGATCATCTGAGGTCCCGGCTGCGATCTCGACGCGCGGAGCTGTCCCTTGCAGCATCTCCAGAGCCAGACTCACCGCGGCGCGAGCCAGGTCTGGGCTGTGGGAGACAACGACAATCCCCACCATCTTCGGTTATGAGCCCGCGAACTCGGCGGCGAGCGCGTCGAAGAGTAAAGACATGGACGCAGCTCCTGGATCAATGTGACCAGCGCTGCGCTCGCCAAGGTAGCTCGCCCGTCCCTTGCGGGCGACCAAGGGGAGGGTGGCGTCCCGGCCAGCTGCAGCGGCCTCACGTGCCGTAGTCACGGCGGTGCCGAGATCACCGCCCTTGTTGATCACCACGTCCATCTCGTCCAGAGCGGGCGAGAGCGCATCGATCATCGTCTTGTCGCCGATCTCAGCTTTGCCGCGTTCGATGATGCCGGCCAATCCTGCTCGCAGTGCAGTCGCGAAGCCCGCAAGATCGAGTTCGTTGGCTGAGCCGGCCGCCTTCCCGAACCGGAGGAAGAACGTTCCGTACAGCGGACCGCTGGCACCACCAACGGAGCTGAGAAGCGTCATGGCAACCGTCTTGAGTAGCTCATCGACCTCTGCCGGGTGCGTCCCATCGAGTTTCTGCATCACCGCGTCCATGCCTCGCGCCATATTGATGCCATGATCGGCATCGCCGATCGCGGAATCCAGCTTGGTGAGCTCAGCTTGGTTCTTGATCACCAAATCATGAAACCGCCGTAGCCAGCCGGTCAGCCGTTTCGTTGTGATCGCTGCATTCGACACCGGCAAACTCCCCGAGCTGCTCGCGCTTGCCGACGCTCGCGGCTCCGCTTCTAAATTCCCCACCGAAGTCCAGCCGTGTTCACTGGGGCATCCCAGAGCCGGATCAGTTCCTCGTTCGCCCGCAGCGCGGTAACTGAGCAGCCCGCCATTTCCAGAGATGTGATGTAGTTTCCCACAAGATTGCGAGCCACACTGATGCCCGCCTTCTCCATGATCTTGGCGACTTCGCCGTACATCAGGTACAGCTCGATCAGCGGCGTACCGCCCATGCCATTCACCATGACGATGACCGGGCTCGAGGTGAAGTCAAGATCAGCAAGGATCGGCTCGATCAGTTGCTCGGCGATCTCGTGAGCCTTCTGCAAAGGGACTCGACGCCGACCCGGTTCGCCGTGGATGCCGATGCCGAGCTCCATCTCATCCTGGCCGAGCCGGAACGTCGGCTCTCCCGCCGCCGGCACGGTGCGAGCTCGTCAGAGCCATGCCCATCGAGCGGCCGGACTCGTTCACATCTCGGGCCAGGGTCCCAAGCTCGGAGAGCGGGCGACCTTCCTCGGCCGCTGCACCGACTAACTTTTCGAGCAGCACCGTGACACCGACTCCGCGCCGTCCTGCGGTGTAGAGCGAGTCCTGGACGGCGACATCATCGTTGACCACGACCGCGTCGATGGTAAGACCGGTCTCGGCCGCTGCTAGTTCGGCCGCCATCTCGAAGTTCATCAAATCACCGGTGTAGTTCTTCACAATATGCAGCACCCCAGCGCCAGCATCGACGCACTTGGTCGCCTCGAGCACCTGATCAGGCGTCGGTGAGGTGAAGATCTCTCCGGCGCAGGCCGCGTCGAGCATGCCGAGACCGACGAACCCGCCATGCAACGGCTCGTGACCGGAACCGCCGCCGGAAACCAGACCGACCTTGCCCGCCATAGGGGCATCGCGGCGATACACGATGCGGTTGGCGTGGTCGACACGTACCTCAGGCCGGGCCGCTTCGATGCCGACCAACGCCTCCGCGACAACCTTCTTGGGGTCGTTGATGAGCTTCTTCATAGCCGCGACCCTACTGGGCCGGTCCGCTCCGACTTGTCAGCGTCGGTGGTCGCTATAGCAGCCAGGGGCGCTGACAAGTCGGCGGACCACTTCTCCTCGATGCGGCCGTATTTCCAGATTGTGACTGCGATCAGCCACACGAGCACAAACAACGCGACGATTGCATAGCCGACGAAGTCCAGGTTGGTGTTGGCGATGGCGGCCAGCGGTCCGGAGGTGATGCCCACTTTCTGAGTCAAGATCGAGATCAGCTCGATGGTGCCGATGATCAAGGCCACGGCAACCGAGAGCCCGGTGATCGTGATGTTGTAGTAGATCTTGCGGACCGGCTTCGAGAAGGCCCAGCCGTACGCGAAGTTCATGAAGCATCCGTCGACCGTATCGAACAGGCTCATCCCCGCCGCGAACAAGATCGGCAAGGTCATGATCGCGTACCACGGCAGGGCGAATGCGGCAGCACCACCGGCCAGCACCAGTAGCCCGACTTCGGTCGCAGTGTCGAAGCCGAGTCCGAAGAGCAGCCCGACGACGTACATCTGCCAGGGCTTCGTCACCGCTCTCGTCGCGCCGGAAAGGATCTTGTTCAGCAGGCCACGGTTGTTGAGTTGATCATCAAGGGCTCGTTCGTCGTAGCTGCCGCGGCGCATCCGGCGGAACACCTTGACGATGCCAACCAGTACCACCAGGTTGATGATGCCGATCACATACAAGAAGGTGCCCGATACCGCGGTGCCGACTACGCCAGTGATCTGCTGCAGCAGGGACGAATCGTTCCCAAGCTGTCCAGCCAGGGCATGAACGCCGAACGCCAGCAAGGCGACCAGCCCGAACACGATCGTCGAGTGTCCCAGCGAGAACCAGAAGCCGATCGACACGGGCCGCTTGCCCTCGGCCATCAACTTGCGCGTCGTGTTGTCGATCGCAGCTATGTGATCGACGTCGAATGCGTGTCGCATCCCGAGCGTGTACGCGGTGAGGCCAAGCCCGACACCCAACACCTGAGTCGTGCCGACTTGGTAGTGATGTGGCGCCACGACTCCTGCGAGTACGCCCCACCCGAGTGCGTGGAGCAACAGGATGAAGCCTGCCATGGCGGCGATGGCGCGCCACTCCTGGCGGCTCAGCCTGCCGCGAAGACGGCCGGGCACACTTCTTACGGCGGCGATAATCGGTGCTGACAAGGCTGACCTCCTCAAGACCGATTCGCGGCTACTTACCCAAATGCGACGCTATCGCATATGACTCAGATGCGATAGTGTCGCAACTGCTTCGAGGTTCGTTGCGCCGCCGGAGTGGGAGAGAATCAAGAGGTGCAGGCCGGAAGAGTGAGCTCCAGCGGATCAGCGCCCCGCGTCGAGGCCGCGTTGGGCTTGCTCCGCGACCGTCACGAACGCGTGACCAGAGCTCGCCAGGCCGTCATCGAGGTTCTGGACGGCACCCAGGAGCACCTCGCTGCCGAGGAGATCGTCGCCCGCGCCGAGGCATCGGCTCCGGGAGTTCACCGGGCGACTGTCTATCGGGCTTTGTCGACACTCGGCGAGCTCGGGCTGGTCACCCACACGCACGTTGGCGGCGCCGCCACGGTGTACCACCTCGCCGTGCCCAAACCGGCCGACAGTGCCGCGTCGGGACGGCATGCCCATCTGCAGTGCACCAGCTGCCAGGCAGTGATCGACATCCCCGTGGACGTGCTGGACTCCTTGATCAGCCGCGTCGATCGCGAGGTGGGCTTCCAAGTCGAGCCACATCACGCTGCCCTGCTGGGCCTCTGCGCCGACTGCCGGCGCTCAACCCTTTCGGAAGTCGTCACATAGTGCGGCTATGACGAGCTGTGGGCTCCGACGACTGCAGGAGCCGGCGGTGCAGCTGCAGGAAAAGCATGAGACATCTCCGATGGACCGCACCGCAGGCGACGAAGGAGTCGGAAACCGGCGAACAGCTCGTCAGAGTGCCATTCAATTCCGGCGCTATGACGAGCTGTGCGCTCCGACGACTGCAGGAGCCGGCGATGCACCTGCAGGAAAAGCATGAGACATCTCCGATGGACCGCACCGCAGGCGACGAAGGAGTCGGAACCGGCGAACAGCTCGTCAGAGTGCCATTCAGCTGAGCCGTTTTCGACCACTTTCGGCAAGAGGGCCGACCGGTGGGGGGGTGGCAGAGACGGCAGCTGCAGGGGCCGTAGGCGCCAGAGTGGCGGGTGAGGCGGCCGAGCCGCTGGATTGCCTAGACCCCATGAGATCCTCGAGGCTGGTTGCCCCAGGCAGCTGAACGGTGAGCTCCGCCCCGCCCTGAGCCGAGCGACCCGCTCGGATCCAGCCTCCGTGCTGTGTGATCGTCTGGGCAACAATCGACAGACCAAGTCCGCTACCGGGCGTCTTCCTGGCGGTATCGCCACGGTAGAAGCGGTCGAAGATGAACGGCATGTCGCCCTCGGCAATACCGGGACCTTGATCGGCAACCCGAAGTCGATCGCCCTCGAGTTGCACCCGAATGGTCCCGCCCGGTGGACTCCACTTCACTGCGTTGTCCAGCAGGTTGGTAACCGCGCGCTCCAGCGAGTCAGAGTCGCCCACGACGTAGAACGGGTTGAGCTCGACGTCGAAGAGCAGCCCATGAGCCCGCAGCCGAACCCGATCCAGCGCCGAGTTGACAACATTGCGGAAGTCCAGCGGCTCCGGTGAGGAAGCCGTTTCGTCGCGCGCGAGCTGGACCAGGTCGCCGATCAAGTCCGTGAACTCCACGAGCTGAGCTTTCACGTCGGCGAGGATGTCGATGCGATCTTGCTGCTTCAACATGCCACTCGAGGCATCAGCCGAAAGAAGTTCGATATTGGTGCGCAGGCTGGTGAGCGGCGTGCGCAACTCGTGACCTGCGTCGGCGATCAGCTGGGCCTGCCGCTCCCTTGATGAGGCAAGCGACTGGAGCATCTGATTGAACGATTCTGCAAGGACCGCGATGTCGCTGGACGCCCTGATGGTGATCGGCGTGAGCTCCTTGGTGACGCTGATGTGTTCGACGGCCGCTGAGAGCTCGCGCACCGGACGCAGGCTGGAGCGAGCCACGGTGGCACCAGCCACAGCAGCGACGATCACGCCTGCCACCCCGAAGATGATCAGGACCAGCCACAGCGAGCTGAGGATCTCGTTCGTCGGTTTGAGCGGCCGGCCCAGAACCAGGGCGTAGTTACCCAGGTCTGTGATCGGCACTGCGACGATGCGGTACTCCTCACCATCAGTCGTCACGCCGGACCGCGCCGAGTAGCCGCTCTGCAACCGAGCGACGGCGAGTTCCTCTGCGCCCACCACCAGGTGGTCGCGTTCGTCGGGGACATAGAAGATCTCGCCGTCGGTCCGGATCGCAGCAACGCTGACATTGCCGACCCGCAACGCGCGCTCGGTGAGACCACCAAGAGTGCGAATGTCCTGGGCAACCGGTACCGCTGCCAGCGCGGAGGCATTCTCGACCAGCTCCGCATCCAGTGCGTTGTAGAGCGAGATGCGCAACGTCACATAACCGGCGACACTCGTCACTGCCACGGCCAGGGCCACCGCGGCGGTAGTCAGGTACGCGACGCGGCGCCGCAAGGGCAGCGCTCGCAGCCAGGCCTTTAGCCGACCAAACATCGGCGCTCCACCGGTCGAAGCCGGCTGATCATGGTGGCGTCTCGCGAAGCACGTACCCGACTCCCCGTACCGTATGGATCAGCCGAGAGTCATCAGCAGCTTCGGTCTTGCGGCGCAGATAGCCGATGTAGACCTCCAACGAATTCGCCGTGGTCGGAAAGTCGAATCCCCACACTTCATTCAGCAACCAGCTCCGCTCGAGCACTCGGCGGGGATGGCGCATGAAAGCCTCGAGCAACGCGAACTCAGTCCGGGTCAAGTTGATTGAACGGGTCCCGCGCAACACCTCACGAGTCTGAGTGTTCAACACGAGATCGCTGAACGACAAGCTTTGTGCTGACGGATCGGTGGAGTCGGCCACCGTGCCGGCACGCCGGACCAGGGCACGCAGCCGCGCGAGCAGCTCGTCGAGCGCGAAGGGCTTGGCCATGTAGTCATCGCCGCCCGCGTCGAGGCCGTCCACCCGGTCGCCAACCGCGTCGCGCGCGGTGAGCACCAGGATCGGCACGTCGTTGCCAGCTGCGCGCAGCATGCGCGTCGCCTCCAGCCCGTCAAGCCGTGGCATCATCACATCCATGATCACCGCGTCTGGCCGGGTGGCGGCCAGCCGCGCAAGCGCCTGAACTCCGTCCTCGGCCGCACTTACCTCATAGCCGTTGTACTCCAGCGACCGCTTCAATGAGTCGCGTACGGCTTGATCATCGTCGACCACCAGGATGTGCATCCCTCAAGCGTGCCAGATACGGCACTATGACGAGCTGCTCGCTCCGACGACTGCAGGAGCCTGACCAACGTTGGCAGCCACGAACCGCTGCGCAGCAAGCGACGACTGCAGGAGCATGCAGCGCAGCTGACAAACGTTGGCAGCCGCCGAAACGGCGGTCGGGGGTTCAACGAGCAGACGACCGTCGTTCTGGAACAGTGGCCTTCACTGGCTCGCTCGGGTCGATACCAGGTGCGGCAACCGGTCGCGCTGGATCGGTCGGTAGGGACAAGGTGACGGCCGCGCCATGATCATTGCTAAGGCTGACGACTCCCCCGTGGGCCTCCGCGATCGCCTGCACAATGGCCAGGCCCAACCCGCTGCCCCGGCCGGTGCTCGCGGTCGGTGCGAAGCGGACGAACGGATGGGCCAGATAGCTGTCGGCGAACCCCGCACCATGATCATGAACTTGTATCTCAACGGCCTCGCCAGTACGTGTGCCGATCAGCTCAACATTCCCCGCACCGTGTGTCAGTGCGTTGTCCACCAGGTTGCCCAAGGCGTATTCCAGACGCCGCCGATCCGCCAAGATCAAGTCTTCCTCAGACTGAACCGTGATCGTGCGCCCTTCCAGCTGTGCTCGACCGCGGCCACGCTCGGCCACCTCCGAGAGCAGATCATGAAGGTTCACCGACTCCCAGTTGAGGCTCAACCGCTCTTCGTCCGCGGCTGCTAGCAGTAGCAGCTCTTCGGTCAGCCCAGTGAGCCGGTCTGTCTCCTCACCGATCGACGCCATGGTCGCGCGAAGATCATTTTCCTTCGTAGCCCCGGATTGGGCGAGCTCGACCTCGGCCTTGATGATCGCCAGCGGGGTGCGTATCTGGTGACTAGCGTCGGCCAGGAACCGCCGTTGCTGCAGCAGGGCGTTCTGTTGCGCGGCCTGGGCGCGACCGATTCGGTCCAGCATGTCGTTCAGAGTGCGGCCGAGGCGGCCGATCTCATCATCGACCGGCGAAACCGGCAGCGGCGCCCGCTTGGCGGCAAGATCATCCCCGCTGATCGCTGCCGCCCGCTGCCGGAGGGTCTCGACCGGACGTAGGGCAAGACCGGCAACCCAATAGCCGATACCGGAGGAGGCGATCAGTGCGGCAGCGAGCCCGACTATTTCGACAGCTAAGGCCGAGGCGAGCGTCTTGGCCCGCTCGTCCAGGGAGTCGGTAACCACGACAATGAACGCTTCCCCCCGAGCCTGAACAGGCATGGCGAAGATCCTGAGCGACTCGTCAAGCATCGCATCGCCCTTCCGGTCGACGAACAACTCCTTCGTGGCTGCCATCTGCAGCTGCTCGGGGGTGAGCAGCCGGACGTCAGCATGGGAGCTGGCAGCCACTACCCCGCCGGCGGGGGCGAGGACTTGGGCGATGGTCTCGTCTGGCTCGAGAGCCGCGGAGCTCCTCGGCAAAGCCGAAATCGGGGACCGGATCACCATCTCCCTGAGCTGGTCTGCGCGCGTGCGCAGGTCGCGTTCAATGGCGGCGTCAACGTTGGCGCTGAGCTGGGCGTGAAGGAAAACGCCGACCGCGGCGAGCACCACTGCCAATCCGAGCGCGAACGCCAGAGTGAGCTTCCAGCGGATAGGCAGCCGGCTCATCAGGCCTCCTCGGTGCTGAGCCGGTAGCCGAAGCCGCGCACGGTCTCGATGCTCTCAGTGCCGAACGGCCGGTCGACCTTCTGCCTCAGGTATCCGATATAGACATCAACGACGTTGGACCGATTGTCATAGCTGTCGTCCCAAGCGGATTCCAGCAGGTCGAAGCGTGATACAGCCTCACCGGGCCGTCGTATCAGCGTCTCCAGCAGCGCGAATTCCTTCCGCGTCAGCTCGATCGGGACGTCTCCCCGATGCACCGTACGCGCCGCGGGATCTAGCCGAAGTTTGCCGGCAGTCAGCACGGGCATCTGGACCTCACGGGGTCGGCGCACCAGCGCGCGCAGCCGAGCGAGCAATTCAGCAAAGGAGAAGGGCTTGGCGAGGTAGTCGTCGGCGCCACTGTCGAGCCCGGTAACCCGATCATGGATGGTGTCGAGCGCGGTGATCATGAGTACCGGAGTAGTGACGCCTTGCCGGCGAAAGTCCCGGCACAGGGTGAATCCGTCAGTGTCGGGAAGCATCACATCCAGAGTGATCGCGTCGTACGCAGTAGCCGTCGCCATCCACATTGCCTCGCCGGCATCGGTCGCCACGTCGGCAGCCAGCCCCTGCGCGGTCAGGCCTTTCCGCAATAGGCTCGCGAGCTTAGGCTGGTCCTCCACAATCAGGACTCGCACAACATCAAGGATTTCACGATGATCGACATCGAACCATAGCCCTAACTCCCATCCAGATCACGGATTGGGCTTGCCAAGCGGCCCAGTGCCATATTTCGGACCGGCCTTGTCCATCTTCACCAGCGCCTCGCGCGCCGCCCCACCGGAGATGTCCAGGGCGAGCACGGGCCCGATGCCGGGCGCGTAGAGCTTGTACTGCACGACGGTCGGCTCGAGGCTGCTGGTATCCCTGGTGAGCAGCGCATCGCTATAGCGTCCAGTCGGCACCTCGACCAGCTGGTTGATGCCGAGCACCTCACCGTTGTCCTCGGCCTCGCCTTTCAGGTATTCCTGACGGTACTTCTGGCCGACTTGCGGCTCCGCGGGAAGCAAGATGCCGGGCAGCGCGCCCCCAGCGCCAGCCTCAAAGGAACCTGCTCGAGTGACGATCTTGCCGTTCTCGAACTCGGCAGTGTCCTCCCCCAGGTACCAGACATTGCCCGCTGAATCTTGCGCGTACCAGTCGAAGGTGTCCTCGACCAGTTGGCCTTCGCTCCTGACCGTGTCCCGAACCACCCGCGCCGTGATGCCGTTGGCCAGCTTCTTGGTCTCCGTGGTGGACACGATGACGACGTCCTGAACCTCGCCCTTCTCGTCTACGTCCCGGTAGGTCCATCGGGTTCCCGGCTTCATCGGCCAGTACGGGTGAGTGATGTCGGCGCTGAAATCGGCTGGATCGAGATTGACGGGCTCTGCGCCGGTGGGCAGCATGGCGTCCGGCGCTGAGGTGGCGGGCGCAGGGCCGGATTCCAGCGCTGGCGTGCTTGGAGGGGTAGGGGCGGAAGGCGTCGTGACACCGGTTGTGCAGCCTGCACAGACGATGGTGGCCGCGAAAATCAACGGCAGTGTCAGTCGTTTCATGTCAGAGTTCCCTCCCCTAGCTGTCCCTTACCGCGAGCATCGCAGCGGGGAATGAGAAACGAGTGAAAGCCAAAGGGGAGCTATGCCGACTTGTCAGAACCCAGTTGAGTTATGACTCAACTGGGTTCTGACAAGTCGGCGTTCTGGAGCGCGCGGATGCGGTCGAGCAGGCCGGGCATGGCTGATTCGATTGCGGTGAGCGTGTCGTAGAAGCCCGCATCGGAGCCAAACCAGGGATCCGGCACACCAGATCCGGGCACCGCGGTGGGGTCGAATTCGGTGAGCAGGCACACCCTGTTCGGATCAGGCGCCAGCTCCAGAACGCTGCGCAGGTGAACGTCCTCCATCGCCACGACTAGGTCGGCTGACTCGATCCGAGCCTCGGTGATCCTGCGTGCTTTATGGTCTGCGTAGCGGTATCCGCGCTCCCTGAGTACCGCTGCCGCCCGATGGTCCATAGGGTCGTCGTACTTCTCAGAGATCGTGCCCGCGCTGGAGAACTCGACGCCGGTAAGGCCTGCGTCAGCAGCTGCACGCTCCGCCACCCGCTCGGCTATCGGCGAACGGCAGATGTTTCCCAGGCAGACGAAGACGACGCGTAGCGGTCGGCCGGTCGGTTCCTCAGTCAACTTCTCTTGTCGTCCGGGTCGGGCAGGAACACATTCAATACGAAGCTCACGATCGAGATGATGATGCTGCCGAGCACTGCAGTCCAGAATCCATCAACGTGCCAGCCGAGATCAAACAGGCCCGCCAGCCATGAGGTGAGCAAGAGCATGCACGCATTGATCACGATCAAGAACAAACCAAGGGTCAGCAGGAGGAGCGGTAGGGTGACGAGGGCGAAGATCGGCTTGATGATCGCGTTGAGCACCCCGAAGATCAACGCCACGATCAACAGGGTCACGACCTGACTGGTCGTGCTAGAGCCGGTCAGGGTGATGCCACTCAGGATCCCCGTCGCGATCGCCAGCGCGGCGGCGTTTGCCACCAGCCTCAGAATCAGCCTCATGTGATCGATGCTCCCACGAATCGCAAATCGTCGATGGAACGACACCAGGCCACAACCCGGGCGACCGTCCGGAGAATCGGGACCGGCGCTGGCTCCGGGCGCGCGATGATCACCACCGGGATGCCGAGGTGGTCCGCGGCATCCAGTTTGGCGACTGTATGGGTACCACCCGAATCCTTGGTGAGGATTACGTCGATGGCATGCTCGGTCAAAATCGTGTGCTCGCCGTCGTAGCTGTACGGCCCGCGGGACAGGATGACGTTCCAGCGTTGCGGCAATGAGGTAGCCGGCGGATCGACCAGCCGGACCAGCACGTCTCGATCAGCCCAGGCAGCAAAATCCCGCAGCGACTGCCGTCCCGTGGTGAGGAACGGCCGGCAGGCTGACTCGGCAGCGGCACGGGCTCCAGCTGCGTCGAGCACCCAGGTCCAGGTATTGGCGTGCGGGTGCTCTTCCCAGCCAGGGCGCTCCAGCCGAACCAGCGGCGTACCTGTAGTGCTCGCCGCCTTCACCACGTTCTTGGTGATTTCCGCTGCGAAAGGGTGCGTCGCGTCCACCACGGCAGAAGCGTGCTCTCGGCGCAGGTAGTCGGCGAGACCGCCGGCACCACCGAACCCGCCTACCCGAACGCGGCCCGGCGGAAGGTTAGGCGCGCCGACCCGTCCAGCGAGTGAAGAGATCACATCGACGCCGTCTGCGAACAGGGCCGCCGCGAGCTGTCTCGCCTCCGCGGTGCCACCCAAGATCAGGATCGTCATGGTCGCCAGCTGCGAACGACGACGGCCACAAGCAGCGCACTCACCGACACTGCGCCGGCGAGGCGGTTGGCCCGACTGATGTCAGCAACAGCGACGGGTCGGCCGGTGCCCAGGATGCCTCGTTCCTCGACCGTGCCGTGGTACGCGTTTCGCCCGCCGAGCCGGATGTCGAGCGCGCCGGCGAACGCCGCCTCGACGACGCCAGCATTGGGGCTGGGATGTCGGCCAGCATCGCGGCGTACCACCCTGAGCGTGTTGCCGGTGATGCCGTCTACCAGCGGCGCCCAAGCTGCTGTTGCCAGCGCGGCAAGTCGCGCCGGCAGCCAGTTGGCCACATCATCCAGCCGGGCGGCCGCCCATCCGAACTTCAGATAACGCGGCGAGCGGTGCCCGATCATGGCGTCCAAGGTGTTGACGGCCCGATATCCGAGCAATCCAGGCAGGCCGGCGACGGCGCCCCACAGCAGCGGAGCGACCACGGCGTCCGAAGTGTTCTCCGCCACGGATTCCACGGTGGCTCGCGCCACCTCCGCCGCTGAAAGTTCTGCCGTGTCTCGGCCCACCAGATGGCGGACCTGAACCCGCGCCGCGCTCAGGCTCCCGCTAGCTAGCTGGTCGGCAACTGTGGCGGCCTCGCGGCTCAGCGAGCGACCGCCGAGAACGGCCCAGGTGGCTGCTGCTGTTGTTATGACGGTTGGCAGCGAGCGATTCGAGATGAGCCGCTCGAGTGCTGTGCTGAACGCGATCGCGGCTCCGACCAGGACGCCAGTGTGCATGACACCGGCGGCCCGCCGATCCGCATAACACCGCACCTCCAGCCATGAGGCGGCTGCGCCGAACGCGGCGACAGGATGGCCGCGTCGGGGGTCGCCGAAGGCGCGGTCGACCAGGTACCCCACGGCAAGCCCCAATGCGGACGGCCAATGGCTCGATAGAGTCATCGGTGATGACCCCGCTGATCGATCCCGACCTCACCAGGCCTGATCACCGCATCCTCATAACTGGAGGCGTGCGGTCCGGAAAGTCCCGTTACGGCGAGACGCTGCTCGAGGACGTTGCCGAAGTAACCTACGTCGCAACCGGACCGGTGCCCGACCCCGCGACCGACCCCGAGTGGGCGGCGCGGATTCTCGATCATCGAGCGCAGCGGCCGGCGCACTGGAGCACGCTGGAGACCAGCGACGTAGCCGGAGTGCTGCGCAGCGTGTCGGGGGCGATCATGATCGATTGCCTGGGCACCTGGCTGACTGCCGTTATCGACCGGCTCGGCAGCTGGGACGAACCGATGGCTCACTGGCAAGGTGACTTTCATGATCAGCTGCAGGACCTCATCAGCGCCTGGCGGGCCCGCCAGGGCCTGGCAGTCGCGGTGACCAATGAGGTCGGCTGGGGACTGGTGTCGACCTACCGCTCTGGCAGGGTCTTTACCGAGCTGCTGGGTGTGGTCAACCAGGAAATGGCAGCTGCTAGCGACGAGGTGACTTTGGTAGTTGCAGGGCGGGCCCTGCGCTTGTGACTTCATATGATCATCACAGTGATCATGACGGTGAACGCGATTTCGATGCCGGCGCCCATGACATCGCCGGTGACACCGCCCAGCCGGCGTACGCAGCGATAGACCAGCACCCCAACAATCGCGGCAGCAGCCGCCACGGCCCCTACTCCATCGATGGGGCCGTGCCCCGATAGCCACGCGGCCCAACTCATGATCAGGAACACCGCGAGCCAGCAGCCAGCCGCGGCCGCGCGCGGCACCGAGCCGGCGACCGCGGCACCAAGACCGTCCCCCCGGGCAGCCGGTACGCCGCGTACGCAGATGAGGCTGAGCGCCGCGCGGGAGGAGCAGACTGCCGCTCCTACCAACAGGGCACCAGGGAGGCCCTGGATCAGCTCTCCGACGGCGACAGCCTGCAGGCCCAGCACAATGATCAGTGCCACCACGCCCATCGGTCCGACGTCGCCGCGCCGCATCACCATCAGGGAGCGTTCCGCAGTCCATCCGGAGCCGAATCCATCTACCGTGTCGGCTAAGCCGTCCAGGTGCAACGCGCGGCTGCCGAGTGCCAGGCCTCCCACCACGAGCAGGCCCACCGCCAAAGACGGCAAGCCGGCGGTCCGGGCCAGCCAGCCCACCAGCATGACGGCCATAGCCAACGGGAGTACCGCCAGCGGCGCGATGATCATGGCCCGGGCGGCGGTATGGCGGTCGATCTCGGTGATCGCACCGGATGGCACGATGGTCAGTGTCCCGACTGAGAGCCGTAGCGCGTCGAGCATGATGGGCTCAGCTGACAGGACTGAGATCGGCTAGCAGCGCCAGTTCCCGTAGCATCAACACAGCCGACCGCAATACCGGTAGTGCGGTGAGTGCCCCCGTGCCTTCACCCAGTCGCAGACCAAGATCAAGAACTGGCTCCAGGCCTAGCTTGTCCAGAGCCAGCTGCTGAGCCGGCTCGGTTGAGCGGTGGCCGGCTGCACACCACGCCACCACCCCCGGCTCGAGATCCTCCGCCACGGCAGCCTCGGCGAGCGAGACAATCCCATCAAGTAGCACCGGTACGCCGCGGCGGGCTGCCGCGCGGAGGAAGCCGACCCCTGCGGCGATGTCGGCCGATCCCAGTGCTGCAAGCCGATCGAAGGGATCTTCGGCCCGCTCACCGACCCGATCCAGCGCGGCCGCAATCACCCGGGTCTTGTGTCGGAGCTGATCGTCATCCACACCGGTGCCACGCCCGGCCACCTCCTCAGCGGGCACTCCGAAGGTCGCGCCTACCAGGGCGGCTGCGGGCGTGGTGTTGCCGATCCCCATGTCGCCGATGATCAACAAATCCGCGCCGGCCGCGATCTCCACCTCAGCGATCGCCTCGCCGGCACGCAGCGCCGCCCGGCAATCATCAGCTGTCAGGGCATCGTCCCGGTCGATCGGCTGGGAAGGACCCAGGTGGTAAGCCGAAACCTCGGCCGGGACATCCTCAAGATCATCATCGACACCCAGATCGAGTACCCGCAGCGACACACCGTGCTGACGAGCCAGGCAGTTAGCGCCCGCGAGGCCCGCGACGAAAGCGCGCACCATCACCGGTGTCACCTCGCGCGGATAGGCGGAGACGCCGTCGTGGGAAACGCCATGATCACCAGCCAAGATCACCGCCCGTGCCCGGTCCAAGGGGCGTGGTGGGCAGGTCGCCTGGCAGGCCGCCACCCATGCGGCCAGATGCTCCAATCGGCCCAGCGCACCCAGTGGCTTTGCCAATGCGTCCAGACGGCGGCGGGCCTCGGTGTAGATGCCGGATGAAGGTGGGGTGATCACGTCAGAACGGCCGGTCGTGGGTCAGTGATCTCAACAGCAGCTCGGGGTTGCAGCCGATACAGCAGCTCGCCAAGGGCGACCCCGAGGATGGCCCACAGTGCCAGCTGCGTCAGCAGGCTGGCCGCCCGGAACTCATACAAGAGGGTGGCCGGATAGTCGGGTGGAACCTCGGAGTAGCTGGGCAGCAGCGCCATAGCGGTGAGAGTCACCAGCAGGTAGCCGGCGATGGCGCTCAGGGTTGCGTACCAGGCGCCCCATCGTTCTGCGAGCTCGCGCCCGACCAGCACCGCGGTGACGGCGGCAATGACGGAACCGGCAAGCATGATGAAGTACAGCGCTGTGCGAGCGCCGATGGTGTCCGGATGGCCGATTGCGGGGGGGTTTGCCGGATAGGCCACGAAGGGGATCAGACTGACGCTGACGAAGCCGATCGCCGCCAGGGACACGCTGACACCACGGACGCCGAGAGAACCGAAGCGGCCGAGAGCGAGGGCACTGAGCACTCCGAGCAGGCCACCGAGGGTGACACCGGCGACCATCGTCCCGGTCAGCAAGCCCGCGGTCGACTGAAGTATGCGCGGCACCTCGCTGGCAGCTGAGCCCTCGCTCACTGCGGCGTGGTTGGCATGGTGATCACCCAATCCGCCAGCTTCCTCGATCGCGATGGCGGCATTGATAGCGGGCTCACCCACCAGGTAGGCCACGCCGAAGGCAACCAGTCCGGCGATCAGGCCCGCGAGCAAACCTCTGACCAGGAAGCTACGTGCAGACATCACAGCAGACTCAGTGGCAAGGGAAGCCGAGCAAGTGACGCCCATCGTGGACCCACTCATGGACTGCGGTACCCGACAAGAGTGAGCTGACACCCTGCTCCGCGGAGACGAAGTACATGGCAACGAGCAGCATCATCGCTGTGATGATCAGCCAGGGCATCAGCTCGCTGAAAGAAAAGGGTGGAACCGCAACAGCGACAGGTTTGCTGTGGGTGACGTCTGACATCAATTCCTCCTCCGGGTTCCTGCGACCCGCGTTGCCGGAGCTCGTCGGAGGCAGGGTCTGACTCGAGCGTGGCAGTGCAGTTCTTGGGCACTTCGTCCCAGCTCACACAGTGGCGCGACCGTGCCGGATTCTCACCGAACTTCCAGGTCCTCCGCGAACCCCAGCACTCTATCGCCAAACGCCCGAGGCCGGCACAGAACCCCGGATTTGCGTCACGAGCGGTGCCCAGCAAAGCCTGAGAGAGCCGATCGGTCTCATTCGTGATGCAAATCCACCGGTCTCGAAGCTGGGTATGGTGCCCGCATGAGGCTGGACCAGGCCGGAGGCATGTGGGGGACGCTGCTCGCCCACCCCTCCGCGATCTTGCTGGTCGGCCGCCTGATCGATGTTCTGGTCTACCCGTTCATGACGAGAATGACTGCCCCGAGCAGCGCCAGGCGACCCGGCATCCACTGATGGCTCAGCGGTTGCTCGTGGTTGCCCACGCCCCGACGTCGGCAACAAGAACATTGGTGTTCGGCGAGTCTGGCGAACTGCCCTCGGGCGAGATCCGGCGGCTGACTGGTCGCACCGCGTCTTGGGTACGCGGACCCGAGGCGGGCATGCGAGGCGACTGCGAGGCGTCTTGGAGGAACGGCCGAAGCGATCCGGGACCTGCGTGAATGTGACTTCGGAGCATGGGCTGGCAGGGCATTGATCAACATCGCTGCCCAGGACCCGTCCGGGCTCGACGCCTGGCTGCGCGACCCGTATGCGGCCCCGCACGGCGGCGAGAGTCTCGTCGAGTTGATCAGCCGGGTGGGTGGCGTGCTCGATGATCATCACTGGCCCGATGGCCGAAGCGTCGCCGTCGTGACAGCGCTGGTCGCCCGAGCGCTCCTGGTGCACGCGCTCGGAGCGGCGCCCGAGTTGATCTTTCGGATTGATATCGCGCCGCTCGGTCGCGCATTGATCAGTCGGAGTCAGCAGACATGGCGGCTCACCAGTCTCGAGCCCGCGAAGGACAGTCCCCGCGTGCACGGCCTCGTCTAGTGGCTCGCTGGTCAGGATCGGGTCATGGTCGAGCTGTAGCCAACGGCTGTTACGACAATCCGATCTGCCGGCAGTAGATGTGATCCGGATCACAGTCAATTGATGTCGAATCCTGAAGCGTGACTCGGACGTAGCGGCATCCACTCATCAGTCGAAGGAGTAGTCATGACCGCCACATCCACCGCAACGGCCGCCAACTCGATCGATCTGCCGAACACATCAGCCGTGTCCACGCGGGTCCTGCTGTTCGCCGGCGCTGTCGCCGGCCCCCTGTTCGCCCTGCTGGCCGCCGGCCAGGTTCTGCTCCGCGACGGGTTCGACCTGCGACGGCACCCACTCAGCCTGCTCGCCACCGGCGGCCCCGGCTTTGTTCAGATAATCAACTTCCTACTCGCGGGCATTGGAGTGGTGTGTCTGGCGATCGCCGTCCGGCGCACCGTCACCGATGGCGTCGGAAGACGCTGGCTGGCCCG
Organism: uncultured Actinomycetota bacterium; assembly: GCA_963740515.1. GTDB lineage: Bacteria > Actinomycetota > Actinomycetes > Propionibacteriales > Propionibacteriaceae > Microlunatus. The sequence continues at coordinate 169,649 of CAVUEO010000015.1, forward strand.
GCTGATCGCTGTCTTCGGTCTCGGGCTCATCGCTTCGGGTGTGTTCGTTATGGACCCCGAGAATGGATTCCCGATTGGCACTACGGAAGAACCGGCGTCGGAGATGTCGTGGCACGGCATCGCGCACATCGTTGCTGCGACGGTGGCGTTCACTGGGCTGGCCGTGGCCTGCATCGTACTGACCGTACGGATGGTCGGGCGCCACGCCGGCTGGGCGGCGGTGCTGAATGCGTGCGCCGCGCTTGTCTTTCTGGCACCGGTAAATCCGTCGTGGGCGAGCATCCAACTCGCCGTCACCGCCCTGGTTGGGTTCACCTGGACGACTGCGCTGTCACTGTGGCTGCTGCGATCATCCTCGGCCCGCTGACTCCGAATACGCTGCCACTCGTACCGGATTGAGGAAACAAATCATGAAGTACCTGCTGCTGAGCTATACGCCCATCGTCGATTGGGACTCCGCCGAGGCCGATATCCCCTCGCCGGAGGCGCTGGAGGCGTTCGCAATCTATGAGAAGTTCCAGGCCGAGCTGCTGGCGTCCGGAGAGCTGGTCGCCACCGAGGGTCTTGGGCACCCGTCCATGTCTCGGACCCTGCGCAAGCAGGCCGACGCGGTCGTGGTCACCGACGGACCGTTCGCTGAGCTGAAGGAAGTGCTGGCCAGCTATGCGGTCATTGACTGCAGCGGCTACGACCGGGCTGTCGAGATCGCCCGCCAGGTAGTCGCCGCGATCGGCGACACGGTTGAGATCCGACCGATCATGGATGAGGACTTCGGCGAGCCCATTGCCCAGACCTAGTGGCCGCCACACAACATGGCAGACCCTGTACCAGAGCTTGAGCACCTGCTGCGAACCGAGGCGCCGCAGGTGCTCGGCGCGTTGGTGCGCCGATTTGGCCACTTCGACATCGCCGAGGACGCGGTTCAGGACGCGCTGCTCGCCGCCGCACAGCAGTGGCCGACTCACGGCATTCCCGAGCATCCCCGCGGCTGGCTGATCCGGGTCGGCTACCGCCGCATGGTCGACCAGCTCCGCGCCGACCAGCATCGGCAGCGTCGCGAGTACCAGCTGGCCAGCCAACCAGCGCCGGGCTCGCCCGACGAATCGGCCGCCGACGATAGCCTGACGCTGCTGTTCCTGTGCTGCCATCCGATTCTCAGCCCGGTCTCCCAGGTCGCGTTGACATTGCGAGCCGTCGGCGGGCTGACCACCACTGAGATCGCTCACGCCTATGGAGTCACCGAAGTCGCAATGGGCCAGCGGATCAGCCGCGCTAAGCACCAGATCAGGTCGACTGGCGGACGGTTTGTCCTCCCCTCGGCTGAGGACCGAGGGAACCGACTGACCGCTGTGTTGCAGGTGCTGTATCTGATCTTCAACGAAGGCTATGCGGCGACCGCGGGCGAGCAGCTGCACCGGGTCGACCTAACGACCGAGGCCATCCGGCTGACTCGGATGCTCCACCGGCTGCTGCCCGGTGAGCCTGAGGTAGCCGGACTGCTGGCCCTGATGCTGCTCAGCGATGCGCGCCGTCCCGCCCGCTCCACCGAAGCTGGCGACCTGGTCACGATGGAACATCAGCAGCGCGACCTGTGGGATAAGGCGCTCACCGCCGAGGGTACGGCTCTGATCACTGCAGCCATGCGCCGGCGCCAGGTGGGGCCTTACCAGCTGCAGGCCGCTATCGCCGCCTTGCACAATGGGGCACCCAGTTACGCCGAAACCGACTGGCCCCAGATCGCCACCTTGTACGCCTGGTTGGAGCGGCTCACACCAACCCCGCCTGTCCAGCTCAGCAGGGCTGTCGCTGTCGCGATGGCATACGGCCCGCGGCGCGGCATTGCGCTGCTGGACAGCCTCGCGGACGACTCGCTCATGCGGCAGCGGGAGCGAGCCGTCCGCGCTCACCTGCTCGAGCTCGACGGCGACATCAAGCACGCCGCAGAGCTCTACAGAGAAGCGGCCGACCTTACCGACAACCTCGCGGAGCGCCGGTATCTCGAGGGTCGAGCCCAGCACCTCGAATCATGAGACCAGCTGTCTTTCGTTAACCTCGAGCGGGCGTAAAGCCCGCAACAGCGCCGATGACGGTGATCGCGGGCGGCTTGATGCCCGCGTCCTTGGTCAGGGCTGCGATGTCGGCGACAGTACCGCGCACCGCCTGCTGGCTCGGCATTGCCGCGTCGGCGACGGTCATGGCTGGAGTGTCGGCGGCTAGCCCATGATTGATCAACTCGGCAGTGACGGCCGGCAGCGTGGCGACGCCCATCATGATCACCAGGGTGGTGTTGGCGGTGGCCAGCGCTTGCCAGTTGAGGGTTGAGCCGGGATCACCGGGCGGGGCGTGGCCAGAGATCACCGTGAACCCTTGGGTGAGCTCACGGTGGGTCAGTGGCACTCCCGCCAACGCCGGAGCCGCGATGGCTGAGGAGACACCTGGGATCACCGTGACGGGAAGCCCTGCGGCCGCGCAGGCCTGCCACTCCTCACCGCCTCGGCCGAACACGAACGGGTCGCCGCCCTTGAGCCGGACGACGGTCTTGCCCGAGGATGCGTGCTCGATCATGATCTCGTTGATCCGCTCCTGAGGGGTGGAGGCGCCTCTGGGGATCTTGGCGACGTCGATGATCAACGCCTCCGGCCTGGCGTGCTGCAGCGCTGACAGCGGAGCCAGTCGATCACAGACAATCACGTCTGCTTCGCTGATCGCCTCCAGCCCTGCGACAGTCAGCAAGCCAGGGTCACCCGGGCCGCCGCCGACCAAGATCACAGATCCAGCGCCCGTGAACTGCTCGATCGTGGCTGCGGCGGGAGACACAGCCGGCACACCATGATCACGAGCTGCCACCGCGATCATCTGATCACGTTCAGCGACGCCGGTGGCCGGCACCACGAGTGCGGCGTCCCGGAAGTCCTCGGGTGCTGGCGGTCGGCGGCGCAAGATCAACAATCCGCGCGCCGCGAGGTCGGCGACGATCGCACCAACCTCGGGCGCAACCACTGTCACCACGGCGCCGGAGTCCAGCAAACCCCGGATTGGCGACAGGGCCGCTGGACCACCCCCGCAGACCAGCACCGGTAGCCCGTCCAGCTCAAGGCTGGCGGAAAAGCCCGATGGTGGCTGGATCTGCATGGCGGCGTGAGGTTATCACCCAGTCGTCTATTGCACTCTGACCGGGCAGCCCGCCTGATTCGCCTCCTTCGTCGCTCGCGAACAGCCTCTGCTCAACCACGCAAGCCGCGGCCGCGAGCTCCTGCAGTCGGCGAAGCCGGCTGCCCGTCATAGTGCCGTGCATGCAGGTCCGAAGCCTTACGCCAGCCGTGCCCGGACCTGTCCCTCCATTACGCGTTGCAGCAGCGAGACCGTCTCCGGGTCAAGATCGACCCCAAGAGTCCGGGCCTGCGCCGCCAGCTGGAGGGCGAGCCGGTCTGTCTCAGCCGCGTTCCCGGCACTGTGTTCGGTCCGGATGCGGGCGGCCAGCAACAGCTCATCGCCTGGCGCAGCCAACAGTGCCCGCGCGGCCGCCCAGCGAGCGCGTTCCACGTCCCCAGCAAGCAAGGCGCGGTCAGCGAGCTCCAGACCGACGTCGCGTACACACGAGATCATGTCGGTTCGCAATTCCTCGGCCCAATGCCATTGGCCAGGTGCCGCATCGGCGAGCGGCGCACCGCGCACCAGTTGCAGCGCGGCCTGCAGACTGTCTTCGCTGGCGCGGTCGACTCCGGTCGAGGTGAGGATCTGCAGCCGTTGCCAGTCGGAGCTGACTGTCGGATGCAGCGTGATCCGTCCGGTGTACGCGTCCGGCAGGTACACCTCTCCCGCCGGGCTGGCGCCGAGCCAGCTGCGCAGCCGGCTCATGTTGGATCGGCGAGTGCCCTCCGCCACAGCCAGCGCCGCCACCATGGCTTGGGCGGTGCTTCCCGGGTTTTCAAGCAGCCAGGCGCAATACTCCAGGCACTGCTTAGCCGCCCTTGCGGGCGCCGTCCCCTTGGCACCGTGCAGCTCAATGGGACCAAGCATCTGAAGCGTGGGATGGTGGACCGTCCGGTCCGGGTCCATCGCTGCCTCCATGATCAAGGCCCTTTCTGCTGTGATTGCTGTGCCCCACGTCGTTGATCGGCTGCCCAAGTGCGTGACGTTGTTGGGCGGCGGATTCGGCTCCGCGCCGGCCTCGCTCCACCACGGTGCGAGGGTTGTCTCGTCACTGCCGGTGCTCTCGATGAGATCAACAACCGCGGTCAACTCTGGAGGCTCCAAGCACTGTGGAGACAATGCGAGGCCGGCGGGCTCCAGCAGGACCTTCCGCTCTGCGGACGTACCATCGCCGCGTAACGACCAGGCAGCGCCTGAAACCGGTCCGACCACGACTGCAGCCAGCGCCACCTTGGGCTCGGTGTTGAGCAATGCGCTGAGCCGGGTGCTCTGCACGGTGGTCAGTGTTTGCTGCACCAAAACAATTTCGGGAGCCCATGGGTCAGCTAGATCCGGGTCAATGCGGTGCTGACTCAATCCTGGATAGCGACGATGTTCACGTTGCAGGGCCGCGCGCCCTTCGAGTCGGTCGAGCAGTGCGTCGCAGTCGGTGGTGCGCAGCACATTATGTTTGCCTAGCACCTCTGGCAGCCGCTCACCACCACCCAGCAATGTCACGATCATCTCCTCGGCCCATGGGGAGAAGGAGAGCTCGACGGCCATGGCAGCCAGTAGATCGGTCGCCGGGAGGCTGGCATCGGGCTGAATCTCGAGCAGGCCGATGGATTCCAGATCGCCAAGCACAAGTCGGCCCTGTTCGTCGCGACCCAGCGTGACCAGGGCTGGCCACGGACGCGCAGCCTCACCCAATCCCGGCACCGACTTGAGGTATTCCACATCCTCCTGGGCGATCAACCACGAGCGACCACGCACTGTGAAACCCACCGGTGCCGTCGGGCAAACATCTTGCATGCAGAGCTCAATCTCGTTCTCACTGATCAAGGCCAGCTGTAGTGGAGGTGGCGCCGCCTCGGAGTCTCGGCAGTGTGCGGCGATCGCGCGCATGGCGCGGTCGAGCGTACGCAAGCTCAACGGTCGCTGTCGCCGTCCAAGCGCGACCTCGACAGGACTTGTTGCTGGTGGCGGATGTACGATCCGTCGGCCCGGCGGCCTGGTTTGGAGCTGAATGCGCCGCCGCCAGGCCAGCCCGCCGATCATCCCGGCCGCCAGCAGCCCGCCGACTCCCGCCAGCGACAGCGCGGGGACATCAACTGTTGGTCCCGAATCGGGAGTCGCCGTTCCAGCGCTGTCGGCCGGTCGACTCAATGAGGCCGATGGCTCGTTTGGTGAGGCAGATGGTTGGACGGGTGAATGCGATGGCTGAGGTGGTGTAGCGGGACGATCGTGCTTCGGCAGTGAGCTTTCAGTTCGGCCCTGCTGCTGATGGGGTCTCGACCTCGGTCGTCCCGCGGGCTTCGTCGGCTCGGGCAGCACCAGCCGTATTCCCACAGGGAGCTCGTCGGGGTCGCTCAACTGCGCTCGGTTGACGTGGAAGATGTCGTTCCAGCGGGCCGAAGTGCCGAGCTCGCGCTCGGCAATCGAGGAGAGCGTGTCCCCGCGGCGTACGGTAATGACGCGATCGCCCCTATGGGCGTCCGTATCCAAATCGGGAATCCTGAGTCGCCAGCCAACCTGCAGCCGGTCTGGCCCGCCGGTTAGCACACCGGGGTTCGCGGCCGCGATCTTGCGCCAGTCGTGGCCCTCCCCGTAGTACCGCTCGGCGAGACTCCAGAGATCGTCACCAGCCTGCACCACATGATGTCTGGCATGATCAACTCGCTTTGTCCGAGGAGCCGCCATGGCAGGCGGTTGCGGAGTCTCGGCCCGATCGATGATCACTGCCGGGGGGTCGGGCGCCGCAGCCACTGCGGCGACGCTGCGACCTGAGTCGGGATCGGCCTGCACAGCGTGTGGCACGGAGACCATAGTGATCACCGATATCAGCAGTCCGGCTGCAAAGCGCTGCGGTGCATCAAGCCCTGGAAGGCGGATCCGAATGCGTTGCCGTGAAATAAGCGCTAGCAGCTCACTGATCACCGACACCGTGAAGGCCAGCCACGCTAGCCAGCCGACGATGGTGATCAGGCTCACCAAGATCATGCCGTCGGCTGATGTTGACAGCGCGCGCTGCATGGCGTTCCAAGTCAGCGCATTCGGCAGCGGATTACCTCCGAGAATAGCCAAGGCGACGGGAACGCCAGCGGTACCGAGCAACAGGATGGCGAGTGAACCGAGGCCGCGAATCAGCCGAGCCATCAACAAACCACTCGCTTTGGCATGCCGGTCCCCTTCCGTTTCTGTTCGCTCGCGCCCGGTCGTGCCCTGGGAGCTGCTTTCTTCCTCACTCATTGGTGCACCTACTGTTCCGGGGTCGGGCTGCGATGGGAACGGCTGGGTGTTGTCCGTTGGCCGGAGGTGTTGTCCGTTTCGGGAGAAATGCCAGCCGCGGTCTTCTCGACATCAGCCGACGAAAATCCTGAGCATGGCGGCGACGAGGAAGATCAGGCCGAAGATCACCGCCGGCAACGTCATATAGATCGTCATGCCTTCCGCGGCAGCACTAGCCTTGATCTGCTCACGGGTCAGATGGGCGTCGCGCAACTCGCGTACCCGTGCGCGCAGCGTGCCGGAGAGGGCCGCGCCGGTCTCGTCCAGCTGCATTACGTCAGCGATGTCAGCGAGTTCGGGGAGCTTGAGCTGATCAGACAGCCTGCGGAGTTCGGCGTACGGGGACTGCTGCTCGAGCCGCGCGCGTTCGAGTGCCGTCCGGATATGGACGAACAGCGGCACATCGCTCAGCGCGGCAGCGTTGTGCAGTGCCTGAGTGGCTGAGGCATTCGTGAGCCGCTCCAAGGTCACCAGGTCGATGTAGACCAACAGGGCCTCCGTGGCACCTGCCCAGACATTCTGGGCTTTCCGCCGCAGGAGCAGATCGGGCACAAAGAAGCCGCACACTGCACCTACTACGACGGCGATGGCGGGAATCGGGCTGAGGTGACCCGTCAGGTAGACGAACGCACAACCAGCGAGCCCCGGCAGCACTGCGCCGACGATCGCCATCACAGCCTTGTCGGCATAGAACTCAGCGATCGACTTGTCCTGGAGCCGCAGCGCGCGATGCTGTCGACCGGAGAGAGGAATGGGTACCGTGCGATAGATCAAGGCGCCCAAACGCTCCGAGCGGCTATCGGCGGGGCCGATGTCTCGCAAGGGCACGCGGTCTGCGTCATCGGCGCCGATGCGAGCCAGGGCAGCGTCCAGACGTGGCGTGAAACGCCCGAAGGCGACCACCAGGCAGCACATTCCAGCAGCCAGGAGAATGCCTGAGAGCGTTACAACGACGACGGTCATCGGTGCTCTCCGAGAAGGATGCGCTGCCGATCGGCTTGATGCGCCTTACGCCGCATGAAGATCAGCGAGGCGATGTAGGAGATCAACAGCAGTGACAGCAGCATTTGACCCAGCGGCGTCCGGTATGGCGCAAAGAAGTCGGGTGAAAGCAGGAACACCAGGACAAGAGTTGACAACGAGATCACGGTTACCTGGCGGACGACAACGTACGGCTTGGATCGCTCGACCTCGATTGCCCGCCGGCCCTTGAGCTGTGCCTGGATGGAGTCAGCGAGAGCATTGAGGGTGATTGACGCTCCGTTGGCGCCGCGGCTCGCTGCCAAGATCAACGCGGCGATCACGGCATCGGCGTCAGGCGAGTCAACCGAGTCAGCGAACCGCATCAGGGCGTCGCGGGTCTCCCAGCGGTTGTTCAGCCTGGTCACCAGGAAGCTGATCTCATCAGCGATCAGCGGCGGGGCCGTACGCCGTGAGATGCGGATCGCGTCGGTGATCGATTTGCCAGTGGCGAGCGTCGCGGCCAGCGATCGTACCCAGCGATCGAGCGCCTCGAGCAACTCGACGTCACGTGGTCGGGGAAGCACCAGCAAGTAGGGCAGGCCGATGGCGGCTGCCGGCAACACGATGATCATGATCAGCCAGTGCGTGAGCACCGCAACAACACAGCCGATGACGACGCTTAGCAGCAAGATCACATCTCTGCGTTGCCCGCGCGGACCCGGAGGTCGTCGAGTGAGGCGGGTCCACAGCTCGGCTGCGGATTCGGCTTCCCGACGTGCTGCTAATGGCGTCCGTTTCCGCAGCCCGGCGAGGATTCCTAGCAACCCGCCAATGATCAACAAGCCGGCTGCGATCGCCACGATCCCGTTCACCGCGCTGCTGCATCCGGCCGGGTCGAGTAGGGAAGATCACGACGAAAGGGGAGCAGCTCCGCCTCGAACTCGGCATCGGGGAAGTACCCAGCGGATTGGCTGCCGCTACCCGTGGCGTGGTAGGTGAGGTGGGTAACCGGACGACCGTGCTCGATGGCACGAGTAACTTGCCGGATCTCCGACACATAACGGCGACGGGTGCCGCCCTTCCACGTCTCGTCGACCAGTTTCACGTAGATGAATAGGTGAATGTTGTGGGCGATCTGGCGATACGCTTCATCGACCGAAAGGACCCCACCCTGCGCAACTCTTGACGCGAGACGATCCATGGTCGACTCCGCCGAGTGCGAATGGGTCGTACTCAATGTGCCGGTGCCGGCCTGCATAGCTTCGAACATCGCTGCGGCCTCGCCACCGCGAACTTCACCAACTACCAGCCGTGACAGGTTCTGCCGCAGAGCTTCCGGTACCAGGTCTGAGATCGTGAAGTCGCCTACGCGGCTGCCGCCAGATGTCTCACCATGGCCGACACGCGCCTGGAGGGCCAAGATGTTCTCCCGACCGGGCTGGAGATGGGTCATCAGCTCGTAATCAGTCTCGAGCGTGCCAAAGCGCTCATTGAGCGGGATGGATTTGATCAAGGCACGCAGCAGAGTGGTTTTCCCCGCACCTTGATCGCCAGAGATGACCATTGACTTCCGCGCCAAGATCGCAGCATCCAAGAACTGCGCCACCTCGTACGGCATCAGCCCACTATGGGCAAGATCTGCTAAGGACACGTCGGTGAGAGTGTGCTGGCGGATCACGATGCTAGGCCGATGCGACAAGCCGAAAGCCATGGCGTGCAGACGATAACGCTCGCCGAGAGCCAGCGTCATGGTGGGATGGGTGTCGTCGAATGGCCGCGAGGGTTCGCTGTTCTGACCAAGAAAGCGGATCGCCTCCACCAGCTCGGTATCGGTCTCGGCGACCGGGGGCATACGCTCCCGGCGCCCGTCCCCGTATTGGACGACGACCGAGTTCCAGCCATGAATCTCTATGTTCTCCACGTCAGGCATTTCGAGCAGCGGTTGCAACCTGCCGTAGCCGAACACCGCATTCTCGACTGCAGTGACGTACGCCTCCTCCTGAGTCGGCGACCAGAGTTCGGCACCGCTGCGGTGCAAGGAACGAACATGATCAGCAACTACACGGCGAATGATGGCGCGGCCTAGCAAGAGCCGGTCATCGGTCCCGAGCGGACGACCGTGCCGTCCGACGTGCTCCTGGATCTCGTCGGTGATCATCTCGGAGGCACGACGGCGAAGCTCAACAATCTGAGCCCAGTCAAGATCATCTGTAGGCCATTGGGTGCGACTGGACTTGAGTTCATTGGAGCTGTAGACGCCGAACGGGCGTTCGCGGGTCGTGATGTTCACCGCTGGTACGGCGGTAGGCTCCGCCAACTCATCCCCGTACTCAGCAAGCATGGGGACCTCAGTTAGTCGGGGCAGCTCGACGGGGCTCGGTTCCTTCATGATCAGCCACCGACCAGATCAGCCGAGCGCTGCAGAGCGTTCGATAGCTGGGATGCTGCATCACGAATGCTGCGGATCAGCGGCGAGGAGTCGAACCGCCGATGCCGGGGACGATCGTCGGAGAGATGGGCGGCGGCCTTCGGGTCATACGCAATCCTGGTGATCACCGGCACGTCCAGGGCTTTGGCAATCTCAGCTCGTCCGTAAGGCTCTCCCTCGCCGATAACGACCAGACCCAGATGACCCCGATCGGGCGAGGTGAGTCGTGGGTGATCCCGGAGAGTCGGTATGTGGACCCGGGCGCTCATGATCGATCGAAGGGTCGAGGTAACGACCACGAGGGTCAATGCACTGCGCTCGAGCAGCGCCGCTGGCAGTCCCTGCGGCGCGAGACGACCGCAGTCGATGATCACATCAATATCCACCTCGCCCAACCGGTCAAAGCTCTCTGCCAGGTCTTCCCACACCCCGCTGAAATGCGTCGCGCTGCCGGGTTTTGTGAATCCGGGTAGGAAGAGTCGGCGACTCTCACCTTCCGCCGACAATGGCAGTGTCTGGTCCAGAATCGCCTCTCGAAGCGGGCGACGATCACGGTGCGCCTCGGCAACTCGTAGCAGGCCCTTGCCACCTGCCGAACGACCGCCAAGGTAGCCGGCCAGGACGGCCTGGTGCGCCCCGGGATCGCAGTCCGCGAGCAAGATCGGCCGCGGCCAGGTGAGGGCCAGACCAACCGCCAACGTTGTGACGCCAGGTGATCCGCTCGTCGAGGTCAGCAGGAGTATCGCCATCTTTGATCAGCCGCCTGCATCCCGAACCAGGGCAATTCGATCTTGAGCGGCCAACGTGGCGATGGTTGGTGCAGCGCCAGCTTCGACGTCAACATTGACCAGGATCGACGTGCCGTCGGCCGCGGGAGTTTGGTCGATCACTCTGCCAACGAAGATGCTGCCCGCGAGCTTGTCTGTGGACCCGTCGGCTGCGGCCGGCAATGCGATCAGGCGTACCAGTGAGGACGGAAGCAGAACATTTCCGGGCGCGCGGCCGGGTTCCAGCTTCAGGCCGACGATCGCGCGTCCTTCAGCCGGAATGGCTTCCTCGACGACTGCACTGGAGGGAATGACCGATCCTTCGATGAGGTCGTAAGCTGCTCGCTTGCCTACAAGATCGGCAAGGCTGGTCGCAGGAACAGTTTGCGGCAGTGACCCGTCGCGCAGCGTGATCGTTGTGAGGTCGCCCTGTTCGATGGACTCGCCCCGGTAGACGGTGCGAGCTGCCGCGACGACAGCAGTCTCGCTCGCGACCCACGCGTAGATCGTGTAGGACAGCAAGCCGCCAAGACAGAGCGCAACGATGCCGAGTGCGATCCATTTCGGGTTTCGCCGGCCCGGCATTCGAGGTGGCTGCGGTGTAGCAGGTACTCCTGCTGCAGACGGTGCCTGCTGCTTCCGCGCCTTTCGGGACGATGGCAAGGTGCGCGGGTCTGTGTCGATGGTCATTGTCTTGTCCTTGAACGCTGACGGAATCGTATGATCATCGGGCAGCTCCGGTCGGGACAATATTGACCCGGGCTTCACCCCGGCCGGCGACGGAGCCGATGCCGATGATTGAAAGCAAGATCGTTGGCTCGTGGGCACTGGTCGCCACCGTGACGACTCCGTTGGTGACAGAGACCGTGCCGTCCACGCCTGGCTGGCCGGCAAGGTAGGTCTTTGCCGCAAGCACTGCGGCACTTGATGGATCAGCGCCGCCGAGTTGTTGGGTGGCAGCCGCATTTCCCGCGGCACGCCCTGCGCCAGCAGCGGCGGATTCAGCGCGGCTTGTCGCCGTGACCTTCTGTCCACCGTCGATCACAAGGCCGGTCGTGATGATCAATGCGCTCATGATCACTAGCACGAAGAGGCTGATCGACTGCCCCCGTTCGTTGCGATCTCGAGCGGTCGGCGATGTTCTGATCAGCTCTCTCATGATCAACGGCCGCGGTAGGTGTCGAGCGCCGCGGAGCCACCACCGGTGAGTTGAAGGGAGCCGGGCCAGCCGGGAAGGAAGACGTCGGAGAAATCCACCTTGCACAAGATCCTCGAGGTGACGGTCGACGGCGTACCTATGGGTACGGCGAAGGCAGCTGTGCTGATCGAGACAGAGGTCGACCTGCAGCGGAGCCCTGCGGTGGCGAGCGATTGTGAACCGGCTTCACGTCCTGCGGCGATCGCAGCGGTAGACGATCGAGCCAAAGATGCAGCACGGGCCGCGGTCTGAGCGGCTTCGTTGACTGTGGTACGCGCGAACCACAGACGCCCGCCAACAACCAGCAGCCCAAGAACAAGCAACAAGGCCGGTACCAGCAAGGTCAGTTCGACGGCGGCGGCTCCACGCTGGTCCGCTGCTACGCCGCGGTGCCAGGTGATGATCATGGCGGAGTAATCCGCTCTACCGGGGCAGCTGCTGTCTCGCTAATCCGACCGAGGTCGAGGTCGAAGATCATCGGCGCGTACGCCGAGACGTCGACAGTCACTGTGGAGGCGGTCCGCTGTACACGTACGGAAATGTTTCGCAAGCCTCCCGAGTCGGCGATCGTTGCACCCAATTGCTCGGCGTCGGCCGCGCTGCCATAGCTGCCTCGAGCGGCGTCGACTGTTGCGGCCGCTGCTCGCTGCGCGACATTGCGGCCATGGAGAAAGATGCCGGCCTGAATGATCCCGAGGGTGAGGAGCATCAGGAGAGGCCAGAGGACCGCCCACTGCACGCTTTCGCTGAGCCCGCGCTCATCGCGGGCGATGACCTGCACAGGTCAGAGCTTGGGGAGCTTGGCGCGGACGTAGACCGTGATCAAGGTAATCACGATCCCAGCCACGGTAACCGCTCCGGCGAGCAAGATCGCGTTCTCTGCCGACTGGCTGAGGCCACGCTCATTGCGTGACTGAGGATCCTTGAGCAGGACAAGAAGTCCTACCATGACGGCGGCATAGTGCTGAACCTTCATGGATTTCCTTTCGGGGGGGCAGACTTCATGATCATGAAGCCCTAGGGGGACGGTTCGACCGCGAGGGCATCAACCCGCGGCGGGTCTGGAATGATCATCGAACGAGAACCTGGAGCTCTCCGACCGGGAGTTCGGTGGTATCAACGACGGGGACATTGATCACTCCCGACTGGCCGTTACTGGTCCAGGTGACAGCCCAGTTGGCTGTGGCGGTCACTGTGTAGCTGTTGTCAGGCAACGACGGTTTGGCGTAGGTGTAGCCGCAATCTGGAGATTCGGTGCCGGGCTGTACTGCCGTTGTCCAGGGACGGCCAGATCCGGCGCAGGTGACGGTGTGGCCGTCGCCCATACGAAAGGTCAGGCTGCTCACCTCAGCATCCAGCGATACCGATAGGCCGGCGACTGAGTCGGAAATCGGCCCAACGTGGGTCGGACCGTCGGCCCAGAGCCATAGCGGGTAACCGACTGCGGCCATGTTCCATGGGTTAATGTCCGGCGACGGGCCGATGCCTGGCGCGATCTTCGGGAGTTGCAGGCGGGCGACGGCGATTGCAGCCGCCTGGCCGGCGGTGGGCTGGTTTCCACGGCCAGAAAAGTTATCGGAGCTGAATTGCGGTGGGGTTGGTGGGCTACCACAGCCTGTGGTGTTCAAACTCGGATCGAAGGTGAGAACGCAGCGGTTGTAGCTCGCCAGTCGGCGGTCATACTCAGCCAGTGCCGCGGCGAATTCCTTGCCCGCCTCGAGGACCCGTCGATTATCGTCCGCATTTTGACGTATCGGGCTCCTGTCAGCCGAATATCTGGCTTCTGATCTGCCGCTGAGATGGTTCCATCGCCTGCTGGCTTCTCTGCGATGACGGTGCATGAGCGAGTTCGCGTGCAGTGACAGGCCTTCGTGCAGCTGACGCCAATCTGCCGCTGAGACCGGGATCGGCCAGGCCTGCAGATGCAGCACCGACAGACCAAGGGAGCCTCATGCGGCGCACGGCTGGCCCTCGAAAGTTTTTACCTTCATTGATCATCGCTGTCGACGACTTTCCAGCGTTCGCTTACCTTGACAATGGTCAGACTCCTGGACGTAGACGCGCGAGTCCTCCGGGCGTAACATCCTTGCCCTGATTCGTCCAAAATCGTGACGGCCTCGTTGTCCTCGCAGCTAGTGAGCCCAACTCGATCACTCCTGCCAACCGCCGTCTCGCACGATCGCCGAGGATCTTGGTCTCGCCCGTCGCCCTGCCAGCCGGCGTCGTGGATCATCGCGAAGCGACTTGAGACGTGATACGCAAATAGGAGCCGGTCGCCGTCGCCTTCGAGCCAGGAGTGGCCTCGATCGCGCCACCCGCCTGATACAGCCGGTCCTGCTCTGCCATGTTGGTCTCGATAGGCCTCCTCGGCCGCTTCATAGTCGAGTCTCATCTGGCGCTCGATCTGAGACTCGCGGGGCGTCGTGGCAAGCGGAGTGGGTGACGGTGAGCTCGTTTGCGCTGGTTCTTGAGTGCAAGCGGCGGCGAGCGCGCAACAGGCGACTACGGCTCCGACACTCACGAAGCCCCGTCTCCTGAGCGCCACCCGATCTCCTCAGTTCGAAAGCCACGACAATCGCAGACCCCGCGCTTGAGCGCTACGCCAAGTTCAATCCGTGGGACGCACATTGCGAGCGCCTGGGACAGGCGCGTCAACGCGCAGCAAAGTCGTGCCGGATCGGTACCGCGAGGACCGACCCCTCCGCTGACCGGGAACCTTGGCTCAGTCGAGTTGTCCATGATGCGCCTCCGACGTCATTTACCGTGGCTCAATCTGCCAACCAGGTGTTGTCCGAGGTGTTGTCCGGCCCGCCAACCGTGTTGTCCGCACTGCGCGTGTGTTGTCGGTTGTGTGCGGCCGGAACCCGCGGGCTATCTAGAGGACTGATCCCGGGGATCAGTGGTTGTAGGCGGTGAGAGACCGGCGGATCTGGGGCCGAGGTAGTCGCGGTGCCGGATTGCGGCGCCGAGGGCGTGGCGCTCGTCGGTCCGGGGCGTCGGTCGCCCAACCGATGGGCAGACCGTGCCTGGGTACGCCCGCCGACTCAGCGGGCAGCTGGAATTGGGTGCTCGTGCACAGGAACGCCACCTGGCATCAACGACGCACAGCGAACAGCCTCGTACGCCTGTCGGCCGGCAGCGGACCACTCGCCTGCCTTGACCAGCGATAGCGCCGTGCGGGCTGCGAACACGACAGAGTACGCGAGCGCCTTGCGCGTGGTTAGGGCGCGTCGCTTCGGCTCGACATAAGCGCTCACCACGCCGATCGCGGTGACCCGCTCCCGGACGTTCGCGCCCGTCCGGATCCGCGTCGAGGTGTCCGAGGCACTGTGCCGCCGGTAAACGGCGAGCACCTCGTCAACGAACACGATGGGGCCCTGCGCCGCGAGCCGGGTCCACATGTCCCAGTCGGCTGCGTGCGGCAGGTCGGTCCGGTAGCCGCCGACGCGCTCATACGCCGCGCGACGGACCACGATCCCAGGCGTCCGTACGCGGTTCGACACCGCGAAGACCTCGAGCGCGTCCGTCCATACCCCGGTCCCCTTCCGATAGGACCGGGTCGCATAGAGCGGCGTGTTATGGGCATCGAGGTCTCGGACCCTGCACACAGCGGCGACCACGGTGGGCTCGGCGAGTGCTTGTTCCATGGCCGTGTAGAAGCCGGGGAGGACCGCGTCGTCGCCGTGCAGCAGGTGCACGAACTCTCCCGTCGCGAGCGCGAGGCACCGGTTGAACGTACCGACGGCGCCGAGATGCCCGGGATTCGGCCGATACTGGACCCGACCCCGGCCAAGCCGATCGACTACCTGCGCCGGGTTGTCGCTCGAGGCGTCGTCCACGACGATGATCTCGGCGTCGTCGCGGTTCCCTAGCTGCGAGACCACCTCAGGCAGCGCCCGCGCGAGATAGTCGGCGCAGTTGTGCACCGGGATCACGACAGACCACCGCGGTCGGTCCGCACTGGTCACAACTGGAACACGCGGGATATCGGGCACCAGCGGAGTGTACTGGCGCTGGCGCAGTTAGGGTGGCGCTTGTGATGGCGACAGCAGCTCCCGCACGGTGCTCGAGCTATATCTTTCCCCTCCGGCTGCGCGACGATCGACCGGAAGCGGGACGATGAGGTTCGGCATCGCTGGGGCCGGGTTCTCTGGCGCGGTGATCGCCCGCCAGGTCGCCGAGGCGGGTCACGACGTGGTCGTCTTCGAGACCCGCGACCACGTCGCGGGCAACTGTTACACCGAACGTGACCCGGAAACCCAGGTGATGATCCATCGGTACGGACCGCACATCTTCCATACCGGCAACGAGCGGGTGTGGGCATACGTGAACCGGTTCGGCACGATGATGCCGTACAACCATCGTGTCCGCACCACGGTGCACGGCCGGGTGTACCTGCTGCCGGTCAACCTCCTCACCATCAACCAGCTCTTCGAGACGGCGCTCAGTCCCGACGAAGCAAGGGCATTCATCGCCGAGCAGGCCGACTCCTCGATCGCGGAGCCGCGCAACTTCGAGGAGCAGGCGCTGAAGTTCATGGGCCGCCGACTCTACGAGGCGTTCTTCCTCGGCTACACCCGCAAGCAGTGGGGGCTGCCGCCGACCGAAATTCCAGCGGCGGTGCTCAAGCGGCTGCCGCTGCGGTTCAGCTACGAGGACTCCTACTTCAACCATCCTCATCAGGCGATCCCGCGGAACGGATACACCGCCATCGTCGAGGCGATCCTGGACCACCCTAGGGTCGAGCTGCGGCTGTCGACCGGTTACGCCGAGGCGGACCGCGAAGGGTTCGACCACTCGATCTGGACCGGGCCGCTGGACGCGTGGTTCGGCTACCGATTCGGCCGGCTCGGTTATCGGACTCTGGACTTCGAGGAGATTCGCGCCACGGGTGACTACGTCGGGTGTGCGGTGATGAACTACGGCGACCTTGAGGTGCCCTACACCAGGATCGCCGAGCACAAGCACTTCGCCCCCTGGGAGGAGCACGAGGGCACGGTGTGCTTCCGTGAGACGAGCCGGCTCGCCGGCGAAGGCGACATCCCGTATTACCCGATCCGGTTGGCGAACGACAAGAGCCTGCTGAGCCAGTACGTGGACGCGGCTCGGGGCGAGGCCGGCGTGACCTTTGTCGGCAGGCTCGGCACCTACCGTTACCTGGACATGGACGTCACCATCGCCGAAGCGCTAGCCGCGGCCGATGGGATCCTCGAGGCGGTCAAGGCTCACGCTGCCATTCCGGCCCTGTTCGTCGACGCCTGACGGCGGTTCGGCTTGGGCGCCGAGTTTGGCGATTCTGTGTTCGATGTCTGAGAGCCGGCCATCCATCTCGCCGAGCCGGCTGTCCACGCCGCGGAGCCGCTGTTGTATCACCATCAAACCGAACATCACATCCTGCTGGCGCCGCTCTCGGCTGACTCGCGTCATCCGGCTGACGGTTCGCGAGATCCGGCTTCCATGCAGTTTGTTGCGGATGTACCGCCCGCCGAGCACCGCCGTGTGCTGCACCCCGGAGTGCTTCAGGTGGAACGCGGCGGTGATTACCGGGTTGCTCGAGCCGGGTGGGCTGGCGAGGGTGCGTACGAAGCTACCGTACTCACGCTTGGACACCGCAGCGCTCAGCCGCTGCGCGGTGACTCCCTTGTTGCCCTCGCGCAGCGCGCTGGCGATCGACTGCTCCGTGTACTTGGCGAAGATCGGCACCAGGATGTCGAACAACTTGCGGCGCAACGACGGCGGTGTGCGCCGGGCAGTCCATTCCATCTGCGAGATGACCCACCCGATGAGGGTGGTCTCGTACACCTCGAGCAGCCGTCTCCCGACGAGCCAGGCGTGGATCGTGTCGTGGTGCTGGAAGATCTGGAACACCCGCTCGTCCGCAGCAGCCATGGTCTGTCCGGCCCGGCCGACCCGGTGATAGCACAGCACCTCGGGAACGACAGCCATCGATCGCGCTGAGATAACCGCAAACCAGTGGAACGGGTTGTCCTCGTAGAAACCGTCGCGTGACCGGGAACCGGATCGCATTGTCCTCGAGGAAGCTGCGGCGGTACAGCTTGCGCCAGGGCACGGCGATGAACCGGAGGAACTGTTTGCGGGCCTGGACGTCGAGTTGATAACACGAGGCGGTCATTTCGGCCCATCGGTGGGCATCAGCCGGGTCGCGACGCTCTCCGGAGCCGTCGACCACCTCCTGGTAGTCGCACATCGCCAGATCCGCGTCACACCCGGCGGCGGCGCCGAGCAGCCGCTCGAACATGGTCGGATCGACATAGTCGTCGCCGTCGACGAAGCCGACCCACTGCGCTGTCGCCCGGTCCATGCCCGCGTTGGCAGCGGTCGCCACCCCACCCGGACTGTTCTCCGGCAGCAGCACAGGCAAGAACCGGGGATCGGCGTCGCAGAACGCAACGATCTTCTGCGGTGTCGAGTCGGTCGACCCATCGTCGACCACCAGCACCTCGATGTCGCTCAGGGTCTGGGCTGCGACGCTGTCGAGACACTGCTCGATGTAGCCCTCGATGTTGTAAGCGGTCACGATGATGCTCAGGTCGGCCACGTTCGCTCCTTTCGCTCCCGTCACGCTAGCGCGCGGCGGATGATGCGACTCGCCAATCCGGGGTCGCGCGAGAGCCGGATCCGAGTGAAGTCTCCTAGGTCCATCCTCAGCAAGTGCTCCTGCAGACGGAGGTTGAACTCATCCAGCACGTCCGGCGTGATCCGTGTTTTCGCCCAGCCGGCAACTCGCAGCACGAAGTCCCAGTAGTGGTGTGAGAACCGGTTGCGCTTCTCTGGGCGGGCCTCGAGCGCGGCGTAGGTCTCCTCCAGGGCGTCGACAAGGCTGAGCCGGGCTCGGCTCTCCCGGTGGGTCAGGTTGCGGCCGCCCTCGTTCATGATGTGGGTGCACAAGGGTTGGTCGAGCAGGACGATGCTCTGCGCATCCAACAGCGTCAGCCAGTGGCCGAGGATGTCGTTGTGGACCGGCGTGCTGCCGTACCGCAGGCCTGTGTGCCGGTAGTGGTCAGTGCGACTCAGCTTGTTCCACGGGTAGTTGGAGAACCCGAGCAGGCGTGGTACGGCACTGAGGCGCGCCACTCGACGGGGTGACGTTGCGTACCGTCGCCAGGCGGCGGCGTCGAAGGAGTTCATCGCGTCGGACTGTGGTGAGTAACCCCGGCGATATCGGTACGGCATCATTGCGACGTCGGCACCAGTGTCGTCGAGGGCCTGGATCGCGGCGGTGAGGCTCACCGGGTGGATCTCGTCATCGGCATCGAAGAAGAGGGTGTACCGACCGGTTGCTCGCTCGAAGCCACGGTTCCGGGCGATCCCCGCACCGCGGTTGGTCTCGAACCGCTCGACGATGACTTCGGGTCGTGCGAGGGCGGTGACTCGCTCGACCGAGTCGTCGGTCGACGCGTCGTCGATCACCACCACCTCGATTGCCGACGCGTCGATTCCCAGGAACGACTCCACGACTCCGGTGACCGTCGCACTAGCGTTGTGCATGGGGATGATCACGGACAGGTCGGGCCGGTTCGTCATTGCGGGTCCACTTCTGGTCTGGTCGGGAGATTCATGACGGCCGTGAGGATGTCGGCGATTCTTAAGCGACAACCATACGATCGGCTCGGCCAACCTACGTGCTGACGCACCGGGAGGTACAGTACAGCCTGGAACGCGCCCTCAGGCTCCGGCCGCACGGCGCTGGACGACGCCCTTTTTCCTAATCGTTGTTCTGCGGTACCTCGAGGTTCACCGGCTATTCAGCACTGCAGGCAAGATTATGATCGAGTCAGGAGGCTTGGTGGCTTGCGACGAGGAGGCCTGAGACAATTGATCCGGCGCTTCGCCGCCACCACGACCCGATCCACAGCGGCCGCTGCCGGTCCGTTGTCCGTTGGCGCATCCGCTGCCGCGCGACTCGAGGTGGTCTAGCGATGCTGGCTCAAGACAAGTCGGGAGTTCTGCTGAATCTTCAGCCCGCAGCATCCGCCAAGATGGGGGCGAAGGCCTCGGAGAATGTGGGCCCTGAACCCATCCACGAGATCGCGGTTGTCGTCCTGACCCAAGGGACCCGCCCGACCGAACTCGCCCGGGCGATCGCATCGATTCGAGCGCAGCAGCAGGTCGATCCGCACCTCGTGCTCGTTGTCAACGGCGCCGCCCCGCCACACGCCGATCGGCCTTATCAGCTGATCGTGCTGCCCGAGAACGTGGGGATCCCCGGCGGCCGCAACGTCGGCGCAGCCGCAGCTGACGCGCGCCTCATCATGTTCCTCGACGACGACGCTGAACTCCTCGACCCGGGGCTGCTGGCTGCGGTCGTTGACCGTTTCAAGGCCAACCCTCGGCTGGGCGCAATGTCGATCCATCTGATCGATGAAGAGGGCTGCACGCAGCAGCGCCACGTCCCGAGACTGGGTCTCCGGTCGGCCGAGAGGTCGGGCCCGGTGACCCATTTCGTCGGTGGCGCATGCGTCGTTCGGGCGACGGCGTTTCACGGAGTTGACGGGTTCGATCCGAGATTCTTCTATGCGATGGAAGAGTCCGACTTGTCATGGCGGCTGCTTGATGCCGGCTGGTCGATCTGGTACTCCGCCGATCTCAAGGTGTTCCACCCCCGCACCGCCCCGTCCCGGCATCAGGGGTATGTACTCCGCACCGCGCGGAACCGGCTGTGGATGGCGTGGCGCTCGTTGCCGGCGCCGATGCTGGCGGGCTACCTCGTTACCTGGAGCATCGCCGCCGTGGCTCGCGGCGCACCGCTGCGGGAGGTGTTCGCTGGCTACCGGGAGGCGTGGTCGGATCGCCCGACACGGCAACCGATCCGGTGGCGCACCGTTGTCAGGATGACCTTGCTGGGTCGCCCGCCGGTGGTGTGACCAACACCAGCTGGCCAGGTGGGCCAGTATTATTTGCCCTCACGTGGCCGCTGGCCCGAGCTCAGATCGCCCATGCAAGGAATCCACATTGACCAAGCGCGCACTCATCACTGGCATCACGGGTCAGGACGGCTCGTATCTTGCGGAGCTGTTGCTGCGAAAGGGGTACGAGGTTCATGGGCTGATCCGTCGGGCATCGATGTTCAACACGGCGCGTATCGATCACCTGTATGTCGACCCGCATGTCCCGGAGGCGAGGCTGTTCCTACACTACGGCGACCTTTCGGACGGGGTACGGATGGTGACGCTGCTGAGCGAGGTGAGGCCGGACGAGGTGTACAACCTGGCGGCGCAGTCGCATGTGAGGGTTTCCTTCGACGAGCCCGAGCACACCGCCGACACGACGGGCACCGGAACCATCCGGATACTGGAGGCGGTACGGCTGGCCGGAATCCAGACGCGCTTCTACCAGGCGTCGTCCTCTGAGCTCTACGGGTCGACTCCGCCGCCGCAGAGTGAGGAGACGCCGTTCCACCCGCGCTCGCCGTATGCCGCCGCGAAGCTCTATAGCTACTGGATCACCAGAAACTACCGCGAGGCCTACGGCATGTTTGCGGCCAACGGGATTCTGTTCAACCACGAGTCTCCGCGGCGTGGGGAGACCTTCGTGACTCGCAAGATCACTCGGGCGGTGGCGGCGATCAAGGCCGGCCGGCAGGACTTCCTCTACATGGGCAACCTGGACGCGGTGCGCGACTGGGGGTATGCGGCGGAGTACGTGGAGGGGATGTGGCGGATGCTGCAGGTCGATGAGCCCGATGACTACGTGCTGGCCACCGGTGTCGGGCTGACCGTGCGGGAGTTCCTGGAAATCTCCTTCTCCCACGCAGGGCTGAGCTGGGAAGAGCACGTCCGATTCGACGGGCGCTACCTACGCCCCGCCGAGGTCGACGCCCTTGTCGGGGACGCCTCGAAAGCGGCCGACAGGCTGGAGTGGAAGGCAACCATCGACGGCCGCGAGGTGGCCCGTCTCATGGTCGATGCCGACATCGAGGCGCTCGCGTGCGCCGGCACACCGTGGATCGACAAGGTCTCCCTGCCGAGCTGGACGACCGCATGAGCGTCGTTGACGACCGCGACCATGTCGCCTACACGCCTGGCCCGCTCGACCGCGACGCCACCTTCTACGTCGCAGGCCACCGCGGCCTAGTCGGCTCGGCGATTTGGCGCAAGCTCGACTCCGCGGGCTTCGAGCGGCTCGTCGGCAAGACCTCGGCCGAGCTCGACCTGAAGGACCGCGAGGCGGTGTTCGACTATCTGGGCGCGATCAAGCCGAGGTACGCCGTGCTGGCCGCCGCGCGAGTTGGCGGCATTCTGGCGAACAGCACCTACCCGGTCGACTTCCTCAGCGACAATCTGCGCATCCAGGTCAACGTGCTGGACGCTGCACTGCAGCACGACGTCGAAAGGGTGCTGTTCCTCGGCTCATCCTGCATTTATCCGAAACTCGCCGCCCAGCCGATCGTCGAGGACTCACTGCTCACCGGGCATCTGGAGCCGACCAACGACGCCTACGCGATCGCCAAGATCGCCGGGATCATGCAGGTGCAGGCCGTTCGCCGTCAGTACGGCCTGCCGTGGATCTCGGCGATGCCGACCAACCTCTATGGTCCGAACGACAACTTCTCACCGACCGGCTCGCACGTCTTGCCGGCGTTGATCCGACGCTACGACGAGGCGGCGGCCTCCGGTGCGAGCAGCGTCACGAACTGGGGTACCGGTACACCGCGCCGGGAGTTCCTCCATGCAGACGACATGGCCGATGCGTGCCTGCACCTGCTCGAGCACTACGACGGACCCGGCCAGGTCAATATCGGCACCGGCACCGACGTCACCATCCGGGAGGTCGCCGAGACCATCGCGCACGTCGTCGGTTACCCGGGCCGGACCGAGTGGGACACCACGAAGCCCGACGGGACGCCGCAGAAGCTGCTCGACGTGTCGAAGCTGGCGGACGCTGGCTGGACGTCGAAGATCGGTCTCCAGGAGGGACTCGAGCGCACAGTTACGTGGTATAGGGAGCACGTCGGCAGCCTGCGCGGCTAGGGTGACGCCACTGGATCTTTCGTCCCGGAGGAGTTGTCCTTCCATGCCGCATCTCGCGTTGCGTGAGTGCGGCCGCCTGGCCGCAGCGTTCGTTGGGGTGACCAGCCTGCCGCGGATCCAGCGACGGAGGGCCGCGGCGCGACAGGCTACGGCCAACGGCACGCGGGGGACTGTGATCCTGCCCTTCGGGCGGTACTTCGCGAGCAGCGCCGACATGCTGACCTGGGACGGCTTCAAGACGATCGTCCCGATCGACAACATCTCGCCCTTCAGCGGAGTGGGTGAGCCCGATCCCGAGATGCAACACTTCGCGGACAGCGAGCGCGTCAACGACCGCGTCAAGACCGACGTACGCAAGGACCTGGCGGCACGGCTGGCGGAGGCGGATGCTCAGTTTCTCGTGGTGGACAACAGCACGGCGTTGCTGTATCACCGCGAGGTGAACGGGCGCCTGTACACGGTCCTCCCCGGGGAGGACACCGACTTCATGGACATGCTGTCGAAAACCGATGCGGCCGAGGCGTCCACCCTCGCCTTCAAGATCTCCCACGATGGACTCACCGAAAGCCTGAGATCGACCTACGACTCGTTCGTCCGTGCCTGCCTGGACAGTTTCGACCCCGCGAATATCATCCTGGTCCGGTCGCACGCTGCGCGGTTCTGGATCTCCGATGACGGCACGATCGCACCGACCAACATCGACCGGCGCGACGCACGGTTGCTCGAGGCGCTGGATTACTACTTCATCACGCAGACCGGCTGCCGGGTGGCGGACGGCACACTGGGTTATTTCCCGTCTGCCGTCTCGTGGCAGTCCTTCGACCACCGGCTACGGAGGGTGATCGAGGAGGATCTCGCCGAGCTCTGCAACTCGCACCTCGCGAACAATGCTCCGGATCGTCCCGGTGCCGATCCCGCGCGCCACCTCTCGCGGAAGACGAGCGCTGCCGACCATGTCGTCGGAGCGTTGCGCGGGAGCCGCGCGGTTGACGAAAACTGGCTCCAGGAGTATTTCGCAGCGGGCGGGGCGTCCTATGACGACCTGCTTGCGCTGGCCTACCTCGAGCAGTGTGAAGCCGGAGGTGGCGAATTAGTTCGTTCGTGCGTGCGGTACGCGGTCGCCGATCCGAGCTCCCGCCCGCTGGCGGTGACGAAGAGGCGTTTCGACCGTTCCCTCCGTGCTCTCCGCGGCTGGCCGTGGGGTCCACTGGATGGGCTGCGCGGCTGGCGGTGGGACTCGTTCCAGCGGAGTATCCGCGGCTGGCACTGGGGCTCGCTGCGTGGTGTCCGCCATCGGCTGATGACTTTCCGGGGCCAGCGGTGGAGCCGGCTCCACGCTCTCCAGGGCTGGTGGGGTGCACTCCGGGTTGCTGCGGGCGGGCTGTGGACCCCGCAGATCGCGGTGCCCTGCGGGAGCGTCGTCCTCCGCTTTCTTGGCGATGGCTCGCTCCGGCGGGTCCCGGTGTCCCGGGTGGCGGTGTCGGAGGCCGACGCGGTCGTCGACGGCCGGTTGCCAGTCACGCCGCTCAACCTGCTCGACGTCCTCGGGTCGTGGCCGGTGTATCTCGAGCGTGGCCGCCGGCGGATCACCGCCGCTCCCCAGGTGGTGGTCTCAGACGTTGATGAGCTCGTCGACACCTGCTATTGGATCGACTGGGCGAAGGTGCTCGACAACGAGCAAGTCGTGATCACCACCGACCCGGACGCTGTCCCTGAGCGCCCGCCCGCCGCCAAGACCGACCTGTCCTTCATGTTCGACCCGAACATCAGGATCTGCACCGTCGGTGGTGGCCTGATGGACCAGGTCACCCACATCGCGCTCTGGGACGACCTCTGCAAGCGTCACGGGCTCGACTACTACATCGAAGACTTCCGTTACACCTGGTGGCGAAGCCATAACGGCTTCGAGGCATCACGGCTGGCGCCCGATCTCGAGCGCAAGCGGATCACGCGCCTGGTCTCGCCGGCCCTGATCGAGAGTTTCCGGGATGCAGTGACGAGGAACCGGCTCCCGTGGGTCTTCAACCAGTCGCGCGGCTGGTACGACCTCGGCCTCCGGGAGGCCACGGTGGTCACTCGGGACTACTTCAATTCCCGTCGGCTCATGGAGATCGGCCCTGAGTTCCCCGTGCGGATCTACACCGAAGAGGAGGAACTCGGCGAGCTCATCAAGGAGCCACCGAGCCCCCTCTGCTTCTACACCACCCAGCACAGGATCCCGATGGTGGCGGGGAGTGCCGCCGCCATCAGGAAGGTATTCAGCTACCACCACTTGGAGTCGAGCGGTCTGGATCCTGACGTGGCCCGAACGGCCGATCTTCTGCGGAGCGCGCCTCACGTTGCCTTCCATGTTCGTCGCGGCGACTTCCTGCATCCTCACTTCGACACCGGCGGTTGGCACTCACAGCAGAGCCACTACATCGAGGCGATGGACTTCCTCATCGGGTCCGAGCTGGGAACGAGCGACTTCGACGTGGCGGTGTTCTCCGACGACCTCGAGTTCGTCGAGGCTCACCTCTCCGACTACGGACTTGACCGGGTGACAGGCGAGGTCCGGTTCATCCGCGGTAACCACCACTTCAAGTCGATCTTCGACTCCTACCTGATGTCGCTATGCCCGGTCATCGTCGGTTCCGTCGGGTCCTTCGCCGCGACGACGTCGCTCCTCGCGGAGCCACCCAGCCTCTTCATCCGCGCCCGGCCGGAGGCTGTGCGCGTCGAGTGGCGGCGGTGAGCCAGCGTGGTGCACGAGCGTGGCTCCTGTGGGCTCGGACCGCTCTGCGGACGACAGTTGGCGATCATCAAGCGTCTTGTTACTGTCTAGCCCGCAACGAGAGGGATCAGGTGACCGACGAACCATCCGTGACAGACCTGCTGGCCGAGGTACGCAATGAGCTACGCGTGGCACGCACCATCCCGTCGACTGCGATCGTGTTACGGCAGCGCGCCGTCAACCAGGCCGTCGATTACATCTTGTCTGACCCGCGCTTCGACACGCTGCACGTCAGTCTTCACAATGGGCCAACCCTGACTGCGGCGCTCCAGGAGGTGACTCTTGACGGAACGCTTGCGGAGTTCGGTGTCTACAAAGGCACATCGCTGACGCAGATCGCCAAGTTCTTCCCTGACCGCACTGTGCATGGATTCGACAGCTTTGTCGGGCTTCCCGATGCCTGGGGCGGCACATCGAAGGGTGTTGGCGCGTTCGACATCGGTGCGAAGCCCCCGAAGCTGTCGGTCTCCAACGTGAAATTCCATGTCGGATGGTTCGACGAAACCGTCCCGGCGTTCGCGCAAAAGTACTCCGGCCCGTTCGCCTTCGCTCATCTCGACGCCGACCTCTACAGCTCGACAAAGACGGTGTTCGACAAGTTGAGTGACTGGTTCGTACCCGGCACGATTGTGGTGTTCGACGAGTACTTCGGCTACCACGGCTGGCAGCTCCACGAGCACAAGGCATTCCAAGAATTTCTCTCGCGCACCGGGCTCTCCTTCCAGGCGATCGGCCTGGGACACATGAATCTCGCGGTGCGTCTCATCAACGGCTGAGGCACACCTTGATGTGGTGCGAGCGACAGGGACTCGCGAAAGCCAGCGTGGTGCACGACGATGTCGGCTATCGGCTCCTGCGCAGCCGCCGGATGCGGCTCTTCACGCTCCGAAGCGTGCGCCGGGCCGTCCGTCTCCATACTGGCCCGATTGGTCCGTCGCCGTCAGCGGCATAGATCCTCAGGTCCGCGAAGTGGAGCGCGGTGTGCATGGGCGAGGTGATCGTGACGTAACGGGCTGCGACGCCCGGGAGGTCGATCCCACACTCCTGCCAGGCTTCGCCCGGCAACTGACCGTTCTCGTACATCGGGAAGACGCGCCTGAGGCGGTCGCCAGGTCCACCGTCGAGCAGAGCAAAGATGTGTCTCGACCGCTCCTCGTAGCCGCCTCGACGGTTCGTCACCTCGATGCGCCTTAGCCGGTGCCGCCGCCCCAGGTCCACCCGGATCGACTGGTCATTGCCGAACCCGGTGTGGAAGAAGTAGCTGCCACGGGGCTCCACCACACCTGTGCGGCTCGACGTGCCGTAAGCGGAGCTCAGTTCGTAGGGCCGGCCGCGGGCGACCTCGATCAAGTCGCCGTCCCGCCTCGGCACCGGTGTGACGAACGTGCTCAGAGTTTGGAGGCTCTGCATCGTCAGTGAGAGGGCGCTCGAGAGTCCGGCGTCGGCGCTCGAGGTGCCAACGTCGTCGCGATAGCGCAGCGTGTCCTCGAGGATCTTGACCCGCGACTCGAGCGGACGCTGGTAGTCACACCAGGCCTCCGACAGGAACAGCGGCGCCTTACGTGGCACGTTGCGGCCCACGTCCAGCGGATGGGGAAGCGCCGCCGGGTCTGGGGCGGACACGAAGTGGTCATGCCTGAGGAAGGTGAGCTCTAGGAAGTTCGGGATCCGGATGTCGGTATCCGGGACTGTGAAGTCCCCGCAGCAGTTGTTCGGGTGCGCGTGGACCGTGGTGAAACTGCGGGCCAGCTTCTGGAAGAACGGCGCGATGACCTCCCGCAGGATTGGCGTTTCCAGCATCTTGCCGAGGCCATGGACTTCGAGCACGATCACCCGGAACCGCGCGAGTGTGCCCTCGGAGGTGGCAAGGATGTTGCGGTACTCCGCACCCTCGATATCCATCTGGAGCAGCAGATCGCCCTGAGGGTCGCGGTCTCGGAGCCACTCTTCGAGGCTGATACTGTCCGCGCCGGGACTCACGTCCAGCCACTTCTTGACGAATGTCTGCATCCCCGGCTTCAGCGGCGTCTTGAACTCCTCGACGTCGCAGGTGAAGTCGCACATGTGGGACTGGATGCCGTAGCGGTCGGCGAGGTAGTCCTCGAAGTACTTGATTCGGTTCACACCCGGCGAGAAGCAGGCGGTGATGCCATCCAGGTCGTCAGGCACCAAGTACGACCCGTCGATGTCACCGCCGATGCGGATAAGCGGTGTCTTGGACGCCTTCGGCTTGAGGAGCTCGAACACTTCGACGACCTCTGCCGTTGGGGCCGCAGTCGACCCGGAGGGCTCGCCGATGTCGACTCCGTAGAAGCTCTTCACAGTCGCCAAGGTGCATCCTCCACGTAGGCTCACGCTCCGTGTCCGCGAGTGTAGCCGTCCGGCACCCGCCGGACGCGCCGCCGGCGTTCGGCACGCGCAGCCGATTCACGCCCTGATCACATCGAGTTAGGCCGCATCGGCGAGCTCAACTGAATGAGTGGCCAGCTCTCGGACTACCTTGCTGCACCGTGCGCGGACCATCCCCGCGCTGGTATTGAACCGCCGTGCAGCTTCGATGCTGGTCAGGCCGTCGACATAAACGGTCCGCAGCAATGCGGCGGCCGAATCGTCGATCACGCCTAAACGGGCGCCAGCCTCTAGCACTCGGCACGCTTCAACGTCGACTGGCTGCGGCGAGCCGTAGCGACTCCCGCCAAGCCCGGCCGGTGGCAGCAGCTCCTCGAGCGATTCACTCGATGGCCGCAGGGTGACTTCGCCTCCCCCCATCCACCGGCGTTCCCGGCATACGGCCTTGAGGGTGTCCATGGAGAGGTTCGCCGCGATCCGCGCGGGACGTCGCTCTAGCGGATAACTTCCGATCGCGGACCAGAGCAGCGCGAGATAATCATCAATGCTGGCACGTGGATCGCGCTGCGCCATGCGCACCATCCGACCGATCAGGGCCTGCAGCACGACCCGGCCCGCGAGTTGATCTCCAAGGGAGACCTCGGTCAGCAGGGCAGCAAGTACCGGATCGGAGTAGAGCCTGGCAACCGACAGGACATCATCGAATGAGCAATGCGCTGCGAGCACGGCATGTCGACTAGCCCAGCGAATGACGGTTCCCGGATGCCTTTGGTCGAGCTCCTGCCACTCACGATCAAGCGCCTCGACGACGCAGAATCCACGCTGTCTGTGGGATGCGCTCGCCATAGGACGACTTTCCCAAGCAGGTGTTGTCAGCCCTGTTGGTCGAAACACTTCCGTTGTTGTCCATCCCCGCAGGGTGTTGTCGCTTGCGCGCTCGATTCGTGATCCTTCCTGCGACGAGGCGTTTAGGGCGGCCACCAGTGTGGGAGAACCCTCCACTGTGGGACGCCTTCGAGCCTTGGTGGCAGGCGATGACAAGGTAGATAGCCGGACCGGTGAAGAATCTGTTCCAGTCAGTTGCGGCGCGGGTGGCTTCCAAGAGCTTCAAGGCCGCGCAACACGCAGCTCAGATCAAGCCCAAGGACGTGGAATTAAGGAGTTCACATGCCAGCAGTTCCGTCGTTAAGGATGAACAACGGCCTTGAGATCCCACAGGTCGGATTCGGGGTGTTCCTCGTCCCACCGGAAGAAACCAGGCAAGCCGTTGCTGAAGCACTGAAGGCTGGGTATCGGCTGATCGATACCGCCCAGGGCTACCGGAACGAGGAAGGTGTCGGCGCCGCGATCGCGGAGAGCGACGTGCCTCGCGACGAGCTGTTCATCACTACGAAGCTGACCAACAGCGAGCACGGTTATGACAAGACGCTCGCCGCCTTCGAGGGGAGCATGAGCAAGCTCGGCCTCGACGTACTCGACCTGTTCCTCATCCACTGGCCGCTGCCGATGTTCGACCAGTATGTCGAAACCTGGCGGGCATTCGAGAAGCTGCTGACGGACGGGCGGGTGCGCTCGATCGGCGTGTCCAACTTCGAGATCCCGCACCTGCAACGACTCCTCGCCGAAACCGACGTAACGCCAGCGGTCAACCAGGTCGAGCTGCACCCCGAGTTCCCGCAAGAGGAGCTCCGTACCTTCCACGACGAGCGTGGGATCCTCACCGAGTCGTGGGGTCCGCTCGGTCAGGGCAAAGGATTGCTAGAGAATCCCGAGATCGTCGAGGTGGCCCGGCGCAATGGCCGTACGCCGGCGCAGGTCGTGCTGCGCTGGCATGTGCAGCTCGGCTGTGTCGTCATCCCGAAATCAGTGCATCCCGATCGGATGCGGGAGAACATTGAGCTGTTCGATTTCGAACTCGATGATCGCGATATGGCCGAGATTTCCAAGGTGCGGACCGGCCAGCGTATCGGCGCCGACCCGAACAACTTCGCGATGCGTTAGTTCTTGTGCTGACCAAGTTGGGGCGCGCGCGTTGAGTCAGCGTGTCCCCAACAACGTCATTCTTTGCCAGTCGGAATGCATCCAGAATTAGCCCAATCCTGCGCTTCCGCGGTCGCGAAGAAGTACCCGGATGTGACGGCTGAGCAACTCAAGGCGCCCGTGCGCGAAGAAGGCAAGGGCGGCAAGAGTGACTCGGAGATCGCCCCGGCGCTGAGAGGGAAATACCAGTGCGTTGACTTCAAAGACTTGCTGGCCGATGTTCGTGAGGCCGCGCTCAAGGGCGCTGAACATGATCAACTCCTCAAAAGCGATCCGGCAGGACTACGCCCAGATCTCACAGACCAGGGCGAAGGTGATCGCCAAGACCGAGACTAACCGCGCCTTTCTCGATGAGCCAGTACCAGGACTGCCAGTTCCTTCGTCAGAGCGATTGGACCGGCCAGCGGGTCGGCGCCGACCCGAATGAGTCTTGCGATGCGCTGGTAGGTCGATGATCTCGATGAACGTGCTAAGAAACGGCCTGTAACGACTCGGTGCCCTCGTCCATGCTGACGCCGCGGCTGACCAACGCAAATCCCAGAGCCACCAGCAGGTAGCCGGCGGCCATGATGATCATGATGATCACCGACTTGCCGTTGGCAGGCAAGATCACCGCAGCGATCACAGCCGCAACCACGAGCACGACATTGAAGATCATGTCGTAGATCACGAACACCCGTCCCTTGAACTCGTCAGCCACATGCGCCTGAACCAGCGTGTCAACGCAGATCTTGATGCACTGAGCGGTTAGACCCAGCAGGAACGCGGCCACCATGAGCGGCGCTCGGACGTAGATTGCGCCCGGCACCACTTGGAAGATTGCCGAGGCGACCAGGCAGATGATCATCGAGCTTCGCAGGCCCCACTGGGCGCTCATCGGCGGCGTGACCACGGAGGCGAAGACAAAGCCGGCCCCAGTGATCACTACAACCAGACCAAGGTCAGCAATGGCAGCGTCGATCTGGTCGGGCCTGTGGAAGTAGTTGCGGAACACCAAGATTGTCGCCACCGTGACGATGCCGTAGATGAGCCGGTGGCCGGCTATGGTCAGCAGCCCGATGCGAGTGGCGCGCTGCCTCCGTAGGTGTGCAAACGCCTCGATCAGCCCCACGATGACGTCGCGTGCTCTGGTAGTCGCTTTTCCGTCGGGGCCGAGCTGCCGCCGCGGGATCAGCAGCGCCAAGCAGGCCGTCATCATGAATCCGAGCGCGGCAATGACGAACAAGATCGCATTAGCGCGGTAGTCGGGCATCACATTGCCCAAGATCAGACGCAACGGCACGGCCACTACCACGCCGATCAGCAGTCCGGCGGGACCGACCATGGGCACCACCGAATTCGCCGCCATGTACTCGCCGGGATCTATCGTGTGGGGAAGTGAGGCCGACAGCGCCGCGAGCACGAACCGGCTGAGGCTCATGGCAATGAGCAGGCCGCCGTAGATGAGAGCCTCGATGCCTGCAGTCCGCAGCCCGGTCGCAACCAGCACGGCGAGGCCGAAGGTCACGACCGCGCGAGCGACGTTGCACGCGATAAGGACCTGCCGACGGGACACCCTGTCGATCACCAATGCAGCGAAGGGTCCCAGGATCGAGAACGGCAACAAAGTGATGGCCAGCACGACCGCGATGGAAGCCGCGTCCGGCTGCCGTTCGGGGGAGAAGAGCACATACCCGGCGAGCGCTACCTGGAGCACTCCATCGCAGGACTGGATGGCGACGCGTACCGCCAGCAAGCGGCGGAAGTATCGGTGCCGCCAAAGCTGCTGAAGGCTCCGAGCGAACTCCATCCTCAACCCTGCGGATACTTCTTCACATATTCCGAGAGCTTGTCTTTCTTCATGGCCTGGGACAGTTCTGCCAGCTTGGCCATGTCCACAACGTCAATGCTCTGCCCGTCGCCTGTGGTTTCAAAACCGGAGATCGGCGCCTGCAGTAGCTGAATGTCCTTGCCGGTCAGTCGCAGCGACAAAGCGGTACGCCTGATCTCGGCATCGCTGAGGCCGTTGTCGACCGTGAGGTGCTTCGCCACATTGCCGACAAAGCTGGTGAACGTTGCGGGATCGGAGATCACCTGTGCACTCAGGCCCTTCTGCACGATCGCCTTGATTACATTGCGCTGGTTCTCTGCACGAGCAAGATCGCCTCCAGGCAGCAACTTGCGCTCCCGAACGAACCACAGTGCTTCCTCACCCGCGATCGTGATTTCTCCCTCGGGATACTCAAAACCATGTGCGCTGAAAGCGTTCTTGTTCGTCACCGTCACGCCGTGCAGATCCTCGGTGAGCCTGATAAACCCCTCGAAATCGATCAGCACCACATGATCCATGCGGACGCCCGTGAGGTCTTCCAGCGTACGAACGGCCAGCGGCGCGCCTCCGAAGGCGAATGCCGCATTGATCTTGTTCCTGCCGTAGCCAGGGACATTGACCCACATGTCACGCGGGAACGAGATGATGTGTGCCTTGTCCCGCTTTGCGTTCAGGTGAACCACCAAGATCGTGTCGCTGCGACCGTTGCCTTCGTTCCCGGGATCGCGGCTGTCCGAACCGAGCAGCACATAATTCAGGGTGCCTGTCTCCTCCGCCTCCTTTGGGGGACGTAAAGAAGATTCGTCTGTGGGCAACTCGACGCCTCGGTTGAGGTTCTTTGTCAGACTGCGATCGATTGTCGCTGCGTAGAGCAGCCCAGCGCCCATAGCCACGACGACAAGCACGGCCACGCCAATCAGGATCTTTGGCAGCAGTCGGCGCCTTTTGGGCGGGGGGGCGTCGTCGTCTGGTCCCGACTCGCGTATCGCAGTGGTCTGGGTCATTGGCTTCCTTTGTCGGGAAAGAGCACCGGCAGTCTATGTGGTCGATATGTCCGGTCCGGGCATTCCCGATCGATCGTTACTCGCGTTGCCGCTCAGCCTCCGCCTGGTGTGCATCGTTACCATCCCTATATGTCACGCGCCGAGGAAGCCGCCCGCCGGGCCGAGCTCGCGGCAGCTCAGGATCGTGCCGAATCCCGGCAGGCTCAAAAGCTCATCGACGAATTCGTAGCCGCGGCCAACGCGAAGGGCATCGCTCCCGCTCCGCTGCGCGCAACGCTGTATACCGGCCAATCGGTAAAGACCGACAAGGTCGGCTGGTACCTCCGTAAGAACAAGAGCCTCGCGATCGGTGAGGATGGTTCGTATTACGTGCTGACCGTACCGGGCGGTCTGCGGCAACGTCTCTCCGGTGTGAAGCTGAAGTCGACACCGCCGCCACTCATCGTCGGCAAGGGTGGCCGTGATGGCGAATCCGGTGACATTGCGGACTTCCTCAAGTGGCGGCTTGACGCCGGCTAGCTCCCGCTACATGTCCTCGGTGGTCGACTCCGACTTCTTCACTTTCACGAACTTCATGTAGGCCTTGACGACGTCCTCGGGTTCACCGCGCATCATCATCTTGCCGCGGTCCAGCCAGATCGCCTCGTTGCACATCTCCTTGATGCTGCCCAGACCGTGGCTAACCAGGAACATGGCCCGAGCGCTCTCACGCAGCTCAGCCATCTTGGCGTTCGCCTTCTCCCGGAAGTGAGCATCGCCAGTGGACAGGGCCTCGTCGATCATCAAGATGTCGGGCTTCATGTGGACGGCAACTGAGAACCCCACGCGAGCGATCATGCCTGAGGAGTAGGTCTGCATAGGCATATCGATGAAGTCGCCAAGCTCGGTCCACTCTGCGACTTCGACGGCGCGTTCCTCCACGTCACGGCGGGACAAGCCGGCGGCCAGCCCGCCCAGGATGATGTTCTCCCGCCCCGTCAAGTTGTGGTTGAACCCGACCCCGAGCGCTAGCAGCGTGCTGGCGCGTCCCCAGACCTCGATGGAACCAGTGGTGGGCGGCAGGATGCCAGCCATAGCCCGCATCAAAGTGGATTTTCCGGCGCCGTTGGAGCCGATGATCCCCATGGATGTCCCATTGCGCACATCAAAGGAGATGTCCTTGATCGCCTCGATTTCCTTTACCGCGCGCTGCCCTCGACCGAAGCGGACCAGCGCCTGCTTCAATGTCGGCTTGCGCTCGAAGGTGGTGCGATAGGTGATGGAGAGGTCATTGACCTTCACTGCCAGCGGAACGTCGCCGTTAGACAATACGGACAGCAAACTCACGCTCCCTCGAGACGAAGTACAGGAAGCCGATCACTGCGGCCGCGAGCGCCCACACCGCCGCTGATATCCACATGTAGGTCGGGGGGAACGTGTCGTCCTGCAACAGCTCGGTGTAGCCGCCGATCATTGAATACATCGGGTTGAGCTGGATGAGCGTCATGACCGGTCCCGATAACCGCCCTTCGATGTGTTCCGGCGCCCACAAGATCGGGGACAGATACAGCCAGATCCGCACGAAGAACGGCAGGAAGCTCGAGGTGTCTCGGAAGTAGACCTGGAGCGCACCAAAGAAGGCGGCCAGCCCCATGCCGAACACGACCATGGTCCCAAGAAAGTACAAAGACAGCAGCATTTTCGGCGACCACACATGCGTCAGAAAGATCGCGTGGAAGACGAAGTACACCGGCACGGTCGGCAGGAACCGGTAGAAGGCGGTACGCACAGCCGAGAACGGAATCAGCAGCCGAGGGAAGGGTGTATTCAGCAGCAGCTTGCCGGAGCTGGTCACCGAGGTTGCACCGCTGGTGACCGAGGTGCTCACCAGCTGGAACGCGAACAACGCCAATGTCAGGTGGGCGAAGAAGGCCGGATCGTTCTCCCTGCGGATGATCGTGACGAGGATGTAGTACACGCCGGCCAACAGCAGCGGGTTGAGTATCAGCCATGCCTGGCCGAAGAACGTGGAGGTGTTCGCCCCCCGCATGGTGGCCCTGCTCATCTCAACCGCGAAGGCACGCCGATGCCGCAGTTCACGGAAGTAAGGAATCAGCGGGGGCAAACCAGCCCGATGAGGACCGTAGTAGTGATAGATGGGCTCGAATTCCGCATCACGGGCACGGCTGGTTGCCATCATCGCGGCACCGCCTTCTTGATGCCCATGGGATCGGATCTCTCGTACTTTCACTTGAGTCTTCTTTTCGGTCTCAGGCATGTCTGGGCACGCTGACGACGACCACGGATGCATAGTCTGCCATGCGTTGCCGCAGCCAACAGGCACAGCCAAATTGAGGTCCGTGGGCGGCTGCCGCCAGGGTCAGCAGGGTCAGCGACAACACCGACCAGCGATTTCGGAGAATGTGTGTGCTGCTGTCGATTTCGGGGGCGGCTGCACGTGGAGGGGTGTCGACCTCGCCTCACGAGACAAGGAGCAGCACCATGAAGTATGTCTTGATGTACACAAACCGTCCGGATCTTGACGCCGCCGTACCTGAGGAGCGGCGAGCAGAGGTCTACCAGGCTATCTACGGCTGGTTCGACAAGCACGGCCATGTCATGGCCGACGGCGGCGCTGAACTGCAGGGCCCAGAGACAGCGACGACCGTCAAATACGGGACTAATGGTGGTGAACCGGTCGTCGTAGACGGGCCGTTCTCTGAGGCGAAGGAGAACGTTGGAGGATTCAGCATCATCGACGTTCCTGACCTGGATGCCGCGATCGCCGTCGTCAAGGAATGGCCGTCGCTGCAGTATCCCGGCGTTGCTGTGGAGATCCGGCCGATCGTGGAACACAGCGGCGGCGGTATGTGAACGCCGCGGTCGACTCCTCCCGCGCGCAGCCCTCGGCGGAGGATGCCGCATTAGCCCGCATCGTCCGCCG
Source organism: uncultured Actinomycetota bacterium (assembly GCA_963740515.1). GTDB lineage: Bacteria > Actinomycetota > Actinomycetes > Propionibacteriales > Propionibacteriaceae > Microlunatus. The sequence continues at coordinate 205,315 of CAVUEO010000015.1, forward strand.
GGAGGCAGGTCTGATTGTCGCCCAGCTGCAACGCCGCCTCGGCAACTTTGATATTGCCGAGGAGGCAGTACAAGAGGCGATCGTCATCGCGTTGCGCACCTGGCGCCGTGACGGAGTACCGGCCAACCCTGGCGGCTGGCTGTCTCTGGCGGCTCGGCGCCGAGCCATCGACCTGCTGCGGAAGCGCTCCCGGGAGGTGCCTCTGACCGATGGGTGGGACGCCGATCCCGAGGCAGCTGCATGGCCTGGGCATCGTACGAGCGACGAGCGCCTGCCAATGCTATTCGGTTGCTGCCATCCAGCACTGAGTGTCGAGGCACGTTTGGCCCTGACGCTACGGGCCGTGGTCGGCATGACAACGCAGCAGATCGCCAGCGCGTTCTTAGTGCCCGAGGCGACGATGGCGCAACGCCTGGTACGCGCCAAGCGGAAGATCACCAGCGCAGGCATTCCCTTCACCATCCCGGCGGCAACTGAACTTCCACCACGGTTGGATGACGTGCTGACAGTGATCTATCTGAGCTACAACGCCGGCTATCTGGAGCCTTCAGCATCCGGCCGCGAGTTGAGCGATGATGCCATCTGGCTGGGGGAACTGGTGGCCCGCGCCATGCCGCGTCAGGCAGAGGGCTGGGGACTGCTGGCGCTGCTGACGTTTCTGTCCTCGCGTACCCAGTCACGATTCGATGATCAAGGTGGGCTGATCCTGCTGGAGGATCAAGATCGGGCTCGATGGGACGGCGTGGCGATCAGTCGCGCCGACGGATATCTGGCGACCGCGGCGGCCCTGGGTCACCCGGGTCGGTTCCAGCTGCAAGCGGCGATTGCCGGCTGCCATGGCAACGCCACATCATGGGCCGAGACGGATTGGCTGCAGATATTGACCCTTTACGATCTGTTGCTGCGTTTCGACACATCACCGGTGATCCGACTCAACCATGCCATCGCGCTCAGCCATCTCCGCGGGCCAGAAGCCGCGCTCGCTGAAGTCGATCAAGTTGCGGATCGGCTGAGCGGCTACCACCTCTTGCATGCCACCCGTGCGCAGCTGCTAACCGCACTGGGTGATCATTCCGCGGCGCGAGCTGCCAACGAGCGGGCCCTGGCTCTTACCCACAATCCGGCCGAGCAACAACTGCTGCGATCTCGGCTGGAGGTCTCGGATCTGCTGAACTGATACTGCGGCGGGCCGCAGGGCTTCCCTCAGCACTTCACTCCAGCCGAGGCTGCGATGCTCGAGTTTGGCCTAGACGCCGTGAATAGTCGCGGTTCGGGGCTGCTGGAAAACAGTTGAGCAATGAAGGCTTAGTTGCCCGCGGCCCGATAGCGCTCGACTATCTCAGCTGGAATGCGGCCGCGCGCATTGACCTCAATGCCGTTGGCTTGAGCCCACTTCCGGACCGCCTGGGTGTCTGCTTGGGTGGATGATGCCGGCTTGCGTCCGCGCTTGCCGCCTACCTTGCGGCCATGGGCCGTGAAGTCGCTGAGGCTGTTGCGCAGCCGGTTAGCGTTGCGCTCGGACAGATCTATTTCCCACTCAACCCCGTCCAGGCCGAAGCGGATAGTCTCAGCCGCGTCTGAGCCGTCGATATCGTCTTGCAGAGTGGTCAAAACCTTGGTCGCCATGGTGTCCTGCTTCCCGAGTGTGCTGGATGAGAGAGATTACAACTTGTATACCCAGGAATTGTCAAAAGACTCGGTCAGCTCACGAGTTAGCAAGGGATGCGTTCATACTTCTGCTGACATGTTTATTGGCTAGTCGCTTTCCTTCTCACCCTTTCCTTCTCACCAATGGGCGTGGAATGCCACAATTGTGCGCAGGCCAGTTGGTCGTCGATAAGCAATGGTGCAAATCCTCGCGAATCTTGCCCACACGTCCGATGACGCGATAAGTGCTGAATTCCGGGGATTGGGTCGTTTGCGATCCCAGGTGCTTAGAGAACCCTGCGCTTCAGCCCAAACCGAGTCGTCTGCGATCACAAGCACCCAAACGGTCCGAATGCTGGCCAGGAGCTCACTGCTGATCGGCCCACCAAGCCAGCAGCTCCTCGCGGGCGCGCTCCTCGCCGAGCGGACCGTCCTCCAGCCGCCGCTCAAGCAGAAACGCGTACGCCCGGCCGACGTCGCGGCCTTCTCGAATGCCAAGAATCTCCATGATCTGAGTGCCGTTCAGATCGGGGCGGATCGCCTTCAATTCCTCCTGCGTTGCCAGCTCGGTGATCCGCCGTTCCAAGTCGTCATAGGCCGCCTGCAATCGTTCCGCTTTGGCCGCGTCTCGAGTAGTGCAGTCCGCCCTCGTCAGAACGTGCAGCCTGGCCAGCTGCTTGCCGGCATCCCGGACATAGCGACGAACCGCCGAATCGGTCCACACCCCATCTCGACCTTCGCCGCCGCTGTAGCCGTGGAAGCGCAAATGCAACGCCACCAGGTCCGAGACAGCCTTGATCTCCTCGCCACTGAACCGCAGCGACGCCAACCGCTTCCGGACGAGCTTGGCGCCGACCACGTCATGGTGGTGAAAAGACACCTTCCCGCCTGGCTCGAACCGTCTGGTCGCCGGCTTACCGATGTCATGCAACAGCGCCGCCAGCCGGATGATCAGATCGGGCTGCTGCGGCAGCCGGTCCTCCAGACCAATTGCCTGCTCCAGCACCGTGAGGCTGTGCTGATAGACGTCCTTGTGCCGGTGATGCTCATCCCGCTCCAGCTTTAGGGCGGGCAGCTCAGGCAGCACTTTCGCCGCCAGTCCGGTCGACACCAGCAGGTCGATGCCGGGCCGCGGCCGATCGGTCAGCAGCAACTTGCACAGCTCATCGCGGATGCGCTCGGCAGAGATGATCGAGATGCGGTCGGCCATGCTTCTCATGGCCGCGACCACCTCGGGCGCCGGTCGAAACTCCAGCTGAGCAACAAAACGTGCGGCTCGCATCATCCTGAGCGGATCGTCGCTAAAAGAGCTCTCCGGCGTCGCGGGAGTTCGGATCACCCGTCCTGCCAGATCGTTCAATCCCCCGTACGGATCGACGAATCTCTTATCCGGGATCGACACCGCCATGGCGTTGATGGTGAAATCGCGCCGATGTAGGTCGCCCTCCAGCGTGTCGCCGAATGCCACCTCTGGTTTCCGGCTGTGCCCTGCATAGACGTCGGACCGGTATGTCGTGACCTCGATGATCCAGCTGGCGTCGTCGGCCTCGACCTTGCAGCCGATGGTGCCGAACTCCTTGCCGATGGTCCACACCGCCGGGGAGAATCTCCGAAGCAGCTTTTCCACAGCGTCCGGACGCGCCGAGGTTGCAAAATCCAGATCGTGTCCGAGCTTGCCAAGCAGCGCATCGCGTACGCTGCCGCCGACCAGATAGAGCTCATGTCCGGCATTGATGAACAACTCGCCCAACCGGTCAGCGACTGGCGCAATTCTGAGCAGCTCGGCCACTGCCGCGGCCTGCGCTGAGCTCAGCTGGAAAGTAGACACGCTGAGCGATTCTAACGTCGCGGGCTTACCTCCCTTTTCCTAGACGTAGTTCCTCAGCACGACGGAGCGCGATACCGACGCTTACGGCCCCTGCCCGGGCGTACGCGCATCGCGCGCGAAATCCGCCGACTTCGTCCTCACTCGCAGACCAAAAAGCGCGTCCGCTCGCTCCTCCTCAGCACGACGGAGCGCGATACCGACGCTTACGGCCCCTTGCTCGGGCGTTCGCGCATCGCGCCTGAAATCCGCCGACTTCGTCCTCACTCGCAGACCAAAGAGCGCGTCCGCTCACTCGTCCTCAGCACGACGGAGCGCGATACCGACGCTTACGCCCGTGAGTCGAATTAAGATGACTAGGTGAGGAGGTGCGCGGTGCGTGCGGCCCGCGTACTGCTCGCGGTCGCGGTTTCGGGGCTCGGGTCATTATTGGGCTTAGGGCTGCTGCCGGCGCCTGCTGTGGCAGCCGAGCCAGTCGCCTCAGTCACCATCACTCTGACGTCGATGGAGCCCGAGCTGCCCACCCGAGATGGCGAGGTCACCGTCACCGGCCGGGTCACCAACATCACCAAAGGGCGGCTCTACCGGTTGGAGGCTCTCTTCTGGAGGAACCAAGCCCCGATCCTCGGTCGGGACGGCTTGGAACAGGCGCTGGACTCCGAATCCAACGACCCCCTCGGCGCCCGGCACATCGGCGCCTTCCAGGATCTGTTCACAGCCGCCAAGCCCTACCTGGAGCCGAATGCCTCGGTCGACTTCAGGCTGCGCGCCAAGGTCTCCGACTTGGAACTGTCCCCGACCGAGGGTGTTTATCTGATGGGTGTCCACGTATTGCAGCGGGGCAATAACGTCGCCGTCGGTCGTGCGCGGACGCTCGTGCCGGTGCTGGCTGCTAAGCCGAGCAACTCGTTGACAATGACCTCGCTCGTTGTCCTCAACTCGCGCCCTTCACTGGTGCGAAAAGGGGTGCTGTCCGATGATCACCTGGCAGCTGAGGTCGGCCAAAACGGTCGGCTGACGGCCCTGCTCAAAGCTGCGGAACCCCCCAGTACGAGCTTCACGGTGGACCCTGCGCTGATCCGGGAACTCCAAACCATGGCGGGCGGCTATCAGGTGCTTGACTCCGAGGGCACGACATCGGCGGGCACCGGTCAGACCGATGCCGCCAGATGGCTTGAGAGCTTCGAGTTGCTCAAGTCGTCACACGACGGATTTCAACTGCTCTACGGCTCACCTGACGTTGCTGCTTTGGTCCACAACGGCCAAGAGAACGTGCTCAGCGACGCGGCAAATGCCAACAAATTGGTGGAAGCGACCAGATCGCTGCCACTTCTCGTGCTTCCAGCTGGAGGCACCGCAGATGCGGCCACAGCCGAGGCCGCCGCCGCTCTACAACCCACCGCCGTCCTGATTGCCGACACCTCGGCGAGAGGTTCAGCGCCGCTGCTCGCCGGACCCAATCATGTGCCAATCGTCAGATACGCAAGGGCCGCTGAGGACGGTGGGCCCGGTCCGGATCCACGCAACACCGCCGTCCAGACTCGACAGCGGATGCTTACCGAAACGTGGATCGAGGCAACGGCAGCGCGAGACAATCTGGCCCGCGGACAGGTTCGGCTGATCAGCACGGCGGTGCAGGCTGCAGACGGTGCTCCAGAACTCAAGGCGCCTTGGCTGAAAACGGTCACGCTGAGCGAGCTACTGAGGTCCACGCCGACGGCTTGGTCGATGAAATTTCACTACAGCGAGGCCGCACAGGATGCTCAACTCACCAAGGGCCAGCTCGCCAGCCTCAGAACGTTCGAGTGGAGCAACGACACGTACGCCGATCTGCTGGTCGATCCAACGACCGCACGGGCCGAAGGCAGTGCCGCAGTCGCGCTAGCCGCCAGCGCCAAGTGGCGCAAGAATGATGAGGCGCGCAGAGCGTTCCTCGGTCCCCAGCAGGCGGCACTCGATGAGATCTTGCTTGACAAGATCCAGATCCGCAGCAGCCCTCGGGTCCAGACCGTGGCACGTGAAGGCGTCGAGTTCCCGATCACGATCACCAACACGCTGGAAGCCGACGGGTCACGCCCAGATGCTGGGGCTGTCAAGGTGAGCCTGGTGTTCAATTCCGAGAACCGCCAGCGACTCACCATCAAAACGATCCAGGCTCCAGAGATCCGGGCGCAAGACAGCTTCACCGGCAACGCCGAGGTGACGGCCAAGGCCAACGGCGTGGTACCAGTGACAGCTCAATTGATGACCGAATCTGGGCGGCCGATCGGGCGCCCGTTCGACATCGAGGTGCAGGTGACCCAGAACGGCACGACCGGCTGGGCGATCGCCATTGCCGCCGGCATCGTCCTGGTTGGCACCACATTCCTGCGCATTCGCCAGGTGGCTAGGGAGCGGGCCACGGCAGCCAGTGATAAGCCGGCCGAGCCGTCGTTAGTAGGCGACGGCACAGCACCGGATCAGCTTCCCGCGCTGAGCTCGGTGCCGGCAGAGAGACTCGATGTCTGAGACCTCCACGCCGAAGGCGAGCCCGCCCGGTCCAGACGCGGGGGGGCGCGGGGGGGTCGCCAGCAGACACAGGGACGAGCCGTCGACGGAGGAGCGCCGCCACACCCGGCGACTGGTGTCGGCGAGCGCGCTGATGGCTGGCGGGACCGCAACCTCCCGGGTGCTCGGCTACTTCCGGCTCATGTTGCTGGTGTACCTGTTTGGGAACGGCACCCGGCAGGCGGAAATGTTCACGATCGCCACGACCGTGCCCAACAGCATGTACATCCTGCTCGCCGGCGGAGTGCTGAACACCGTCCTGGTGCCCCAGATCGTGCGCGCTATTCGAGGTGACGCCGACCGCGGTGAGGCGTACACCAACCGGATCATGACTGCCGGACTGATCGCGCTCGGATTGATCACGCTGCTACTCACGCTCGCTGTGCCGGCGATCGTGTCGCTCTATTCCGCTGCCGGCTGGAAATCCCCACAACTCTCCGCGCAATACCAGTCGATGATCATGCTCGCCTACTACTGCATGCCGCAGGTCTTCTTTTACGGCGTGCATGTCATGGCCGGGCAGGTGCTGAACGCGCGGGACAGGTTCGGGCCGATGATGTGGGCTCCGATCGCCAACAATGTGGTGTCGATCATCGTGCTGCTGATGTACTTGATCGTCTTCGAACGGACCAGCACCGGCGCACCGTTCACTACAAGTCAGGAGCTGCTGCTGGGCCTGGGTTCCACGCTCGGCATCGCGGCGCAGGCCGCTGTGCTGATCCCGTTCCTGCGGGCCAGCGGCTATCACTTTCGGCCACGATTCGACTTCAAGAACACCGGGCTGGGCAAGACCTTCCGGCTAGCCAAGTGGACTTTGGGCTTCGTCGTGGTGACACAAGCAGCATTCGTCGTGGTGACCAAGCTCGCCAGCGGTGCCACAGTTGGCGGTAATGGCGCGGGGCTCACTGCATACTCCAACGCGTACGCGGTGTGGATCCTGCCCCATTCGTTGATAACAGTCTCCTTGGCAACTGCCATGCTGCCCTCTGCTTCGCGGCTCGCCGCCGCCGGTGACCGGGCGGGCGTGGCGGCGGAAACCATGCGGGCAATCCGGCTGGCGATGACCGCACTGCTGCCGGCCTCGGTTGCCTTCGTGGTCTTGGGGCTGCCACTGGCGCATCTCGCCTTCGGTTTCGGCCAGGGCGCCAAAGACGCCTCGTATGTCGGCGCGGCACTGATGGCTCTGGCGATCGGGCTAGTGCCATTCACGGTGCAATACGTCTGTCTGCGCTCTTTCTATGCGCTCGAGGACACGCGCACGACTTTCTTCCTGCAATGTCTGATCGCCGCCACCAATGTCGTCCTGGGCGTGGGCGCGGTTCTTTTGCTCGATGATCCAGCATTGGTGGCGACCGGGCTGGCCTTCTCCTATTCGGCGGCGTACCTGATCGGCCTACCGATTTCTTTTGCAACGCTGCGGCGGAAGCTTCCCGATCTTGATGCCGCGGTGCTGGTGAGGCATTGCGTACGGTTGTTGCTGGCTGTGACGCCAGCAGCAATTGCAGCGTGGCTGATCTCCTGGGTGTTCACGAGTCAATTTGGTTCGCAGCTGGCGCTAGGCCTCGGATTGGTGGTCGCCGGGGTGGTGGCAGTCGGGTTGTTCCTGGTGACGGCCAGATTGATGCGAATCCACGAGGTCAGCGAGATCGTGGCGACGCTGATGCGGCGAGGTGGTGATTCCAAGCCCGAGACATTGGAGACGCGTGAGGAGGCGGCGATCGAAGCAAGCGGTGATCGATTTGCCGAATCTGGCCCGTCCGGCGATTCCCCCACAGTGATACGGCCGCCATCTCCTAGCATCGAAGGAGCTGGTGAGGAGAGCGCAAAAGCCATGGTTCAGGCGACAGCCGCCCAGGGCGTCGGCAAAGGCGAGGAAGAGTTTCGAGGCTGCGACTCTTCCCGCTGGGACGGTATTGGCCTCCCGCTATCGTCTCGAGGAATTGATCGGGGAATCCCAGCCAACCGTTACCTGGCGAGCCCTCGATCAGGTGCTTTCCCGATCGGTGCTGGTGCATCTCCTGGCGCCGGGTGACCGCGGCGCGGATGAACTGCTGACGGCGGCCCGCAAGGCATCGGTGGCTACGGATTCTCGGTTCCTGCGGGTGCTCGATGCGGTGCATAGCATCGATCCTGCGGTGGGTTCCTACATCGTCTGTGAGTACGCGACCGGGCAGTCGCTCGAAATGATCTTGAGCCACGGCCCACTCTCCGGCCTTGAGGCAGCCTGGATCATTCGCGAAATCGCGGACGCGCTCGCCGGCGTGCACAGTCTGGGTCTCTACCACCGCCGGATCAGCCCGGAAACGGTGATCATCACCCCGTCGGGGAACGTCAAGATCGTGGGCTTACTGATCGAGGCCGCCCTCCGGCCGAGCGCGACCGATGCAGTGCCCGGCGCGAACACCCCAGAGCTGTCAGACGTCTCAGATTTAGGTCGACTGCTCTATGCCTCGCTGGTGTGCCGCTGGCCGGGCGGCCGAGCGTTCGGGCTGCCCAGCGCTCCGACGATGGGGCGGCGCTGGATGACGCCACGGCAGGTGCGGGCCGGAGTTCCACCGGCTCTGGACAACGTCTGCGATCAGATTCTCGGCGATCCGCCCCGACACCATGCGCCCGCTATCACCAGCGCGGGAGAAATCGTGACCGCGTTGACCAAGGTCCTTGGCGGCGCTGATGCCGCGCCCGATCTGGAGCGACGGCTCCATCAGCCGATCCCCAGCGTGGGAGGCGGCTCACAAGCAGCTGAAGCCACGGCAAACGTTCAGCCCGTCTCCTCGCTGCTTGACCAAACGACAACTCGACAGGAATCCATACCCACCCGGACGATTCCGGCGGCAAGCGCCCCACCCACCACTCAGCACACGCGCGTCTCAGTCGGCAGGCCGTCAAGACCGTCACCGACCAGCGGGCCTTCGTCGGGACCGGCACCGGCCAGCCCGCCACTGTCCGGATCGGCACCGTCCGGATCGGCACCGTCCGGATCGGCACCGTCCGGATCGGCACCGGCCAGCCGGCACCCGCGAAGCAGGCCCGCGGCGCCACGCCCTGCCACTCAGCAGCGCCAGCGGCGCTGGCTGGGCTTACTCCTGGTGCTTGCGGTGCTGCTGATTGCTGCCGGAATCATCTCCGCCCTCATTTTGGACCGGCGGCTATCCGGCGCAATTGAACCGAACGCGTCGAGTAATCCGGCTGGCACGTCGGAGCGCCCGCCGGGGCAGCTCAAGAAGCTCACCATCACCCAAGCGCGGGATTTTGATCCCCAAGGCGAGGACAAAACTGAGAATCCTGACGAGGTGAGTCTTGCCTACGATGGCGACCCGACGACACGCTGGCGTACGGTGCAATACTTCGGCAATCCCAAGCTGGGCAACCTGAAGCGCGGCGTCGGTCTTGTCCTTGACCTTGGCACTCCACAACCGGTGCGCTCGGTCCAACTCAAGTTGAGTGGCGCCGGCACGGCAGTCGAATTCCGGGTCCCGCTGTCGGATCCGTCACAGACCACGACGCCACCAATGAGCTCCGACAAGCGTTGGCGTACGGTGACCGCGGAACCGAAGGCCCTCGAATCGGCGACGCTGACTGCAGAGCAAGGTGTAACCACCCGATATGTATTGGTGTACCTGACCTCGTTGCCGAAGGAGGGGAACGGTTACCGCGGCGGCATTTACGAGGTCGAGGTGCTCCAGTGATCGAGCGCCAGATGCCAAGGAGACTTGATCGATCGCGCAGGCTGGGCATCACCACCAAGGACCCCGTGGAGATCAAGGAGCGGCGCTAGATGGCGCACCCGCTCGAACTCTCGTACAACTGGCGAACCCCAGCGTTTTTTGCAAGCCTCGCTGCCGCGATCTGCGTGGGGGCATTGGCCCGCGGGCAGGTGGCCGGCTGGGTGTCTGCGCTCGTGGTCGTTGTGGCGCTCTGGGCCCTCGTCGTCGGGGTGATCTACCTGAGGACCAGGGCCTATCTGCTGATCGATGGGTCGCGGCTGACGGCTCGGCGTTTTCGAAGGTTTCACACCATTGAGGCTGCGGACCTGATTTCCGTTTCGGAGTTCGTTACCCCCAACGGGCCGAGCTACCGACTCACCGTACGAGCGCACGACGGGGGAACGAGGCGCATCGTCGCTCCGGTCGCGCTGTTGCGCGGCGGGCATTCGGCCCTCTTCACATGGATACTGACTCGAGCACCCCAGGCGGGACTTGACAAGAGCTCCCTGAAGACCGTGGGAAATCTGAAGGCCCGAGGTCTGATCCCTGAGCGCGACACGCCTTCGGCGCCCCCAACAGTCCCGCCGCGCTGAGACTCCTCTTCGGAATAGCTGACCGGCCAGTGTCGTTTCGCGGATAGGGTTGCAGCCCAAAAGGCACCCGTGACGAAAGGCACTATGAGCAGCGAATCCGTACGGGACATCATCATCGTCGGCAGCGGGCCTGCCGGCTATACGGCCGCCATCTACGCCGCCCGGGCCGATCTCAAACCGCTCGTGTTCGAGAGCGAGATCGACGCGGGTGGCGCCTTGGTGACGACGACCGAGGTGGAAAACTTTCCCGGCTTCCGGGATGCCATCATGGGCCCGGAACTAATGGACAACATGCGTGCCCAAGCCCAGCGATTTGGTGCCGAACTGGTCGCCGAGGATGTCGTCGAGATGGATCTGACCGGCGATATCAAGATCGTCAAGGATGGCTATGGCAACACCTTCGAGACGCGTACGGTGATCTTGGCCATGGGTTCCGGCTACCGCAAGCTGGGTCTTAAAGGGGAGGATCGACTGTCCGGACACGGCGTGTCGTGGTGCGCTACCTGTGACGGATTTTTCTTCCGTGACAAGGACATCGCCGTGGTCGGCGGTGGCGACTCGGCAGTTGAGGAGGCGACCTTCTTGACCCGATTCGCGAAGTCCGTGACCATCGTGCACCGCCGTGATGAGCTGCGGGCCAGCAAGATCATGGCGTCCCGAGCGTTCAAGAATCCCAAGATCAAGTTCGCCTGGAATTCTGTGGTTACCGAGATTCATGGCGACAAGACTCTGACTGGCATCACCTTGCAAGACGCCATCTCTGGTGAGGAGCGTGAGCTGCCGGTGTCCGGCCTGTTCATCGCCATTGGCCATGATCCGCGGTCCGAGCTGGTGAAAGGCCAGGTGCATCTGGATGCCGACGGCTATGTGATCACCGACGGCAGGTCCACCAAAACCAACCTGCCCGGCGTGTTCGCCTCTGGGGATCTCGTCGACCACACCTACCGGCAAGCTGTTACAGCCGCCGGCACCGGTTGCGCGGCCGCCCTTGACGCGGAGAGGTACTTGACGGCTCTGCATCACGGAGACCATTCGACCGTCGCCGCGGACGAAGCGCTGCTTACCGGTGCCGCCAGCTGAACGGGTCCGGGGCGGTCCACGAGAAAGCGCTGTCAACTTGCACCATTTCCGGACCGGCAGTCTGATTCGCCAGCACTTCGCGGGCTTATGCCGCCGCGCAACCCGCACACCACTAAGTGTCAGCGGACACCGCGACACTGAAGGGCACAGAGAGAGGAGATTCGATGGGTGCAGTAGCCGAAGTGACCGACGCCACGTTTACTGATGTCGTCCTGAAGTCGGAGAAGCCAGTTGTGGTGGATTTCTGGGCGGATTGGTGCGGGCCGTGCAAGCAGGTCTCGCCGATCATTGAAGAGCTCGCGAATGCGCACGGTGACAAAGTGCGGTTCGTGAAGATGGACACCAACACCAATCCGGTGACCCCAGCCAACAACTACGTGCTCGGCTTGCCGACGATCCAGGTTTATGTCGGCGGCGAGCTGGTGAAAGCATTCAAGGGGGCGAAGACCAAGTCGGTACTGCTCGGGGCCATCGAGGAATATCTGTAACGCGCTCCTGCAAATGAAAGGCTGCTGCGATGCCGCTTGTTGCTGAGCAGCTGACGCTGCCGAGTAGTTACGGATCCCCAAACCAACTCCTCGACTGGACATTTGTTGAGGAGCGGCTGGCCGAGTCCTTGCATTACTGGCTCGCTACAGTCCGCCGTAACGGCACTCCGCACGTAGTCCCCGTGGACGGCATGTGGCTGGACGGCAGCTGTTACTTCGGCGGCGATCCAGCGACCGTACACATGCAGAACCTGCGCCGCGATGGCCGGGCCACGCTGCACCTGGAAGATGGCGAATCAGCAGTCATCGTCGAAGGCGACGCACAGTGGGTAACACCGTCGAAGGCGGTGGCGCAGCAGCTCGCCGCCGCAGCCAAGGCCAAGTACGGCTACCCGCAGTCAGCTGCCTCTTACCAGGAAGGGGTGTGGCGGCTGCAGCCGGTCAAGGTTCTGGCCTGGACCACGCTGTACGTCGATGCGACACGATTCCGCTTCGAAGCAGCCGTTTGATGAGTCGATCCGGCCCGACACTAGGCGGCCACTCGGTGTCCGAGGCTGCCGACGAACCTGGTGATCGCGTCCTCCGCCGTAGGCACCGGTCCGAACACCTCACGCTGTCGAGTGGGATCGGCGACGTACCCGCCGGTCTGGAACCAGCGCATCATCGCGTCCATGTCCTTGACCATCGGGCTAAATGGCCCCACCACCGCCGCGGCAGTGTTGATCAGGCCGGCCGGGATGGTGCGCACCCGCATCTGTTGACCGATTAGCCGCCCCGAGATCTGGGCGATCTCCTGCATGCTCACTGGTCGATCCCAGCCAATATCGATGCGCTGCCCGTCCACCCCTGGAGCGTCGACCGCATCGGCCAGGTAGCCGGCCAGGTCAGAGGTGAGCACGTAGGTAAGCGGGATCGTCGGCGAACCGAACCACATGAGCCGCCGCTTGGCGAATGGGTCACCGCCCATTTGGGTGAGCTGATCGATGAACGCGCCTGGCCGCAGCGACACGAACGGGACGCCCAGTTCCTCCAGTCTGTCCTCGGCGAGTTTTTTGTGCCAGAAGTGCGGGACCTGTGGGGTCTGGTCACAAGTCAAGATGCTGGTGAACACGAACCTGCGGATGCCGGCCCGGCTCGCCACGTCGGCGAGATTGCGATTGCCCGTCTTGTCGATCTCAGGGGTATCACCCTTGCTGTGCCGGGTATAACCGGCCGCCGTGGTTACCACAGCATCCGCGCCGTCCATCGCGCGCAGCAGTGACGCGGGGTCCATCATGTCGCCCGGCGCGATCTCGGCCCCTGCCTGTACTAGGTGTGCCGCATCAGATTTAGGCCGCACCAGCGCGCGCACTCGCTTGCCGCGGGAGAGCAACGCTGTGACCACCTGCCCGCCGAGCATCCCGGTACCACCAATAACAACTACGGGTCCGTCACCAGCCATCGTGGGCTCCTTCTCTGCTCTCGTGGCCGCAGTTGCGTTACAAACGGCTACCTAGCCTGCAGCGCCAATCGTGAGACCATCATTAATGGAACATATTATACGTGGTATTAACTATCTCCTGGATGTACTGTATTGCCATGAACGACAGCGCGCAAGCGGGGACCGCCGCACTAGCGGCCGCCCAGCGCGGCGAAGCTGCCGGACGACGGAGCGGTGCGGATGATACGTATGCAGACGACGCCACAACCGGGCTCTTCCAGTTCGCTTGCTTAGTGCAGGGCACTTATGCGCGCGTCTCCCAACGCCATGACCTGACTCCCGTCCAGGCAAGGCTGTTGTGCATCCTGGCCGACGGTCCTAGAGGAATGGCCGAACTGGCACGGTGTTTTGACGTGGAGAAGGCGGCGCTTACAGGCCTGATAGACAGGGCCGAGCGCCGCGGCCTTGTCAAACGTTCGCCGGTACCAGGTGACCGGCGCGCATTGCGTGTGACGCCGACCGACAGCGGCCGTCGGGCAGCAGTCGCTTTCCACGAAGCGGTGAACGCCGAACTCAGCAGTCTTCTCGCACCGTTAGCACCACACGACCGCGAAGACTTCCGCAACATGATGACCGAGATTCTTGAGCAGAGCCGAACGGGCTCTCGAATCCCGCGGCCACAATGCTAGCTGCGCCGGCCGTCGCAGTCGTTCAGAAGGAATCCGGACAGAAGGGCGGCTGGGACCACGCGAATGCGGCTCCCGCTGCAGCGGCAGCGCCTTTTGTCCGTTCGGTCACAATGCCAGCACGGACCAGCGCGGCCAGCGAAGTTCCGCCGAGGTAGATCGCACCGAGGTCCCGTACGGTCATGACCAGATCCGGCCTACCACGGCTCTTGGTCACCGAGGCGCCATCAGGACCACCCGCTAGCTGGAACGTGCCGGTGTTCTGCCTGAGCAATGGGTCCTCAAGCCGGATGGTCACCTCCAGGTCGGTCAGGTAGCGACGCGCTTCCAGAGCGCGCGGCACGTCGACCAGTCGCGCGTACGTCCCATCCTGCAGCTCGGCCTTTATCGAGTGCAGATCGCTGACCAGGTAGCGCACGGCTTCATCCAACGGGGCGCCGTGCCTGGTGAACGTACGCACCAGGTCAAGATCAAGAACGAACCGCCAAAGTGCGCCCCGGGCTGCGCCGCTTGGGGCATCCAGTTCATCGATGATCACCTCGGCACCCGACTCGCCCCAGTTGTTCTTGACCCGAAAGGTTACGTAGCCGTCCGGCCGGCCGCGGCGATCGTAGTGCAACGCGAATCGGTACGCCGTCGCACCGCGCCGCGACGGTTCTGGATCATGCCACCTGACGTTCCACCAGTCGTCGTTGCGATCCAACGCGCCCACCCGCTCTGCCAGCAAGGCCTGATGCAGACCCTTGATCACAGGAATCGCCTGGTCCCGCTCCACTTCACCGACCGAACCCGCACCAAGATCAACATCCGGACGGAAAGCAGTCGTTTTGGTCTTGCCTGACAGCCGCACCTGAGGGCTGGCCTGCCCGTATCCGAAACGGCCATAGATCGCAGACTCCGAAGCCCACAGCAAAGCCACCGGCTCCTCGCGCCGGCGGATGTCGTACAGCTGGTGCTTCATCATCTCGGTGAGCAGACCTTTGCGACGGTAGGACGGCTGCACTGTGACAACCGTGACCGCGGCAGCGGGCACCGATCCACCCGGAACCGTTAACTTCCTGCTGTACGCGCCACAAGTGGAGATCCAGCGCCCGTCCACCTGAAACCCGAAATTGCGCTCTGGCTCGAAGACTTTGTGCATAGGTTGCCAGTGCTCCGCGACGTAATCGTCGTAAAAGCCGCGCATGGCCACAGCGAAGAACTCATCAGTTCGCTCTGCTGTGGCATACACCAGATCGCGCTGGGCCAAATGCGGAGCAGTTGAGCGCCGGACCGTTGGGCTTGCCATCACATCGGTGATTCTGCTTGCAACATCGACTGGCCTCGCAGTCGGGCGCCGACCGGTGTCGCTAGCTCGACCGTACGGGTCACTGTGCAGAGCCGATCATGAGACTTGCGAATCGCGATCTCGAGTACATCTGCGGCGGCTCGTCCGCCCTCGCTGTCAGGGAACTCGACATCGAAGTCGACCTGGATATCGGTGATGTGGTTACCGTTCACGCTCCTGGTGGAGTTACCGGAGCAGGTGACGTCGAAGCGGGCAGGCTCGGATCGTTTGACGGTGATCGCGTCGACGTCCATGGCGGTACATCCGGCGATGGCGACGAGCAGCAGCTCCACGGGTGTGAACTCACCCCTTTGCGTGCTGCCAAACGACAACGTGCCGCCGTGTGAGTTGGTGGCCTGGAAGTGATGCCTTCCCAGTCGGGAAAGCTGGACCATACGGCGCGAATCACCAGTCATGCGCCAACTCTCCCAGACTTGTCAGAATCCAGTTGAGCTATAAATCAACTGGATTCTGACAACTCGGTGAGGCCCCAGGGTGAGGCGTAGTCGCGGCTACTCGGGCGCGAGAACCGGCGTGTCGTGGTGCAGCGACTCGCCGCGGAAGAACGGCTTCTGCTCGCTGCGGCGGGCGATCAAGAACATGATCGGCAGGCCGAGGATGATCGAGCCGATGCCGAGCAGGAACACGCTGCCGATCTCCACGCTGGTCCCCGGCACTGTCCAGCCGCCCAGGTAGCCGTAGTCGGGCGACCACATGTCGATCGCGCTCTTCACGAACGCGAATAGCAGGATCAGTCCACCCAGCAGGGGCAGGATCCCCTTGATCCACAGGTCTCTGCCACCGTGTGCGATGTCCTTGCGGAAGTACCAGACGCACGCGAAGGCAGTTATGCCGTAGTAGAAGGAGATCTGCAGACCGATGGCCAGCAGCACGTCGCCGTACGCATTCTCCCCCAGCAGGCTGAGCAGAACGAAGATCACGATCGCGACCCCACCGATGAACAGCGTCGAGACGGTCGGCGTCTTGAACCTGGGATGCATCGTCGAGAACTGCCTCGGGAGCGCCCGGTAGACGCCCATAGCGAGCGTGCCACGTGCTGCCGGGAGGATCGTCGTCTGGGTAGACGCGACCGCCGACACCAGGACGGCCACTAGCACGATCCAGCTCCAATCTCCGAGCACCGGCTCGGAGATCGCCTGGAACACGTCGCCTGCGTTGTCCTCGTTGCCCAGCCCGATGCCTTCGGTCCCGACCCCGGCGTACGAGATCGCCGCCACGGTGGTGAGCAGGTACGTCGCCACCAGGATGAGCGTCGCGGCGACAGCTGCGCGTCCTGGGGTCTTCTCCCGTTCCTGCGTCTCCTCGTTCACAGACAGGATCGTGTCCCAACCCCAGTAGATGAAGACCATCAGCAGCATGCCCTCGGTCAGCGCCGCGAACCCCCCACCGTCCTCGGCGAAGAAGCCCAACGGATTGAACCAGGAAGCCTCGATCGGGATTGCAGTGTCCGGCCGGTTCGGGCCGGCGATAGCGATGAAGGCCACCACCACGAGGACGCCCAGTGCGAGGTACTGGATGCCCACGAGCACGTTCTGCAGCCAGTGGGCGATCTGGATGCCGCGGTAGGAAACCCAGGCCATGACCGCGATGAACACGACCCCCAGCACCGTCACCCAAAACGTGTTCTCCGCGAGCGAGTCGGCGCCTATGAGCAGGAAGGTGTACTGGGCCGCGACCTGGGCCAGGTTCGCTAGCACGATGATCCCGGCGATCGTCAGCACGTACCCGCTGAACCAGCCGATCCCCGGTCCGAATGCCTTCGTCACCCAGGTGAAGGTGGTGCCGCAGTCCGGGATGACCTTGTTCAGCTCACGGTAGGCGAAGGCGGTGAGCAGCATCGGGATGAAGCCGAGCACCACCGCCACGGGGGCCAGCGTGCCGTCCTCGATCACGACATAGCCCAGCGTGGCCGCCAAGGAGTAGGCCGGTGCCACCGAGGCGAGGCCGATCATCAGCGTGCCGAAGAACGTGAGTGCGCCCTCGTTGAGCCCCTTGTGCTCGGCTAGGTCGTGTGCAGCAGGTACCTCATGGCCAGCATGACTCATCGCAGCTCGTTTCTCTGCAGTCACGGCGCCCGCCGCCGTTACGACGAAGGCTAAGGCCAATTACCAGAAAAATCTGCCAAAGATAGGGTGACGGCATGCCCGCACGCCGCGGTCGACACCCGAAGGCAGATGGGAGCGAATCGAGCTGGACGCCACGGGCGATGCGGTCGTTGGCCGAGGCGGAACCCTCCGTGTTCTGGCTCGACGACCCAGCAGCACCGCCTGCGTTGCCCTCGCTGGTCGGTGCGGTAGACGCCGATCTGGTCGTCGTCGGCGGCGGTTACACCGGTCTGTGGACCGCACTGCAGGCCAAGGAGGCAGATCCCGGCCGTGACGTCATCCTGGTCGAAGCGGCGACCATCGGCTGGGCGGCGTCGGGCCGCAACGGCGGCTTCTGTGCCAGCAGCCTGACCCACGGCGAAGCCAACGGCTTGGCCCGGTTCCCCGACGACTTCGACACGCTCGAACGGCTCGGCCGGGAGAACCTCGACGGCATCGAAGCCACCATCACCAGACACGGAATCGACGCCGAGCTCGAACGCACCGGAGAACTGGACATCGCGGTGGAAGACTGGCAAGTGGGCGAGCTGACAGAGTTCGCCCGGCTGCTCGCGGAGCACGGCACCGAACCGGTCCTGCTGGACCGCGAGGAGACCCAGGCGCTGGTGCACTCGCCGACCTACCTCGCGAGTCGCTACGACGCCGATGGCGTGGCGCTGGTCCACCCGGCCAAGCTGGCCTGGGGTCTGCGGCAAGCATGCCTCGACCTCGGTGTGCGGATATACGAATACACTGAGGTCACCAAGATCACCTCCGACGGCGCCGGCCTGGCGCTGCGCTGCCCGTTCGGCTCGATCCGCGGACGGCAGGTGGCGCTGGCTACGAACGCCTTCACCAACCTTCTGCGTCGGCTCGGCAACTACATCGTGCCGGTCTATGACTATGTCCTGGTCACCGAACCCCTCTCGCCGGAGCAGCAGGACGCCGTTGGCTGGGAGGGCCGGCAGGGCCTAGCTGATCTCGGTAATCAGTTCCACTATTACCGGCTCACGGCCGACAACCGGATCCTGTGGGGCGGATACGACGTCATCTACCACTTCGGCAACCGGATCGGTGCCGAGCAGGATCAGCGGTTGGCCACACACGCCGCACTGGCTGAGCAGTTCTTCACCACGTTCCCTCAGCTCGAGGGACTGCGTTTCACTCACCGATGGGGCGGAGTCATCGACACCTGCAGCAGGTTCACGACGTTCTGGGGCCGTGCCTACCAGGACCGTCTGGCCTATGCCGTCGGTTACACCGGCCTCGGCGTCGGCGCCAGCCGGTTCGGGGCCCGAGTCATGCTCGACCTTCTAGATGGCGCAGACAACGAGCGCACGAGGCTCACCATGGTGCGAACCAAGCCAATCCCCTTCCCACCCGAACCCTTCCGCTACGGCGGGATCCAGCTGACCCGATGGTCGATCGATCATGCCGACCGCAACGGAGGGAGCCGAAACCTGTGGCTGCGCACCCTCGACAGGATGGGACTGGGTTTCGAATCCTAGTGGGCTGCGCCTGTGCATCACCGCGACGAGCCCGATACGACGACATGCGGCAACTGGGCGACACAGTCAGGAGGCAGGATGGCACGCGAAGCTGATGTGATCATCGTCGGCGCGGGACTGTCGGGGCTCGTCGCCGCCCGAGAGGTTCTCGACGCCGGACGGGAGCCGCTCGTCCTGGAGGCGGACGAGCGGATCGGTGGACGAATCCTGACCGAAAAGGTGGATGGTGTCCCGCTCGAGCTGGGGGCGCAATGGATCGGCGACACCCACCACCGGATGGAGGCTCTCGCCGCGGAGCTCGGCGTCAAGATCTACGACCAGTTCGAGGACGGCGAGACCACGTACGAGTTCGCCGGGGAGGTGCTGCGCGGCGACACATTCCATGCCAAGTACGCTGCCGAGCTGACCGGCCTCGAACGGGTGCTCCGTGAGCTGGATCGGATGGCCGACACCGTGCCCGTCGAGGCTCCGTGGACCGCGCCCCGAGCCGACGAGTGGGATCGCATCACCGTCGGCCAGTGGTACGACAGCCAGGGCCTGTCCCCCGTCGCGCGCACTCTGCTCGAGATCTGCACGGTCGGCATCTTGGCGATGCCGACGGTCGAGGTCTCACTGCTGTGCCTGCTGGAGAATGTGGCCGTCTGCGGGGTGACCGCCGATCTGCTTGCAGAGTCCGAGGGCGGAGCCCAGACCAAGCGCTTCGTCGGCGGCACCTCGCTGATTCCGCTCCGGCTGGCCGACACCCTCGGCGATCGGATCGTGCTGAACTCACCGGTGCTGACCATCGATTATTCCGATGACCGGGTCACGGTCACGTGCCGAGGAGGACTGACCGCCACCGGCCGGCAGGTCGTCGTGGCTCTGGCGCCAACGCTCGCCGGCCGGATCATGTACGACCCTCCGCTGCCCGGGATACGCGATCAGCTGACCCAGCGGATGCCGCAGGCGTCCGCGCACAAGATGTTCGTGCTGTACGAAGAACCCTTCTGGCGGGCCGAAGGCCTGAACGCGCAGCTCATCTCGGAAGTGGGTCCGGCACGGATGTCGAACGACAGCTGCATGCCGGACGAAACCGGCGGCCCAGGCATCATCCTCGCGTTCCTGGAGGGTGAGTCGGCTCGAGTGGAGGGCCGATGGCCGGCCCCGCAACGGGCGGAGGCCCTCCGCGCGGAGCTCGGCCGCCACTTCGGGCCGCGCGCCGCCAAGCCGAGCCTGATCGTCGAGGGTGGTTGGGCCGACCGCCAGTGGACCCGCGGGTGCTACAACGCCAACACCGGACCGTGCGGCCTGATCCACTTCGGGGAGGCGCTCAGCAAGCCGATCGGTCCGATCAAGTGGGCCGCGACCGAGACGGCGAATGCCTGGAGCGGCTACATGGAGGGCGCCGTCGAGGCCGGTCGCCGCGCCGCCCGCGAGGCCCTGGCCGATCTCTGAGCTACGCGCCGATTCGCAACGACATCGCTAGCCGGCTGAACGGCTTCACGGCCTTCGGCCCGGTGGGCGGTGTCTTGGTGATCGGCGTCGGCATGCTGGCGCTAGGGGTGCCGCTGATGATCGCCTGCGCGGTACGGTTCAGGGCCTTCTTCCGCGGCGAGACCCTCAACGAGGACACCCCGATCCTGGTACCGGACACGGGTGCGGAGCCGGTCGCTCTACACGAGTAGATCGCTGCGAGCATAGGAGCGCGAGCAGTTACAAACTAGGGCGCTTCGTGGTGCGCGTAGGTCGCGGGTTCGGGGGATTGTGGTTGCCGGACCAGATCGGTGAGACGGTTCCAGGCCGCGCCGAGACCGGGACGCCAGCGCACTGTGTTCTGTAGGTCCATCCGCAACCGCGGAGTGATCGGGTGGGGGCGTACCACCTCGAAGCCGACCGCCTCCAGCCACGCAGTCGGCAACATGCACGAGGGACCGTCGTGGTAAGTGCCAACCGCCTCCAGTGCCCGAATGTCGCGTCGCGCCACGAGCCCGGCGGCCGACTGCACCAATTGCTTGCCGAGGCCCTTCCCCCGCAGTTCGGGCGACACGTGCGCTGACATGACCACTGCAGCGTCCGGCCCAACCGGGGTAGTCGCGAACGCGCCCAGCCGCGGCACGTACATGGCTGGCGCCACCGTCAGATGAGCGATCGGCTGGTCATCGGCAAACGCCATCACTCCGCAGTAGCCCCAGTACCGGGTCACGGCCTCAGCCCACTCCGCCTTGATCACTCCTCGATCGACATGATCGGCAGGCGCCGCAAGATCGCTGAGACTTGCCTCCCAAAAAGCGCACCGCGCGCAAGGGTCAGGCAGCAGGTGCAGGTCGGCTGCGGTCATCGGGCGCAAGCGGCGGGATCCCATCGGCTTAGCTCCTCACGCGTGGCTTGGCTAGCCCGAACGCAAAGCCGATGCCGAGACCGAATAACATCCCGGTGGCAAGCCACAATGGCCACCGCACCCGTCGCCTGCCATGGGCTATTGCCATGGATTCATCGTAGGCGGCTACGCCCACCGGCCGGAAATTGCCGCCTGATGCACAGCTGCGAGCGTCGCAGACAAAGGCGCGAGCAGCTCCAGACAACGTGGTGAAGATGCACGGCCTGAGTGGAATAGGGCACGCTTGTTCTGTGAGAGAGACTTCCCCACTTGAGCCGGAAGAACCCGGACTGGAGCGGCTGCGGCGCCAAGACACCCGCCTCGATCACTACATCGACCGGTACGCCGCCCGCGCCCACGGCATGACAGCGTCAGCAATCCGGGCACTCTTTGCTGTGGCTAACCGGCCGGAGGTTGTCTCGCTCGCAGGAGGAATGCCCAACATCACCGATCTTCCGCTGGACGTAGTTGGTTCCGTCCTCAACGACCTGGTGCTCACAGATGGGCGGCGGGCCATGCAGTACGGATCAGGCCAGGGTGAGCCAGCCATTCGCGAAGCGATCTGCGAGGTAATGAAGCTGGAAAACATCTCGGCGCATCCAGACGATGTGATGGTGTCCGTCGGATCGCAGCAAGGCCTGGATCTGCTCACCCGCATCTTCTGCAATCCAGGCGATGTGGTGGTGTGCGAGGCACCCAGCTACGTCGGCGCTCTCGGAGTCTTCCGCTCCTATCAATGCGAAGTCGTCCATGTCGCCATGGACGAACAAGGTCTCAATCCCACCGCTCTTGCCGATGCGCTCAGGGCATTGCGCCGCGCGGGGCGTACGGTCAAATTCCTTTACACCATTCCGAACTATCAAAATCCCGCAGGGATCACCCAGACGCTCGATCGACGGCTTGAGCTCTTGCACCTCGCCGAGCGGGCAGACCTGCTGGTGGTCGAGGACAACCCGTACGGGCTGCTGGGCTTCGACGGCGAACCGATCCCGGCCCTCCGATCACTGAGCGAAGATCAGGTGATCTATCTCGGCTCTTTCTCCAAGACCTTCGCGCCCGGCTTCCGGGTCGGCTGGGTGCTGGCGCCCCACGCGGTACGCGAAAAGCTGGTGCTCGCTCAGGAGGCGGCAACCCTGTGCCCGCCGGCCTTTTCGCAGTTTGCCGTCGCGGCCTACCTGGCCAACCACGACTGGCGTGGACAGATCAAGATCTTCCGAGAGATGTACCGCGAGCGCCGCGACGCGATGATCACAGGATTGACCAGCCACATGCCGGCCGGCACTACCTGGACCTACCCAGAAGGCGGGTTCTTCGTCTGGCTGAGCCTGCCCCCGGGGATTGACTCGCATGCCATGCTGCCGCGCGCGGTCACCGCTCGAGTCGCCTACGTACCCGGGACTGCGTTCTATGCCGACGGCCTGGGCAGCCGGCACATGCGGCTGTCGTACTGTTTCCCCACGCCAGAGCGCATCATCGAAGGCACCCGCCGGCTCGGTGAGGTGCTGGAGTATGAGGCGCGGATGCTCGAGGTCTTCGGTACTGCCGTTGAGCCTGCGAGCGGCCGTCTGGCTCTCGGACCCCGCGAGGCACCAGGTCCAGATCAGGCCTGATGATCATGGAGCTCGACCAGAAATTGATCTTGATCGATGTTGATCATGTCCTGATGATCATGAAAGAAGGTGCGGGGTGGCCGACAACGGATACCTGCCGACAGTGATCGTGCTCTCGGGAGGCCTGTCACATGAGCGCGACGTGTCGTTGCGCTCCGGGCGCCGCGTGAGTCAGGCGCTGCGTTCTCGGGGTTACGAGGTCGTGGAGTCCGATGTTGACTCCAGCTTGCTGGCACGGCTCGCCGAACTTACCGGTTCAGTGGTCTTGCCTGTGTTGCACGGTGAGGCTGGGGAAGACGGCGCGCTGCGCGAGGTGCTCGACCTGCTCGACGTGCCCTTCGTTGGTTCCGTCGGTTCGGCCTGCCGGCTGGCCTTCGACAAGTCGATCGCTACGACTGTCATCGGTGCCGCGGGCATCCGTACGCCTACTCAAGTGGCGCTGCCGTATGAGACGTTCCGGGAGCTGGGCGCTCGAGTCCTGGTCAAGGCCCTCGGCGACCAGCTCGGCTTTCCGATGATGGTCAAGCCGTCACGCTGTGGCTCAGCGCTCGGGTGTAGCAAAGTGACGCGGGCCGACGAACTTCCGGCGGCCATGGTCGGCGCGTACGCGTACGGCTCAGTTGCGGTGATCGAGGAGTTCGTCGAGGGAACCGAGGTGACGGTGGCCGTGGTGGACCGGGGTCGCGGTCCGATCGCCCTTCCTGCCGTCGAGATCCGACCGGAGTCGGGCGTCTACGACTACACCGCCCGGTATACCGCTGGTGCAACCCGCTTCCTGTGCCCAGCCGAAGTCGAACCCGACGTGGCAAACCGATGCGCAGACGTTGCCTTGCGGGTGCATGCTGCGCTTGGCCTCCGGGATCTCTCCCGAACCGACCTCATTCTCACCTCGGATGGGGAGCCGGTCTTCCTGGAGGTCAACGTCTCGCCCGGCATGACTGAGACGTCGGCGGTACCTTTGGCGATCGAAACCGCGGGCTGGAGCCTTGGAAAGATGTGCGCCGACCTGGTCCATGCGGCTGCGGCCCGCGATGGCCGGGCCAATCCTCTGCGAGCGTCGGTCGGCGCCCGCGGGTGATCGGAGGAGCGATGAGGGAGCCACGTCTGCAAGTCCAAGCGAGCAGATCCAATGCCGCTGGCGAGCGGAGCGAGCAAAATCCAATGCCGCCGGCGAGCGGAGCGAGCAAATCCAATGCCGCCGGCGAGCGGAGCGAGCAAATCCAAAGCCGTGCTCGTGAAGCGCGACGACGGCACCGGCATTCCGGGCCCCCGCGCGAGCAGAGAATTGTTTCGATCTCGCTGGCGGCGCACTGACACCCGGTCGATATGACCCGTCTCAAGCAGGCATTGCTCATCGCCCTAGGTCTCGGCCTGGCGGGGGCGATGGTGGCGCTCGGCTTCTGGCAGCTTGCGGTCTACGACGCCCAGGGAGCAGAAGCCGCGGAACGCCGTGCGTCCGCCCCACCTGTTCCGCTTGGTTCAGTGGCCCGTGCGGGGGAGCCGGCCACGGCTGGATACGGACGATCGGTGGCCTTTGAAGGTACTTACGATCCGGCGCTGCAGCTGATGGTCCCCACCGAGGACGGGCAGTTCCGAGTGCTGACGGGGCTGCGGCAGGCTGACGGCAGCGTGCTGCCGGTGGTACGCGGCGTCGTTACTGATCCGAATGCGCCAGTGCCCCCGAGCGGCCTGGTGCAACAAGTCGGCGTACTGCTTCCTACTGAAGAGCATGTGCCCAGACCGGACTTGCCGGGCAGCCAGATTGCATCCGTCCGCGTGCCGGCCTTGGCGCAGCTGTGGCCAGGGCCGTTGATCGGTGGGTATGTCAACCTGTCCGGTGCTGACGCCACAAGCCAGGGGCTGGCTCCGGCTGCGATGCACCTGCCCGAGGCATCTGGCCGGCTGCGTAATGGGGCCTACTCCGTGCAGTGGTGGCTGTTCGCCGCGTTCACTCTATTCATGGCGTTCAGAATGGCTCGCGACATAGGGCTCCGGGACGCCGAGGTGGTCGAGATCACACCGGAGCGCCCAGTTGAGCCGACATAGGCTGCAACCCATGCGCAATGCCTGGATCCGGTACCGGATCATGGCCTACATCGTGGGCACCCTGCTGGTCGTTTTGGTGTGCGTCGGCCTGCCACTGAAGTATCTGGGTGGCAACCCCACAGTGGTGACCTGGACTGCGATCCCGCATGGCTACCTCTACATGCTCCTGCTGATCACCGCCGTCGATCTGGGGCTGAAGGCGAAGTGGAGCTGGAAGCGGCTGATTTTGATTGCGCTGGCTGGCACAGTGCCTTTTCTGTCCTTTGTCGCCGAGCGCTCAGCAACTAAGGACGTCAGGGCCAAGCTCGCTCAAGCTGAAGCTGCTGAACCGGCTCCCGCGCCCTCCTGAATGTCGCTTTGTCGATATTGTTCACGTGCATCTGGTGGTGTTTCGATAATCGCAACGATGCGCTCTAAGTCGTCAACCGTGGCGAACTCGATGACGATCTTGCCCTTGGTTCTGCCCAACTCGACCCGGACCCGAGTATCGAAATGATCGGAAAGCCGTTCGGCCAGATCTTTGACCTTCGGTGCAACCAATTTTGCGTGCCGCTGTCGGCGCGCCGGCCGATTCGCAGGTGCCCCGACGGCCACGAGCTCCTCGACAGCTCGCACCGACAGCCCCTCCGCGACCACTCGATCAGCGAGGCGCTCCTGGCCGGCCGGATCTTCAATGGCCAGCAGAGCCTTGGCGTGTCCCGCGCTGATCACGCCAGCGGCAATACGCCGTTGCACAGTTGGTGGCAGCCGGAGTAGCCGGATCGTGTTGGAGATCTGAGGTCGGGAGCGCTTGATCCGACCGGCGAGCTCCTCCTGGGTGCAGCCGAAGTCCTCGAGCATTTGCTGGTACGCGGCAGCCTCCTCGAGCGGGTTCAGGTCAGCGCGATGGAGGTTTTCCAGTAACGCGTCGCGCAGCAGCTCATGATCCGCCGTTTCGCGGACGATCGCCGGGATCGTTTCGACACCGGCCTGCTGCGCAGCTCGCCAACGACGCTCGCCCATGACAAGTTCAAACCTCGAGCCGCCCAATGGCCGGACCACGACCGGCTGCAGCATGCCGATTTCGCGGATTGACTCAACCAGCTCGTTCATCGCGTCCTCATCGAAGACCGTTCTCGGTTGGCGAGGGTTGGGCGAGATCGAGTCAAGGGGCAGGTCGGCGAAATAGGAGCCGTCGGGAACCGGTGCCATCGGAGCCGGCTCGGGCTGGCCGTTAGCTGGCGCTGCGATTGGCTGGGGGTCCGTTCTCTGGAAGAGCTCACCCAAACCCCGGCCCAGGCCGCGGCGCTCCGTACGAACATTCATGTGCTCTCCTTTGCGCCCCGACGGGCGATCTCCTGTGCGGCTTCCAGGTATGAAATGGCACCTGCCGAACTCGGCTGGTAGGTCAAAACGGTCTGGCCGTAGCTAGGCGCCTCTGAGATGCGTACCGAACGCGGGACAACGGTTGGGAGCGTCTCCGCGGGAAAGTGCTGCCGAACTTCATCGGCAACCTGGGCGGCGAGCTTGGTGCGAGCATCGAACATCGTGAGCAGGACGATGCTGAGCCGGAGCTCATTGTTGAGTTCGCCCTTCACTAGATCGATCGTGCGCATCAGCTGCGTGACACCCTCGAGCGCGTAGTACTCGCACTGGATCGGAACCAGGATTTCGTTCGCGGCCACCAGAGCGTTGAGTGTCAAGAGACCGAGCGACGGGGGGCAATCGAGAAAGACATAGTCGGCGTGATGGTCCTGGAGGTAAGCGCGCAACGCTCGCTTGAGGCGGTTTTCGCGGGCGACGATGGAAACCAGCTCGATTTCGGCGCCGGCGAGGTCGATTGTGGCAGGCAAGACCGTGAGATTGGGCGCCTCCGGTGACGTGACCACATGATCAGAGAGCGCGGCACCAGCCATCAGCACCTCGTATGTCCCAGGCGTGCCCGCTGGATGATCAACCCCGAGCGCGGTTGTGGCGTTTCCCTGAGGATCAAGGTCCACCACCAGCACCGAAAGCCCGCCCAGCGCCAGGGCAGCCGCCACGTTGACGCTGGTTGTGGTCTTGCCGACGCCACCCTTCTGGTTCGCGACGACGAAGATGCGGGTGAGTGGCGGTGCAGGCAAGGAGCCGGTTGCCGGGCGCTCTGTGGTGGAAGTGGCCCCTGGCGGGTCTTCTTCGACTGGAGGTGAGCCGAACTCGTCCTCGTCGAAGCGTGCGCGCCGCGGACCGGGCGGTAGCTCGATCGTGGGCGACGTTGTTGTGTTGGTGGTCTGGCTGCTGGGAATCACTCCTGCGGACGCCGTTTTAGTCCAGTCGAGCGTTTCACGTGGAACGGTGGGCCAACCGATGCGGGGATCGACCTCCACGTTCCGCGGCCAGCCGATTCCGGGCGTCACCCGATTCTCGGCCACCGGTGGTGCAAGCATCGGACCCCTTCCTCACCCTTCCGGCAAAAGTTAGC
Source organism: uncultured Actinomycetota bacterium (assembly GCA_963740515.1). Taxonomy (GTDB): domain Bacteria; phylum Actinomycetota; class Actinomycetes; order Propionibacteriales; family Propionibacteriaceae; genus Microlunatus. Next base: position 232,700 of record CAVUEO010000015.1, read on the forward strand.
AATCAGGAGGTCGTTCCGTTGGCCGCCGCGCCAAAATCGCCATTTCTTCTCGCGATGGTGCCACCCATCGCTCCTAGCGGTTAACGTCATCGGAGCCGGCGGCCTGGCAACGTGGGGGTCAGCCAGGGCGCTCACGGTCCCGGACGCGTACCACGGTGGCGGGCGCCACAGCAGGATGGGCTTGAACCGTCAATATCTCGGCAACCAGCTGGGCGGCTTCAAGTTGTTCCTCTGCCGCGGCCACCTCGTCGCCGGCGGATGCGCCTTTGAGTGCCAGGATCACTCCGCCCGCGGCCCGTAGGGGATTGCACCAGCCAATCAGCCGATCGAGGTGAGCCACGGCGCGTGCGACCACGAAATCGTATGACTGGCGGTGATCTTCGGCGCGTGATCGAACGATCTGGACTCGGTCCGCAATTCCAAGCTGCTCGACGGTTTGGTCCAGAAAGGTGGAGCGTCGGAGGAGCGGTTCGATCAATGTCACCCGAAGGTCGGGCCGCAAAACCGCCAACGGAATGCCAGGCAAGCCCGCTCCGCTGCCGACGTCTGCCACCGAGCTGTCGGCGGCGATCAGACTGCTCAATGCGGCGCAGTTGAGAATGTGACGCTCCCACGCTCTGTCTGCCTCACGCGGCCCGAGCAAGCCCCAGTCCACGCCGGTCGACACCAGAATGTCGACATATCTACTTATGAGGGGGTATTGGGCGCCGTAAACCTCCTGCGCGGCGTCCACTGCTCAGATGCCGTGTTTCAGCATCACGTCGCTGAAAAAGCGTCGGCTAGCACACCCAGTCCTTCATTCAGTAGCTCGTCGCTAATGGTCAGCGGCGGCAAGAAACGCAGCACATTCCCATAAGTGCCGCACGTCAGCACGATGACCCCGTTCTCTCGGGCAGCGGTGGCGACTGCAGCTGCGAAGCCAGGATCCGGGTCAGAGCTGTCTCGATGCACCAGCTCGATGGCGATCATGGCCCCGCGGCCGCGAACATCGCCAATGCGGTTGTCCTCCGCCTGCATGCGGTGCAGCCGCTCGAGCATGATCCGCTCGATCTCGGCCGCGCGGGCGACCAGGTTCTCTGCCTTGATCGTCTCCATCGCCGCGAGTGCGGCGGCACAAGCCACCGGATTCCCGCCGTACGTCCCGCCGAGACCACCGACATGAGCCGCGTCCATGATCTCGGCGCGCCCGGTGACTGCGGCCAGTGGCAATCCGCCGGCGATGCCTTTGGCGGTGACGATCAGGTCGGGGACGACGTCGAACAGCTCGCAGGCGAACATGGCGCCCGTACGGGCAAAGCCGGTCTGAATTTCGTCAGCGATGAAGACCACATCGTTGGCCCGGCACCATTCAGCCAATGCTGGCAGGAACCCATCCGCCGGAACGACGAACCCGCCTTCACCCTGGATCGGTTCGATAATCAGCGCAGCCAGATTCCCCGGACCGACCTGCGTATCGATCAGGTCAGTAGCACGGCGGGCGGCAAGCTCGCCATCCATCTGCTTGTCATCGCGGTACGGGTAGGACATCGGAGCGCGGTAAACCTCCGGGGCGAACGGCCCAAAACTGTGCTTGTACGGCATGCTCTTTGCGGTCAGGGCCATCGCGAGGTTGGTCCGGCCGTGGTAGGCGTGGTCAAATGCGACCACCGCCTGTTTCTTGGTGTACGCCCGGGCGATTTTGACGGAGTTTTCGACTGCTTCTGCGCCCGAGTTGAACAGCACGCTGCGTTTCTCATAGTGACCAGGCGTGAGGTGGTTGAGCCGCTCGGCGACAGCAACATAACCTTCGTACGGAGTGATCATGAAGCAGGTGTGGGTAAACAGCTCAACCTGATCTTTGACGGCCGCAACCACGCGAGGTGCACTGTTCCCAATCGTCGTCACGGCGATCCCAGAGCCCAAGTCGATCAGGCTGTTGCCGTCAACGTCGACCACCACGCCGCCGCCAGCTTCGACAGCGAAGACCGGCATTGTTGTCCCAATGCCTCTCGCCACCGCGTCAGTCTTCCGCGCCATCAGTTCCAGTGAGCGCGGCCCCGGAATCGCGGTTCTCAGGATGCGGCGCTGCTCCAGTTCGGCCATGGCGGCATTCTCCCCCAATCGCAAATGGTCCGACCCCGGCGACTAACATCTGGCTTCCGAAACGACTACCTCAAGTCAAGGGAGCGCCATGTCGATTGCATCGGTTGTGGATCAAGCATCTGGCCTATGGGAGGGCAGCAACGGCTTCCGGCTGATGCCAGGCGATCCGCTCAGCGAGTTTCCGGCAGCAGCGACCCTCTCAGTTGCTGCCGGCGGATACCTGGGAACGCTTGACTACACCTGGACCCATCCTGAGGACGGCGCGCAAAACGGGCTGCTGGCCTTCGGCATCGCTGGCGGTGACAACTCGATTGTGGCGCTGTGGGCCGACTCCTGGCATCAACACCCTGAGGCCAAGGTCTGTGAAGGTGGCGCGGACCATCATGGTGTGATCAGCGTCGGTTTGGAGTATGGCGGCGGCTGGCGTTGGCAGATAATTCTTGACACCAGCAAAACCGACATCTTGGTGCTGCGGATGGACAACGTGATCCCACCGGACGCAGCGACTAAGGAGATCTCAGCTGGTCCGTACGTGGCCATGTTGATGGAATTACACCGGCCCGCAAAATCGCGCGCGAGGCAAGAAATCTGATTGCGAGCGTCGGCAAAATCGCGCGCCCCTGTCGACGAGCGAGCGCGTAGGCACCGCGCCTGAGAGTTGCCTCGCGATCGGAACACACGCGCGTTGCCTGCGAGCGAGTGGGAAGACAGGGGATAGTCAGCGCGATGCGAGAAATCACCAAATACGCCGGCAATACAATCACGTGGCGGTCGGGTTCCTCGCCTTCGGATTCGCTCGTCAACCCGGCTGCTGCGACGGCATCGTGTACAACCTTGCGCTCGAACGGATTCATAGGTGCCAGCGGCACCGGCTCACGAGATTGCTTTGCCTCGCCGACTGCGTCTGCTGCGAGCGCCATCAACTCCTTGCGTCGCCGCTCACGAAATCCGGCAACATCCAGCATGAGTCGGCTGCGTTCGCCGGTCTCAGTCATCACCGCCAGCCGAGTCAACTCTTGCAGCGCGTCGAGTACCTCACCCTTATCACCGGCCAGCACGTTGGACTCGCTGATGACCGACACGTGGGCCCGGTCGCCCTCGATGTAGGTGTCGATATCACCGTCCAAATCGGCGATGTCGAGTAACTCCTCAAGGTAGTCAGCGGCGATTTCAGCCTCGAGATCGAGCGGATTCTCCGCTGCTTCGCTGGACTCGGCAGGCTCTGTCAGATCCGCCTCGACAGCTCCGTCGGTTTCAGTCTGCGGCTCGTCGGCCACCTATTCCCCTCCGTAGGTTTTGATCTCAGCGCTTGCGCTGGGATCGCGGCTGCTTTCGTGGCTGCTGCCTCGCCACCTTCGCCGTATTGGGTGCGGCCGCCTCAGGCGCCGGCTCGGGATCGGCAACCGCAGCCAAAGCCACGTTGGTCTTGCCCTTTGATTTGCGGCGCTCCTCCCAGGCGTCGTACGCCGGTGTGCCAGGCGCCGGGTTGCGGCGGATCACGTAGAACTGCTGTCCCATGGTCCACAAGTTCGAGGTGAACCAGTAGATCAAAACGCCGACCGGGAAGTTGATGCCGCCGACGGCGAAAACCAGCGGGAAGACATAGAGCATGATCTTCTGCTGCTGCGCGAAAGGTCCGGTCAGCGCTTCCGGCGGCATGTTCTTGCGCATCAGCTGCAGCTGAGTGATGAACAAGGTGGCTGTCATGAAGATGATCAGCACCAGGGTGACGATGTGCACGCTGGTGATGCCATTCTCAAAGCCGACCTTCAAGAACGTGTCGGAGATGCGAGCCCCGAAGATTGTGGCCTGGTTGAGCGAGTTCAACAGCTCGGGGTTGACCTCGAGCCAATGGCCGCGGGGAATGCCACGAGCGGCGCCATCGAGCACCCGAAACAAGGCTAGGAAGATTGGGATCTGGAGCAGCAGCGGCAGGCAGGACGATAGAGGGTTGGCGTTGTTCTCCTTGTAAAGCTTCATGGTTTCCTGACCGAGCTTCTCCCGATCATGACCATGCTTCTTCTGGAGCTCGCGCACCTTGGGCTGCAGCAGCTGCATATTGCGCGAGGACTTGATCTGCTTCACGAACAACGGGATCAAGGCGATCCGAATGACCACGGTCAGGAACATGATGGACAGCACCCAGGTCCAGCCGCTGTCGGGGCCGAATATCGGCGCGAAGATGCCGTGCGCCAGCACGAGAATCCCCGACACCACCCAGTAGAGCGGCTGCATGATCGCGCTGCCGACCGCGATGAAGGGATCCCAGATCGACAGCGGAATCAGCGTCAGTAGTTCCATCAACTCACACCTCGTTGTGATGCCAGCTCGGCATCCTCACCCATTGTTGCTGCCCGCTCGGCCTGTTCCCGCATTTCTTCGGCGAATTCAGGGGTTCCCGGTACGGGGTCGTACCCACCCCGGGCCCAGGGGTGGCAGCGCAGCAGGCGTCGTAGCGCGAGCCAACTGCCACGTACCGCCCCGTGCACTTCGACTGCCCGCAGCGCGTACGCCGAACAGCTCGGGTAGTAGCGGCACACGTTCCCATACAGCGGGCTGATCAACAACCGATAGAGCTTCAGCAGGCCTATTAATAGGTACTTCATCACACACCCTCGTCCCGGTCAGGTCGGCGGCTGGCCAGCCGAGACACCGCCTCGTACCAGGCGGAACCCAGATCGGTTGGCACTACTTCAGGTTCCGTCGCGGCCCGCGGCAACGCGCGCACCACTATGTCCATCCCCGCCGGGGTGTCCGCAACATGAGCAGCAGCGAGATGGCGCAGCCGGCGCTTGACGCGATTGCGGGTGACGGCGTTTCCAAGCGCCCCACTCACAACGAATCCGACGTGGGGCCTCTGCCCTCCTCCTCCATCCCTTTCGGACGCAACATCGGAAGAGACATGGGCTGCGTGGACGACCAGCGTGGGTCGACTCACTCGAATCCCCCGTTTAGTCGTCCGCCGGAAGTCCTTCGAGTGGTGCATTCTCAGCAATCGCGGTAACACCGGAGTCGCTCAGGCACGGCTGTCAGGCGGACAGACGGCTGCGGCCCTTGCGGCGCCGGGCGGAAATGATGGCGCGGCCGGCGCGCGTCCGCATCCGCAGACGAAAGCCATGGGTACGGCTGCGACGCCGATTACTCGGCTGGAATGTGCGCTTGCTCACGGGAAGACTCCCACCATCTTCGGGGTGCTCGACAATCAGGTACGGTGCTCACGCGGCACGCATCCCAGGTGGAGCGGGCAGGTGGCAGCGGTCGCCGTAAGCGACTTTCTAACGGTACGGGGCACTGCCAAACCGGTCAAACCGGCCCCAACTTGGGGGGATTGCGGAATAGTGGGCGCCAATGTCCAGTCGACACGCCGAACGTCCTGGCGAATATCCGCGACTCGCTTGCGCCGCGAGGCGGCGATTGCTAACGTCCCCGTTCGCCTCACAGTTTCAGGCAGCGAAGCGCAGGCGGCAACGTTCATTCGCCGCTAATCTCGATGCCGGGGGAGCCGTGGTAGGCGTGACTGGTCGTACGTGCTTTTGTCCACAGTCTGTGGATATCTATGTGGAAGCGCAGGAGGTTGCAGTCCTCTACGCACCGACGCATTGCCAAAGTGCAGACAACTGCAGCTTCTTGCTTCGCGCATCTGGATCAAGTGCGGATGCCCAAAGAGCAGCGGGGTACGAGTGAGCGAATCGTCAGGGGGCGCCGCCGAATCGACAAGTCTGGCCTGGGAGCATCTTTACTCCTCCGCGTCGCCGGGGTTGCGGCGCTGGCTGACCACCGGTCAACCCGTTGCGCTGCACCACGACATGCTGATGGTCGCGGTACCGAACATTTTCACCCGCAACCAACTTGAGAACCGTTTTCGCCCTGACATCGAGCGCCTGCTCTCTGGATACTTCGGCCGCAACATCCAACTTGCCGTGATCGTGGACGACTCGCTCAAACCGGCCCCTGAGTCGCTGGCGGAGGAGTCGACCCTCAACGGCGCGCTCGGTCAACAGTTCTCAGATTCAGGCATCAATCCCAACGACCAACCTCGCGAGGACTACGGCGACGAGAACTATGGCGAGCCGAACTTTCCCGCCGAAGGTTTCCCCACCGCCGAGGAGTACGCCGCCCGACGCGCACTCTTAGAGGAAGGCGGCACGCAGGTCCCGGCTCCTCGGCCGGAGGCTTCCGACATCCAATCTGGATACCGCAACCGGGACATGTACGCCCAGATGGAGGGATTCCGCCCTCGTCGCGAGAGCGACTCCCGGCTCAATCCCAAGTACACCTTCGAGACCTTCGTCATCGGCGGCTCGAACCGCTTTGCTCATGCCGCTGCGATCGCTGTTGCCGAGAATCCCGGCAAGTCGTATAACCCGCTGACGATCTACGGCGACTCCGGGCTCGGCAAGACGCACCTGCTGCATGCGCTGGGCCACTACGTACGCAACTACTTCGATCGCGTTCGGGTTCGTTATGTCTCCACAGAAGAGCTGACCAACGACTTCATCAACGCGATCAGCCAGAACAAAGGAGCCGACTTCCGGCGCCGGTACCGCGACGTCGATGTGCTACTGATCGATGACATCCAGTTCCTGGAAGGCAAGGAACAGACCCAGGAAGAGTTCTTCCACACCTTCAATACGCTGCACAACGCGCAGAAGCAGATCGTGATGACCTCCGACCGCCCGCCGAAGCTGCTGGAGAACCTGGAACCGCGGCTCCGCAGCCGGTTCGGCTGGGGATTGATCACCGACGTACAACCCCCAGACCTGGAGACCCGGATCGCGATCTTGCGGAAGAAGGCTGCGCAGGAGCGCCTGGTGGCGGGCCCGGAAGTGCTGGAGTTCATCGCAAGCCGCATTCAGACCAACATCCGTGAGTTGGAAGGCGCGCTGATCAGAGTGACTGCATTCGCGAGTCTCAATCGGCAGCAGGTGGATTTGTCCCTAGCCGAGATCGTGTTGAAAGATCTCATTCCGGAGGGTGGCGAGGCACAGATCACTACCGGGATGATCATGGCGCAAACCGCGTCGTACTTCGACGTCACCATTGATGATCTGTGCGGTCAGAGTCGGACCCACGTATTAGTGACCGCACGTCAGATCGCGATGTATCTGTGCCGTGAGCTCACGGACTTGTCGCTGCCGAAGATCGGACAGCAGTTCGGCGGCCGGGACCATACGACAGTGATGCACGCAGATCGGAAGATCCGCACCCTCATGGCGGAACGCCGCAGCGTGTTCAACCAGGTAACGGAACTGACGAACCGGATCAAGCAGCAGGCTTCCGGCCGCTGAACCTCACTCTGATCGTTTCTGATCACAAGCGTCCTGTCTGTCCTCAGAGACGCGCACTCGAGGTCGTCTGTGATCACAGGCTGCCGAGCGATCTTCAACGCCCAGGGGTGACGTCGCAGCGGCATGGAATGTGCGTGCACACAAGTGGGGAAAACATTGTGGACAACGGTGATCTTGGGCGTGACAGCGTGGGGATGATCGGGGGACAAACCGGATCAGCAAGTAGCCCATCCCAAGATCCTCCCCGTGTGATTTTCTGTTCTGCACCGCGGCACGCGCACCCCCAAATCGGCCCTGACTTGGTAAAAGACACGTTGTTCACAGGATCCACAGCTGCTACGACTACGACGATGAGATACATAAGGTGAAGAGGGTCTAAGTCAGTGTGGCTGAACCCTGTGAAAAGCAGCATGGCGCGAAGCCCCAGCCATTTTCGGCACTGCGAGCGCCGGTCGCGCGCACAGTGTCAGACTTCTATAAAGGAGGAGCCGGTGAGCTTTCTGCGCAAGTTGTTCGGCCGGGAGGAACCAACCGACGTTGCGATCAACTTGGACGTCGACCGCCGCAAGAAGCAACTGCTTCGGCTGGAACAAGCACTTGACGCGCTCGCCGCTGAGATGCGTGCCGATCACACCACGAACGATCCGGCATGGCGCGAACGGGTCAACGAGTACAGCAGGCTTGCCGGCGAGGCGATGAATCTGCGACGCGGCACGCCAACCCGCGAGACCGTGCTGGATCTGGTGTTCGAGGTTCGTCCGTTGTTCACAGGCCCAATTCCTGAGGGAATGGAGAAGTGTGGGCCGCTTCAGCAGGAAGTTATGGCGGCCGCAGCTGATTTGCGTGAACTGCTGCCCGGCGAAAAGGGCAGCAAGTAATCGAACCCCGCGAGCTGCGAGCTGTTGCCGTGCAGCCCGCGCGGGCCGCACGGCATAGGTATCATCACCGGTGTCCTGGGCCGGATGGCCTCATAATTTGAGGTCACGAAGGAGGTAGCGTGAAAGTCCGACTCGAGCGTGACGTCTTGGCTGAGGCCGTGCAATGGGCGGCGCGCAGCCTGCCGCTACGCCCGAGCGTGCCGATCTTGGCCGGTCTGCTGGTACGTGCTGACGCCGAGGGCGTCACCTTTTCGAGTTTCGACTATGAAACCTCGGCTCAGATCCAGGTGAAGGCCGCGGTCGCCGACGAGGGCGTCGCGCTGGTTTCTGGTCGGCTGCTGGCTGACATCTCCCGGAGCCTGCCGCCGAAGCCGGTCGATATCACCTCCGACGAAACCAGAATGGAGCTTCTCTGCGGTAGCGCCAGGTTTACCTTGCAGACCCTCCCGGTTGCGGATTACCCGTCGTTACCGAAGATGCCAGCGGCCGCGGGGACAGTGCCCAGCGCCGCGTTCGCCCAGGCTGTGGCGCAGGTCGTCGTTGCTGCTGGTCGGGATGAGCTACTTCCAGTGTTCACCGGCGTCCGGGTGGAGATTGATGGCGACACCATTTCGCTGCTCGCCACCGACCGCTATCGGATGGCGCTGCGAGAACTGACCTGGAACCCGAGTTCAACCCAGATTTCAGCGACTGCGCTGGTTCCGGCAAGGGTTCTCAATGACACCGCGCGTTCGATGACGGCTGGCGAGGAAGTGACGCTGAGCCTGGCCGATGGTGGCAGCGGAGACGGAATCATCGGATTCGAAGGTCACGGTCCTGCGGGGGAGCGCCAGACCACGACGCGGCTCTTGGACGGAGAGTTTCCCAAGGTCCGCCACATCATGAACACGGCCGCGCTGATGAACGTACGGGTGAACACTGCTGAGGCGATTGCGGCTGCCAAACGCGTTGCCCTGGTCGCCGAGCGCAACACGTCCCTCCGAATGCTCATTGGCGAGGGTTTCATAACGCTGGAAGCGGCGACCGGTGACCAGGCACAGGCATCGGAGGCGATTGAGGCAGCAATTGACCAACCCGGTGGTGGTGATCGAGCGGTCACCGCGGCCGGCTTCAATCCGACCTACCTACTCGATGCGCTCGGGGCCTTCGATACCCAGCATGTGAACTTCGCCTTCACCGCGCCGAGCAAACCCTGCCAGCTCACCGGGCTGGATACCCTTGATGGCGATCCACTCACCGATTACCGCCACGTGATCATGCTCATGAGGCTGCCTACTTAGAGCTGCTGACGCTCTATTTGATTGCTGGAGCGATCCGCTTTTTGCCGATTGCCGTTGTCGTCGCGTCGCGCGGGTCGGACCTATCGGCGGCTGATCAACCTCTGTTATGTTGACGAAACCATCGAGGATGAGGGGTTTCCATGCAGCTGGGAATGGTCGGTCTGGGCCGGATGGGTGCCAACATCGTTCGCCGTTTGATGCGCGACGGGCATGAATGTGTTGTCTTCGATGTAAATCCCGATTCGATCAAACAGCTCGAGGGTGAAGGGGCGACCGGCGGCTTCACGCTGGAGGAATTCGTCAACAAGCTCGAGCGGCCGCGCGCGGTCTGGGTGATGATCCCGGCGGGACTCACCGGTAAGACCGTCGAGGAGTTGGCCGGGTTCCTCGACCAAGGCGACATCATTATTGATGGCGGCAACTCCAACTACCGCGACGACGTACGGCGAGCTGCGAAGCTGCGGGAGCAGGGCCTGCATTATGTCGACATCGGCACCAGCGGCGGCGTTTTTGGTCTGGAACGCGGTTACTGCCTGATGGTGGGCGGAGACGAGGAAGCGGTCAAGATCATCGACCCGATCTTGAGGACCATCGCCCCAGGTGTCGGTGATATCGCGCGTACGCCGGGCCGTACCGGTGAGCTGGCGCCCGAGGAGCAGGGCTATCTGCACTGCGGATCATCCGGCGCGGGCCACTTCGTCAAGATGGTGCACAACGGCATCGAATACGGGATCATGGCCGCCTTCGCCGAGGGGCTCAACATCTTGAACAAGGCCGACGTCGGCATCCAGGCCGGCGAGCATTCCGCCGAGGTGGCGCCGATGGAGGAGCCAGAGTTCTACCAGTTCCAGATCGACACGGCCAAGGTCGCCGAGCTGTGGCGCCGCGGCTCGGTGATCTCCTCATGGTTGCTGGATCTGACAGCGACTGCGTTGCACGCCAACCCCCGTTTGGAAGGCCTGGCCGGACGGGTGTCCGACTCCGGTGAAGGTCGCTGGACGGTGAAGGCGGCTGTCGACATCGGCGTACCGGCCCCGGTGCTTGCCGCCTCACTGTTCGAGCGTTTCGCCTCTCGCGATGAGGACCACTTTGCCAACCAGGTGCTCTCCGCTATGCGGCATCAGTTCGGCGGCCACCAGGAGCTGCCGGCTGGGTCCGAACTCGAGGCCGGCGGAAAGAAGGCGGATAAGGCCGCCGCCCCGAGCAGTTAGTGCGATACGCGAGCAGCGCTGAAATTGTCGCTACGCGTACTGCTACGCGCCGATCGTCGTACGCAGCTTTTCCAGCATGTTCTGCTCGCCCTCACTGACTTGTGTTGCACCGAAGCCCATGAAGCCGCCCTCCTTGGCGGCATCGGCAGCGGCCTGCGCGCTCGCCAGGAGCCATTGCTTATACGCCGCTGCCTCCTCGGCGGTCGCCTTCGAGCTCACAATGTCAGTCGCGGCCCGCACTTCATCGAGGATCTGTTCAGGTGCCTGCGGCTTGAAATCGCTAAGCGGGTTTTGTCGCTCTTGGGTCATCGACTGGATGTCCAAGGCGACCTCGGAGAGCAACTGCTCCCGGGTGGGCGGATTCGTCGCCGACTTCACAGTCCCCATGGACTCTTTGGCTAGCTCAATGGGACCACCAGGGTCGGCCATGGAAATCGCCAGCCCTGCCACGAACGGCGCCCGCCGAACGCGGGTCCATTCCTCGTCGGTGAAGTCACTCTTGGTCGTCACGACGTCTCCTCCTCGCCTGAAATCACTGCCGCCACGTTAGCGTGGCATGTCGTTGCGAGCAGACCCACACCAGCTTCCGGCGAGTCCTTGCCTTTCTCCGCAGATAGGCTTCGAGAGATGTTTGTCGACCACCTGCAGCTGACCGATTTTCGGTCCTACGACTCGGTCGACCTACCGCTGGAATCAGGCGTGACCACTTTCGTCGGGGCGAACGGGCAAGGTAAGACCAACCTGGTTGAGGCGATCGAGTATCTCTCCACCATGAGTTCGCATCGGGTGGCTTCCGAGGTGCCTTTGGTGCGGTCGGGTGCGGCCCGGGCTGTGGTGCGGGCCAGAGTGCAGGCCGGCCTCGACGATCCGCGCCAGCTGACGCTGGAGCTGGAAATCAACCCCGGGAAAGCCAACCGAGCCAAGCTCAACCGTGCTCCGCTGCGCCACGCTCGCGAAATTATCGGGGTAGTTCGCACTGTGATCTTTTCGCCAGTGGACATCGCGATCGTCAAGGGGGATCCCAGCGAACGGCGGCGTTTCATCGATGACCTCATCGTTGCGCGCTGGCCCCGCGTGGCCGGCGTACGTGCCGATTACGAACGGGTACTGCGGCAGCGCAACACGCTGCTTAAATCACTCGGCGGGCGACTGCGCGATGCTCAGCCGGCGGGTGACGCGGCTGCCACCCTCGATGTCTGGAACACCCATCTTGCCCAAGCTGGCGGCGAGCTCCTCGAGGCACGGCTGACGACTCTTGCCGACCTGGCACCGCATGTCAGCAAGGCGTACGCCGATATTGCGCCGACCAACAACGACGCCGCTGCGGAGTACCGGGCCTCAGTAGACCTTGATCTCCCGCAGGACGCCGCGGACGGATCAGTGGCTGGTGCCCTCCGGGCAAATCTCAGCGCAGCGCTCATGGCTGGAATGACTGAGCGGCGGGCCGAGGAGATCCAGCGGGGGATCTCGCTGGTCGGGCCACATCGCGACGACATCGCGCTTTCGTTGGGAATCCTGCCGGCCAAGGGTTATGCCAGCCATGGTGAGTCATGGTCATTTTCCCTTGCCCTCCGACTTGGCAGCTTTCATCTGTTGCGGGCCGATGGGGTAGAGCCGGTCCTGGTGCTCGACGACGTGTTCGCGGAGCTGGACTCCGTCAGGCGGGAGCGCCTAGCCTCCGGAGTACGGATGGCTGAGCAGGTCCTGGTTACCGCCGCCGTCGGGGCTGACGTTCCGGAACTGCTCGCCGGTCGGCGTTTTCGGGTCGCTGACGGGAAGGTAGTGGCCGATGCCTGACGAGCAGGATGACCAGAGCATCGACAGTGACCAGGCGGAGCATGATCCGACCGGCCTGGAACTAGCGCAGACCTTCGCCCGCTCGCTTGGTGCTCAGGCCCGGAGGCGACGCCGCTCCAAGCCGCCACGGCGTGTTGGGCCACAGGTGTCGGGAGCTCGAGCCGACGAGCGAGATCCGAAGCTGCTCTCCGATGCGGTCGAACGACTGGTGGAGAGCAAGGGATGGGCAACTGAGATCAATGTGCATACCTTGCTGGCGCGGTGGGGGCTCCTGGTGGGCGCCGCGAACGCGACACATTCGACGCCCGAGGGATACGCAGACACGGTATTGACCGTCCGCGCAGACTCGACCGCGTGGGCAGCTCAGCTGCGTTATCTGGCACCCCAGTTGGTTGCCATGTTGAACGAGCAACTGGGAGACGGCACGATCACACGGATCAAGGTTCTTGGTCCTGATGCTCCGTCCTGGAAGAAGGGTCCCCGGTCGGTCCGCGATGGCCGCGGCCCGCGCGACACTTACGGCTGAGGTATCCCTCAGAATCTGACGCTGGTTCACAGCGATGCCCCTCTGGACGGCGTATCGGGTAAACCAGTGGCAGATTCGACAGAGACGTGGCCGCTGATGGAGACGGGTCCATATGCGACGTAGCTGGGGCCGTCTGCACCGCCACAGCAGTGAGCAGCCAACGGCTCACGGCGCTCTGAGCGGGTGAGGGTACGTATCGGGACTCATCGGATACTCCGCGTGGCCGCAAATTGGCCACGCAGAGCTTGCCATGCGCACTCTTGTGCTGGCGGAGGTCTGCTGGATCGCCTTTTTCACTACACCAGCGCGGTAAACTAGACAGGGTCGCAAACGGCGGGTGGAGCGCCTCGTCTGGCCGCTGAGAAAGGGCCGTCGAATCCGTCAGCGTGACCAATGAGAAACTTCAGAACCGTCAACCTTGGCGTGCCGCCCGCGTCACCTGATTCACGAGGTGAGGTCCGGGCGGCGCACGTCTGACAGGAGCCCCGAGCCGGTGCCGCATTTCGACCAGCCCGACGACGTCAACCCGACCCCAGCTGACGCCAGCACCGTCAACTCCAGGCATCACCCGACGGCAAATGCCGTCATCAATCACATCGAGCCGGGCGCTTACGACTCGGAGTCGATTACCGTCCTCGAAGGCTTGGACGCCGTACGGAAGCGGCCGGGCATGTACATCGGCTCGACGGGGGAGCGCGGCCTGCACCACCTGGTCTACGAGGTGGTGGACAACGCTGTTGACGAGGCACTGGCCGGATACTGCGACCTGATCGTTGTCCGCATCCTGCCGGAGGGCGGGATCCAGGTGATCGACAACGGTCGCGGCATCCCAGTCAAGGAGCATCCGAAGGAGAAGATCCCGGCCGTCACGGTGGCTCTCACGGTGCTGCACGCGGGTGGCAAGTTTGGTGATGGCGGCTACAAGGTCTCCGGCGGCCTGCACGGTGTCGGGGTGTCGGTGGTCAACGCGCTGTCGGCCCGGCTGGTGGTCGAAGTGAAGCGCGACGGCTATCGGTGGACCCAAAGCTTCTCCCTCGGCGAGCCGGACGGGCCGCTGCAGCGACTGGAGCCGAACGAGGAGACGGGCACCACGGTCACCTTCTACCCCAGCCCGGACATCTTCGAGACGACGAACTACACGTACGACACTCTCGCGGCGCGGCTCCGGGAGATGGCGTTCCTCAACAAGGGTCTGACGATCACCATCGTCGACGAGCGTCTCGACCGCACCGATGAGAACGGCAACGCGTACGCCGACACATTCCGTTATGACGAGGGCTTGATCGACTATGTCCGCTACCTGACCGGCAGCAAGGAGCCGGTGCACTCTTCGGTGATCGCGTTCGAAGCCGACAGGCCTGACCGAGGCATCAGTCTCGAGGTCGCCATGCAATGGAATCACTCCTACACCGAGTCGGTGCACACCTTTGCCAACACGATCAACACCCATGAGGGCGGGACCCATGAGGAGGGTTTCCGTGCAGCGCTTACCAACACCGCCAACAAGTGGGGCGAGAACTGGGGATTGATCAAGAAGCCAGAGGACCGGCTGTCCGGGGACGACATTCGAGAAGGGCTTACAGCGATCCTTTCGGTGAAGCTCGCCGAACCACAGTTCGAGGGCCAGACCAAGACCAAGCTCGGTAACACCGAGGCGCGGTCCTTCGTCCAGCAGGTGGTCAACACCCAACTCGGCGATTGGTTCGAGAAGAACCCCGGCGAGGGGAAGATGATCATCCGCAAGGGGCAGGCGGCTGCCATCGCGCGTCTCGCCGCCAGGAAGGCGCGCGACGCGGCTCGTGATCGTAAAGGGTTGCTGGGTCGCAGCGGGCTGCCAGGCAAGCTGGCGGATTGTCAGTCGACCGACCCGGAGGAGTGCGAGGTCTTCGTCGTCGAGGGCGACTCGGCCGGCGGGTCTGCCAAGGGCGGTCGCGATCCGCGGATCCAAGCGATCTTGCCCATCCGCGGCAAGATCCTCAACGTCGAGAAGGCCCGGATTGATCGAATCCTGCAGAACACCGAAGTGCAGGCGATCATTTCAGCGCTCGGCACTGGGGTCCATGAGGACTTCGACATTGCCAAGCTCCGGTACCACAAGATCATCCTGATGGCCGACGCCGATGTGGACGGCGCGCACATCCGTACGCTGCTGCTTACCCTGATGTTCCGCTTTATGCGGCCGTTGATCGAGGCTGGGCATGTCTTCTTGGCCCAACCGCCGCTGTTCCGGATCGGCTGGAGCAATTCGCCGCACGAATTGGCCTACACCGATGCCGAACGGGACGCTCTGCTGCGAGTTGGCGCTGAGGAAGGCAAACGGCTCCCCAAGGAGAACGCAATCCAGCGCTACAAGGGCCTTGGCGAGATGAACCCTGATCAACTGTGGGATACCACGATGGATCCGGACAATCGCATCCTCCTCCAGGTCACCTTGGACGACGCCGCCCAGGCCGATGAGATGTTTTCGATCTTGATGGGGGAGGACGTCGAGCAGCGCCGTACCTTCATCCAACGCAACGCCAAGGACGTCCGTTTCCTTGATATCTGAATGCGCTCTCGAGCTCGTCTCAATGCGCCCTGAGCTTGTCGAAGGGTGCACCGCCGGGCTTCGACAGGCTCAGCCCGCATGTGAAAGGAACCCATGAGCGATATAACTCCGGAGCGGATCACCGACCGGCGGGAACCGGTTGATCTTCAGGACGAGATCCAGAAGTCCTACCTCGATTACGCGATGAGCGTGATCGTCGGGCGTGCGCTGCCGGATGTTCGTGACGGGCTGAAGCCGGTGCACCGGCGGATCCTCTACGGGATGTACGACGGCGGCTACCGGCCTGATCGCGGTTGGAACAAGTGCGCCCGTGTCGTCGGCGAGGTCATGGGCCAGTACCATCCACACGGCGACACTGCGATCTATGACACTCTCGTCCGGCTGGCGCAACCGTGGGTGATGCGCTACCCGCTGGTCTCCGGGCAGGGAAACTTCGGCTCCGCGGGCAATGACAAGGCCGCCGCCATGCGCTACACCGAGTGCAAGATGGCGCCGCTGGCTATGGAGATGGTGCGCGACATCACCGAGAACGCGGTGGATTTCAAGCCCAACTACGACGGCAAGGAGTCCGAGCCGGTCGTCCTGCCGAGCCGCTTCCCGAATCTGCTTGTCAACGGTTCCACCGGCATCGCCGTCGGCATGGCCACCAACATCCCGGCCCAGAACCTGCGTGAGGTCGCCTCGGCGGTGCAGTGGTCACTGGAGCATCCGGATGCTCGGCCTGAGGAGTTGTTGGAGGCGGCAATCGAGCGTGTTCAAGGCCCCGACTTCCCCAATGGCGCACTAGTCGTTGGTCGCAGAGGCATCGAAGACGCATATCGGACCGGCCGGGGTTCGGTGATCATGCGCGCCGTGGTCGACATCGAGGAGGACCGCGCCGGTCGCACCTCGCTGGTGATCACGGAGCTGCCGCACATGGTCAACCCCGACAACTTGGCGCTCAAGATCGCTGAGCTGGTCACAACCGGCAAGCTGAATGGCATCGCGGACATCCGGGACGACTCCTCGGCACGTACCGGGCAGCGACTGGTGATCGTGCTCAAGCGCGACGCCCAGCCGCGCGTGGTGTTGAACAACCTCTACAAGCACACGCAGCTGCAGGACACCTTCGGCTGCAACATGCTGGCGCTGGTTGACGATGTGCCGCGTACGCTGCGGCTGGACCAGTTCATCAGCTACTGGATCACCCACCAGGTTGAGGTCATCCAACGGCGTACCCAGCACCGTCTGGATGATGCGCAAGCGCGCGCGCACATCTATCGCGGCCTGGTCATCGCACTGGACGCGTTGGATGCGGTGATCGCACTGATTCGACGCAGCCCGAGCACCGATGATGCCAGGGCGGGATTGATCACGTTGCTCGAGATCGACGAGCTGCAGGCGAATGCGATCTTGGATATGCAGCTCCGCAGGCTCGCGGCCTTGGAACGGCAGCGGATTATCGATCAACTAGCCGAGTATGAGCGGATCATTGCCGATCTGATCGACATCCTGGCGAGGCCGGAGCGGCAGCGAAAGATCATCAGCGAGGAGCTGGGCGAGATCGTCGAGAAGTACGGCGACGAGCGACGTACCAAGATCATTGCCGCCGATGGTGATCTTTCGAACGAGGACCTGATCCCCGACTCTGAAGTGGTAGTGACGATCACCCGAGGCGGCTACGCCAAACGCACCAACACCGATCTTTATCGGGTGCAGAAGCGCGGCGGCAAGGGCGTACGCGGGGCAACGCTGCGCGCCGACGATGAGGTCGAGCATCTGTTCGTCACCACCAACCACCACTGGATCTTGTTCTTCACCAACAAAGGGCGGGTATATCGCGCCAAGGTCTGGCAGCTGCCTGAAGCCGGCCGGGACGCCCGCGGTGGGCATGTCGCGGGCCTGCTGTCTTTTATGCCGGACGAAGAAATTGCGCAGGTGCTGGCAATTCGGGACTACTCTGCGGCGCCGTATCTGTTGCTGGCTACCAAGCGGGGCCTGGTGAAGAAGACGGCCCTGCCTGCGTACGACTCGCCGCGGCAAGCCGGAATCATCGCGGTCAACTTCCGTGACGAGGATGACGAGTTGATCGGTGCTGAACTATGCGGTCCCGATGATGAGGTGCTGCTGATCTCGCGGAAGGGTCAGTCGATTCGCTTCCCGGCACACGATTCGGAATTGCGGCCGATGGGTCGTGCTACCTCCGGGGTGACCGGAATGAAGTTCCGGCCAGGCGATGAGGTGCTCTCGATGTCGATCATCCAAGCCGGTGTCAGCGCTGACGAACGCTATGTGTTCACCGTGACCGATGGCGGCTTCGCCAAGCGGACCCATGTCTTCGACTACCGCCAGCAGGGTCGCGGCGGCCTGGGGATCAAGGCGATGAAACTCAACGAAGATCGCGGATCTTTGGTCGGAGGGCTGGTTGTGACCGACAATGATGAAGTCATCGCCATCAAGGCAAGTGGTCAGATCACTCGCAGCGCGGTTGCCGAGGTTCCGGTCAAGGGGCGTGACACGATGGGAGTCAGGTTCGTCGGGGTGGGTGAGAACGACTCCGTCGTCGTGATTGCTCTCAACCCCGAAACAACAGCAGAAGCGGCACGACTTGCAGACGAGGCGCCTGCGGGTGATGATTCCAGTTCGACCTCTGGCGTGGTCGAGGAGGATTCCTCGCCCGAGTCAGGACCGGAAGTGTGGCCCGTGAGCCCGGATGGGGTATCCGAGGGCGCGGGGGGCCAGGAGGATGACAGTGAGTAATGGCAACGTGGAACAGCCCACCGCCCAGACTCCGAGAGGTCACAACTCACCTAACGGCGTCGAGGTGAGCGAGGAGGGGCGTCAAGGTGCGCCCGCCTCGAATACTCAGGGCCAAGAGAGGTCGAACGGCCAAAGCAGAGAAGCCCGTGAAGAGCAGCTGGCGGCCACGCGTGCAGGCCTAGCCGCTCGCGCGAGAGCGGCTGGTGCAACCAGCACCGCCCAGCCTCCTGGACCTGCCGCCCGTCCGCAGCCTGCCTCTGCCGCAGGGTCCCCGAGCACTCCGCCGATCCGCCAGAGAAATGAACCGGCGCAACAGACCCCGCAGATACAGGCCCCTCCACCGCCGACCCAACAGAGACAGGGTGCGTCACCGCCGACTCAGCCGCGGCCGCAGCCGCCGCCGGCTCAGCGACCGCAGCAGCCAAAGCAGGTGCAGTCGCCGCCGGCTCAGCCAGCACCACAACCGCAGACCGGCGGCCAGGCTCCGAACACTTCCGCCCAGGCGGAGCTTCCTAATCCGCCGTCGCCGCCTTCAGCGCCTCCCAGTGCACGGCCTGCTCAGGGTGCCGTACCCGTATGGGATCCGCCGCCGCCTCCAGCGCCCAAACAAGGCTTTCTGACCCGGCTCGGGTTTGGAAGAAAGGCCGAGCGGCCTGAAGGCGGCCAGGCTGCTGCGCCTGTGCAGCAACCTCGGGTGACTCCCACGCAACCGCCGCCAACCACACCTGGTGGGGCGAACACACCCACTGCCACGACAGGTCCGGTTGCGCCGTCGGCGCAGCAGGCTGGCAAGCCCACGCAGCCGCGCCGACGCCCGGAGCTCAGCCTGGGGCGCAACCTAAGGCACAGCATGGCGCCCCAGCCGGCCCCAGCGCTGCCGCGGCTGCAGGTTTGGCAGCCGCAGCGACCACTCAGGTTCGTGGTCCGCAGCCGCCAGGCCGGACAGCCTGGCACTACTCAGGTTCGTGGTCCGCAGCCGCCAGGCCGGACAGCCTGGCACTACTCAGGTTCGTGGTCCGCAGCCGCCGGCCGGACAGCCTGGTACTACTCAGGTTCGTGGTCCGCAGCCGCCAGCCGGACAGCGTGGCACCACACCAGGGACCCGTCCGCACGGACGAGCCCGGGGGCCGTACGCCTGCCCAGGGCGGATCGTCTGCTCCACCGGTCACCCCGGCTGGACCACCACAAGCCCGCATGCCCGCCGCACCGACGGCTCCTGCAACGCGGACGCCAGGACCGCCGATGCAGCCCGCGGCTCCGAGTGCAATCCCGGCACCAAGCCAGGAGAAGGACACTGCAAGAAACGAGCGGGTCGGTGCAGGTCTGCCAGTCGACTCGCCTGAAGCCCACCATTTGGCGAAGTCCAAGGTGGGACTAGCTCGTCGGACGCGGAAGGCGAGGCTGCGGCTGTCCCGGCTCGATCCGTGGTCGGTCATGAAGACGTCCTTCCTCTTCTCGATTGCCGCCGGCATCATGCTCGTCGCCGCCGTCTACTCGCTTTGGACGGTGCTGAGCACATCCCAGCTCTTCGACTCGATCAACCAGATCGTCGCCAGCGTCGTCTCGACACCCGGCGACACGACGCCTTTCCGGATCGAGGAGTACATCAACACTCAGAAGGTGATGGGCGTAACCGCCCTGGTCGCCTGCGTGGACGTGGTGATCTTCACCGCGCTGGCTACGCTCGGTTCATTCCTGTACAACCTGGCGGCTACCATGCTCGGTGGCCTCGAGATCACCCTCGCTGAGGACTGACGGCTGCACCTGCGTTCCTGATGCGATACACACGTGTGACCCGCGCAGAGTGTGTGGAACATGGGCAGAACAGGGTATTGATGCCCTTGACCGCGTACGTCGGAACAGATTTGGGGCCGTTGCTGGAGATCAGCTAGCCTTGCGGTTTGTGCCCATTTATGGGCACTCCGGAGCATGCGGGCCTATAGCTCAGTCGGTTAGAGCGCTGCCCTGATAAGGCAGAGGTCAGTGGTTCAAGTCCACTTAGGCCCACCCTTAGACCACCTTGTCAGAGGCAATTTTACTGCGACCCCATCCGCTGCATTTCAGTCCTGCTTGTCAATCTGCTTGTCTACGGTTCCCGCTGAACAGCTGGTCCATAACGATCGCACCGGTCTGAATCACCGGCCGCAGCTGGTGCCGGTACACCAATTCGGTGACCGTTGTGCCGCTGTGTCCGACCAGTTGCGAGATCTGCTCCAGCGGCACGCCTGCATCGGAAAGTAGCGAGACAAACGAGTGTCGTAGTTCTCGGGGCGTCCACTCCGATGGGTTGAGACCTGGTACCAGAGCCAAGGCGCGGCGGAAGTCCCGGCGGACGTTACCCGCGAGCATCTTGGTTCCGACCGACGTGGTGAACACCAGACCGGTCTCTCGCCACCGTTCGCCGGCCGACAACCGGTCGGCAGCCTGCTGCGCTCGCTGCCTGCATAGTGCCTCGATGCACCGCTCGGGAAGGGCAAGCGTCCGCCGGGACCTCTTGGTTTTGGTGTCTCCACCTACTCGTACGGACCGCCACACCTCCACGTGCGGCGGCAACGACCCACCCGCCTCGAGGTGCACATGCTCCCAGCGCAGCGCCCGAAGCTCCTCGGTTCGGCCACCAGTCAGCAGCGACACCACGATGTATGTGTGTAGCCTGTCGGTCGCTGTCTTCGTCAGCACATCGTCCACCTGCTTGGGCGTCAACGACTTCGACCGCCGACCGGCCCGGCCAGTCGGTACCTCCGTCAGTTCGACGACGTTCCGCTTGACCAGGTCTCGCGCCATCGCACGCTTGACTGCCCGATTGAGACAGCTCCGGACTCGCTGAAGCGTCGCCGTGCTCAGCGACTTCGACAGCTCAAACAGCCAAGCGTCGACCTCACGTGCGGTCAGGTCTCGCAGTTTCCGCGCGCCCAGTAGCGGGATTATGTGCTTGCCGCAGAAGATCCGGTACTTCGTTATTGTGGCCGGACCCTGCCGGCCGAGACCGTAGGCCAGCCAATCCTCGACCGCATGACCAACCGTGTAGTCATCCCGCCCAAGGGCCAAACCGTCCTCATGGTCCCGCAGCTGCTCACGTAGCTTCTGCTTGGCCTCGGTCTTGGTCCGGCCTGAACCAGTCTTGACCATCCGCTTGCCACGACCGTCGTAACCGACCGTGACCGTCGCTATCCAGCGCTGGCGCCTTTCATTCCAGTACAACCCGCCGTCGCCGTAGGCGCGACGCTTGGTCACGCCGCACCGTCAGGAGAGTCGACGTACTCAGCGAGCGCGGCGACCGGAACCAGGCGACGGCGACCCGCCTTGACGGTGCGGAGTTGTCCGGTGCGGATGAGCTCATAGAGCACTGATCGGCTTAGCCGCAGCGCCACCGCGGCCTCATCGACCCGGTACAGCAGGGCGGCACATCAGGCTGAATCCTACTCGTGGTCATGATCATCTCCTGTCCTCCGGCGGTCGGCATTGGCTTGGCTCTGGGTCGAGGGGCTCGGCCTCCCCCGAGTTGTGAAAGTGGGCCTCCAGCCCCTCCGTCAAGGGCAGTCGCTTCGCTCCGGTCCTGCGGATTCGCTGCGCTCACCCTTAGCTGCCGGTCCTGCGGCCCTGGATTAGGCGGGTTATGCGACCGACTGACACTGAGCACGTCTGCGGCCTCCCACACGGTCAGCAGCAACTTCTCCATTCGATAGTCTCCAGCCTTGTACTGATGCTTCAGTTGGCCACACTGTCCGCGCGAGGGGTCAATAAGGTTCGCGACCTGTTGATAACACTGGGCTGTAGAGCCGCACCCTGCGCCGTTCTCCACACTCCACAGAAGTTGGTTCCGACCGGCTTGGCGGTCACCATTGCAGTTCCAATCTCGACGAGCGGCAACTCCGCCTTGCTTATCGGCGCCGATTACATGATCGTCAATGAACTTGCTCTCAACCCAGGCGGGCTATGGACTGAAGCCGCATTCCTGCCGACCTGATCCACCGAGGCCTCGCAGCCCAACGCGCGCGGAGGGATCCTCGTCTCGCCGAGACTCGAGTGCGTCGAGAACGGTGTAGGCGTTCTCTGCGAAGGGGATGCTGCCGATAGCAAGAAGGAATTTACATCGACACCTCAGGCGTTCATGGGCAGCACAAGATCATCAGCGATGGCAAGATCATCGCGATGGTGGCGGGCAGGACAAGAACTCATGGCTCTTGACCCCCAGACATCGGCAGCGTGTCCACGGACGTCCCCGACGTCTAATTTTCCTTAAAAATAAGGATTCTGCACTTGGGCGTATTTCGGTGGACAAACCCCAATGGTGGTCAAAATGGTGGCCAGACCCATAGCCAAACTAAGCAACCGCCTCACCCCTCCTCCAGGCGACACCCGCCAGGCCGGCGACTCCAGCGACGGCGCCGGCCTAGCTCCGCAGAGTCCGAGGCGTAGTCCGCTGGGCCCGCAAGCGGCACATCATCCTTATGGCCTTGCCAATGCGTTCGGGCGAGCTGACCACGTATAGGTTCGCTGGTGGCAGCGCCTTTGGCCGTGCCTCACCGATGTGCGTCGAGCGGGCCACCGCGGAGGGGGCGATTCTGTTGGGCGCGCTGCTCGTTGTTGCGAACGCGTGGCTCGTAGTGCGCGAAGAAGACCTTTCCGGCAAGATCTCTGCGGCTGCGCACGCCTGTCTTGTCGAAGATGCTTTTGAAGTGGTGCTGCGCGGTGTGTGGCGAGATGAACAGTGTCTCCGCGATCTCGGTGGTCGAGCAGCCCTGCAGCACGAGACGGGTCACGTCCTTCTCCCGGTCCGTCAGGCCGTACACCGACATCAGCAGCGACGAGATGCGGGCCGGGTGCGCAGGCTCGACGATGACGGCGACGCGCCGCGACACCGGGGACACGAGCGCGGCGCCGTGCAACACGATCCACGTGCCGGATCGGCCCAACACCCGGGCCATCGGAATCTCCCCAGGCTCACCGGGAGTTTCGGCCGTTCGGACGGCTCGCGCCGCCACGGCCGTGATGGCCGACGGGACCCGGCGTGTCTCCCACTCGCCGTCGGGCAGGTCCGCGAGCCATCGCTCGACGCCCGGGGTGACCGATTCCACCCGGAGGTTCGAGTCGAGGACTACCAGGCCTGGTGCGTTCGACCCGTCCGGGTCGACCGCTTCCCCAAAGAGCAGCGCGCGGCGCGCCCCCTCCGCGAGGTACGGCGTCACGGCATGCAGGAATGCCTTGTCCGACGCGTCGAACATCGGTTGGCCGGGCTCGCGGTAGAGGCTAAGGGCACCCCAGACGTCGCCTGACCGCGTGCGCAGAGCGGCGATCATCTCCTGATCGCCTCCGAGCTGCATGTTCGCCTGCCAGCGAGGGGAGCTGGTCGGATTCCCCATGGTGGCCTCATGGAGTGTCGAGAGGCCAGGGCCCGAGCGCGCGACGTCGGCCAGCTTGTGTACGTCGTCGACGAAGTACTCGGCCTCCAGCCACTCCGGTGGCACTTCGGGGACTCCCTCGTCGAAATGGCTGGTGATGAGCAGCGTTGCAGGGTCGAGGGTGAACCAGCAGGGCGCCCAGTAGTGGGGGATGGCCGAGGCGATCGGCTCGGCGCACTCGCGCCAGAGGTGCACCAAGTCGAGCCCCTGGCCAGAAAGCCGGACGATCTTGTCGAGCGCTCGCTGCTTGGCGGCGGTCGCCATTGGACGAGCATAACGCCGGGCCGGCGGGTGCATAGATAGCACCTTTGTGGGATACCGGGCACGGCTTCTTCGCCGTACGTTGAGCTGACCGCGAGTGAACCGAGGAGGTCATAACCATGGCTAGCGTGCTCAGGCCGAGCAACGGTGAGGCCTATGGTTCGCCGCAGTTGCCCACCGTGTGCGTGCTGAAGATCATCACACCGTCGGGTATCGAAGACCTGTTCAAGGTGCTCGGCCAGCCCGGCGAAAAGCACGACCCCTCCGCGTTTCCCGCGCTGGTCGCGTCCTCCGGGTGCGAGGTGGACTCTGATGGTACGGCCGAGGTGGCCGAGCGGTTTGGACTGATGTTCTGATGACGGTGCACGCCCGGTCTCCGGAGGATCTCGAGATGCTGCTCGAGGACGCGTTCGTGCTCCGAGACGCCGCGGTCCTCGCCGATCTCTTTGAGCCGGGGGCCGTCGTAGCCAGCGTCGACGGCCAACACCGGGTGACCGACATCGGAGACGCGATCTGGGAGCTGGGCTACTGGTCGGATCCTCGCCGCATCGTCTACAGCGCGCGCACGGCCGTCGTGGTCGGCAGGCGAGCGGTCAACGTGATGCATTGGTCTGAAGATGGCTCGTGGCGCTACGCCATCTGCGTGTTCGACGAACGAGAGGACGAGGCATGACCCGCAACAGATTCCTTCTACTCGGAGCGATCGTTCCGGGTCCCTTCGGGCTGGTGATGATGGTGGCTCCGGAGATGATCCTGAGCAACCATCTGGTGGCCTTGGGAGCGATAGTGCTGTGGTTGCCATGCTTTCGACTCACCATAGGCGAAGGCTCCAGACATAACCTCATGGCTCGGATCACAACCATTGACGCTAAAAGGTCAAGACAACATAGATAGCCTTTAATGTTAAACGGAGAGTCAAAAAAATGAAAACTTGGGTTAAAATACTTATAGTTACAGTGGCAGTTGCACTTCCAGCTTTTCTGCTGGAGCCGGCTGGCCCGTGGGGTGGATTTTGGGCCCCCAGTCCCGCCATTGAACCGACTGCTGGCCTCGTGCCGTTCTTTATCGTGCTTGGCCTGTTCGACGCCCTCAGCCTGGGAGCAGCCGTATCGTTCCTGATATTTGGCTATCCCCTGGTGGCGGCGATTGGAACCGCATCCAAAGGTTTGACGTTCGCGGCATACTTGGCAATTGCATGGGTGCTTGGCAACTGGTGGGCCCACGACAGCCTACACATTCACCACGGACCTGAGTTGGTCCCCTTGTTGGGCATCGAGTACGGGTTTCACGTCACCGTGGGGATTGCCGGGGCAATCCTGGCCGTTTTCTTTGTGAAGGCGCTGAATCAGAGAACGGTGTTGCCTCAAGAGGGTCATGGGGTCAAGACAAAGGCTATAGCTTAGCCCCGATCACCCCTGAAGAAATGGACTTCTTCCTCTAACAAAACGGGAAGATGGACATGTCAGCGAAAGCAAATACACATATCAAACTCAAGTGGCTTGTCGGACCATAGCATCACGTTCACCGAGCGCGGTCAGCACGGCGACCGCCAGACCTTCGAGTCGGCGTTCTCGGTCGGCACGGTCTTTGCGCAGTGCCGCCTGAGCGCCGCACCGCTTGCCTCACCGACTGCTGAGTCATCGCATCTCCCTTCAGCAGATCGAGATACACGTTCGAGCTGTCCTGCCGGCCGGGTCGAGGCTCGCGGTGTCGCAACAGGTCAGCCGCATGTGGACGTGTGCATCGGTGGAGGATCGGCGCGAGCGCGCTCGACAAGCTCAGGCCGCCCCACATCGATGCGTGGAAGGTTGAGCTGAAAGACCGCGGGTGGCTGAGTTCTCGATCCGCACCGCGTACGCGGCGGGGCATCGTAGCCCCGGGCATTTCAACGGCCTTAGGCGCGCAGCCGCGGAGTGTAATCGCGCCTCGTCCCGGCGGGGTCGCAGCGTTGTTTAGCCGGTGATCATTGCGGCCCGCTGGAGAAACAGATCTCACTATATTGCAGGCATGGGTCACTATCGCTTCGTTGTCCAGGTGGGGGCGCCACGGGAACAGGTCTTTGATCTGTGGACGGACCTGGACCGAGCGCATGAGTGGATCGAAGGGCTGACTCGGATCACCGACTTGACAGGACCGGTCACCACGGCGGGGACGCGCTACACCGTGTGGTTCGGCCGGCTGCGCAGCCCGACCGAGGTCCTCCAGGTCGACCGGCCGAGGCTGTTCAGGACGCGCTTCGCTAGCTGGCTTCTCCGCGGCGTCGAGCAGGCCACGTTCGAGGACCAGGGCCCCGGTACGCGTTTGACCCAGGAGTTTTGGATTAACGGGATCATCTCCGGGGTCATGGGAAGGATCTGGGCGTTCGGGTCGTACAGGGGCAGCTTCCGGGGCGAACTTAACTCCTTCGTTCGGCTAGCGGAGCGCGAAGCACGTTCTAATCCCTAAAGAGGGTGCTGGGATAACCCACGGATCTGCGCGCATCGAAGTCACGTCCGAGTCGTGGCGGTTCAGCCCCCATTTGCCACCACGGTCTCGGGGTCCCCATAGGCCGACGATTCAAAGCGAACCCGGGCAGCTGCGTAGGGCAGTCAGAGGCCGGTGAGGCGCACCTGGTTTCTGCGTGCGGCGCCGGTCGGCGTTGGCGTGTCAGAGACCGGTCCTGCTGCGGTAGTCATCTCTTGATGCTGCGGCTGCCGGATCGAATGCCAACATCGCAATCCGTCTCCTCAGGATGGTCGTCACCTGCCTCTACATTCAAACCTGTGTCCCGCGCTCAGACCGCCGACATCTCCCTTCCGACGTAGTACCCCCGTCTCATTTTCAGTATTCGATGTTGGACACAGACCCGTGAATACTCGACCACAGGGCATGCAGCGGCAGCGCCGGGCGGGTTGCTCGACGCTGCACGAACGGGCAGTGTTCAGGCCGCTGGGTTGATGATCACGGTGTGGCCGAGGTGTTCGAGCTGGGCGACCAACCGTCGGGTGTGGGCTTCGTCGTTGCG
Organism: uncultured Actinomycetota bacterium; assembly: GCA_963740515.1. GTDB lineage: Bacteria > Actinomycetota > Actinomycetes > Propionibacteriales > Propionibacteriaceae > Microlunatus. The sequence continues at coordinate 259,716 of CAVUEO010000015.1, forward strand.
GCGGCGGTGCCAGTCAGCACCGAGGTCGTGATAGGGCTCGTCGCGTTTCAGCATCCAGTAGGCCGCAACCAAGATCGAATGCGCGACCGCGACCTGAGCCCGGCCCATCCCGCGTCGTTTCATCAACCGGGCATGCCGGGCGGCCAGGTAGTTCTTGCCGTGCATCCGACCGACCGATCCGGCGGCTTCGACCAGCATCGCGGCCAACCACTTGTTGCCGTGCCGCTTCCCGGCCGGGAACTGTCTGCCGGCGGACTCGTGCATCGCCGGCGCCAACCCGGCCCAGGCGGCCAAGTGGGCGGGGGTCGGGAACCGCGCCATGTCGCCACCGGTTTCGGCGATGATCACCTGCGCCACCTTCGGCCCAACTCCGGGAATGGTTTGCAGCAGCTCGATCTGGTGCTGCCACGGCCGGCACGCTTCGGCGATCACCGCGTCCAGCTCGACCAGGGCCTGCTCGACCAGATCCAGCCGCCGCAACATCGAGCGGGCCAGCCGGGCATGGTTGACATCGAAGTGACCGGTCAACGCCTGAGCCAGCTCCGGGATCTTGCGCCGCAACTTGCCCTTTGCCAAGTCGGCCAGGACCAGCGGATCTTGTTCGCCGTCGATCATCGCGGTCAGCATCGCCCGCGCCGACACCGTCTTCAGACTCGACACCACCGACGACAACTTGATCGAGGCGTCCTCCAACATCAGCTCCAACCGGACAATCTCCCGGGTGCGGTCGCCCATCAGCTGTTCCCGGTACCGGGTCAGCATCCGCAACCGGCGGATGTCTGGTGGCGGCACGAACGACGGCGCTAACAACCCGTGCTCCAGCAGCTGCGCGATCCACTCCGCGTCCCGGACGTCGCTCTTGCGGCCGGGCACCGCCTTCATGTGCGCGGCGTTCAGCAGCCACACCTCCATCACTTCCTCGAGGCAGTAGAACGGTGGCTTCCAATACGTCGAGGTCGACTCCATCGCCGCGATGCTCACCCCAGCCTCGACCAGCCAGTCCCGCATCACCCGCAACGACCCGGTCGTCGTCTTGAACGTGCGCGTCTCGCTGCGCCGGCCACCGCGCGGGCCGGGCGTGCGGACGCAGACCGTCACCGAGTCCTTCCCGACATCCAGACCGGCAACCCGGTCGAACATGACCTCCATGGCCCCTCCTCCCCTCCATCAGGCGACCCTCGCCTGATGGCGTCGGTCCGGAGGGACCTCTGCCAGGACACAGACCCGCGTGCTCTCTCGCAACAATCCAGCGGCAACCGAGACCCCCGCGCCATACACCTAAACGAGCTCGCCCGCACCAGTGTGTGTCGACGTCGCCGGCCGACCCCCCAATTCTCATCAGCCAGTGCAGCGACTCGAAGAGCGCAACCGATTACACCTAATGCACTCTGAGATGCTCGGCTTGCTCCTGCGATGTGCGGGAGCCCGCGACGTCATCGGGAAGGCTCAACCTGATGCTGCCCGCCAGCGGTGGTGAGGCTCTGAACAGTGGCTGCCTCCCGGTGGCGGTGATGGTCGGCGAAGACGCCCGATAGAGGCTTGGGGCAAAGCGCGACAGCAAATATGGCCGCCCCAGAGTGCTTGCGCGTCGCCGGCCCAGCGGTCATACCGAACAGGAGGTGACCCTCGTGATCGCCGGAATAGACACCCACAAAGATACCCTCGCCGTCGCGGTCGTTGACGAGGCCGGCCGGCTTGTTGCCGGCGGCGACGTGCCCAACACCGAGCGTGGTTTCGCCCAGCTCGTCGACATGTTCAACACCCACCACGTCCAGCGAGTGGGGATCGAAGGCTCAGGCAGCTTCGGCCGCGCGGTCGCCGTGCACCTGGTTGTGTGCTGGCAGCCCGACCGGCCGGCGACCGTGGTCGAGGTGCCCACGTTGATGACCTCACGCGAGCGCCGCGGCCAGCTCGGCAAAGGCAAAACCGACCCGGTCGACGCGTTAGCGATCGCCCGGATCACCGCCCGCGAGCAGCAGCTGCCACCGGTCCGGCTCACCGCCGGTGCCGCGGCAGATCTGCGCGCCCTGCTCGACTACCGCGAGGACCTGGTTCGTGAACGCGGCGCCCTGGTCAACCGCGCCCACGCCGAGCTGGGCGGTCTGCGACCCGGCTACCAGCACCAGATCCCGATCCTGACCACCCGCGCCCGGGTCCGGGCCGCGCTCGAACTCATCGGCGACGACACCAACATCCGCGCCACCTTGTGCCGACGCCGCCTCGAACGCGTCATCGCCATCGACGCCGAGGCCGCTGACCTGAAGCGCCAGATCACCAGGCTGGTCGCCGCCGCCGACACCACGTTGACCGACCTGTACGGCGTCGGCCCGCTGGTCGCGGCCCGGTTCATCGCCGAGGTCGTCGACATCCGCCGCTACCCGAACCGGAACGCGTTCGCTGCCGCGAACGGCACCGCGCCGCTGCCGGCCTCGTCCGGCCGCACCGTCCGGCACCGGTTCAACCCTGGCGGGAACCGGCAGCTCAACCGGTCCCTTTACACGATCGCGCTCACCCAGATCCGCGGCGACACCGAAGGCCGCGCCTACTACGAACGCAAACGGGCCGCCGGCAAGACGAAACGAGAAGCCCTGCGCTGCTTGAAACGGCGATTGTCCGACATTGTGTTCGCCACCATGCGCCACGACGCCACGGGCGCCGCCGCCGCACCCGACCGGCATACTTGGCCAGCCTGGTCAATCCCGGCGGGAGTGGGTGCGGTCGACGCAAATGAGGCACGACTGACTGCCTGAAGGCAAGCTGCGTGGCAAAGCTTCCAGCCTCGAACTCTGCTCTTCGCTGCGGCGTTCGACCACACCCACCTCTCAGCAACGTACCCCCACTCGTACCCCCGAGCACCTCAAACATCTGGGATACGTCCCCCACAGGGCTTGCAACATAGAGGC
>CAVUEO010000016.1:0-188940 GCA_963740515.1 uncultured Actinomycetota bacterium
TGACGGGCGATCTTCGCATGGCCGAGGATGTCGTCCGGGCTGGTCGGCTCCTCCACCCAGGCTAGATCGAAGCGCGACAGCTCGGCGATCCACTTGACCGCGTCGTCGACACCCCAGCGCTGGTTCGCGTCGATGGCAATGGCGATGTCTGGGCCGACCGCGGCCCTCGCAATCTCGAGCCTTCTGATGTCGTCCTCGACGTTGGCACCGACCTTGAGCTTGATCTGAGTGAACCCGTCGGCGACCGCTTCTCGGCACAGCCGCTGGAGTTTGGTGTCGTCGTAGCCAAGCCAGCCGGGTGTAGTCGTGTACGCCGGATAACCGTCTTTGAGCAGGTCTGCCTCTCGCCGGTCCCGCCCATCGAGTCCGTCCTGCAAGATCGCGAGTGCCTCGTCGCGAGTCAAGGCATCGGTCAGGTAACGGAAATCGACGAGGTCGACGAGTTCTTCCGGTGTCATCTGAGCTAGCAACCGCCAGAGCGGCAGCCCGGCCAGCTTGGACTTCAAGTCCCAAAGAGCGTTGACGACGGCGCCGATCGCCATGTGCATGACGCCCTTCTCCGGCCCCAGCCAACGTAATGGCGAGTCGTACACCAGTGAACGCCACGTCGCGCCCATGTTTGAGAGCAGCGCGTCGACGTCTTTCCCGAGGATCATCGGGGTCACCGCTTCGATCGCAGCCACTTCGACGTCGTTGCCACGGCCGATGGTGAAGACGAACCCGCTGCCGGTCAGCTGGGCGTCGGAGTCGGTGATGAGCTCGACGTACGCGGCAGAGTAATCCGGATCGGGGTTCATGGCATCCGACCCGTCCATCTCCCGAGAGGTGGGGAAGCGGATGTCCCGCGTCCGTATCGAGGTGATTCGCAACCTGATCCCTTCGCAGCAATGTTGTGGCTCATCGAAGCACTCGGTGCCTGGCATGACCAGTGAAGCCCAGCCGCGATCATGATCATGACTCTCCGGTGGCCGAAGCCGATAGCTCGTACACCCGCTCGGCCGTCCCCGCCAGCACCGCCCGGCGATCGTCCTCTCCGGGCACAAGACTGACGACGAGGTCAAGCCAATCCGAGTACGTCGCGGCCAGCGTCATCACCGGCCAATCGCTGCCGAACAGGCATCGATCCGGTCCGAACTCGGCCAGGGCGTGGGCGAGAAACGGCTCGACGGCCTCCACACCGGTCGGCCCGCTGACGATCTCGGTCATCAGCCCGGACAGCTTGCAGACGATGTTGCGCCGGGTCGCGAGCTCCGCGATCTGCAGCCGCCACCGCGACGGATCCGCGCCGATCTGAGGCTTACCGACGTGGTCCAGCACGAACTGAACATCCGGAGTGCGGCGAACGAGCTCGATCACCTCATCCAGCTGCGAGCTGCGTACGCAGACGTCGAATGTGAGCTCGAAATCGGCCAGCGCGGCGACACCGTCCAAGAAGCGATCGGCGACGGCGAAGCCGGGTCTTTCGTCTTGGATGAGCCGCCGGACGCCCACCACCGAAGGGATGGCGCGCAGTGCGCCGAGGTGGTCCCGCACCGCCGCGCCTCGCTCCAGCGGCGCGAAAGCGACGATGCCGCGCAGCCCAGGCAGCTGAGCCGATTGCTCGACCAGCCACTCGACCTCTGCCAGGCCCTGGGTGTCGGCGCAGTCGGCCTGAACGACGACGAAGTCGGTCACCGTCCCCGAGGCCGCGCGCAGGGTCGAGGCGTCGATCAGCCGGTCCAGCTCGGTGCCGTCCAACCAGGTGTAGCGCAGCCGTCGGGGATCCCAGAGGTGCACATGAGCGTCGACGACTCTCATCGGCTCAGGTGCCAAACTTCCGTCAGCGGCGCCCACTGCTCTCCCTCCGGCGTGCCGGGAAGCCTTTCCTGACAGGGATCGGTTAGCTGCCACCAACGCAGGGTCGCTGGATCGGCGCGGATGCGCGCTTGGTCAGCGGCGTGGTCGGTGCCGACGTACTCGTAGTAGCTGAACAGCATGTCCCCGCGCAGAAAGATCGTGTAGTTGCGGATATTGGCGGCCGCGAGCGCCGACTCGACCTCCGGCCACACCTGGGCATGCAGCTCCAGGTATCGCTCTCGATACCCCGGCCGCAACCGGACACAGCTGGCGTAACGCTCCATCAATTTCCCTCTCAATGGATTGATGAGGAGGCGGTCCGTCCCTACACCCGGGGGCGCCTGGCCTCACGACCGCGGTCGTATCCGCAGACCGCTCATCCCACCATCAACGGCCAGGTCCGTACCGGTGGTGGAGCCGGCGGCCGGGCTCGCGAGGTAATGAATGGCGGCGGCCACCTCGTCGGCCGTGACCAACCGCCCCATCGGCTGCCGGGCCTCCAGCGCGGCACGCTCGGCCTCCGGGTCGTCCGCGACGGCCAGTAGCCGGCCCACCCACGGGGTGTCGGCTGTACCGGGATTCACACAGTTGACCCGGATGCCCTCGCCGATGTGGTCAGCGGCCATCGCGCGGGTGAGAGCGAGCACGGCACCCTTGCTGGCGCTGTAGAGAGCGCGCTGCGGCAGACCCGCCGTCGCGGCGATCGAGCAGGTGTTGACGATGCATGCCGCAGGCGAACGTCGGAGCGCGGGTAGGGCGGCCCGGGTGACCCGGACGATCCCCAAGACGTTGACATCCAGGATCTTCCGCCACTGGTCGTCCGAGTTGTCCTCTACCGTCCCCTGGGCGCCGATGCCGGCGTTGTTGACGAGGACATCGAGGCCACCCAGCGCGTCCACGGCGGCGGCGACGCCGGCACGGACGGACGCATCGTCGCTCACATCGGTGGCGAACCAGCGGATCGAGTCGCCCGGCGGGGCGGCGAGGTCGAGGGAGACCACTGTGGCCCCGTCCGCGAGGAACCTCAGGGCGGTGGCCAGGCCGATCCCCGACGAGCCACCGGTCACCACCACCCGCCGGGCCTCGGAAGCGTCGCTCATGCCGCCCCCAGATCCTGACGCTGTCGGCCCAGCCCGTCGATCCAGAGTTCCATCACATCCCGTCGATGTCCGTCCGGAGCATCGATCCGCTGCCCGTCGTCGAAAACGACCGGACGTTCTGCGCCGCCCGGGCCGATCCGCATGAGCCTCATCTGTGTGCCTTCTCCTGTTGTGGTGTGGGTACGTCCGCGCCTAGCAGTCCCTCCGCGCGAAGCTCCGACCAGAGCTCTTCTGGCACGTCGATCTCGAACAGCGCGGCGTTGCGCTGCACCTGGGCCGCGGAATACGCGCCCAGGCACACCGTACGGATGGCCGGGTGGCCGAGCGGAAACTGGGCGGCGACGGCGGGCAAGGGAGTGCCGTACCGATTGCAGACGGTGGCCAGTCGACTCGCGGAGGCGAACACCTCGTCGGGGACCGGTTCGTAGTTATATGTGGTTGTCCGCTGCGGTACGTCCGTGGCGAGGATGCCGGAGTTGAAGACCCCGGCCGCGACGATGCTCACGTTGCGCTCGAGACAGGCGGGCAGCAAGTCGCCTAGTGCGCCCTGCTCAAGGAGCGTGTACCGGCCGGCCAGCATGACGACGTCGAGGTCGGTCCGCTCCACGAAGCGGGTGAGCATCGCCGACTGGTTCATCCCGGCTCCGTACGACGTGATCATGCCCTCCGCCCGGAGTTCTTCCAGGGCTGGAAACGTGTGGTCGAGAGCCTCGACGTAGAAGTCGTCGGGATCGTGCACGAACGCGATGTCGACCCGATCGAGCCCGAGTCGCTCCAGGCTGGACTCCAGCGACCGGCGGATCCCGTCGCGGCTATAGTCCCGCACCCGGACGAAGTCGGCCGGGACATCGAACCCCTCGTCGTCCCGTGCGCCGGCCGAATTCGGCACCGGCCGCAGCAGCCGACCGACCTTGGTGGAGATCAAGAACTCATCCCGCGGACGTCCCCGCAGGCCGAGACCAAGCCGGCGCTCGGCCAGGCCCAAGCCGTAGTGCGGGGCAACGTCGAAGTAACGCACCCCGCTCTCCCACGCCGCCGGCACGGCGCCCTCCCATTCCTGCTGCGGCACCGCTCGCAGGAGGTTTCCGAGCGACGCGACCCCGTATGCCATGGGCCCGACCCGGAGACCGTTGCGGCCCAGCGGGGTGTCGGCTACGAGGGCGTTCATCCGGACACCGATGGCGGCCGAGGGTCATGAAGCGCGAGCGGCGTCATCAAGGCACCTGTGGATGATCATGCAGGAACTCCTCACGGCCAGCAGGTGCGTTCCCATCCGAATCCGCGCTGCGTCCGGATCGCGTCGAGCGATGGCGTGCTGCCCCCAGGGATTGAGTCGTCATCACGCTTCCGGCTCGGACAAGAAGAGCTCGACGACCGGCACCGCGACCTCGGGTCGACGAATCGGCAGGGTGAGGGTGAGGGTGCCGGGCGGCTGACCACCGACGCCCGTGTTCTGGGCGCGGACCGCCGGGTCGATGACGCGGAAGCCGATCTCCGAGGCGTCGTTCAGCAGTTGCGCGTACTCGACCTTCCCGGCCAGATCGGGCAGGTGGAGATGCTCGAGCGGCCAGCTGAAAATGTGGACATACAGCCGGTTGCCTCGCTGGGTGTACCGAACGTCGGTCGGTGGTGTGAACGGGCTGGCCGTCGCGCCATAGATCGATCGGGCATGCAAGTCCATCCATTCGCCGATGCCCTCCAGGGCCCGCCGGGCCCGGGTATCGAAGTTGCCGCGGGCGGTGGGTCCCACGTTGAGCAGCAGATTGCCGTTCTTGGAGACCCCGTCGATCAGCATCCGGACCAGCAGATCGACCGGCTTGTCGTTCTGGTTGTCACGGAAGTAGCCCCAGCTCCCGTTCAGGGTTTGACAGGCCTCCCACGGCACTGGGCGTCCGTCGATCTCCATCGGCTTGGCCGGCTGGTACTGCTCCGGCGTGACGAAGTCACCCGGAATGCCCAGCCGATCGTTGACCAGGATGCCGGGCTGCATCTCGCGGGTGAGGGCGAGCAGCTCCTCTGACCCCCAGGCCTCTGCGCCCTTGCCACCCCAGACGTCCCCCTGATCGCTGTGCTCGTAGGAGAAGTCGTAGAAGAGGTAGTCGATCTTGCCGTAGCCGGTGAGGAGCTCGCGTATCTGGCCGTGCAGATAGGCGCGGTACCGGGTTGGGTCACGGCCGACGTTCTGCGCTTCGGCGTCGGGGTCGTCGCGTCGCGGATGGTGGCCGTCGATGAGGAAGTCGGGATGGTGCCAGTCGAGCAGGGAGTGGTAGAAACCGACCTTCAGGCCGGCCGACCGGACGGCGTCGACGAATTGAGCGACGATGTCCTTGCCGTACGGCGTGTTCATCACCGTGTAGTCAGTCAGCTTGGAGTCCCACAAGCAGAAGCCCTCGTGATGCTTCGTGGTCAGCACCACGTACTTCATGCCCGCGCGCTTGGCCTGGTGAGCCCAGTCGACCGGATCGAACAAGTCCGGCTCGAAGTAGCGCGCGTAGCGCTCGTACGTCTTTGTCTGGATCCGCTCGCGGTTCATCAGCCACTCGTGGCGGGCCCCCAGTGCGTACAGACCCCAGTGCACGAAGAGACCGAGGCGATCATGGGTGAACCAATCGATCTTGGGGTCGGCCATTGCGATGTTACTTCTGGCTCGCGCGCGCCCCTAGAGGCCGGTCTGTGCAACGACCCGGCCAGAGTCCACGGCTTGGGCCAGGGCTTGGTAGTCACGCTCGTTCTGGTCGGCGTAGGCACTGGAGAAGTCGGCGATGGCCCGGTCGAAGACATCGCTGTTGCCCAGGTAGGACGCGATCGCAATGCGGTCCCCGGAGCGGGCGTGGGCGCGGGCGAGGGTCGCCGCACAGACGCGCGCATAGATGGTCATCACCGAGGCGGGCATGGTGTCAACGTCAGCCGAGCCCTTCCAGTCGCGCAGCTGTCGGATGTAGAAGTCGCGGAGCTGCCCGTCGAGGCCAGTCAACCGGTGCCAACCGAGGAAAATGTCGCTGGCGGCCTGCATCAGACGCTGCCCGGCGACGACGCGCTGGCCGCTGTTGGTGTACTGGCTCTTGCCGACGAAGCGTTCCAGCACCGATTCCTGGGCTTCTTTGGCTTGCAGGAACAGCGGGTCCTGGTCGTCTCGTCCGAGCATGAGCAGAATCCAGGCGCGGGTGCCGACACTGCCGACGCCGACGACCTTGCGGGCCATGTGGGTGTAGTTGAAGTTCTCAAGCAGGTGCCGCCGGTCGGTCTCGAGGGTGCGCCGGTAGCCCCTGATGATGCCGCGGACCTCCCCTTCGATCTCGTCGCGTTCTCTTCCCGGCGGCAACAAGTCCTCGATCGGGACGATCAGTGGGGCGTCGTCGATGATTCTGCGTTCGCCGTCGACTTCGTGGGTGAGTTTGGTGAAGGCCTGCATGCTGTCCTTGGTTCGGGCCTTGGCGAGGTTCGCCCTAGCCTTCGCCTGCTGCTTTTTGGTCGTCGAGGCCTGCAGCTGTTCGAAAAGCGCCTCAACCTCGATGTGGGCGTACCAGACATCCAAGTTGCGCATCTCGGCGGTCTGCTTCATCCGTGTCCGGTATTCCTCGGCCGTGGCGAGCACGATCGCGCGTCTCTCTGCGGGAGTGAACCCGCGGTCGCGGCCAGCGATCTCGAAACTCGCAGCCAGCCGCTTCACATCCCACTCCCACGGGCCGGGCAGGGTCTCATCGAAGTCATTGATGTCGAACATCGCTTGCCGCTCAGGAGAGGCGAACACCCCGAAGTTCGACAGATGCGCGTCACCGCAGATCTGGACGCGCAGGCCGGAGTTAGGAGTGGCAGCCAGGTCCGCGGCCATGATCAGCGCGGCGCCCCGGTAGAACGTGAACGGCGACACCAGCATCCGGCCGTAACGGATGGGAACCAGCTCAGGCACCCGGGTTACCGCCTGCTCCTCCAGCAGCGCTACCGGGTCGGGTCGGTTGACAGCCGGCACCCAACGGCCATGGCTGGACCGCGGGACCTCATTACGCGCCGCCTTCCCCCGAGCCATCCGCTCCCCGGGAGTCAGGTGCGCAACCTTGCGAGCCACACCGGCACCTGAAGTGGCAGCCCGGTCTCCGCGCTGTTGGAGCGAGTCCCCCGGCGAGATCTCGCGGTTCATGGTTCGCTCAGTGGTAAGGGACTTCCTTTTCATAATCGCGCTCCCAAGTTCTCTTTGATCTGAGGTTGGCACGCCCATGCGCAGATGACCAGTACGGCCTTGAACAATGACGTCCTGGCTACCGGCCAACCGGCCGGCGTCCAGCGTCCGGCAACAAGCTGCGCTGAGTACGCTGAGTCGACAGCCCAGAGCGAGAGCGGAGGAAAAAAATGGCCGAAGAGCAGGGCAGAGGCGCCGGTGCCGGCCTGCCGGTGCTGAACATCGAGCGGATCTACCAGACCACTGTCCCGGCGGAGGAGCTCGCCCGGACGCTGGCGGACCACTTCCGCGGGCAGGAGTTCGAGGTGCAGGTTTACCGCACCAGCGGGGACCGCACGGTGATGCAGGCGCGCAAGGAGAGCCTGTGGCGCCAGCTGTTGGGTGTCACATACGCGCTAACGGTGGTCTTCGCTCCTGGAGAGGGTCAGCTGAGTATCAGCCTCGGGGGTCACGAGTGGGTCGATGCGGCAGTGAGCGGGGCGATCGGGCTGGTCGCGGTACCGCCGGTGCTGCTGGGAACCGCGTACGGCATCTGGAAGGAGAACCGGCTGGACCAGGAGGTCTGGCAAGTGATCGACAAGGCAGTTGGCACAAGCCTGACCTAGTTCAGAATCCCGTTGCTTTAGCGGAGGTCCCGACTTCCCTTCTTAGGTAAAGTCTGATCATGGGGCAGGACCCTTCCCTGGCAGGAAATATCCGGATCGGTAACCGCGAGCGGGACGCGGTCGCCGCGGTGCTCCAAGAGGCGGCCGGGGACGGCCGCCTGAGCATGGCCGAACTGGACGACCGGCTGGACGCCGCCCTCCAGGCCAAGACATACGGCGATTTGGATCCGCTGGTGGCCGATCTGTCTGTCGAACTGCCATCCCACGCGCTGAGCAGCGGCCGGCCACGAGCCCAGGGACCGCCGGCGCCCGGTTACTCCCGCGAGGATCCTTTGCGTCTCGAGGCCGGCATGGGCAGCGAGAAACGCAGTGGGGTCTGGACCGTGCCGCCGTTCATCCTGATCAAACAGGGAATGGGTTCAGTCAAGCTCAACTGCCTGGAGGCCACGCCGGCGGCGCAGCTGATCGAGGTCGAGGTGATCGGCGGAGCGGGCTCGATCGTGCTTGTGCTGCCGGACGGCTGGGCGGCGGACGCGGATCGACTTCACAAGGGCTCGAAGTCAGTAAAAGTTCCGCGGGAACCGGCCCCCGGAAAGCCGTTGCTGGTGATCTATGGTTCGGTCGGTTTGGGCAGCTTCAAGGTGAGGCCGCCGAATCGCTTCGACAAGCGCCGGAGCGCCAGGGAAACGCGCGACCGCCAGCTCGGTCGTTGAACGAGGAAACGCCATTCACGATCATGAGTCCTCGCGGCGGGCTTAGCAAGCTAGCGATTCAGGTCCTGGACCGCACGCATCTGATCTGTCAGCGAGTCCATCACTCGCTGGGCAGTCAGCGGTAGATAAGACCCGGGGACCGGTTCATAGCGAAACTGCCAGCTGACCGTGTTGCTGAAAGCGAGCACGTGGATCGCGAGCTTGGCGCCGGCGTTGTTGGTCAAGACGTAGCCGATCTGCGGCGGGTCGCTGTCGGGAGCCAGCGGCGTGCGGGTGAGCAGGCCTCTGCTTGCCGGCGGCGCGTGCACCTCCACGCGGGCTTGGTCACAGTTGTCGAGCACCGTGGCCAGTCGATTGAACTCCCGGTCCGCCTCCGCCACGTCTGCGAACCGATAGGTGAATAGCGAGACCGCCGTACGATCGAGCTCCCAGAAGGTGCTGACTCCGTCGAGCGCTTCTGGCGGGGGCCGGTTCAACACAGTCGCCTCGAACAAAGGTCCGCAAGCGGCCGGGACGATGTATCCCATCCTGTTCGCTGCTCCAACGAGGATCAATCACCGAGGCACTATTGGTCCCATCGGAGCGCACCATGCCGGCGTACACCCCTTGCACGTCGGACAGGGAGAACAGCGGCGCGCGAGCAGGCAGAAAGCGCCAGACCATGAGTCCGGCGACCAATGCCACCACGAAGGCGACCAGCACGAGCTTGCCCCGCCGCGTCAGCTTGCCCGCCTCGCCTAAGCCCACAGTGAGGACGTCGGGTTCGGACTGCGGCGACGCCGTTGTCACAGCTAGATCGTAGTCTCCGCGGCGTAGGCCGGCATCGATCAAGCTCGCCGAGGGACGGCATACGGGCTGACGACAATCAAGAGAATCCCTGCTTTGCAACAAGTTGCGTCCTCTGTCGCAATATCCCTCGCGCTGTCAAGTGCCCTTTACTCGCGGCGTTCCGAGTGCGACGATCAACCACAACAATCTGGATACGGCAAGGGGACTCGCGTTGATTCTGGCCCCCATAAGTGGTGGGTTTGTCCTGAGTACTTGCTGAGAGCGAGGCGAGGCAGTGAGGCAGATCGCCGTAGAGGCGCCAACTGTCTCTGCTGTGCTCGGCCATACAACCGCAGTCCGCTCCAGCATTGGCGCGAGGACGTCCGTCTGTGGGCAGGCCTGCCTATCGCGCACCCGCACCCAGATGTTCCACGACCGAGCGCTCGCTGGCCCACAGGCCCAACAGGCGGCTCATCAGGCAACACGTTCCGAAGTCCCGACCGCCCGGCCGCCGCCACTTGGTTGCCCTGCCCCGGTACTCCTGGCACGAATAACTTCAAGGAAGGAAAGAATGAACGACAATCAGGATCAGATGGAGCCGTCAATGCAGACGGCCGGCAGCGGAGCCGACTGGAAGACGACGTGGACTCCCAGCCGTCGGCGCTTCCTCACCTTGACCGGCCTCGCACTAGGAGGGGCTGCGCTTGGCCTGGGCACATCGGCCTGTGGCACGGCGCAGACGGGTAGCAGTGCAGGCCAGGAGGGATCGAAGGGACGTCAAGGTGCCGCCGGGGAGACGTTGTTTATCGCGGGCTTCCAATGGGGGCCGCCGAAGAGCTTCAACCCGCTTGCGGCTTCGCCTGACTGGCCCACGGCTCAGGGCCAGAGCCAGCTGATCTACGAGAGCCTGCTGCGCTTCAACTTGATTGACGGATCACTTTCTGCCGGGACTGGCCAAGGAGCTCCAGCAGACTGACGACCAGACCATGACCCTGCCGCTTCAGGACGGCTACCAAGTGGTCAGATGGATCCGACCTCACCGCAGACGACGTCGTCTTCACCTTCGAGCTTGGCAAGACTGCTTCTGTCAACTTCTCCACGCTGTGGGAGTACATCGACTCGGTCGAGGCGACCGATCCTCGCACGGTCGTATTCAAGCTGAAGACCAAGCCGTACAACCCCGGCTTCGTAAAGAACTTCATCACAACGACTCTCATCGTGCCCAAGGCGGTCTTCGGCAGCATCTCGCCAGACAAGATCCCGGCCGACACCAACCTCAAGCCAATCGGGTCCGGCCCATTCCTGCTGGACAAGTACGACCAGACCCAGGTCAACCTCAAGCGGAACGACAACTACTGGGGCAAGACTGCGTTCGGCACTCCGCCGATGACCACCATCAACCACCCGATCTTCAAGAGCAACAACGACGGCGACCTGAAGCTGGAGAGTGGCGAGATCGACGCCAGCCAGCAGTTCACCGCCCAGATCTGGAAGATGTGGGAGGCCGGCAAGCCGGTCAGCACCTGGATGAAGAAGAAGCCGTACCACCTGCCTGGCAACCTGCCGTTGCTGATCTTCAATCTGAACAAGCCAGGCCTGGACGACGCCAAGGTTCGGCGGGCGATCGCGTACGGCATTGACTACCCCAATATCGCCACCACCGCAATGTCGGACTACTCAGAGCCGGCCAACCCAAGCCTCATCGTGCCGACCGGCTATGAGTCCAAGTTCTACGACGCCGACGCAGTGGCCCTCGACGGCTGGAACTTCGACCCGGCCAAGGCGGTCGAGATCTTGGAAGGCGACCTGAAGGCCAAGAAGGGCTCGGACGGCATCTACGAGCTGCCGGACGGCACCAAGCTCGGCGGCTGGAAGTTGATCACGCCAACCGGGTGGACCGACTGGAACACCGCCTGCGAGATCGTCGCCAAGTCGGCCAAGGAGATCGGGATCGGTATCAGCACCGAGTTCCCGCAGTTCCCGACGATGTACGCCAAGCTCCAGAACGGCGACTTCGACACCGCGATGTACTCCTACACCGGCGTCAACCCGGCCAGCCCGTGGATTCGCTTCCGCGACGCATTGGATAGCAGGGGAGTGCCGGCTGCCGGCAAGACCGCGTTCTGGAACTACAACCGGTTCAAGAACGACCAAGTCGCAGCTCTGCTGGACACCGCGGCGGGTGCCAAGTCCGATGCCGAGGCCAAGACTGCGTACCTCGCCTTGGACAAGATCTATCGGCAAGACGTGCCTGTCGTGCCGCTGATGTATCGCCCGCTGGAGTTCTACGAGTTCAACCAGAGCAACTGGGAGAACTTCCCGACAGAGGAGAACCCGTACGCTCCGCCGATGTGGCAGGGCGCCGGCATCCAGTGGCTGTTCAAGATCAAGAAGATCGGAACCTGATACTCAACCTCACCTGATCCAAAGGAGCGAAGGCGGGCACCATGGCGCTAGCGAAGTACCTCGGCCGCAAGGTCGCATGGACCCTCGTGGTCTTCCTCGTGGCCCTGCTGCTGAACTTCCTCCTTCCGCGCCTCATCCCCGGCAACCCGGTCGACGCAATCGTCGGCGGGCTTGCCAGGGGTGGGGGTACCGGGGGTGAACAACTGCAGCAGGTACACGAGCACTTCATGCAGGAGTTCGGCCTCGATAAGCCGTTGTGGCAGCAGTTCTTCGTCTATATCGGCAACCTTCTGCAAGGCGATCTCGGCACCTCATTCGGTAACTACCCGGCCTCGGTCGGCTCCTTGATCTCGCAGGCGCTGCCCTGGAGTCTTGCAATCCAGGTACCAGCCATCCTGATCGGCTGGATCGTCGGCAACCTGCTCGGCGCACTGGCTGCATTCAAGGGTGGCTGGCTGGACCGGGGCGCCTTCATCGGGTCGCTGTTCTTCTCCAGCGTTCCGCCGTTCGCGCTCGCGATCATTTTGTTGTTCGTGGTCGGCGCACAGCTGGGCCTTCTGCCGATCGGCGGAGCATACTCCTTCGGTTTGACACCAGAGTTTTCTTTGGCGTTCTTCGGTGACGCCATCACCTACTTCTGGTTACCTTTCTGGTCGCTCGTCCTTGTCTTCATCGGAGGCCAGGCGGTTGGCATGCGGTCCATGGCCATCTACGAGCTCGGCTCGGATTACGTGAACTACAACCGTGGCCTGGGGGTCAAGGAGGGCCACACGGTCCGCTACATCTTCCGCAATGCCATGCTGCCGCAGTTCACGGGCCTGGCGCTGTCCATCGCCGCCATCATCACTGGCGGCCTGATCACCGAGCTGGTGTTTTCCTACCCCGGCCTCGGCACCTTGTTGTTCAACGCCATCGGCACGAACGACTACCCGGTGATTTCGGCGATCACTCTGTTGATCACGATCGCCGTGCTCATTGCCAACCTCGCCGCTGACGTACTTACGGGAGTCATCGATCCTCGAATTCGGGCCGCAGAGACTGGAGAGCGCTGATGAGTTTACGTGGACTGAGTCCTAGGTTTTGGGTGGCTGCCTCGCTGGTCGCCTTCGTGATCCTGGTCGGGTTGATCGGACCACTGATCGTGTCGACGAACCCGGATGCCACCGTCGGGGGACTGTACGAGGAGCCGCAGTGCTGCGGCGCCCTCATCCTTGGTGCCGACAACGAGGGTCAGAGCGTCATTGCCAATCTGGTCTATGGCACCCGGACCTCGCTGATCGTCGGACTACTCGCGGGACTCATCGGAACCGCGATCGGCCTGCTGGTCGGTCTCGTCGCCGGCTACCGCGGCGGTTGGGTAGACGATGTACTGAGCGCCATCGTGAATGTCGGCCTGGCCATCCCTGTGATCGTGATCGTGATCTTGGTCTCGGTGTCGCTCCCGCAACGCAATCTCTACACCCTGGCAGTGGTGATCGGGTTCACTGGCTGGTTCTGGGTGGCTCGGGCAGTACGCGCACAGTCCAGCAGCATCCGAACCCGCGAACACATTGACGTGGCCAAGCTGTCCGGAGCCGGATTCTGGTCAATCCTGCGCCGCGACGTCTTGCCTTACCTGCTCTCGTATGTCGTTATGGCCTGCATCCTGCAGATTTCCGGGGCCATCTTGTTCGAGTCCACGCTGAGCATGCTCGGCCTGGGTGCCTCGGGTACCACCAGCCTGGGCACGATGCTCTACTGGGCCATTCAGTGGGGGTCGGTGCGGACCGGAGCCTGGTGGGCTTTCATCCCACCGACACTCATGCTGACCTTGATCGTTTTCTCATTGCTGCTGCTTGCAGTCCAGCCTCAATGAGGTGTTCAACCCGCGGCTACGTCGGGGTCGGGCCGCGCGCAAGAGGGCCAAGGACGAGGGTGAAGAGCTCGAGGAAGTGACGGTCGAGGCCGAAGACGCCGGCCCGGTTGGGAGCGGTGGCTTCTTGGAGACACCGGTTTCAGCAGGACGTGGGGAGTCGCGCTGATGGGCACTTTGGTCAATGCGGAGAACATCCGCGGGGTGTATTACACCGAAGCCAAGGATGTGGTAGCCGTCAACGATGTGTCGATAAAGATCGAGGAGGGCGAGGTTCTCGGGCTGGCTGGCGAGTCGGGCAGCGGAAAGACCACGCTTGGCTCCATCATTTCGCTCATCGCCCGGCCGCCGCTGCACGTCGAGCACGGCACGCTGGAGATCGACGGACAGGTCCAAGAACTCGGTGGTCACGCGAAGATTCCGCGTACCTGGCGTGGGGCCGTCGTTTCCATGCTGCCGCAGGGCGCGATGAACTCGGTCAGCCCCACCAAGCGGATCCGTCACCTGATCTATGACGTCATGCGGTCCCATGATTCGAAGATTTCCAAAGACGAGGCGCTCGACCGTGCTAGGGAGCGCCTCACGACGTTGGGTCTTCCGGCCCGGGTCCTCGATGCGTACCCGCACCAGCTCTCCGGTGGCATGAAGCAGCGCACGGTCACGATCATCAGCACCTTGCTCAATCCGCGGCTGCTGGTCGCCGATGAGCCGACCTCAGCGCTCGACGTGACGTCGCAGAAGATCTTGATCGAGATGCTACTGGAGATGCTGGAGAAGAGGATCATGAGCGGAGTGATCTTCGTGACCCACGATCTACCGGTGCTGCGCACTGCGGCAAACAGGATCGCAGTGATGTATCAAGGCAAGATCGTTGAGTTGGGGCCGACCGAAATTTTGGTCGAGAATCCCGAGCACCCATACACCCAGGCACTCATGAGTTCGGTGCTTGCGCCGGAACCGGCGTACGCCAATACCAGAATCGAGGGAATGAGCACCTTCGACCGCTCCCTCTTCGATGCACCGGCGGTGATTCACTGATGACTGAGATCTATCAAGCCGAGCACATCACCAAAACCTTCGGCCACGGCAAGCACGAAGTGCGGGCGGTCAGGGACGTCTCGTTCACCCTCGAACAAGGAGAGGTCACCACCATCGTGGGCGAGAGCGGCTCAGGTAAGTCGACAATCGCCAGGATGGTTCTTGGTCTGATGCCGATCACCTCCGGCAAGTTGATCTTTGACGGTAAGGACGTCACGAATCTCAAGGGCCGGGCCCGAACCGAGTACTGGCGGGACGTGCAGGCGGTCTTTCAGGACCCGTTCTCAGCGTTCAATCAGTTCTTCACCGTAGGCAAGCTCCTGGACCGCTCCATGATCATGGTCGGCAAGAAGGTTGGCCAGGAGCGCCTCGAAGAGTCATTGGGTTACGTTGGCATGGATCTCAGCGTGCTGGACCGCTATCCCCACCAGCTTTCCGGCGGTCAGCGGCAGCGGGTCATGATCGCTCGGGCGCTCATGATGCGACCGAAACTGCTCATCGCCGACGAGGCCACGGCCATGCTCGACGCGTCGCTCCGAGTGAACGTCCTCAATGTCCTCAAGGATCTCCGCGAGGAACTCGGAATCACTGTGCTGTTCATCACTCACGACATTGGGCAGGCCTGCTATCTCGCGGACCGGGTGCTGGTTATGGAGCACGGCGTGATGGTGGAGCAGGGCACGATCGATGAGGTGATTTTCAACCCGCAGCACGAATACACCCAACGGCTGCTCGCCGATGTTCCGAAGCTGCACGAGGAGATCGAACTCCACGATCTGCAGGAAGAGCTACAGAAGGCGGGCGAGCTGGCCTGAGCTCGACTCGGGACGGAGATGCTGCGCACAGAATTGCACACGGGCTGGACTGTCCGGGCTATTAGTGGCGACCCGTCAGGACGCCTGCCCGGGACCTATCGGGCCGCCGTGCCCGGCTGCGTATATACCGACTTGATGGCGGCTGGCCTAATCCCCGATCCGTATCTGGACGGGAATGAGGCCGCCCTTAGTTGGATGCACGACATTGACTGGCGCTACGCGACAACGCTGGACGCCGATGCCCTTGACCTCCGGTCGCCCATTCCGGGCGAGCGTGTCGATCTTGTTTTCGACGGGATCGACACCGTCGGGACTGTACGCCTTGGCGTAATGCGCGCTGAGGCTCTCACAGCGCGCCCTTCGACAAGCGCCGTCCTGAGCTCGTCGAAGGGCGCCGTCCTGAGCTCGTCGAAGGGCTCAGGGCGCAACAAGATCGAGCTGGGACGCACGTTCAACATGCACCGCTGCTACCGCTTCGACATCTCGCCCTACCTGACCGGGCAGCCTGTCGAACTTGAAGTTGATCTTAATTCGGCGACCGCCCATGCCGAGGCTGAACAACAGCGGCTGGGGGACCTGCCGCGCCCTTATCCGGCGCCGTACAACTTCATTCGCAAGATGGCCTGCAGCTTTGGCTGGGACTGGGGACCTGACTTGCGTACGGCCGGCCTATGGAAGCCGGTCCGACTCGAGCGCTGGAGCATCGCCCGGCTGGCTCAGGTGATGCCCGTTGTGACTGTCGATGCCTCTGGCACCGGTCGAGCTGAGGTACGGATCGAGCTGGAGCGTCTCGATTTCGAAGTACCACTCACGATGACCGCCGAGATCCTCGGCCACCGCGCCGAGAGCGATGTGGATGCCGGCGCCACAAGAGCGACACTCGTCGTTGAGGTCCCCGATGCGCCACTGTGGTGGCCTGCTGGTTACGGCGAACAGCCGCTGGCTGATCTCACGGTCACACTCGCGACAGTCGATCAAGAACTCGACAATTGGGAACGGAGGATCGGTTTCCGCACCGTCGAACTGAACACGTCCCGCGACGAGATCGGCACTCAATTCGCCATTTCGATCAACGGCAAACCAGTGTTCGTCAAAGGCATGAACTGGATCCCTGATGATCACCTCCTGACCCGGATCACAGCTGAGCGGTTGGCACGCCGTCTCGACCAGTCCCTGGCGGCCAACGTCAACCTGCTTCGTGTCTGGGGTGGTGGCATCTTCGAGAGCGACGACTTTTATCGGGCCTGTGATGAGCGAGGACTACTGGTCTGGCAGGACTTCCTGCTGGCCTGCGCGGCGTACCCGGAAGAGTCTCCGTTGTGGGAGGAGATTGAAGCCGAAGCCCGTGAAAATGTGGTGCGGCTGATGCCATATCCATCGCTCGTGCTGTTCAACGGCGGTAATGAGAACCTCTGGGGTGAGGCCGATTGGAACTGGCGGGCCGCGCTGAACGGCCGGACCTGGGGAGCGAGGTACGCCTTCGAGCTGTTTCCCAAGATCGTTGCCGAACTCGATCCGACCCGCCCGTACTGCGACAACAGCCCGTACTCACCGCGTCTGAACGGGGATGCCGTCCATCCCAACGATCCAGACCACGGCACCCACCACCAGTGGGAGGTCTGGAACCGCGTTGACTACAGCGAATATCGCAGCGAGATCCCGAGATTTTGCTCTGAGTTCGGATTTCAGGCACCGCCCGCCTGGCGCACCTTGATCGATTGGGTGCACGCTGTCGACGGCGGTTCGCTTGATGCAACGAATGACCCGAAGAACGATGCGAATTTCCTTCTCCATCAGAAGGCCGATGACGGGAACGGCAAGCTTGATCGGGGGCTCGGCCCACACATCGGTATGCCTGACGAATTCACAGATTGGCATTGGGCCACCCAGCTCAATCAGGCGCGTGCTGTGACGTACGCGATCGACCATTACCGGCGGTGGTGGCCGCGGACGACGGGCGCCATCGTGTGGCAGCTCAACGACTGCTGGCCAGTCACCTCGTGGGCGGCGATCGACTTCGAGGAGCGGCCCAAGCCGCTGTGGTATGCGTTGCGTCGTGCATTCGCGCCGCGGAATGTGGTGTTCGCTACCGAGGATGGCCTCCTGTCGGCAGTGATCATCAATGACACCGACGAACCCTGGCGGGGTGAACTCGAGCTGAGCCGTCAAGACCTTGATGGTGTGGCGCTGGCGAAGGCTGCGGTCGAGGTCAGCGTCGAGCCAAGAACGAATGCACAGATCGTCGTTCCCGCCGAGCTCTCCACACCGCGGGACCTGACCGCCGAGATCGTGGTTGCCCGCCTCGGCACTCTGATGCGGGTGCACACGTTCGTCGAGGACGTCGAGCTGGCGCTGGATCCGAATCCGGTGGAGGTTGCGGTCAGGAAGACCGAGGACGGATATGCCGTTGAGGTCACCGCCCGCTCGCTTGCCTGCGACGTCACATTGCTAGCTGATCAGGCCGCCGGAGATGCCACGGTCGATGATGCTCTGCTCACATTGCTTGCAGGGCAGAGCGCAACCTTCCGGGTTCGAACGAGCGCTCGCGATCTTGAGCAGGTCCTTGCGAGGCCACCCGTGCTTCGAACCGGCAACGACCTCCAGCACACTCAGAGCGGTGCTAGGCGCTGAGATCATCGTGCCGGCCGAACTGGCTGAGTTGCACGAAAAATACTCCGGCGAGGCCGGTCGGCTCTGGATCGCTGGGTTGCCGGCAATGGCTGCTTGCCGCCATGGATCGATGGGAGTTGGTCAGCGACGGCCAGGTTGCATCTGGTGCTGTTGCGCTGATCATTCCGGTCGCCCGGCGCGATGGTTCGAAGGCCGTGCTCAAGCTGCAGCCGGTTGATGACGAGACAAGCGGTGAGCCGGCTGCGCTCAGGGCGTGGGCGGGGCGTGGAGCGGTGCAGCTCTTGGAGCATGATCCCGGCTCTGGAGCAATGTTGCTGGAACGTCTCGATGCCTCGCGAGATCTGTCGACGATGGAGGACAGACCTGGCTGCCGCCAAGATCATCGCGGAGTTATTGGTGCGCCTTAATTCCGTGCCCGCGCCACGCGGGGATGCGACAGCTCAGAGATCTCGCAGCGGCAACCTTAGCTGGGATGCCGGATGCCATTCGTCTGACAGCCGATCCTGATGAGCGCCGCCTCTTGATCAACTGCACAGCCCGATTCCGGGAGTTGATCACAGACCGAATCGAGGATCGCTTGCTGCATTGGGATCTGCACTACTCCAACACTCTTTCCACAATGGAGGACGCGGGCGAGTGGAAGGCGATCGATCCGAAGCCGCTCAGCGGCGACTCTGGTTTCGAGCTGCTGCCGGCGTTGTGGAACCGTTGGGACGATCTGGTCAGGACCGGCGACGCGGCAGGCGCCCTGTTGCGCCGTTTCGATCTCATGACAGAGGTCCTCGGACTTGACCCCTCACGCGCCGCCGCGTGGACGGTGGGACGAGTGCTCCAGAACGCCGTCTGGGATCTTGTCAGATTCCGCGAGCCGCATATCCTGCCCGCTCATCGCACAATTGCCGAGGTGCTCATGGATGCGCGTTGCTAGAGAGCTGAGAGGGGGAACTGCGCCGGACTCAGCTATGAAAAGCTGGTCGAATGCAGCCGGCCGAGCGACCGAGATTTGCAGTCGTGGAGCTCGGTGCTGTTGTGGCCGCCCTCGCCGCCCTCCAGTTGATCATGGTCAACCGTTACGGACCACACCGCGACGAACTGTACTTCGTGGCGGCGGGCCAGCATCTGGCGTGGGGCTACCCTGACCAGCCCTCATTCACGCCTCTGCTAGCGCGGCTTGCTACGGAGCTGGCACCACATAATCTGTTGGCCCTACGGCTGCCAAGCATTCTCGCGATGGCCCTGCTCGTGGTCTGCGCAGCAGCGTTTGCGCGCCTGCTGGGCGGCGGAAGAGCCGCCCAAGTGCTGACCGCTAGCACTGTGGCAGCCTCGGTGATCATCATGACACTGGGTCATCGCCTCAGCACTGCCACATTCGACACACTCGCCTGGACCGCTGTGCTCCTGGTTGTCGGATACGCCCTGCGCGATGATCGGCCGCGACTGTGGCTGCTTGCCGGTGTCCTGGCTGGGGTGGGCCTGAACAACAAGACCGCAGTGGTTGTCCTGCTCTTCGCAATCCTCGTCGGCGTATTGCTGGTGCCGACTTGCCGCGCTCAGCTGCGTACGCCCTATCCGTGGCTTGGTGGGGTGATCGCGATACTTCTCTGGCTCCCGAACCTGGTTTGGCAGTTCATGAATGGCTGGCCGGTGTTGGCGCTGGGCGCCGACATTGCCGAGGAGTTCGGCGGCGTGGCCGGCCGGATTGGTCTGCTGGCGCTGGCCTTGGTCATGTTCTCCCCGGTGATTGCCATTGTCTGGATCTACGGGCTGGTTCGGCTCTTTCGGGAGCCGGCCTGGGCGAAGCTGCGGCCGATCGGCGTGGCCTTTCTGGTGGCAACTGCCGTATTTCTGATCGCCGGAGGAAAGGGTTACTACCTGGCGGGAGCCATCGTGCCGCTGGTGGCAGCCGGCTGCACAGCACTGGCCTTACGCTGGCCTGCTCGCCGACTCATTGCAGCTGGCGTTGTCATGGTCTTGTCAGCCGCCGTCGCCTGGCCGGCTTTCGTGCCCGTGCTGCCGGTCCGCACGTACGCGTCCTCCTTCTATCCCGCGCTCGACTCCGATCAGCTCGAAACGATCGGTTGGCCGGAGTTCGCCGACACGGTACGGGCCACGCTGGAGTCACTGCCAGCTGACGAGCGGGACACAGCCGTCGTGTTCACACAGAACTACGGCGAGGCGGGTGCGCTCGAGTGGTACGGCCTCGGAAGGCCGGTGTTCAGCGGTCACAATGCCTTCGGAGATTGGGGCCCGCCTCCTGAGGGTGCAGGCCCGGTGATCGTCATCGGCCTTGCCGATCCAGGCGCAAACTTCACCGACTGCCACACCACGGCGATGATCAATAACGATGCCGGTGCGGACAATGAAGAGCGCGGTCGGCCCATCTGGGTCTGCTCGGCACCGCAAGGCGGCTGGGCCGAGCAGTGGCCACGTCTGGTCCATCTCGACGCCTGAGCCGAAGCTCCGGCGAAGCGGCTAGAGATACCGATAGCCTTCCGGCATGGCGACCGTTAGTCTGCCTGGCGGACCAACGCTGAACTACCGAGAGTGGGGTCGGCCGGACGCTGCAGTGGTGCTGTTGCTGCACGGCCTGACCTCATCAAGCGAAAGCTGGCGGCACGTCGCACCCGAACTCGGGGAGCACTTCCGCTTGATTGCGCCCGATGCGCGCGGGCATGGCGGCAGCGAGTGGATGCGGGACTACTCCTTCGAGTCGATGCGTAATGACGTTGTGCGGTTCATGGAGCAGGTCGGTGTGCTCGCGGCGATCGTAGTTGGGCACTCCATGGGCGCCGTCACAGCGTACGATCTGGCAGCTACCCGACCGGATCTCATCCGGCTGCTCGTGCTGGAGGAGATGCCCCCACCGGATCCGGCCACACCGCCGAGGCCGATACCACGGCGTCCCGATCGCGACGCCGACTACGACTGGAGGGCGCTGATCGCGATGCACCGGTGGCGCAACGCCCCGCCGCCTGGTTGGTGGGAGCGCGCCGATCAGATCCAAGCGCAGACCTTGGTACTAGGC
Organism: uncultured Actinomycetota bacterium; assembly: GCA_963740515.1. Classification (GTDB taxonomy): domain Bacteria; phylum Actinomycetota; class Actinomycetes; order Propionibacteriales; family Propionibacteriaceae; genus Microlunatus. The sequence goes on from CAVUEO010000016.1 coordinate 20,967, forward strand.
GCTACGGACAGCCACCTTTCGCAGGACCGCATGGGTGAGTTGAGTCGGCGCATCCCCCATGCAACCTTCGCCACCATGAATAGCAACCATGGCGGCCACGAGGAACGCCCGAGTGAGTTCTTACGTCACGTCGAGCCCTTCATTTCCTGGTTCGCCAAGCGGTGACTCTCTTACGCCGACTTGTCAGAATCCAGTTGACCTATAGCTCAACTGGATTCTGACAAGTCGGCGTCCGCAGCTTCCCACCTATCCTTGGTGCCATGTCGGTCAAGGCTCTAGCGGCGCGAGGCGGCTCCCCCGACGGGCTGACACGTGCCCTGCGGCGGAACGGGATTCCCCGCGACCCTGACCTCAACCAGCCGCTGCCGAAACGACTGCTGAAGAACAAGTTCTTCTGGCTCACCATCGTGATGATCTTGGTGTACGCCACCACGGTGGTGCTGCTGTACCAACAGGTGGTGCCTGATCGCGAGCTGCCGGGCGGAACGCTACCGGGTTTGGGCACCGAGGCGATCCCGATTGCGGTGAAGTACGCCGCTATCACCGCAATCCCGCTGTCCTTGCTCTTCTTGTGGGCAGACCGGTTCCGGCCACAAAGGTTTTGGGTATGGCTCATGACGTTCGGTTGGGGTGCGTGCGTCGCGACCTTCATTTCCGCGCAGATCAACACCTGGGCGGCCCAGCATCTCAGCATCATTGGTGACGGGGATCCGGCGACCGCAGCCAGAGCCGCTATATACGTCGCTCCATTCGTTGAGGAGGCATCGAAGGCCAGCGTGCTCTTCTGGCTGGCGATCTTGATGCGCTACCAGTGGGTGAGCCGGCTCAGCGGAATCGTGCTGGCCGGCCTGTCCGGCGCGGCCTTTGCCTTCACCGAGAACATCCTCTATTACGGACGCGTTTACCGGTACGCCGCTCGCACCTTCGGTGAGGTTCCTCCGCTGGAGGCGCTGCAGAATCTATTCGTCATGCGCGGAGTGATCACCTGCTTCGGCCATCCACTCTTCACCGCAATGACAGGCATCGGGCTAGCGATCGCGCTGCGTTCCAAGAGCAAGATCGTCCGTGTGGTCGCACCGCTGGCGGGCTACGGCGTCGCGGTGTTCCTGCACATGGCATTCAACACGACAGCAAGCCTGCTTCAGGGCAGCAGCCTGCTCTTCATTTATCTCGGCGTTGCGCTGCCGCTGGTCATTGGCATGATCATCTTTGTGGTTCGCCAGCTGTACCGGGAGGGGCGGCTGATCCGAGAGCGTCTGGTTGATTACGTGCGCGTGGGCTGGCTGCCAGAAACTGATCCGCAGGCAATGTCGAGGTTGCGTACACGGTTGCGGGCGCTTTGGCACGCGGTGTTCGTTGGTCCTGAAACATTTGTTGCGACGATTCGGATGCAACGGGCGATTACCGAGCTCGCCTACCTGCGAGATGCCCTCACCCGCGGCCTCATCGACGACACTGGCCGCGTTCGTGAGAAGGAACTGCTGGTCAAGATCAAATCCATCCGTGGCAAGGCCATAATTCAGCCGGAGGGACGAGCAGCCTATCCGTCCCTGCGGCGGCGACGCACGAGTGCCATCCCCGCGTACCCGCCGCCCAGCTACCCGGGCCCGGCCGGCTTAGGCGGCAATTACCCAGCCCCAAGCGCGTTCCCGGCGCCGACAGGCCTACCGGAGGGTGCGCCGGCTGCGGCTTCGGTGCCCTTGGGGCATAGTGCTACCCAATACTCTGAGGTCGACCCCACCTGGAAACCGCCTGGAGAATAGGGAGTCGCGGATGGCCGGCAGGCAGCTGACCCCGCTGGAATCTGCGCTTACTGAGCTGCGAGCGGCGGTGGCCCAGGTGCGCCTCCCTTTGCCACTGCCCGATGCCGAGGAGCAGCGCAAAGTCGCCGACGAGATAAACCGTCAGCTTGACGACTATGTCATGCCTCGGTTGGCGACCATCGATGCGCCGCTCCTGGCGGTGGTGGGAGGCTCGACCGGAGCGGGCAAGTCGACGCTGGTGAACTCACTGGTCGGTCGGGAGGTCAGCGCTCCCGGTGTGATCCGCCCGACCACCCGTGCCCCGGTGCTGGTGCATCACAGTAGCGACGCTGTCTGGTTCACCGATGATCGAATCCTTCCCGGACTCGCCCGGTCAACCGGCGCCCCAAAGGATTCACGAGCGCTGCAGCTGATCGTCGACGACTCGATACCGCCAGGCCTGGCGATTCTGGACGCACCCGACATCGACTCTGTGGTCGTGCAGAACCGGCAGCTTGCTGCACAGCTGCTTGCAGCCGCTGACCTCTGGCTCTTCGTCACCTCCGCAGCTCGCTATGCCGACGCTGTGCCTTGGGGCTTCCTACGGGCTGCTGCCGACCGAAGTGCTGCTGTCGCGGTCGTTCTAGATCGCGTTCCACCGCGCGCCATGACGGAAGTGCCGCCGCACCTCGGCCAGCTCATGAGCGAGCGGGGTCTGGGTGACTCGCCGTTGTTCGCTGTTCCGGAGACGACGGTGGACGCAGCGGGTCTGTTGCCCGCGAGTGCGGTACAGCCGATCCGGGGCTGGCTGGCAGCACTGGCAGCGGATCAGGCCAGCCGCGCCAAAGTCGTACATCAGACGCTCGATGGTGCAATCGCGGCGCTGGCGGCGAAAGGCCCACAGCTTGCTCGGTCTGTTGATGAGCAGATCGAGGTGATCGAGCAGCTGCGCGCTGAGGTCGACCGCTCCTATTCCGAAGCAGTTCGTACGGTGCAGGTGCAGACCGCCGATGGGACGCTGTTACGCGGGGAGGTCCTTGCGCGCTGGCACGAGTTCGTCGGCACTGGAGAGTTCTTCCGAGCGCTCGAGCAGAAGGTGAGCTGGCTGCGAGACCGCGTGATGGCAACCCTGAAGGGTGAGCCGCCTGGCGCCGGCAATCTCAAGGTCGCGGTCGAGTCCGGCCTAGAGTCTCTGCTGCGGGAGGAGGCAGCAGCCGCAGCCGAGCGGGCGGAGTCCTCGTGGCGGGCCAACGCCGCCGGACGCGCCCTGCTCGAGGGCGCCGACGTCGACCTGTCGCGATCTTCACCCGAGTTCGATCGGAAGGCGGAGCGGGCCATCCGGGACTGGCAGGGCGCTGTCTTGGATCTGGTCGCTGACGAGGGCATGAGCAAGCGCTCCAGGGCGCGGTTCTATGCACTCGGCGTCAACGGGGTCGGTGTGGCGTTGATGGTCGTCGTGTTTGCCCACACCGGTGGTCTGGTCGGGGCCGAGATCGGGGTCGCCGGAGGCACCGCGGTGCTTGCCCAGCGGGTCCTGGAGGCTGTCTTTGGTGATCAGGCAATTCGGCGATTGGCCCAGACGGCTAAGGATGATCTTGATGCTCGGGTTCAAGCGCTGCTGGCCGACGAGCTGGTGCGCTACCACATGATTTTGAACGGACTGGGCGTGGAGGCCGAACAATCGACCCGGGTGCGCCAGGCGGCTCGGGCGGTGGAGTCCGCCCGCGCCGATGGCCTGCCCGCCAGTGTGGAGGAGGAAGCGGCGCTGCCGCCCGGTGAGCGGCGCTTGGCGATCGATGCGCCGACCGTGACCCAGATCCCATCCAGAGAAGCTACCGATGACAGCGAGATCGTCGACGCCGAGCTTCTCGATCAGCCTGGGGAGGAGATCCGATAGTGGCCGCCCGAGGTCTTGGACTACTGAGCCGCAAGGACGCCAGCGTATCTCTTGTTGATCATCTCCGGGCACTGACCGAGTCCGCAGAGCTGTGCGAGGGCAGAGTCGACTCAGCCGTCCTGGATGAGGCGCGGCGCGTAGTTGATCAAGCCGACCGGCGGCTGGCCATCTCCGGGAGCGCTACGGTGGTGGCGCTCGCTGGGGCGACAGGGTCCGGAAAGTCGAGCATCTTCAACGCGTTGTCGGGAACCACCCTGGCGACGGTTGGGGTACGTCGCCCGACGACGGCACATGCCATGGCCTCCAGCTGGGGTGATGAATCAGCCGAGGATCTGCTGGACTGGCTCCAGATCCCGCGTCGGCACGCGCTGGAGACAGACCCGGCTATGGCTGCGGCGCTCGACGGTCTGGTACTGCTGGACCTTCCTGATCATGACTCCACCGAGGTGGACCATCGCATGGAGGTCGATCGGCTGGTGCAGCTGGTGGACATGCTGATCTGGGTGGTCGACCCGCAGAAGTATGCTGATGCGGCTATCCATGATCGTTACCTGAAGCCGCTGGCCCAGCATTCAGACGTGATGATGATCGTCCTGAACCAGGTCGACAAGCTGTCGATGAGCCAACGCGAGCAGTGTTTGAAGGATCTGCGACGGCTGCTCGCCTCCGAGGGCCTGGACAGGGTGCCGGTCGTGGCGATCTCAGCCGCGACGGGAGAGGGTATCGACGGGCTCCGGGAAACACTGGCCAAGCAGGTCGCTGAGAAGCAGGCAGCGGCACTCAGGTTGGCGGCTGACGTTTCGGTTGCGGCGGCCAAGCTCAGCGAGGCATCCGGCACCACCAAATTGACCCCGCTTTCCCAGTCGAGCATCAGTCAGCTGACCACCCAGGTCGCGATTGCGGCGGGCGTGCCCGTGGTTACCGAAGCCGTTGGCAAAGCCTGGCGGATGCGGGGTGGCTTGGCCACCGGGTGGCCGGTCTTGGCGTGGATGGCCAAGTTCAAGCCTGATCCGTTACGCCGGCTGCATCTTGATCGGCTCGGCGTAGGCCAACGGCGTAAGGAGATCGATCCCTCAGGAGTCGGGCGAACCTCGTTGCCTGCGACGTCCGGTGTCCAGAAGGCCCGAGTGGACACAGCGCTGCGAACTCTTGCCGATCAGGCGGCTCAAGGTCTGACTCGGGGCTGGGCCGACCAGATCAAGCGCGCGGCCCGCTCGTCGGAGGATGCGTTGCCGGACCTTGTGGACCGTGCCGTCGCGACAACCGATCTTGATCTTGCTAGGCACCGACGGTGGTGGCAACTGGTTCGGGTACTGCAGTGGCTGCTGATCGCGACCGTTGTCGCCGGACTGGGCTGGCTCGCCTTGTCTTTCCTCCTGGCCTACCTGCAGCTTCCTCCACTTCCCGAGGTGCAGTGGCGGGGGCTGCCGGCGCCGACGGTGTTGGCCATCGGGGGAGTGCTCGCGGGCTTGCTGTTGGCCGGGCTGGCCAGGATTGGCGTGGAGGTAGGCGCCCGGCGGCGTACGGCAAAAGCACGCCAATCACTCCGTGCCGCCATCGCGCGGGTAACCGGCGAGCTTGTCATCGAGCCGGTCAAGGCAGAACAGGCTCGGTACGAGAGCGCACGGCTGGCATCTGGAGCGCGCGCGAGGCTAGCACGCCGCCTGACTCAGGCGTGAAGCCAAAAAAGGTGGGACTTACTGGGGAAATGTCCGGCGACAGCTGAGGGAACGCGATAGGTTCCCGACCATGAGTGCTCGGGGGCGTTTGCTGTCGGTTCTGGTGACCATCGTCATAGCTTTGGCAGGATTCGTGAGGGCTTGGCGCGCTGCCCGCCGCAGCCGCCTCCCAAGGCTGTCCATTACGTTGCGCTGGGTGACTCCTACGCGGCAGGAAAGGCGCCGTCCTGCGCCCCTTACCTCGACCCCTGCCTGCAAACCGATCAGGGTTATCCGACGTTGCTTGACAACCTTGAAAGCCGCATCGATTTGCAGGACAATCCAACGTGCAGTGGCGCGAAGACGTCCGACGTGGCCGCCGTCAGCTGACGGAGCTGAATAAGCGATACGCGGCTGGTGACCCTGACCGTTGGTGCCGCCGATCTTGGATATTTCTACCGTGTTAACTGTGTGTACTGACCGCACCGACGACCGCTGCTGACTGCCTAGGTGCGATCCAGGACGCACGCAGCCTGTTGCCGATGCTTGGCCGGCGATCTCACAGTGCTGTATGCCGAGGTGGCGGAAGCGGCGCCCAGGGCGCGAATTGTGGTGACGGGCTATCCGCACCTGTTTGAGCCCACGGCCCCCCCGGTCGATCCGGCCATCATCATCGCAATCAACGCGGCAATTGATCAACTCAATAGCACCATCGAGCAAGCTGTCAGCGTTGCGAATGACGCCGATGTCAATATCCACTACGTTGACGTGACCGAAGCGTTTGCCGGACATGGCATTGGCGGGGAGCCTGAGTTCATCAACCCCCCATGTGACCTGCCATGTGATCCCATAGATCTAGACGCTTTTCACCCGACTGCTGACGGCTACCAGGCCTATGCCGATGCCATCGCCGCCGCACTGCCAGGCGGATGGTTAAAGCAATCGGTCTGAGGTTCTGCGATCTGTGACCTGATGCCCCCTGCGCCCTGAGCCTGTCGAAGGGCACTTCCACAGACTCAGCGCAACTGATCGCACAAACATCAGTCGACCGGACTGTTCAGTCTGTCCACAGGCGAGACAGCCCTCCAAGCTTCATCCACAGATTTCGTACCGACCGCATGATCTGAAGTCACGTCCACATCCTGATGGCGAAGACGCATTTCAGGGAGCGAAAGGACGAGCCGATGGAGGCACTGGTACAGATCACGGGCTACGCCGGATCTGAGGTGGAAATCCGTGGCAACGGAACCGTGTCCGCATTCAGGCTGGCCTGCACGCCGCGGGTCAGGACCAAAGGCGAGTGGTCGGACGGCAACACCACCTGGATCGAGGTGAGCTGCTTCCGCCTGCTGGCTGAACACGTGGCCGCAAGCGTACGTAAGGGCGACCCAGTGGTGGTTGTCGGCAGGTTGCGGACCAACGTCTGGGAGAAGGACGGCCAAACCCATGAGCGCCTGGCGCTCGAGGCTGACATGGTCGGTCATGACCTGAACCGCGGCACCTCAGCATTCCGGCGCAGACCTCGACTCGGTTCCAGCGATTCTCGAGAGGCAGATGGCGCACCCCCAGAGGACGAGGTTGAGGCGGCAGGGCTGAGCGCCGAGGAGCGCGCCGCTAAGGCTGCGCAGGCCGCCTGAGGCAGTCCGCGCCGGTTCTTCGGGACGGGCGTCAGGGCGGACTATGGGGACTCAGGCGGTGGGCCGGATCCGATCCGCGAGGCCGATCCGCGCCTACAGGTGACGCACCATGTCAGGCTGGGCAGCGCTCGCGGTGGCCGCCGGTGGTGCGTCACCGCTTGTCCCTGTGCCTGGCATACTTGAGCGCCGCAGGTTTGTGCGACTGGCGCCCCTGCACAAAGGTCCTCGTGTACAAGTGAAGGCTCCCCATTCCTATGCCTGAGTTCATCTATTCCATGCATAACGTCCGCAAGGCGCTTGGTGACAAGGTCGTGCTGGACAACATCACGCTGTCCTTTTATCCCGGCGCCAAGATCGGCGTGGTGGGGCCAAACGGCGTGGGCAAGTCGACACTGCTCAAGCTGATGGCAGGCATCGAGAAACCCAACAACGGCGATGCCATGCTCGCAAAAGATGCGACGGTAGGGATTCTGCTCCAGGAACCTCCATTGACGGAGGGGAAAACCGTGCTGGAGAACGTCGAGGAGGGGGTCGCCGACATCAAGGCGCTGCAGGCGCGGATGGATGAGCTGGGCGTTGCGATGGGCGAGCCGGACGCCGACTTCGATTCGCTGATGGCGGAGATGGGCGAGGTGCAAACCGAGCTGGACCACCGGAACGCGTGGGATATCGACTCCCAGCTGGAGCAGGCGATGGATGCGCTGCGTTGCCCGCCCCCCGACGCCCTGGTGGACGTGCTCTCTGGCGGTGAACGGCGCCGTGTCGCGCTCTGCAAGCTGTTGCTGCAGCAGCCGGACCTGCTGCTGCTCGATGAACCGACGAACCATCTGGATGCCGAGTCGGTGCAATGGCTGGAAACTCATCTCAAGGCCTACCCGGGGGCGGTCCTGGCGGTGACGCACGACAGGTATTTCCTGGACAACGTCGCGCAATGGATTCTCGAGCTGGATCGCGGCCGGACCCATCCGTACGAAGGCAACTACTCCACGTATCTGGACACCAAGAAGGCTCGGCTTCAGATCGAGGGTCGCCGGGACGCCAAGCGGGCAAAGATCTTGGAGCGCGAGCTGGAGTGGGCAAGGTCCAACCCGAAGGCGCGGCAGGCCAAGAACAGGGCGCGGCTGACTCGCTACGAGGAGCTGGCGGCTGAGGCCGAGCGCAGCCGTAAGCTCGACTTCGAGGAGATCAACATCCCACCGGGCCCACGGCTGGGCAGCCATGTGCTCGAGTCGAGGATGCTGGTCAAGGGCTTTGCGGACAAGCTGCTCTTCAACGGCCTGAGCTTCTCCCTGCCGCGTGCCGGCATCGTCGGCGTGGTTGGGCCGAACGGCGTTGGCAAGTCCACGCTCTTTCGAATGATCGTTGGTGAAGAGCAGCCAGACTCCGGCGATCTGATACTCGGCGACACGGTGCGCATCTCCTACGTCGACCAGGCCCGCTCCGGGCTGGACCCGAGGAAGAACGTGTGGGAACTGGTGTCCGACGGGCTTGACCACATCAAGGTGGCCAGTTTCGAGATGCCCTCCCGTGCGTACGTGGCATCGTTCGGTTTCAAGGGCCCGGACCAGCAAAAGCCTGCCGGAGTCCTTTCCGGGGGTGAACGCAACCGCCTCAACCTCGCCCTGACGCTGAAAATGGGCGGCAACTTGCTGCTGCTCGACGAGCCGACCAATGATCTTGATGTGGAGACCCTCCAGTCGTTGGAGGATGCGCTGCTGGACTTTCCGGGATGTGCCGTGGTGATCTCACACGACCGCTGGTTCCTTGATCGGATCGCGACCCACATCTTGGCCTGGGAAGGCGATGCCGAAGACGAGGCCCAATGGTTCTGGTACGAGGGCAACTTCGCCGACTACGAGGCCAACAAGATCGCTCGTCTCGGCGCGGAGGCGGCCCGCCCACACCGGGTGACCCACCGCCGCCTCACTCGCTGACAAGTTGGGGGTTTGCGAGGAGTTCGGCGAGGGTGATGGCCTTCCGGCCGGCTAGCTGGGCGAGCTGAGTCCGGCAGGAGAAGCCGTCGGCGAGTACGACGGCTTCGGGATGGGCGGCAACCGCAGGCAACAAGTCGTGCTCGGCCACCTTGACGGACACCTCGTAATGGCCCTTCTCGACTCCAAAGTTCCCGGCGAGGCCGCAGCATCCGCCGACGGTGGTGACCGTCGCCCCGGTCGCTGCAAGCAAGGTCGCATCGGCCTGCCAGCCGAGTACTGAGGCGTGGTGGCAATGCGGCTGAACGACCAGCTCGATGCCGCTGAGGTCCGGCGGTGACCAGTTCGGTGTACGGCCGAGCAGCTCGGCCAGCGTGAACACTCCGGATGCGACGTCAGCCACCCGAGGATCGTCGGGCAGGAGTTCGGCCGCGTCACTGCGCCAAACCGCGAGGCAGGAGGGTTCCAGGCCGACTACCGGCGTCCCCGCGGCGACGTAGGGATGCAGGATGTCCAAGGCGGTGCGCAGCTGTCGCCGAGCGCCGTCGAGCTGACCGGTGCTGATCCAAGTCAGGCCGCAGCAGGCTGGTCGTTTCACGAGGTGCGGCGCGTAACCAGCCGCGGCGAGGACCGAGACGGCCGCGGGGACGGCGTCTCCGGTGAAGCAATCGGAAAACGAGTCGACCCAAACAATCGCTGGGGCACCTGACGAGGAGGAAACCGCAATGCTCTTACGCGCTGCGACCGAAGCGAACCTCGGCAACGAGCGTCGCTGGTCGATGCCCGCGGCCCAGCGGAGCAGCGCTCTGATCCCAGGGGTTGCCGTGCTCGCATTGATCAGGCCCGACAGGGGACGGGCGCGGGTGATCAACCTGCCCCAACGGGGGAGCCAACCAAGCGCATAGTGGCTGCGCGGCCTGATCTTGCGTCGATAGGTGTGATCGAGTACCTGCGACTTGTACGCGGCCATGTCTACACCGGTTGGGCAATCCCGCGCACATCCCTTGCAGGACAGGCAGAGATCCAACGCTTCGTGCACCGCAGGCGACTTCCAGCCATGCACCACCTCGCCATTGATCATTTCCTGCAGCACCCGGGCGCGCCCGCGAGTTGAGTCCTTCTCCTGGCGGGTCGCCTGATAAGACGGGCACATCACACCCAGCCCGGCCGTGGTGTCGGCGAGGCACTTACCGACGCCGGAGCAGCGGTGCACGGCTTCAGCGAAATGGTCGACGCGACCTACCAGACCTCCAGTGCGGAGGTCGGCGTCCACCGGGCGCGGGTCTACCAACACACCGGGGTTCAGCAGGTTATTGGGGTCGAAGGCAGCCTTCACCTGGCCGAAGGCCTCGAGGGCTGCGGCTGAATACATCGTTGGTAGCAGCCCCGACCGGGCCCGGCCGTCGCCGTGCTCGCCTGACAGCGAGCCGCCGTAGCGCGCCACCAGCCTCGCCGCCTCCTCGACGAAAGCTCGGTAACGTCCCGCTCCGCCGTCCTCGCTCAGCGGGAAGTCAATGCGTACATGTACGCACCCGTCGCCGAAGTGGCCATAAGGCAATCCAGCGAATCCTTGATCATCAAGCAGTCGATCGAAATCGCGCAGATACGAGCCGAGGTGCTGCGCCGGCACTGCTGCGTCCTCCCAGCCGGGATAGGCCGGTCGGGACAAACTGACACTTGCCAGTCCTGCACCGTCTTCCCGGATCTTCCAAAGCGCCATCGCGTGCGCAGTATCGGTTACCACGAAGCCGTCAGAGGCTCCGGCCGCAGCAAGCAGAGCATCGGCGCGTACTCGCAGCTCGGCCACGTCCTCACCGACGAGCTCGACAAACATCCAGCCGTCCCCACGAGGCAGCGGTGGCACGGCCGTCTCGCCTCGGGTGCGACGTACCACCTCGACGATCCGCCGATCCAGGCCTTCGCAAGCGGTCGGGCTGTGATCAACGATCAGCGGCGCGGCATCCGCGGCATCGGCCATCGTCGGGTAGCCGAGCGCGATCGTGATCTTGTACGGTGCATCAGCGACCAGCCGCACCGTCGCGCCGGTGATCACCGCCAGCGTGCCCTCACTGCCAGCGAGGAATCGTGCCACGTCGAAGCGATTCTCCGGCAACAGATGCTCCAGGCTGTACCCGGACACTTGTCGCCCGAATCGCCCGAACTCCATCCGGATGATGCCGAGGTTCGCCTGCACCACCGCCTGCAGCGCAGCGAGGCATGCGTGGTGATCAAGACTTGCCGTCCGGTCCAGGTTGATCTGTTCGCCAGAGCCGGTGATCATCTCCAGCCCGATCACATTGTCGGCAGTCTTGCCGTAACCGAGAGCCCGCGGGCCGCAGGCGTTGTTCCCGATCATCCCGCCGATCGTGCAGCGGTTGTGGGTCGAAGGATCCGGCCCGAAACGCAACCCGTGCGGAGCAGCTGCCGCCTGTAGGGCTGATTGCACTACGCCTGGCTCGACTCGCGCGGCATGCGCCTCCGGGTCGATCTCAAGAATCCTGTTCAGGTGCCGCGAGGTATCCAAGATCAAGCCGGGGCCGACGGCATTGCCCGCACAGGACGTGCCTGCACCTCGGGTGGTCACAGGCATGCCGACAGCGCGGGCCGCGTCCAGGACTGCTGACGCTTCTTCTGCATTTCGCGGCCGAGCGACAGCCTGGGGTACAACGCGATAGAGGGAGGCGTCGGAAGAGTAGAGCGCCCGCGTGAGGTCCGTTGCGTCGAGGACATCAGCGACACCCCGCCGCCGGAGCTGGAGCGCAAGTTCGGCGACATCGGGAGAGAGCGCGATGGTCTTGGACATAATCGCGTTCGATCGTAGTGCCCAGAGTGACGGCCCAACGGATGTGCCGTGACCCCTATCGGATGCGCCCTGAGCCTGTCGAAGGGCACAGCCCCTTGCGCTTCGACAAGCTCAGCGAGCATCGGATGTGCCGTGACCCCTATCGGATGTGCCCTGAGCCTGTCGAAGGGCTCAGCCCCTTGCGCTTCGACAAGCTCAGCGAGCATCGGATGTGCCGTGACCCCTATCGGATGTGCCCTGAGCCTGTCGAAGGGCTCAGCCCCTTGCGCTTCGACAAGCTCAGCGAGCAACTAAACTTACTGGTGAGTAACTTCAGCTTCTTTCATTGGAGGCGCGATGAGGCGAACCATCTTCCACGAGGACCACGACGCGTTCCGGGAAAGCTGCAGGACGTTCGTCGATCGGACCCTGCGGCCCCATCAGGAGAAGCACATCGCCAACCACGAGCTCGGCCGTGAGGTGTGGCTGGAATTGGGAAGGAAGGGCCTGCTCGGGCTGAACGTGCCCGAAGAATACGGGGGCGCCGGCGTAGACGATGTGCGATTCTCGCTGATCCTCGCCGAGGAGCTCTCCCGGCTGGCATTCGCCTACTCCGCATGTGTAGGCATCCACACCAACTGCATCGCGCCCTACCTCGTCGACCTTGGTACAGAGGAGCAGAAACAGCGCTGGCTTCCCAAGTTCTGTAGCGGAGAACTGATCACCGCCCTCGCTATGACCGAGTCGTCCGGTGGTTCTGATCTTGCTGCGCTGAAGAGCCGAGCCGTGCCCGACGGCACGGGCTGGATCCTCAGCGGTTCCAAGACCTTCATCACCAACGGCGCCAGTGCCGACCTGGTGCTGGTCGCCGCGCGAACCAGCCCTGACAAAGGCGCCAAGGGGATCACCCTTTTCGCGGTCGAGGCCGACATGGCGGGCTTCGAGCGGGGTCGGAAGCTGGACAAGGTCGGTCAGCCAGAAGCCGACACCTCCGAGCTGTTCTTGGAAGACGTACGAGTGCCCGCTGCGAATGTCATCGGCGAGATCGACCAGGGCTTTGGCTACATGATGCACCGCCTGGTGGCGGAGCGGATTGGTTCGGCCGTGAACAACATCGCCCACGCGCGGCAGATCCTCGAGGAGACCTTGGACTATGTGAAGGAACGCAAAGCCTTCGGCACAGCAATCGGCTCATTCCAGGCAAACAAGTTCACCCTTGCGGAGCTGCAGACGCTGGCGGAGGTCACACAGGCCTTCGTTGACCAGTGCGTGCTGGAAGCGGTGCATGGCAGGCTAACCGCCGTTGACGCGGCAAAGGCGAAGTGGTGGTCGGCGCAAGCACAGAATGACATTCTCGACGCCTGCGTGCAGCTGTGGGGCGGCTACGGCTACATGAACGAATTCCGCGTCGCCCGAGCCTGGGCCGATGCGCGGGTGGCCAAGATCTGGGCGGGTTCGAACGAGATCATGAAAGAGCTCATCGGCCGAGACCTGGGATTGTGATCATGATGGCGTACGCCCGTTCCGAAGGGCCGCAAGCTGTCATCGTCTCAGCCGCGCGTACGCCGATCGGGCGCGCCGCCAAGGGATCGCTCACTACGATGCGTCCAGATGATCTTGCGGCTGGAGTGATCACCGCAGCGCTGGCCAAGCTCGACGGCTTCGACCCGAGCACGCTTGACGACATCTACGTCGGGTGCGCCGAGCCCCGCGACGAGCAGGGTGGGAATCTGGCGCGTCGCGTCGCCGTGCAACTCGGGCTGGACGGCGTCCCAGCCGCCACGATCAACCGCTTCTGCGCGTCCAGTGTGCAGACCGCAAGGATGGCCTTCCACGCCATCAAAGCGGGGGAGGGTCATGCGTTCGTTTCAGCCGGGGTGGAGTGCGTCTCGCGGTATCGCGGCTTCGGTTCCGCCGGTGTCGACCCGATTGATACCCACAATCCGATCTTTGCCACCGCCGAGCAGCGCAGCCTGGCGACTGCTGCCAGCAACCAGAGGTGGCACGATCCGCGCGAGGACGGAGTGCTGCCTGACGTCTACATCGCGATGGGCCAGACGGCTGAGAACCTCGCCACAGTCCGCGGTATCTCTCGCGCCGATCAGGACGAGTTCGGCGTGCGCTCGCAGAACCTTGCCGAGAAGGCGATCGCGAACCAGATCTTCGACGCCGAGATCGTTCCGGTCACGCTGCCAGACGGCACCGTCGTAAGGATGGACGACGGCCCGCGACCAGGCACCACAATCGAGGCGGTCACCGCGCTCAAGCCTGCCTTCCGCCCGGGTGGCACTGTCACTGCAGGCAACTGCTGCCCTCTGAACGACGGGGCGGCTGCCGTGGTGATCATGAGCGATCGCCGTGCGGGCGAGCTCGGCATGACCCCGTTGGCCCGTATCGTGTCGACAGGCGTCAGCGCTCTGAGTCCGGAGATCATGGGGCTGGGACCAGTCGAGTCCAGCCGCCGTGCCTTAGCTAGCGCCGGAATGACGATCGATGACATGGACCTGGTTGAGATCAACGAGGCGTTCGCGGTCCAGGTGATCGCGTCAGCCCAGGATCTCGGTGTCGATCTGGAGCGGCTCAACGTGCATGGAGGAGCAATCGCGCTCGGCCATCCATTCGGCTGCAGCGGCGCGCGGATCATGACCACACTGCTGAATGCCATGCAGGTGCGGGACGTGCAGTTCGGCCTGGAGACAATGTGCGTCGGTGGCGGTCAGGGAATGGCCATCGTGCTGGAGCGGCTCGCCTGAACTCCGGAGTACATCCGGGTACGAGCCTCAGATGTGGAGTGTCGACCGGCTGCACCCGGGCGAGCGCGGCCACCGGCTGCTAGCGGTCGGAGCCTTCGACGTCCTCGCTGGACGTTCCGGTGTGGCGCCGGCCAGCACTCGAGCCCACGAACCCGACACCGACCAAGTCACAGCAGGCGGTGTGGCTGGCCACCCACGGGACGCGCTGGCTATTGGCCCGAAGCAGAGACTTGTTGCCGCAGCTGGCATGGTTGGTCGTGACGGAGTGGTGGGGCGACCTTCGGGTCAGACTGCCTTGGTGGCGCGCCGCCCATTAGAGCGGCTGGCTGCGCAGTGCGCGATCCGCGCGGGGCTTACCTCCGAGAGCGACGACGGCGGCAACCCAGCGATCGCAGCGAGCGGAGCGAGCAATCAAACACAGCGCGATGCGCGAGCAGCCCCAAAACCCAGCTAACCTTCGGATGTGACCGAGACAACATTGCTGGCAGCGCGGCCGGCTTCCGTGGGCGCCATGCTCGTGAACCAGGCCAAGGCATCATCCACCAAGGAGGCATTCCGCTATCTCGAAGGCGATCGATGGGTTTCGCTGAGCTGGTCGGAGACCAAAGACAAGGTATTCCAGCTCGCGGCGGGCCTACTAGCGCTGGGAATCGAGTCTGAGGACCGGGTGGCAATAGCGTCCAACACCCGCATGGAGTGGATCCTGGCCGACCTTGCGATCATGTGCGCCTCCGGCGCGACAACGACGGTCTATCCGTCGACGCAGCATGAGGATGTGGGCTACATCCTTGCCGACTCGCAATCCAAAGTGATCTTCGCTGAAGACGATCTCCAGGTCCGCAAGGTCCTTGATCATCTCGACGAGTTGCCAGAGTTGATCAGGATCGTGCAGCTGGATGGCAAGGTCGACCATCCCAAGGTGATCGGCTGGTCGGACCTGGAGCAGCAGGGCGGTGAGCATCTTGACGCCAATCCGACAGCGGTCGATGACGTAATCGCAGCGATCCGACCGGAGGATTTGGCGACGTTGATCTACACCTCTGGCACCACGGGAAGGCCGAAGGGTGTGCGCCTGGTGCAGGACAACTGGACTTACGAGGGCGCGGCGATCGAGGCGTACGACATCATCTACCCAGATGATCTGCAGTACTTGTGGTTGCCGCTCAGCCATGTCTTCGGCAAGGCCCTGATTGCCATCCAGCTCCACATCGGATTCACGACAGCGGTGGATGGACGGATCGACAAGATCGTGGAGAACCTGGGAGTGGTCCAGCCGACCTTCATGTGTGGCGCGCCGCGGATTTTCGAGAAGGTGCGGGCCAGGGTCATGACGACTGCCTCGCACGGGGTCAAGGCCAAGATCTTCGACTGGGCGTTTGGTGTCGGCCGCAAGGTGTCACCCATGAGACTGGCAGGAGAACAACCATCGGGCCTCCTCGCGCTGCAGTCCGCGCTGGCGGACCGGCTGGTCTTCAGCAAGATCAAGGCCCGGATGGGTGGCAAGATCAGGTTCTTCGTTTCCGGCTCAGCCGCGCTGAATCGTGAGGTGCAGGAGTGGTTCCACGCAGCCGACCTGCTGATATTGGAGGGCTACGGCCTCACCGAGACCAGCGCGGCGACCTGCGTGAACAACCCGCGTGCCACCCGGTTCGGCACCGTGGGGCCGCCCGTCCCAGGATCGCAAGTCAAGATTGCCGATGACGGAGAGATCTTGATCAAAGGGCCAGGTGTGATGCCCGGCTACCACAACTTGCCAGAAGCCACCGCGGAAGCAATCACCGACGGCTGGTTCGCGACCGGCGACATGGGTGAGCTGGACGAGCAAGGTTATCTGCGGATCACTGACCGGAAGAAGGACCTGATCAAGACCTCTGGCGGCAAGTACGTTGCTCCGCAGAAGGTTGAGGGCGTGCTCAAGGTCGCGAGTCCCTACATCAGTCAGGTCCTGGTGCATGGCGATGGTCGGAAGTACGCCACGGCGCTGATCACGCTCGATCCAGAGGCCATCGAGGGCTGGGCCAAAGATCAAGGGCTCAGCTACTCCTCATTCGAGGATCTGAGCGGTTCACGCGAAGTTCATGACCTGATTGAGAGCCAGGTCACGGAGGCTAACCAGTCCCTCGAGCGTTGGGAGACCATCAAGAGGTTCGAGATCTTGCCTTCGGAGCTGAGTGTTGAGGAAGGTGAGGTCACGCCGAGCCTGAAGATCCGCCGCAGGGCAGTGGAGGAGAAATACGCCGACGTGCTGAACAGCATGTACGACTCTGACTAGCGCCGAGTTGTCAGAACTCAGTTGAGCTATAACCGATCTAGCTTCTGACAAGTCGGCTACACCTTGGCGCCACCGTTGACAAAGATGACCTGGCCGGAGACATAGCTGGCCTCAGGCCGGCACAGGAAGCTCGCGACCGCAGCGACATCCTCTGGCTGGCCGATGCGACCCGCGGGGATGTCTCTTGCAGCCGCCAGCTTCCAATCCTCGAAGTCGATGCCCTGGCGGGCGGCCGATGCCTGGGTCATCTCCGTCTCGATGAACCCTGGTGCGATCGCGTTTGCAGTTACACCGAACTTGCCCAGCTCGAGCGCCAAAGTCTTTGTGAAGCCGACAACGCCTGCCTTGGCGGCGGCGTAATTGACCTGACCTCGGTTACCAAGCGCTGAGGTTGAGGAAAGGTTGACGATGCGACCCCAGTTCGCCTGTGTCATGTGGGCCTGCGCTGCCCGAGTCATCAAGAAAGCACCTCGTAGATGAACATCCATAACCGCATCCCAGTCATCGATGCTCATCTTGAAGATCAAGTTATCTCGGATGATGCCCGCGCTGTTGATCAACACGGTGACCGGTCCCAGCTCAGCAGCGGTGTGCTGAACGGCGTCCGCTGCAGCCTCCTCGTCGGCGACGTCGGCGCCGACGGCCACCGCACTGCCGCCATCCTCGATGATCGCGTTCGCAGTGCGCGCACTGCCCTGCGCGTCACGATCAACAACGCCGACCGCCATGCCATCGGCGGCGAGTCGACGAGCGATTGCGGCACCGATGCCGCGCGCCGCGCCGGTGACGATGGCGACTCTCATGAATGCGACTGTATTGGACGGCGGGCAGGCAGATCGGGCATCTGACAGGATCGAGCACCGTGAGCCCATTTACGCACAGTTGCCCGATGCGCTGGGGCGACATGGACGCCCAGGGTCACGTGAACAATGCGGCGTATGTGGACTACCTGCAGGAGGCTCGAGTCGGCTTCCTGCTCTCTGGGCCTCCGGCACTGCATCAGTTGCTCGATTCCGGCACCGTCGTAGTGAGCCACCAGTGTGAATATCTCAGACCCATCATCGTCAGCGAACGTCCACTGATCATCAATCTCTGGGTGGATGCCATCGGCGGCAGCCGGTTCACCATCGGCTACGAGCTTTACGACGGCGACAACCTGGCTGCTCGGGCCCGGACCGGTGTAGCGCCGTTTGATCTGGCACGCAATGCGTTGCGGCGGCTAACCGCCGAGGAGCGGGACCTGCTCGGGGGAGCCTTGGCTCCCGCCGAGCCGTTGCGCCCGCTGCCCAGGGTCGGCGGGCTGAGAAATGATCATCGTTATCCGCTGACGGTGCGCTGGTCCGACCTCGATTCATACGGTCACGTCAACAACGTGAAGTACTACGACTACATCCAGGAGGCCAGGATCCACCTCATCACCAGCACCGTCGGCTGGGAGCCCGAGGCCGTCTGGATGGTTGTCCGCCAGGACTTGGAGTACCTGAAGCCCATCGACTTCCGCACTGAGCCGTACGAAGTGGGCACTGCTGTCGTGGCGCTCGGCACTCGCTCCTTCACATTGGCTGCTGAGATCCGCGATCCAGCATCGAGGAACGTCTTCGCGACTGCGCGCACCGTCGTGGTGGGCGAGTCGCCGTTGACAGCCGATCAACGGTCGGCATTAGAGGCGTGGTCCATGATCAGTTTGAGTCCCTGAACGCAGCGGCACGGACTACAGCCGCAGCCCTGGCATGGTGCCAGGGTGTTCATCGAATGTGTTCACCATCGAGTACGCGGCGCGCTCCATATAGGTCCACAGCTCATGCTCCTGCTGCGGTGTGAGCTCGATGGAGTCGATCGCGTCCCGCATGTGCTTCAACCAGCGGTCCCGCATCGCTGGTGTTACCGCAAAGGGAGCATGGCGCATCCGCAGCCGCGGATGTCCACGCTGTTCGCTGTAGGTGGTCGGGCCTCCCCAGTACTGCTCCAGGAACATCCGAAGCCGCTGTGCGGCCGAACCAAGATCCGGCTCGGGATACAAGGCGCGTAGCGGTGGGTCAGATGCAACCCCTTCATAAAACCGCTTCACGAGTGCCACGAACGTCTCATGGCCGCCGACCGCGTCATAGAAGGTCTGGAGAGGTGCGTACTCGGACATCTGGACCATTCTCCATCACGCGACCGACCGGCTGGCAGGATGAGACGCCGTACGCCAACATGCCCATCGGGAGGAGTCAAACCATGGCTACAGTTCGGACCGCGGAAGCGCATTGGGAAGGATCACTCTTCGAGGGCCAGGGCGAGGTCGAGCTTGTGTCGTCCGGCCTCGGCCACTTCGATGTCACCTGGGCGACACGCGCCGAGGAACCGAACCACCATACGAGCCCCGAGGAGTTGATCGCCGCCGCCCACTCCACCTGCTTCAACATGGCACTGTCAAATGTCCTCGCCCAGGGCGACACTCCGCCCACCTCACTCGACACACGAGCCGATGTCACCTTCGATCCTCCAAACATCACCGGCATCAAGCTGACCGTGACTGGCGTGGTGCCGGGCATTACCGCAGAGCAGTTCCAGGCGGCAGCCGAAGACGCCAGGGAAAACTGTCCCGTCTCGAAGGTCATCACCGGTACGACCATCACGCTCGAGGCGTCACTCGCCGAGTAAGTCACGAAGATCGTTCGGGTTCCGGTGCGGGTTCCGCTTCTGCCGGCGGCTCCCCGGGGCCGCCTTGACTGAAGTTGCCGACCCGAAGGACCTCGCCGTTGCGGACGTACCAGACAGTGCCGTCCTGACCACGCAATTCCGTGACCCGCAAACCAATGGCCACTACCAGACCAGAGGCCACATCCATGTCCACGTAGTCACCTATGCCGAGCTGATCCTCGACAAGCATGAAGACGCCCGAGAAGATGTCCTTCACAATGCTCTGCAGGCCGAACCCGATGGTCACGGCGACAACCGTCGTCCCGGCCAAGATCGTGGTGATGTTGTAGCCCAGCTCAGCCAAGATCATCAAGATGGCAACGGCGAAGATCAGGAACGACACTGTGCTCTGAGCTAGTGAGCTGAGCGCGGAGAGGCGTTGCCTGCGGCGCTCCGCGGACATCGTGGTGGCGACGATCAACTTCTGAGCCATCGGATTGCGTGAGCTGAGAGGTCGGTCGATCGCACGTTGCGTCGAACGTTTGATCAAGCGATTGAGGATGCGCCGCAGCACAAAGGCGGCAATGATCAAGAGCACGATGCGAATCGGCCTGAACACCACCAGCTCGGTGAGATTTTCTGGCAACCAGTCCGGCATGGGGCTCAGCCTAAGCCGTGACGTGTCGGCGCAAGCCGCACATTCAGCCGTCAGTCAGGCCACCGTTACTTCTGATATGTGACCCGGCCTGCCCAGACAGTGGCGACGACCGGATCGGGCAGCTCGCGGCCATGCCAGGGATTGTTGCGAGAGAGCGAGGCTGAGTCGTTGCGGTCAACCACCCGCCGCGCGGCGGGATCAACCAGGATGACATTGGCCGGCTCGCCTACAGCCAAAGGGCGTCCCTGATCGATGAGCCGCGCAATGTGTGCCGGCACGATCGACATCCGTTCCGCCAGCTCGGACCAGTTCAGCAGCCCGGAGTTGATCATGGCCTCGACAGTGGCGGCGAGAGCGGTCTCCAGGCCCAGCATCCCGAACGCCGCCTCAGCGAACGCGTGTTCCTTGTCGTGCCGTGCGTGGGGCGCGTGGTCAGTGGCTACCGCATCGATGGTCCCGTCAGCCAGCGCGTGCCGTAGGGCCTCGACGTCCTCATGGGGCCGCAGTGGCGGATTCACCTTGTAGATCGGGTCATATCCGAGCACTTCATTGGTGGTGAGCATCAGGTGATGGGGAGCGACCTCCGCTGTGACGTTGATCTCACGCTTCTTGGCCCACCGGATCACGTCGACAGTCTCGGCGCACGACACATGGCAGATGTGCAGCCGGGATCGTGTGAGCTCCGCGATCTGCACGTCCCGAGCGACCACAGTGGCCTCGGCCGCCGCCGGCCATCCCGGCAGTCCGAGCTTGCCGGAGACTTCCCCCTCATGGCAGCAGGCCGAAACTCCGGCGAGCTGCGGATCCTGTGCATGCTGAGCGACAACTCCGTCAAAGGCGCGGACGTATTCCAGCGCTCGCCGCATCAGGCGGGCATCCGACACGCAGTGACCATCATCGGAAAACACCCGCACCCGGGCGCTGGACCGGGCCATCAGCCCAAGCTCCGCCAGCTCGGCCCCGTCCAGCCCCTTACTCACGGCTCCCACCGGGACCACTTGCGCATAACCATCTCGGGCTCCGAGTGCCGCAACATGCTCGGCGGCCTCGGCGGTGTCGGTCACTGGAGTCGTGTTGGCCATTGCCAGTACCGCGGTGAACCCGCCGCGCGCGGCGGCCAGCGTGCCGGACTGCACCGTCTCAGCGTCTTCTCGGCCAGGCTCACGCAAATGGGTGTGCAGGTCGACCAGGCCTGGCAACGCGATCAGCCCTTCTGCATCCACCTGGTCGGCATCGGCTCCCGCGTCGCCGGGATCCACGAACCGGCCATTCCGGATCAGCAGGTCCGAGGGCCCACGGCCAACGAGGTCGGCACCGCGGATCAGCAGGTCGCTCACTCAGCGCCTCCCAGCAGCTCATACAGCACGCTCATCCGTACTGCCACACCGGCCGCAACCTGGTCCAAGATCAAGGAGTTGGCCGCGTCCGCAGCATCTGCCGAGATTTCCAAGCCACGGTTCATCGGGCCGGGATGGCAGATCGCGGCACCTGGTTTCATCGCCTCGAGCCTGGGACGGGTCAGGCCGTAGCCGATGGTGTACTCGCGGGGGGTCGGGAAATATCCACCTGACATGCGTTCCCGCTGCACACGGAGCATCATCACGATGTCGGCCTGCGGCAGTACTTCATCGAGGTTGGTACATACCAGTACTGGCCAGCTCTCGATTCCTGCCGGCAGCAGCGTCGGTGGTGCGACGAGGATCACCTGTGCCCCGAGCGTGGTGAGCAGTAAGACGTTGCTCCGTGCGACTCGGGAGTGGGTGATGTCTCCTACGATCGCCACGGTTTTGCCATCGAAGCTCATCAGATCAGGCGTGGAGCTCCGAAAGTGCCGCCGGATCGTAAAGGCATCCAGCAGTGCCTGTGTGGGATGTTCGTGGGTTCCGTCACCCGCATTGAGCACATGTGCCTCGATCCAGCGCGATGCCTGCCAGGGTGCGCCTGACGCGTGATGCCGGATCACCAGCGCGTCGACGCCCATGGCCGCGACTGTCTGCACCGTGTCGCGCAAAGATTCACCTTTCGACACCGACGAGCCCTTGGCGCTGATGTTGATCACGTCCGCCGAGAGCCATTTACCGGCGATTTCGAAGGAGGATCGGGTTCGGGTGGAGTCTTCGAAGAAAAGGTTGACCACAGTACGCCCCCGGAGCGCCGGCAGCTTCTTGACCGGGCGTTCCTGTACCAGCGACATCTCTTCGGCGAGGTCCAAGATCTCGGTGGTCAGAGTTCGATCAAGATCAGCCGCGGACAGCAGATGGCGCATCAGGCCTCCCTGCCACCGGGATCGCTGCCGTGCTCGATGCTGACCTGGTTTACTCCGTCGATCTCCGCCAGTCTTACGCTGACGTGCTCGCCTGTCCGGGTTGGAATGTAGGAGCCGACATGATCAGCTCGGATCGGCAATTCGCGGTGACCGCGATCCACCAGCACCGCAAGCCGAACCGCGCGCGGTCGACCAAGATCACCGAGGGCGTCCAGCGCGGCGCGTACCGTACGTCCGGAGTAGAGCACGTCGTCGACCAGCACCACGGTGCTGTCATCCACCTCGACCGGTAAATGTGTGTGCCCAACTGCCCGGGTTGGCTGCCGCCGTAAGTCGTCGCGGTACATGGTCACATCCAGCGCGCCCACCGGAACCCTGACGCGTTCCACTTCGTCCATCACCGCCGCGAGCCGATGGGCCAACACAACACCGCGGGTGGGGATCCCCATCAGCACCAGGCCCTCGGCACCGCGGTTCGCCTCGAGAATCTGATGGGCCATCCGAGCGCAGGCGCGGGCGATCTGATCGGCGTCCAGGACAACCCGAGACCCTATCGAGCCAACTCCGACACCAGGCGTCGAATCCTCCGGCCTAGCCTGTGGCGCGCCGGTACCTGACAACAATCCTCCTCTTGGGCGCCTCGCCGCCTCCGCGGAACCGCGTCGGGGCGATAACGTAGGGCCGTGAACGAACTCCTGAGCATGCTAGTGCCTCTGGAAACGCTCTCGGGTTGGCCACAGGTTCCTAATCCGTCGATCCTGCAGGTTCTGGGCTTGCTAGTCGGCATTCCGCTCTTGGTCTTCCTCGTCGTAATCGCCATTTCCAAGATCGGAACTGCCGCCCATGCCGGGCGCGGCGACTCCGTCGAGGCCAGCGACCCACTTTGGGTGGGTGGCAGCCAGGAGACAGGTGCACTCGAGGCACCGAGCGCGAACCCGGGCACCGAAGCTCGCGACGAGGTTGCTGCAGGTGAGGCCGAGCCGGCTTCCGCACGTTCTGTCGAGCAGCCTGCTGGTGGTGGCGAGGGCGATGAGACCGGCGAGCACGTGGGTGGCGCGGGTGCCCGCTGGTGATTCGTTCACCCCGAGCCAACGCGAGTGGCTCGAGCGCGCCGTTCGCAACGCCGAAATAGCCTCCGGCCTGAAATTCTCGGTCTTTGTCGGTGTCTCGGAGGAGGACTCACGCGCGTACGCAGAACGGCTGCACCGGGCTCTCACCGATCCTGATCATTCCGTTTTGGTGATGTGCGATCCGGAATTCCACAAGCTGGAGATCGTCACAGGCATCACAGCTCGACGAGTGCTCAGTGATCTTGAGTGCCGACTGGCGGCCGCGGCCATGCAGACCTCATTCGCCGGCGGCGACATCGTCGGCGGTCTCGCGGCCGGCGTCCAGCAGCTGGGTGAGGCGGCGCGCCAGCCCAGGACGCTGCACATCACGCGGCCGGAGTGAGCGCTGCTGCACCCGCAGCTGCAACAGTGATTGCTCGTCTGTCCCGACCGGATCTGCCATAGTGCTGCCATGCGCGTACACATCGGTACAGATCACGCCGGATTCGAGCTGAAGAAGTATCTCATCGAGGCTCTCACCGAAGACGGGCACGAGGTGGTCGACCACGGGCCGCATACCTATGACGCCGAGGACGACTATCCGGTCTTCTGCATCCCGGCTGCCGAGGCTGTCGTGGCCGACTCGGGCTCCTTGTGCATTGTGATCGGCGGATCAGGCAACGGCGAGCAAATCGCTGCAAACAAAGTGGTCGGCGCCCGAGCGGCGCTCGCGTACAACTTCGACACCGCCAAACTCGGCCGCCAGCACAACGACGCAAATGTCATCGCCATCGGGGCTCGTATGCATTCACAGGAGGAGGCACTGGAGATGGTTCGCCTCTTCCTAACGACGCCGTTCAGCGGAGACCCACGCCACGCGCGGCGCATCGGGCTCCTCGCGGATTATGAGAAGGCTCGCCCGACGGCGAACGCGTGAATGTGCCCTGAGCCTGTCGAATGGCACGCGCTTCGACGAGCTCAGCGCGGATGACAAGAGCTACAACGGCGAACGCGTGAATGTGCCCTGAGCCTGTCGAAGGGCGCGCTTCGACGAGCTCAGCGCATGATGAGAGCTACCTGCTGCGCTGCGATCCATTCGGGCGGCGCCCATCGACTCGCGCAAGAAGCTCGTCGATGACCTCTGCCGCGACGCGTTCGTCGTCGAGATCCGGGCGGGATACGTCCCGCCCTCGCATCGCACGGTCCAGAGTGACCAGCCCCGAGACACCATCACGCCCGAAATCATGCGGCCAAAGGTCGCGAGAGTCCTGCATCGTCCCCGAGTAGTGTGTTCCTCCGCCGTGCGTTCCTGAGGGGCGACCCCCAGGTGGCAACGCACCTGTCATGGCTCACACGCTAAAGCAGATTCGTGTGATGCGTGCATGATCGCAATGGAAGTGTTACGCGAGCATCGTCGCCGCTCGCAAAGGGCTGAGGAGGAAACCTTGCCGGAAGGCCACACGCTGCACCGGCTCGCTCTTGATCTCACTCAGGCCTTCGGCTGGCGAGTCGTGTCAGTCACCAGTCCTCAGGGCAGATTTGCAGAGTCGGCGGCACAGCTTGATAGGACACGGATGGTCGAGGCCACGGCGCACGGTAAGCACTTGTTTTGTGAGTTCGACGGTGATCGGTTTCTGCACGTCCATCTGGGCCTTATCGGCAGCTTCGAGTTAGGCCCGCCGGACCCGCCTCGCGGCGAGGTCCGCGCGCGTATCGCAACCGGTCAGGCCGCAGCCGACTTGCGTGGGCCCCAGCTCTGTGTGCTGAGCACGCGGGCCGAGATCGCCTCGCAAGTAGCTGTGCTCGGTCCCGACCCACTACGCGCGGACGCCGACCCTGATCTTGCGTGGCGGCGGATCCGTCGTGCGACCCGCCCGATCGCCGCGCTACTGATGGACCAAACCATTCTGTCCGGTGTCGGCAACGTGTACCGGGCGGAGGTGCTGTTCCGTAACCGGATCGATCCGCATCGCCCCGGCCAGAAGCTGAGCCGGCGGAGCTGGCAGGGGATTTGGACCGATCTCGTCGAGCTCATGCCACAAGGTGTGGCGGACAACCGGATCGACACCGTACGCCCCGAGCACACACCGGAGGCCATGGGCCGGCCGCCCCGTCAGGATGATCATGGCGGTGAGGTCTATGTGTACCGGCGCGCCGGCATGGCCTGCTGGGTCTGCGGCTCCAAGGTACGCACTGAACTGCTCGCCGGTCGCAATCTGTTCTGGTGTGGCCGGTGCCAACGTCGAGGATGAATGAAACTGATCAACGAAGGGTAGGAGGGGTGCCGTGAGCAACGGCAGTCGAAGCCGAACCGACCCAATGGTCGTTGAATTGTGGTACGCCGAGGCGCCCGACTTGAGTGATCCTCAGCTACTTCAGGGTTTGCGATCGCAGTGGCCGACGACGGAGCTGCAACTGGAGTCGATTGTTGTTCCACATGGCGACCCACCGTCCCCGCTGCTAACAGTGATCATGACGGCCAGCTTGCTGGGGGAGGGCGGCAAGGCCTTGCCCGACGTCAGTCAGACCTGGGACTGGGGCGGTGCCGAGATGGCCGTGTCTGCTAGCCGTCGCAGCCTCCTGGTGACCGAGATGTTCGATGATGGCAGGACACCGCAGCAGCGTTGGGGCGCGATGAGCCGTGTAGTTGCCGAGTTGGCGCAACGTACCCGCCCGACCGTGCTGAGCTGGCCGCAGAGTCAGCGAGTTGGCAACCCGAAGCTCTTCGCCGCAGGTGATCTTGATGGCCTGATCAACGTGCGGTATTTCAGCATCGCGAACGACCCGGGAGTGATGGTCATGGATACCCTCGGCCTGCACGTATTCGGACTACCCGACGTGCAGTGCCACTTCCGGGATCGCCAGCCCGGTGAGATCGCCCCGCTGCTCTTCGCCACCGCGGTCTACCTGTTCCAATCCGGTGATGTGATCGCTGACGGCAACACGATCTCAGGACCATGGGCAGACGAGCGTCTTGTGTGCTTGCACGAGCCCGCCCTACTGGCGCCCAGTCGTCGGGTGATCGATATTGATCTTGGTGATCCGTACGCGGCAGGCCGGCGTGATCGACAGAGCCAGCTGTGAGCGTCGCAGCCCGGTGACGCCCCACATTCTCGCTCGACGCCCACCTATAAGTGGGGCGTGACCGGACTAAGTGAGCCATCAGGCCATCAATCATTCGCGGATCGCAGCGTGCGGCGCACCGACAGCAGCTCAACCTCGGGTCGGTACGCGACCAGCTGCTCGGCCGCATCGAGCACGTCGACTAGATGTGCCCGGTCGGGACTAACCGCGGCTACCCCGATAGCTGCCCGTCGGTGCAGCTCGAGATGATCAACTTCGGAGACGCTGAGCTCGAAGCGCCTACGCAGTTCCGCGATCAGCGGGCGTACCAATGAGCGCTTCTCCTTGAGCGAATGCACATCGCCGAGCAACAGGTCGAACTGCAGCGCACCCACCCACATGGCCATGGGGCACAGCGTAGACACCGGCCGACCTGGGACTCGCTGAGTTCTTGGTCTAGCGTCAAGAGCGACCCTTCAAGATGTGGCGATCGTGCCCGCAGCAAGGAGTGGGGACCGACATGACCGAACTACGCAACACCCGTCATCTCAGCGTGCATGATCTTCGACGACGGATCAACGAGGGCGATATCGATACCGTCGTCGTCGCCTTCACCGACGTGCAGGGGCGGTTGCAGGGCAAGCGGCTGCACGCGGCGTACTTTGCGGAACACGTCTTGGATCACGGGGACGAGAGCTCGGCCTACTTGTTCGCTGTAGACGTCGACATGAACATTGCCGACCGCCACACGTTGTCCCCATTAGGCAATAACGGCGAAATGATGCTCATCATCGATCCTCAGACGATCCGTTTGCTGCCTCACCAGCCTGGCGCAGTGATGGTGCAGTGTGACGCGGTCTGGCCGGACCAGGCGCCAGTCGTCCAATCGCCAAGGACGATCTTGAAGCAGCAGTTGGAGGCCGCGGCCAGACGGGACTACGTCGTGCTAGCTGGTACCCAACTGCAGTTCATGGCGTTCCACACAAGCTACGAGGATGCCTGGAACGCTCACTATCGTGATCTTGCTGTGGCCCACCAGTACAGCGTCGACTACTCGATCCTCGGAGGCAGCCGGCTCGAGCCGTTGCTGCGGGAGATCCGCGGCGTGACGTACGAAGCAGGGATGGATCTCGAGTCGGTCAGAGCCGCAAACAACCTGGGACAGCATGAGATCGTCCTTCGTCATGTCGAGGCATTGACTGCGGCCGACAATCACGCGGTCTTTAAGACAATGGCCAAGGAGATCGCCGCCAAGCAGGGCAAAGCGATCACGTTCATGGCCAAGTACGACGCGGGGCAAGGCAATTCCTGTCAGATTCAGCTATCACTAAATGGCGCGGACGGGTCCACGGCCTTCTGGAAGAATCACGGCCGCACCAAGGTGTTTGACTCCTTCGTCGCCGGGCTGTTGGCGACCTTGTACGACTTCAGCGTGCTTTACGCGCCGAACATCAACTCTTACAAGCGTTTCGTCGCCGGATCGCCTGCGCCGACCACGATCGCGTGGGGGGTCGATGACCGCTGCGCAGTCTGGCTTACGGGGGATGGTCCGTATGCGAGGTTGGTGAATCGAGTACCAGGCGGGGATGTCAATCCCTACCTCGCCTTGGCGGCGATGGTCGCCGGGGGGCTTTACGGGCTCGATCATGATCTGGAACTCGGTTCGGAGTTCATCGACAATATCCACGCGTCTGAGCTCCCCTGCATTCCTCGCACCCTGCGGGAAGCGCGGCAAGCCTTCGCTGCCTCACACGTTGCACGCACAGCCTTTGGCGACGACGTAGTCGACCATTACGCCACCATGGCTGACGTCGAGTTGGAGGCGTTTGATGCCGCAGTCACCGACTGGGAGCTGAGGCGCGGCTTCGAAAGAATGTGAGAATGGGAGCCATGACGGCGGTGGGGGGGAGACATGGCCGTCCCGTCATTGGCCTAACGACTTACCGGGAGCAGGCGGCCTGGGACGTGTGGAACATGTCGGCAGACCTTCTGCCGTCGGTCTACACCCGATCGGTTGAGGCTGCCGGTGGTGTGGTTCTGCTGCTGCCACCTCAGACAGATGGCATGGCCGAGATCGTCTCCCGGCTTGATGGGTTGATCATCACCGGCGGTGCCGACGTGGATCCGGAGCGTTACGGCCAGATGGCCCATCCCACGGCTAAGGTGCGTCGTGATCGAGACGCTTGGGAGTTTGGGCTGCTGGACGCCGCTGACCGCATCGGGCTTCCGACGCTCGGCATCTGCCGGGGGATGCAGGTGATGGCTGTTCGGGCTGGCGGCACGCTCGAACAGTACTTGCCAGATGTTGTGGGCCACGAGGAGCACGCGCCGGGTGGCAACTCCTTCGGTTGGACGTCGATTGCCACCCGCGAAGGCTCCCGGGTGCGTACGTTCGTAGGTGATCGAGTGCAGGTGAGCTGTCACCACTACCAGTCGGTCCTCACCCATCCGGGCTTCGAGGCGACGGCCCGCGCGGCCGACGGCACCATCGAGGCCATCGAGGATCCCGAACGGCCGTTCTGGCTTGGCGTGCAGTGGCATCCCGAGAGTGGTGAGGACTACGGACTGTTCCTCGGGCTCATTGAGGCCGCCTCAGGAGTCGATGCTCGGGCCTGATATGTGGCCCTACAGCTTGTCGAATGGTGTGGCCTGAGCTTGTCGAAGGCCCTTCGACAGGCTCAGGGCACATAGATAGACGAGGGCGCGGCGCATAGATCAGAGCATAGGGCACATCGACACGCTCAGGGCGCATCGTCTGCTGAGAACAGCTCAACCCGATGTAGCGCTGGATCGTCGTACGCGAAAGTCCGGACCGGACCGGGCGGCGTCTGGCTCGTCTCGAAGCGGACAGTCACACGACCGAGCCCTGCCCCCCAGACCCAGCCACGACCGTGCTGATCATGCTCGACATCGATCCCGGGTGGCCACTCGTGACGCATAGGTTCCTGTTCAGCCGCTGAGTGGTCATCGATCACGTCTTCGCTCCGGCGTGTCGCCGAGGTCTCGTTTGCGAAGAGGTCTTCCTGCAGCACATCGGTCAAGCCGGCCACGCCGACACCCAAGAGTCGAACGCCTCCGGTGGCGTCGACAGCGCTAAGGAGCGAGGTGGCTACTGAGCCGATAACATCCGCATGATCTGTCGCACTGCGGAGCGTGCGTGATCTTGTGAACGTGGAGAAGTCATGCAGCCGGACCTTGATCGAGACCGTGTGCGCAAACAGGCGTGCAGCTCGGAGTCGCCCGGCCACCAGGTGTGCCTGCCGGACCAAGATCGCGGCGAGGTCCTCTCGGGAGACAAGATCGGTTTCGAAGGTGTCCTCGACCGAGATCGACTTCGTTTCACGATCGGGCTCAACGGGCCGGTCATCACGGGCATAGGCCAGCTCAAGGAGGGACTGCGCATGGGTCTTGCCAATCACTTGAGCCAGCTCATCCAGGGGGCACCCCTGGAGATCGGACACCGTGTGGATGCCGATGCGGTGCAACTTCTGCTGGGTGACCGGGCCGACGCCCGGGATGACAGCGACCTTCATGGGTCGCAATAGCTCGAGCTCGTCGCCCGCTTCAACAATGGAGCTGCCGTCCGGCTTGGCCAGCTCGCTGGCCACCTTCGCAATGAATTTCGACGTGCCGATCCCCACAGATGCGCTCAGACCGTTCGTGGTCGCCCGAACCTCGTCCTTGAGTTGCCCGATCAGCAGCTCCAAGCTGGTTCGGCTGAAATCCACAGCCGTTGGCGCTGCTCGGAGGTCGACGAAGGCCTCGTCCAATGAGAGCGGCTCCACGAGTGGTGAGAGCCGATGCAACACCTCCATCACTTGACGACTTGCGGCGCGGTAGGCGCCGAACCGGCCGGCAAGGAATGCCGCATGCGGACAGCGTCGTCGTGCCTCGTGCATCGGCATGGCCGACCGTACGCCAAAAACGCGCGCCTCGTAGGACGCGGTGGCGACCACTCCGCGCTGACCAAGACCGCCCACGACGACCGGTTTCCCGCGGAGCGATGGCTTGTCGCGCTGCTCGACTGATGCGAAGAAGGCGTCAAGATCGAGGTGGAGAACTGACGGCTCACGTCGCACGGATCTCATTGTGCTGCGATGGCTTGTGCTGCGAGCGCCGCATATTCTTTCTTCTGCGCCGAGGTGGCCGCTAAAACCTGGCTGCCGTGGGTATGGATGGTGCTCGTAGCGTTGTTGCCTAGGGGGCTCGGGATGTACCCGGGGCGGGAGAGAGAGCGTCGTGCTGGAAACAATGGGCAGGTTGCAGGGGCAGAGCGTGGACATGTGGCCCGGCAGGCCATACCCGCTGGGTGCCACGTTCGATGGCACAGGCGTCAACTTCGCAATGTTCTCCGAAGTAGCGTCCAAGGTCGAGCTCTGCCTGATCGACGACGCCGGTACGGAGATGCGAGTCGAGCTCATCGAGGTCGACGGCAATGTTTGGCACGCGTACATCCCACGGATCCAGCCAGGCCAGCGGTACGGCTATCGGGTCTACGGCCCGCACGACCCCGCCAAAGGTCATCGGTGCAACCCGTCCAAGCTTCTACTCGATCCATACGCCAAGGCCATCAGCGGCCAGATCGACGGGGACGAATCGTTGTTCTCCTATCGCTTTGCCGACCCTACGGCGTTCAATGATTTGGACTCCCTCGGTCACACCATGCTGTCGGTGGTGACAACGCCGTATTTCGACTGGGGCCATGATCGACCGCCACGGCACGAGTACCACGAGACCATCATTTACGAGACGCACGTGAAGGGTCTCACGATGACTCATCCGGGCATCCCAGATGACGTGCGAGGCAGCTATGCAGCCATTGGTCACCCGGTGATCATCGACCACCTGACTTCGCTCGGCGTGACAGCGATTGAGTTGCTGCCGGTGCATCAGTTCGTCAACGACTCTCATCTGGTTGATCGGGGGTTGTCGAACTATTGGGGCTACAACACCATCGGCTTCCTGGCACCACACAACGGCTATACCAGCAGCCGCGACTTGGCTCAGCAGACGACTGAGTTCAAAGCGATGGTCAAGTCTTTGCATGAGGCCGACATCGAAGTGATCTTGGACGTGGTCTACAACCACACCGCGGAAGGCAATCAGTTAGGGCCGACAATCGCTTTCCGTGGTATCGACAACGCGGCCTACTACCGGCTGGTCGACGACACTAAGCAGCACTATTACGACACCACGGGTACCGGCAACAGCCTGCTGATGCGCAATCCACACGTGCTGCAGATGATCATGGACTCGTTGCGTTACTGGGTCTTGGAGATGCACGTCGACGGGTTCCGATTTGATCTTGCGGCGACCCTCGCCCGGCAGTTCCACGAAGTAGACAAGCTGTCGGCGTTCTTCGACATCATCCAGCAGGATCCGGTGATCTCCCAGGTCAAACTGATTGCCGAACCCTGGGATCTGGGCGACGGCGGCTACCAGGTCGGAAACTTCCCGCCGTTATGGACCGAATGGAACGGAAAGTACCGCGACACCGTGCGTGACTTCTGGCGCGGAGAGCCGGCGTCGCTGGCTGAGTTCGCCTCCCGGATCACCGGATCGAGCGACCTCTACGAGCACTCGGACCGGCGCCCCACGGCGTCGATCAACTTCGTGATCGCCCATGACGGCTTTACGTTGCGCGACCTGGTGTCCTACAACGAGAAGCACAATGACGCGAACGGCGAAGGCGGCAACGACGGCGAAAGCCACAACCGATCCTGGAATTGCGGAGTAGAGGGCGAGACTGACGACCCGGCGGTCAATGCCCTGCGTATACGCCAACAGCGGAACTTCATCACCACCCTGATGGTGAGTCAGGGTGTTCCGATGTTGGCTCACGGAGATGAGCTCGGCCGTACCCAACAGGGCAACAACAATGTGTACGCCCAGGACAATGAGATCTCGTGGGTCAACTGGGATCTCGCTGCCGATCAGAAGGACTTGCTGGCCTTTACCTCTGCGGTGATCGGGCTGCGCAAGGCTCACCCGATCCTGCGGCGGCGACGGTTCTTTGCCGGTGACGCCAAGCACGGTGGGCGCAGCGAGCTCGGTGACATTCTGTGGCTCAAGCCAGACGCAACCGAGCTGGACGAGGCTGATTGGAATTCAGGATTCGCTCGCACCCTGATGGTCTTTCTCAACGGCGATGCGATCCCCGAACTCGACGCGGTGGGTCGGCGGATCACTGACGACCATTTCCTGCTGCTCTTCAATGCACATACTGAACCGATCAGGTTCACCCTGCCCCCGGCGGCGTACGGCCAGAACTGGCTGGTACGACTTGACACCGCGACCGGTCAGGTCGACCCACCAAACGTGCGGCCCTGGCGAGCACGGTCTACGCATCGCGTCGATGCACACTCCATGATCGTGCTCTCCACCACCGTCGTCCCCGAGGCTGAGCGGGCGGCGGCTGAGTCCCGGGCGCAGCGAGCAACCGCATTGGCCTCCAAGGCGCATTACACGACCCCAAGGGCGACATGACGACGATCACTGAAAGGTGGCTAATTCGCGCTGTCACTGGGAATATTGCTGAGCAGGGGCGGGATGAACCGGGGTCCCGGTCTTCCACAGTCTGGTGGACGGCGGGCCCGTAGGAAAGGCCACGCCGGCGACAGCGAGGAGTAGACGATGACGGTAGACGCTTCACAAAGTTCTGGGAGCCCGTCACCCACTGATCGCGGATCAACTAAGCATCGGGTCGCGATCATCGGTTCGGGCTTCGGAGGCCTTTGGGCTACCGAAGCGTTGGCCAAGGCGCCCGTGGACGTCATCATGATCAGCGGAACTTCGCACCATCTGTTCCAGCCGCTGCTCTACCAGGTCGCGACGGGCGTGCTGTCCGAAGGCGAGGTCGCTCCGGCCACTCGTGAGGTCCTGAAGAAGCAGAAGAATGCGACGGTCTTGCTCGGCCGGGTCACCGAGATTGATCTTGCAGCCAGGAAAGTCACGTCGGTCAGCCCACTAGGCACCACAGTCACGCCGTACGACAGCCTGATCGTTGCTGCCGGTGCCGGTCAGTCGTATTTCGGGAATGATCAATTCTCCGAGTTCGCTCCTGGGATGAAGAGCATCGATGATGCCTTGGAGTTGCGCGGCCGGATCTTCGGCTCCTTCGAGCTCGCCGAGCTATGCACCGATCCCGCGGAGCGGGAGGAGTGGCTGACCTTCGTAGTCGTCGGCGCCGGTCCGACTGGAGTCGAGATGGCTGGTCAGATCAGTGAGCTGGCACACCGCACGCTGCGCCGTGATTTCCGTAGGATCGACACCACCAAAGCGAAGATCATCCTGCTGGACGCAGCCCCGGCCGTGCTCGGCATGTTCGGCGACAAGCTCTCTGGCGCTGCTCGCAAACAGCTTGAGGAAATGGGCGTGGACGTCGAACTCAACGCCAAGGTGGTCGGTGTTGACAACACCGGCGTCGATATCGTCGACGCTGACGGCAATCAGCGGCGGATCCGCAGTCGGTGCAAGGTCTGGGCGGCGGGGGTGAGCGCATCACCGCTCGGAAAGCAGCTCGCGGAGCAAAGTGGCGCTGAGCTCGACCGCGCTGGTCGGGTGCAGGTGAACGATGATCTCACCTTGCCTGGATACCCGGAGGTCTTCGTTGTTGGCGACATGATGGCGCTGAAGAACCTGCCAGGGGTGGCGCAGGTCGCCATGCAGGGCGGCAAATATGCGGCTCGCCAGATCATCGGTCGGTTGCGCGGCGAGCCGCCCGGCGAACCCTTCAAGTACTTCGACAAGGGCAGCATGGCGACGATCTCCCGGTTCCACGCCGTGGCTAGCGTTGGCAAGATCCGGCTTGCCGGGTTCTTTGCCTGGTTGATGTGGCTGGGCGTACACGTCATGTACCTCGTCGGCTTCAAGAACCGGCTCACCACGATGCTGCACTGGGCCGTGAGCTTCATCTTCCGCGGTCGCTCGCAGCGAACCACGACAAGACAGCAGATCGTCGCCCGTACGCTGATGGCTCGGCTGAGCGCCACCGAGGAGGCCATGAAGCAGGGCCAAGAGGGCGCCAAGCCGATTGAACCGGCTGCAGCGGCAGCCTCGGGCGCGGCAGAGGCTGAAGCAGGCGAGGGCCGCACTGAGACGGTCGGGACGGACAGCGTCGATGAGCTCACGGCTGCTTATGGAGACGCAAACGCCGATACCGGTGACGCGGTTCGGATGAAGCAGGCCCCGGAGAGCTGACAAGAGGTGACGTGCCGCGCTGATTTGTAGCTGCTCGCGGTGTTTGATTGCTCGCTCCGCTCGCGGTGTTTGATTGCTCGCTCCGCTCGCGGTGTTTGATTGCTCGCTCCGCTCGCGGTGTTTGATTGCTCGCTCCGCTCGCGGTGTTTGATTGCTCGCTCCGCTCGCTGCGGATCGTGTCGGAGAGCCGCCTACTTCGTCGTCACTCGTTGAGGAGAGGCGTGCCGGCTCATTCCTCCTCAGCACGGCGGCGCGCGATCCGCGAGCCGCTCATCCTTCAACCGAGGGCTCGGCTAGCTCGCGGACGGCACGGTCGAACGCAAGAACGCCCTGCACGAGCGCGCGGAGGTCCTCGATAGCCAGGCGGCGGAGGACCGGAGTCGGCATGGTCCCGGCCGAGCTCAGCAAACTGCGGATTGTCGCACTGCCTTCGGACGTCACGCTGAGCCGGCGAACTCGCCGGTCGCTGGGATCTTCTTCCCGACTCACCATCCCGTGTTCCACGAGCCGATCAACCAGGCCCGACATAGTGGCCACTGAAACCTTCAGTTGGGCGGCGAGCTCATGACCGGTCGCCTTGTCCGGATCGATCGCGATCATGGTCAAGACCTTGAGTTGCTGCATGGTGACGGCAGTCGAAATAAGCGGCTCTGCCATCGAGGATAGAGCGCGACGTTCGAAACTTTCCTGAATGCGCTCCAGACAACTGATTAACTCATCCTGTTCACTGGCGGCTCCCGCGTCGTCGCGAGCGGTCCCGGTCATTGGTCGCCTGTCGTTTGGGTCCATCGACGTGTTGCTGTGAATTGATCGTAACGGCTTGATTATCTAGGTCGTGCTAACTGTAAGCTCGACACGAAAGATCGCTTCGTGGTCATCATAAGTCGGCGGATGGCGCCTGAGGCCGAACCGGATTGGAAGGGAGCCCGCACGTGACCTCCCTGACGCGGCTCAGTTTGGCCAACCGCCTGATCGCCGGCCTCGTCACGCTGGCCATCATCGTCTTCGGCGTGTTGGCGACTCTCAACCTCAAACAGGAGCTCCTCCCATCGATCCAGGTGCCCACC
This sequence comes from uncultured Actinomycetota bacterium, assembly GCA_963740515.1. Classification (GTDB taxonomy): domain Bacteria; phylum Actinomycetota; class Actinomycetes; order Propionibacteriales; family Propionibacteriaceae; genus Microlunatus. The sequence continues at coordinate 56,566 of CAVUEO010000016.1, forward strand.
GCGATCGTGACGGCGAACTATCCGGGCGTATCACCGCAGATCGTCGCCGACGAAGTGTCGAACCCTCTGGAAAGCGCGCTCACCGGCGTCTCGGGCGTCACGAAGGTTCAGTCGTCCTCAACAAACGGGCTCGCCACAATCACCGTCGAATGGGAGTACGGCCTCGACGCTGACACGGTGGTGGGCGACATCCGCAACGCCGTCGACGGGATCGCGCCGACGCTGCCGGATCAGGTCGAAACCGAGGTCATTACCGGAAGCACCGACGACATCCCGGTCCTACTGCTGGCGGTCGCATCTGACGCGCCCCTGGACGAAGCCGGCCGTCAGGTTGAGAACGTGGCGGTCCCGGATTTGTCAGGGATCGACGGCGTACGGAGCGTCACCGTCACCGGGCAGGAGACTACTCAGCTTCTGGTGACGCTGCGACCCGCTGACCTTCGTAAACACGACGTCACCGCGCAGGCCGTCACTCAGGCCGTGCAGGGACAGGCAACCATCACACCCGCTGGCAGCAGCTTCGACAAGGACCTCGAGCTTGCGGTCGAGGTCGGCACCTCAACCAACACCGTCAAGCAGTTCCAAGCTGTGCAGGTGCCAACTCCGGACGGTCCGGTCGCGTTGTCCGCGGTCGCCGACGTGAAAGTGGACTCGATCGAGTCGACATCGATCGCCCGGGCCGACGGCCGGCCAGCCCTCAGCGTTGCCGTCCTCAAGGACACCGACGCCGATGCGGTCGAGATCTCGCACAGCGTGCGCGCCCAAATCCCGAGTCTCGAGCAAAAGCTCGGCAACAACACCACCATCACAATCATCTTCGACCAGGCACCGCTGATCGAGCAGTCCATCGAAGACCTTGCGGTGGAGGGCCTGCTCGGCTTGATCTTCGCAGTGCTGGTGATCTTGGGCTTCTTGTTCTCAATTCGTGCGACCTTGGTCACCGCAATCTCGATTCCGCTGTCTCTGCTGATCGCGATGATCGGTCTCCAGCTCGGCGAGTACTCGCTCAACATCTTCACGCTGGCTGCGCTGACGGTGGCGGTCGGCCGGGTTGTTGACGACTCGATCGTCGTGGTGGAGAACATCAAGCGTCGCACTGCCGGGCATCCGAGTCTGACGACGAGCGACATCCTTGCCTCGGTGAAGGAGGTGGCCGGTGCCGTCACCGCTTCCACTTTGACCACGGTCACAGTGTTTGCTCCGGTGGCCATCGTTGCTGGAGTCGTCGGTGAGCTGTTCCGGCCGTTTGCCATCACGGTCGCGGTGGCGCTTGGTGCCTCGTTGCTGGTGTCGATGACCATCGTGCCCGTGCTGGCGTACTGGTTCCTGCGGGCAGGCCGCAGCAAGCAGCCCGTGGCTCAAACTGCCGGGGACGGAGACGGTGCGACGGCGATGGCGGAGAGCCATACCGCCGAGGAGACCAAGGTGACCCGGCTGCAGCGCGGCTACCTGCCGATACTGCGGTTCGGCTTGCGACAACCGTTCCTCACACTCGGCGCTGCACTAGTCGTTTTCATCGCAACGCTGGGGGCCGCCACGTTCTTGAAGACCGATTTCCTGGGCTCGGTCACTGACCAGACCACACTCGCCATTCAACAAGAGCTGCCGCCTGGCACCAGGTTGTCGGCCACGAGCACGGCCGCCGAGCAGGTCGAGAAAATCTTGCAGGCTGACCCGCAGGTGAAAAACTATCTCACAACGATCGGTGGCAGCCTCGTCCCCGGCGCCCCCCGTGACACCAACACCGCTGAGTTCACGGTCTTGCTCGTCGAGGGCGCCAGGGCAGATGCACTGCGCCCGGAGCTCCAGCAGAAGATGAGCGAACTCGGCGCATCAGCAGGCGAGATCACCGTGACTACGACCAACAACGAGGGAACAAGCAACGACCTGACGGTCACTATCTCGAGCGAGAACACCACAGATCTACAGACCGGGGCCAAGCGAATCGAGGCGGAGCTGGAAACGATTCCCGGTCTCTCCGACATCACCAGCAATCTCGAGGAGCAGCGGAAGCTCCTCAGGGTGAATGTGGACAAGAAGAAGGCCGCTTCGCTCGGCTTCACTCAGGCCGAGGTCGGTCAGGCGGTCTCGAGTGCTCTGCGCGGTACGCCGGTGGGCTCGGTAACGATCGAAGGCGAGCAACACGACATCGTCGTTCGCGGCGAAGAAGCCGACGATCCGAGTCCCTCCGATATTGGCAATATCGAGCTTCCGGTCAGCCAGCTCCAGCAACAGAAGGCCCAAGATAAGGCAGCTGACAAGCTGTCCGACAAGCAGAAGGCTCTAGCCGACGACCAGCAGCGCCAAGCCGAGGAGGCTACCGCCGACCAAAAGGCTGAGCTGCGCAAACAGCGCCGAACACTTGAGAACAATCGCGACGACACAGCCGACGAGCTGAGCAAAACAAGGCGCCAGCTGGCCGACAGCCGTCGACAGCTGGAGAGGCTCAGGGCCAACCCGCCTCAGCCGAACCCGACAGCTCCGCCAATTCCGGTGACCACTGACGCGCTCGCCCAACAGCAGTGGCAACAGCAAGTCGCGCAGCAGAGCGTCGCCGTGGCTCAAGCCGAGAAGGGCATCGAGCAGATCCAGGCGAGCATCGAGCAGCTCGATGACAGCATCACTCAGGTCAACAAGCAGCTCGATACTGTCGATGAGCAGGCCAAGGAAGCGGAGGAACAGCGGGAGAAGCAGGAGAAGCTGCAAGATGAGCAGGAGGCGCTGGCTGACGTACGCGCCAAGCCTGTCAAGGTCAAGGATGTCGCCAAGCTGCAGGTGGTGCTGGCTCCCACCACGGTCACGCAGATCGAGGGCACTCCGTCGGTCACCATCACCGCCACGCCAGAGGCGGCTGACTTAGGCGCGCTCACTGCGACGATTCAAAGCAAGCTGGACTCGATCACGGATCTGCCGCCGGGTGTTACTGCCACCTTGGGCGGTGCGGCCGAGAACCAGCAGGAGGCGTTCACCCAGCTAGGCCTGGCCATGCTGGTGGCTATCGCACTGGTCTTCATGATCATGGTCGGAACGTTCCGCAGCCTGGTGCAGCCGCTGATCTTGATGGTCTCCATCCCGTTCGCTGCGACCGGCGCGGTAGCCGGATTGCTGATCACCGACACTCCACTTGGAGTGCCTGCCATGGTCGGTCTGCTGATGTTGATCGGGATCGTGGTGACCAACGCGATCGTATTGATCGATCTGATCAATCAGTACCGCGGGCGAGGGGAGGATCTGCGATCTGCAATCATCGACGGAGCTCGGCTTCGGTTGCGGCCGATCATCATGACCGCCTGCGCGACGATCTTCGCACTTATTCCGATGGCACTCGGACTGACCGGCGGCGGGGCCTTCATCTCCGGGCCGTTGGCGATTGTTGTGATTGGCGGCCTGGTCTCCTCGACGGTACTCACTTTGCTTCTCGTCCCAGTGCTCTACTCCCTGGTCGAGCGGCGCAGCGAACGTCGCAGGATCCGAAACGCGCCGACTTTGCAGACGGGGCAGACGCCTGCTTGATCGGCGAGGCGCTCCTGAAGTCACCGAATGTCCCCGTGAATGGGCTAACGGCGTAACGTAAGCGCCGACTTCGGTAGGGCGAAGCTTGGAGGATGTATGGAGTCGATCAACTGGTCAACCGAGTGGTTGACGAGCCTGCTGTGGATTGCAAGGGTCTTCCTTTTTACAGTTGTCGGCTTCGCGCTGGTGGGCTGGTTTCTGATCCGGCGTATGCGCTGGGGTCGACAGTTCTGGCGCGTGTCGGGCATGTACTTCATCCCGCGTCAGCGCACTTGGCTCAGTTGGCGCCCGATCTTGACCGTTGCGTTGCTGCTGCTGCTGACGGTGGTGAGCGTCCGGCTCGATGTCATCCTGTCCTTCCAGGGCAACGACCTGTTCACCGCATTGCAGGAGCTCAACGCCGCCGCGTTCTGGAGGTCCATCTTGATCTTCGGAATCCTAGCGACAATAAACGTCGTGCTCGTGCTTGTGACGTTCTACATCGGCCAGGCACAGATCATTCATTGGCGGCTATGGCTCAACCAGCGGATGCTCGGTGACTGGCTGGGCGATGCCGCGTATCACCGGGGCAGGTTCGTCAGCACGCCGGTCGACAACCCCGATCAACGCATCCAGCAAGACATCACCTCCTTCGTAGGGGACTCGCAATCGTTGGCTTTGGGAGCGGTCTCATCTGCTGTTTCGCTGGTCTCCTTCACCATCATTCTCTGGCAGCTGTCGGGTCCGCTCGCGGTCTTCGGGATTCAGATCCCGCGGGGGATGGTCTTCCTCGCCTACATCTACGTAATCGTCGCGACGGTTTTTGCCTTCCGGATCGGTCGGCCGCTGATCCGTCTGAATTTTCTGAACGAGCTTCTTACCGCCTCCTACCGCTACGCCCTGGTGCGGGTCCGCGACAACTCCGAGAGCATCGCGTTCTACCGGGGCGAGCAGGTGGAAAACGCCGGGCTGTTGACACGATTCGCGGCGGTCATCGCCAACACCTGGGCCATCGTGTTCCGGAGCCTGAAGTTCCAGGGATTCAACCTGGTGATCAGCCAGATCGCTGTGGTTTTCCCATACGTCATCCAGGCTCAGCGGTACTTTAGCCAGCAGATCACCCTCGGCGATGTCACCCAGACCGCCAACGCATTTGCGCAGGTTCAAGGAGCCCTGTCGTTCTTCCGGCTCGCCTACGATGACTTCGCCAGCTACCGGGCCTCGCTCAACCGGCTCACGGGGCTGCTGGACGCCAACGAAGAAGCCCGCGCCTTGCCAAAGCCAACGGTTGCGGAGCGAGCAGCTGGTCTGGGCGTCAGCGACCTTGACGTACGCCTCCCGGATGGCCGGGCGCTATTGACCGATCTGGATCTTGACGTGGCAGGCGGAGAGTCTTTGCTCGTGAAGGGTCAATCCGGCAGCGGCAAGACCACCCTCTTGCGCAGCCTGGCGGGGCTGTGGCCGTATGTCGAAGGATCGATCGAGAAGCCCGAGCCAGGCGATCTCATGTTCTGTGCGCAGCAGCCGTACCTGCCGCTCGGCCCGTTGCGGACCGCACTCGCCTACCCCGCTCGTGGCGAGGAGCTCAGCGACGACGACGCCCGGGATGTGCTGCGTGCGGTGCAGCTCGGGCACCTGGCCGATCGGCTGGATGTTGAGACGGACTGGACCAAGACGCTGTCACCTGGAGAGCAGCAGCGACTGGCGTTCGGCCGCATTCTGCTCTCGCGGCCATCGCTAATTTTTCTCGACGAGACCACCTCGGCGCTCGACGAGGGCATGGAGCACGCCATCTACCAGCTGGTGCGTGAGCGGTTGCCCGAGTGCACGATTATCAGCGTCGGGCACCGCAGCACGCTCGAGAGCCTTCACAGCAACGAGCTCACGCTGCTCGGCGACGGGACATGGGAGACGAGGACTCTGGTCGTCTAGGTTCACTCGCGCTAAGTGAGGGTTCGTGAGAGCGCCAGCCAGTCTTCGCGAGTGATCAAGTAGACCGGCCAGCCTTGGGTGTTCGTTGCGGCCCGCTGCATGCCCAGTTTGGTCAGTAGTGCTTGTGCTGGGAGATTTTCGGGCCGGGTTTCGGCGCCGATTGCCGGCAGGCCAATTTGGTCGAATCCGGCGGCAATCGTCGCGCTGGCCGCCTCAAAGCCGAGCCCTTGACGCCAGAACCGCCGGTTGCCGCGTCCGCCGAGGCCAACCACCGGGCCAGAACCGTAGTCCTCGTGCTGGAGTCCCACGTCGCCGACGATCTGTCCCGACTCAGTCTGCGTCACGGTCCACAGGCTCAACTGATCATCTTTATCGAAAAGGGCGATCTTGGTCTGCACCCATTCGCGCGCTTCGGCAACGGTGGCCGGCAGATCCGAGCTGAGATGCTGCATGGTCTCAAAATCGCCATAGACAGCGAGCAACGCCTCAGCATCGTCAAGCCGCATCGGCCGAATGGTCAACCTCGCCGTCCTGATCGGGAAACGAATCGGCATGGAGTGTCTGTCACTTCGTGTTGCCTGGGCCGGTGGTCATCTGCCACAGGTCGCCGCCCCAGTTGTCGTCGGCGCCGGTGTGCTTACCGCTGTAGATCCAGATCTTGTCCTGGAAGACTACGGTGATCGGTGATCTTGGCCCCCACCGTGCATGATCAGTTTGGCGAGTCCAGCTCGTCCCGTCAGGCGAATACCACACGTCATTGAGGGCTTGGGTCGAGCGATCCTTCCATCCACCAAAGACCCAAAGCCGGCCGTCGTAAGCGACCCGCGCAAAGTCGTGGCGCTGGCCCCAGTCGGCCTCAGTCAGCAATTTGGTCCATTCGCGGCCGTTGGGACTACGCCACACGTCAGCGGTGTCCTGACCGCCGAGGAGATAGAGCTCGTCATCGAAGACCACGACCCCGGCTTTGTCGCGAGGTGACCAGGGAGCGGCAGGCGTGACGAGAGACCAGTTGACGCCGTCGTCAGAAACCCAGACGTCATTCAAAAAGCGGTCAGTCGAACGGTCGTCAGCAATGTGGTCGGCTCCTCCGAACAGCCAGAGCCGATCGCGGTAAACGACAATTGTGTGGCTACCGCGCGGGGACCAACCCGCGGCGCCGATCTTCGACCACGTGACGCCGTCCGAGGAAGACCATATGTCGTTCAGGAAGGTGCGTGCCGCGTAGTCGAGGCCGCCGTACATCCATAGCCGGCCTTTGAAATAGATGATCGAGTCATAGATCCGTTCGCCCCAATCAGTCTTGACGTGCTCAGTCCAGGTCAGGCCATCCGGCGAAGAGTATGCGCGTGTCTGGGCCGTCATCCAGAGTGCGTCGCTGGTACGCGATGTGCGGAGTTAGCGTAAGAGGGAACCGTCCCGGCTCCCACAAGGGTGTGTTCTCCGACTCTGGAGCGGGCGGGAAGCCGCCGCTTCCCAACGGCAAGATGGCTTGCCAGCAATCTTCCGACAGAGCAGCGCCAGACGACGGGCAGCTGTGTGCCGGGCGAGGCTTGCGGCGCAGACGCCCTTACCTGTCCACTACAGCCCATGGCCAAGACGGCGACCAGCGCAACAACGGCGGCCCGCGCCAGACGCACGCGCATGCTGCCACGTTACCCACGGCACCGCGGCTGGGCGCCTGAGCGTCGGCCCGAGGAGTTCCCACGTGGGATGGACCTCAGGGGGCGATGGGCTGGAAGGAGCGCATCTCATCGGTGCCGGGACGGACCACTCCGGCCGCAGACTCGGGTACTTCGTTCCAGGCACCAGGTAGGTCGCCGAGCGGTTCCGAGACCACCAACCGACTCTCCTCACCGACGCTCTGCAAGATCTCCACCTCGGGGTGAAGTTCGCGCAACGTTGCAACGTTGGTGGAAAAGTACAGCGACCGGCTTTTGCCTTCGCTGGAGTACCGGAAAGCCCAGGTGGACTCGCCGTTACTGGTGGCAATGGTCCCCTGGAAGGGATATTCGACGCCGTGCTCGCGGCCAACCTTCTCCACGAAACCGATAGCGCGCGCGACCGCACCGAACGGATCTTCCGTCAGGCCAAAGGTCAGTGCCAAGAAGAACAGGGTTTCGGAATCCGTCGATCCTTCGATGTCTAAGAACAGTGACGGATCGACCGCCATCATCAGGTCTCGTTTGGTGTTGTGGAAATCGCGGATTGCGCCATTGTGCATCCACAACCAGCGGTCATGGCGGAAGGGGTGGCAGTTGGAGCGCTGCACCGGCGTCCCGGTCGACGCCCGAATGTGGGCGAACAGCAGCGGTGTACGGACCTGACCCGCCACCTCGCGCAGGTTTTTGTCGTTCCATGCCGGTTCGATGTCTTTGAACAAAGCTGGCTCGACGCCTTCGCCGTACCAGCCGATCCCGAAGCCGTCGCCGTTGGTCGTGGTGGCGCCCATCCGGGAGTGGAGACTTTGGTCGATGATCGAATGGGCCGGGCGGAACAGCAGCTCTTCGGCGAGAATCGGGGTTCCTGAATAAGCCATCCATCTGCACATGAGCTGAGTGAAACACCGGGCTGACCTGCGGGCATCACCCTTCATGGGGGATATCAGGCAAAGGAGCCTGCGATGACACCGGCTAGTCGCGATCAATCCAGGTAACGCCAGGCCCTCCCACGCCGGCTGTGGAGGCCGTAGCGTCGGGATCGTGGACAACCGTAGCGATGTTCGCGACTTCTTGGCCACCAGGCGGGCCAGGATCACGCCGGAACAGGCCGGCTTAGCCGCTTTCGGAGCCAACCGGCGCGTTCCCGGGCTGCGTCGGGAAGGCAGGACACAAAGGAGAGAAAGTTGGAAATCCAACCAAAGCTGCCGACAAGCAAGGGCCCGTCTGAGACGTTTGTTGGCGACGTCTGGTTAGACGTCATTGCGAAGGGCGACGGACCCTCTCGGGTACGGGTCGCCATCGTGCGTTTCGCGCCCGGCGCTCGCAACGCATGGCATCGGCATGCCAACGGTCAAACTCTGCACGTGACTGAGGGGCACGGCCTTGTCCAATCCCGCGGCGCCGACGTCACCGAGATCGGACCGAGCGACACCGTCTACACCCCACCGGGGGAGTGGCACTGGCACGGTGCCGCCCCCGACCACTTCATGTCCCACCTTTCCATCACCGAAGGCCTCAGCGAGGGCCAGCAAGGGCCGGAGACCGAGTGGGGCGACCACATCACCGACGCCGAATATGGCAGCAAATAGGGAGCTTTCGCTGACGAGGGTTTTCACCTGCCGTGGGTGAGGACGCGCGAGTTCCCGAGCGGGACGATCGGGTCGCGGCGACAGTGAGTGCTCTGTCCACGTCCTTTCTGGGTTGTGGCGCACTGGCGGCCAGACATGAAGGAGTGGAAGGCAATGTCGGATGGATCTGCAAGCTCGGCGGCCGAGCAAGTGACGTCTGCCGGATCGTTAGCCGATGCCGTGGAGGAGTACCGGAACGTCCGCGGTGTGCTGGAACGTGGCGTTCTGCCACTGGCCACATCGGTGGATGGGCGCCAGTTCACGTTTCAAGCGTCCTTGCACGACCTGCAATTTCAGACGGGTGGGTACGTCGTTCTCGAGGGCGAAGGTGGCCGACGGCTGGGCCAGGTCCTGACCATGCGCTCCCACGCCGAAACAGCGCACGACCTTGGGTTAGAGGCCATAAAGACCAGCATGCTGATCCGCTTTGCCCGCGGCGAGGGCGTGATCTTGGACGGTGAGCTGCGGGCATTCCACGACGCCAACGTTCGGCCTGCGGAGTCCCGAGAGGTCGATGCATGGTTCGAAGCGGTCCGGCCGAACCGACCGGCGTTGCCCATCGGAGAGTTGCTGCTGGCGCCGGGGATGACCGCAGCTCTCGACGCCGGCGGCTTCAACCGGCATACCTTCATGTGCGGTCAGTCAGGGTCTGGCAAGACCTACTCGCTCGGGCTGGTTCTCGAGCAGCTTCTGCTCGGAACGAGTCTGCGCATGATCATTCTCGATCCGAACTCCGACTACGTCCGGCTGGCGGAGGTCAGAGACAATGCCGAGCCGGCCGTCGCCGCAGAGTACGCGGCGGCGGCTCGTGGGGTGGCGGTTTGGCAGAACGACCCTGGGGCCGAGCATCCGCTTCAGCTGCAGTTAAGGGATATCGATTCCGCCTCCCAGGCCGCTGTACTGGGCCTCGATCCGATCCGGGACCGCGAAGAATACGCCGCGCTTTCCGGGCTCCTTGCTGCCGGTGAAAGGGGCCACCCGCTCATCAGCGACCCCGATGCTTTGTTGTCATCGGACAATCCCGATACCCGCCGGCTCGGCTTGCGCGTAGCCAACCTCGGTGTTCTCGACTGGTCCATCTGGAGCGGCGGCCGCGGAAGGTCACTGGTTGAGGAGCTGGAGCAGCCGACCTCGCGTTGCCTGGTGATCGACTTGGGTTCACTCGACACCATCAATGAGCAGCGACTCGTCGCCGAAACCGTGCTGTCGACGCTTTGGCGTATCCGGTCGCGCCGCCAGCCATGTCTGATCGTGATTGACGAGGCCCACAACGTCTGCCCGGCCAAACCTGCCGACGCAGTGATGGCGCTCGCCACTAACTATGCATCGCTCATCGCGGCAGAAGGCCGTAAGTTCGGGCTCTACCTGCTGACCTCGACGCAACGCCCACAAAAGGTGCACGAAGAAGTGCTGTCCCAATGCGACAACCTGCTGTTGATGCGGATGAACTCCGAGGCAGATCTGGGCCTGCTGCGCGACGCATTCTCGTTCGTGCCGGAAGGCTTGATTCAACGGGCCACGACCTTCCGGCAGGGCGAAAGCTTGGTAGCCGGCAAGTTCGTACCGCACCCCACGTACGTGCGGTTCGGTCAGCGGCTCTCGCAGGAAGGCGGTGCTGACATACCGACCTCGTGGGCAGCCGCTCGCTGATCCAGAGCGCGCGCCGAGTTGTCAGAATCCAGTTGACCTAGAGCTCAACTGGATTCTGCTCTAGATGCGGAAGAACATGCCGAGGAATCGGTCGGCCAGCTCCTTGTCGCCACGGATCGTTCCACCGTTGAACCGTCCGAACGCGGTGAGGACGTAGCTGCCAGGATCGAACTCGATCACGGCTGCGAGATCGCTCACGTCGCCTTGTTCGTATGACATGCCGTCTGACGACACGCTAATCCGGTTGTCACCAGCGTTCGGTCCGCTCGTAATGCGCACGCCGATCGTGAGCGGCTCGGTGTCCGGTGTCGTGCGGATCGTCCCAGCCCAAATCCCGAACATGAACGGTACGAGCAGATCAGCCACATCGCTGTGCAGGCCGTGTTCACGTCCAGTGCCTTCGCGAATGTCCCAGCTGTGGATGCCGTAGTCCATCAGCTGGAACGCCGGGTAGAAGAACGCCGGCACCGGGCCCATATAGAAGTGCGGCACCATCAGCCCTGTCCAGTCCTCCGGGGTCAGGGCCTCGAAGATGCCAATCATCTTGTCGAAGTCGGTGCGCAGTCTGTCGACCATCTCCTTTTGGGGAAGGTCCCGGAACGACTTGCCCTGCTCTTCGGCGCGTTTCGCCATGCCAACCAACCCGTAGGCAGGCTCGGCCTCGACCTGACTGCGCGCGGCATCGAACGCAGGGAAGTAGGTCTCCGTGGTGTCAACGATGTGCCCGACGATGTCGCGCACCTCCCACTCCGGGCATGCCGTATTGGCTGTCCACGTTTCCGATGCCTCCGCGAGCTCGAAGAAGCCTTCGGCCTGATCTCGTACGACACGGAGAATCGTGTCCTTGCCCTCGTAGGTCATGGCATTCCAACTCATGACTTACCTTCCTCCTCACGTCGAGCGCTAGGGCTGTAGGGTTGTTCGCATATCGAACAATTGTGCGCAAACTACCCCAAGGGTCTCGCCTAGACGGAGCACTGTCAATGATGATGAGGCGGGCGTAGGTTCGCAGGTCCGGCGTGCGAACGCACGCTAAGGAGCGCCGATGCCGTGAGCGAGTCCATTCAGCGTCCAGCCGGCTTCGTACACTCCCTGGAACGCGGCCTTGCAGTCATCCGCTGCTTCTCGGCCGAACGGCCGCGACTCACTTTGTCAGAGGCGGCGCGTCAGACCGGACTCTCTCGTGCCACCGTACGACGTTCGCTGATCACGCTGCAGACGCTGGGATACGTCGGCAGCGATGAGCGGCAGTTCTTCCTGACTCCGCGCGTGTTGACCCTGGGTTACACCTACATTTCGTCACTCTCCGTCGCCGATGTGGCACAAAGCCATCTCACCGATCTCGCAAACGAGGTACACGAGTCCTGCTCGGCCTCGGTCCTGGACGGCTTGGACATCGTCTACGTGGCGCGCGCAGCCACGAAACGCATCATGACGATTTCGCTGTCGGTCGGGACGCGACTGCCGGCCTACGCGACCTCCATGGGTCGCGTGCTCCTAGCCGCACTTCAAGACGATCGATTGGATGCCTACCTCGACACTGCAACCTTTGCGCCGCTGACCAACCGCACGATCGTCGATCGCGACCGGCTGCGTACGGAAGTGGAGCGGACTCGGACTCGCGGATGGTGTTTGGTCGACCAAGAACTCGAAGACGGTGTCCGGTCCATTGCTGTTCCCGTACACGATGCAGCCAACAGGGTCGTAGCCGCCGTGAACACCAGTGCTCATGCGACCAGGGTGCCGCTGGCGACGCTCCAGAGATCCTTCCTCCCCAAGCTCCGAGACTGTGCTGCCGCGATTGACGCCGAGCTTCGGACGGTGCGCTGACAGAGCGACCCGCCCTGCTACGAAACGTCGTTCCGCGCTGCAGCGCCGATGCCTGCTTGGTTGCGGGCCTCAACGCCGCTTCCTTCCCTGTTGCAGCCATCTGGGCGGCGTCGATCCCGGGCCGTTATGGTGTGCTCAGGAGAGGCCGCCCCGCCGGCCCGTGCGGCCAACGAGGTCGGTCGAGGAGGGTGTTTCCCTGTGGATCTTCAGGAGAGCCTCACTGACCTCTTGATCGTCAGCCTGATCGCCGCGCTGACCCCGATCTTGGCCGGACTCCTTTCCCGGCTTCGCGTGCCCCAAGTGGTGGTCCTCATTCTGGGCGGGATCCTGGTTGGGCCGCAGGTCCTGGGCTGGGCCGAGCCAGGGGGCATCGAGCTGATATCCAACGTAGGACTTGGGTTCCTCTTCCTACTGGCGGGCTACGAACTCGAGCTCGCGCTGTTTCGTGAGCGGGCCGGGCGGCTGGCATTGACATCCTGGCTGGTGACAGCTGTGATCGCGGTCGCTGTGACCGGCGCCTTGGCGGCGGCGGGCTTGGTTCGTGCGTTCGTGCCTATCGCAATCGGCCTGACCACAACCGCGCTGGGTACGCTACTGCCGATCTTGCGAGACAACCGAATGCTCGAGGGCCGGTTCGGTGCGTTCATCATGGCCGCCGGGGCGGTGGGGGAGTTCCTCCCTATCGTGGCCGTCGCGATCTTTCTCAGCACTCAGGGTGCGTTCCTTGGCTTAGTCTCCCTAGTCGTCATCGCGGGGGTAGCGCTGCTCTTCACCTTCATCCCGCGGCTGATACACAGCAGGAGGATCAGGGAGATCCTTTCTGAGGGTGAGCACGCGACGTCGCAGACCACCCTTCGCTGGACCATGGTCCTGCTCTTCGCTCTCCTCGTGATCGCCGCGGATTTCGGGCTCGACGTGGTGCTCGGAGCCTTCCTGGCGGGCGTGGTGCTGCGCCGTTGGGCACCGGGCGACGTGCATTCATTGGAGGCCAAGCTCGACGCGGTGGGTTACGGCTTCTTCATCCCGGTCTTCTTCGTGACGTCGGGGATGAGCCTCGACCTAAAGTCGATCATCGAGGCACCGGTGCGCCTGGTCGTTTTCTTCGTCCTGTTCCTAGCGGTCCGCGGCCTACCCGCCCTGCTCTTCTATCGGCGCGACCTGCCGATGCGCGGTCGGGTCCAGTTGATGCTGCTGACAGCGACCGCCCTGCCGCTGCTTGTCGCGCTGGCCGCAATCGGTCTTGAGTCGGGAACGATGCTGCCCGAGAACGCCGCCGCACTCGTAGGTGCGGGCGTGCTCTCGGTCATCGTGTTCCCCGCGCTTGCCGTTGGTCTCAGGCGTTCGGGGGCGCGTCCACTCGTCGAGGCTCCTGGCCACGAGGGTGGCGGACCGCCAGCTACTGCCGGGTCATAAAGCCACCCGCCTCGGTCAACGCTGCGGATGACCAAAATACGGAGGGCTGAGACGCCCAACCATGCCGACGACACCTCACCCCAAGCAGGTGAAGCCAGTCGCGCCCACAGGGAGGATCATGGGTGCATGACGGAACCGCACCCCGGAACCTCGCCGGCACGCTCCGTGCCCGATGCCGTAGATGCGGCACTGGGCGTGGCAGCACTGGCGACGAATGCGGCCGTGTCGGTTACACGCCTCTTTGTGCGGGCGGCCGCGCCGGTCGGCAGGCTGGTTATGCGTCCTCCCATTCTGAACGAACGACTGCATCCGGCCCGTGTGGTCGAAGCCTTCGCTGATCGGGGCCACCTGGCGCGAACATCGGCGAACGATGACCTCAGCCGGATCATCGCGGCTGTGGTTCCACCGGTGGTAGACGAGGTACTCAACAGTCTGGATCTCACTGCGCTTGTGCAGCAGCGCGTCGACATCGACGTACTGGTCTCGACAGTCGACATCGCCGCCGTCGTGGACCGCATGGACATCGACGCGATTCTGCGCCAGGTGGACATCGACGGGATGCTGCGTCAGGTGGACATGGATGCGATTGTGAGCAAGGTGGACATCGACGCGGTCGTCCGCCAGGTAGACATTGACGCAATAGCGCGCCAGGTGGACATCGACGCCATCGTGTCCCAGGTCGACATCGACGCGATCGCAAAGCGCATCGACGTGGACGCCATTGTGGAAAGGATCGACATCGATGCCATCGTCAGCCGGGTAGACATCGACGCGATTGTGCGGCGCCTCGACCTCGTGGCCCTCGCCGAGGAAGTAGTGAACGGCATCGACTTGCCTGAGATCATCCGGGAGTCGACCGGCTCGATGGCATCCGACGTCGTCCGCGACGCACGGATGCAAAGCGTCGACGCCGACGTTGCGATCGCCCGCGTCGTCGACCGCATCATCCGTCGACGCCGCGCCCGACACACCGACGCACCGGGTGAGCCTGAGTCAGCGCCACCGGGTCAGCCGAAGCCGCCCAAAGAACTGCCGCGATGAGCACTCACGTCGACCCGATACCCCGCGAGGCAAGGCCGTTCCAGGGCCACCGCGCGGGTCTTGTGACACGGACCGCTGCTGCAGCCATCGACATCGGCATCGTCATCCTCGCGTTGGGTGTGTGTTACCTGGGCGTCAGCGCAGTCCTGTTCCTGATCGACCCCCGCAACTTCACTGCCCCGGCACCGTCACCTCTCATGGTGTATGCCGCCGGCGGCCTGCTGCTGACGATTTATCTCGCGGTGAGCTGGACGGGGAGCGGCCGCACGTACGGCAACCACGTCATGGGGCTGCGAGTCGTCAACCACAGAGGCAAACGGCTACATCCCGTCGTCTCCTTGGTCCGTGCCGCCCTCTATGTCATTTTTCCGATCGGGCTGTTCTGGGTGCTCGTCAGCGGCCGAAACCGCTCGCTGCAAGATCTCGTCGTGCGTACCTCGGTGATCTACGACTGGGGTGCGCGAGCGCTGGCGCGCGCTCCGGAACCGCCTAGTGACCTGACTCGGACCTGACTCCAGGCCATGCCGGCTCCCTTCGGTGTCACAGCCATCCTTTGCGCTTGAAGATGATGAAGAGAACCGCGGCGAGGATGATGATGATCACCGCGGAGGCGATGAATCCCCCTGTGGCAGCAAAGCCGGGGTAGGGCACGTTCTGACCGAAGAAGCCTGTCACTGCTGTTGGCACGGCAACGATCGCGACCCAGGCGGTGATCCGGCGCATGTCCTCGTTTTGTTGGACTCCAGTCGATGCTGATTTCTGGGCCGCTATCGTCAAATGCGTCGAGGTCCGCGTTTGGTAGAACTCAATAACGCCATGAAGGAACTCCCGCTGCCCGTCCGCCATCGTCTTGATGACGTCGAACTGATCTGCGATGTCGGCGAAAAGCGGGGGCGCAGCGTCGGGTAGGAAGTGGACCAGTCGTGCCATTCGTCCGTAGGTCGCGCTGCTGTGCGTTGCCATCGTACGAACCGCGAGGAGCACGTACCACGCCTGGAACAGCTCCTCCAAGAAGGCCTCCGGATCCTCGAGGTCCTCCTCGAGCATGACCCGTTGCTCCAGCCGCCCCGACTCTTTGGCGAGGTCGGCTATCAAAGCTGACTCGCGTCGGATCATGGCCGAGACGATCCCATGCGACAACTCGAACGGCGAGGCCATGCGCATCTGTTTCCCTTCGAGCCGGCGGCGCATGGCCTTGGTGTCCAGAAATGCATCCGCTGGAGGCACCGCCGGATTGAGCGGCCCATGGACCGTGACCAGGTAGTTCTGGCCGACGAACTGGTCGAGCTCGACATAATGCACATGGCCGCGCTTGCCGATCCTCGGTGCGTGAATAACGGAGAACACGTAGTCGCGGTAGATGTGGACCTTGGACACGTGATTGCGGTCGATGCAGTCCCGCACGGCGATCGGGTGGAAGCCGAAGACATGGGACAGAACATTCACCGCCGGCTCGTCGCAGACCGGGATATCTACCCAAACAACGGCGTCCTGACGTTCGAGCAACCGTGGCAGTTCCGCAATCTCATGTCGCTCGACACCCGCATCACAGATGAGCAGGACATCCACAACCTCACCCTCCACGGCACTGGATAGCGTCCACGCCCATGGGCGCCGCGCATGTCGTCGTAACCAGGCATACCATGCGTTCGGCTGGTCCATCCTTGATGATCTTCGCGTGGTCGGCAACGTCCTTGATCGGCCGGTGTGGATGCTGATTGCAGCGTTTGGGTATATCGCTTGCCCTATCCCGGCCGCCCTACGCTGGCCAGGTGATCCGTGTGCTGCTGGCCGACGACGAGGCGATGATCCGGGCCGGCGTTCGCACCATCTTGACCACGGATCCTGGGATGAAGGTGGTCGCCGAGGCCGCCGATGGGCGCGATGCCGTCGAACTGACGCTCAGGCACCGGCCGGACATCGCTCTGCTCGACATCCGGATGCCTCGCCTGGACGGACTGGCAGCGGCCAAGGAACTCCGCCGGGTGGCGCCCGGTACCTCGCTCATGATGTTGACGACGTTCTCCGAAGACGAATTCATCGACCGCGCTCTGGGCCTCGGTGTCCATGGCTTCGTGCTCAAGTCAGGTGATCCGCGGGAGCTGATCGCCGGCGTCCGGGCCGTCTCAAGCGGGGGCGCATACCTCTCGCCGGAGGTCGCGCACCGCATCATCACTCACCTCCAGGGGAGTGGCCGGCTGGACCGTGCGGCCAGGGCGCGGACGAGGCTGGAAGGCTTGACCGACCGCGAGCGCGACGTGGTCGGGCTGGTGGGAGCCGGGCTGTCGAACGCGGAGATCGCAGCCAGGCTGCACGTGGTCGAGGGCACGGTCAAGGCGCATGTCAGCGCGGTGCTTGCGCGGCTGGGCCTCAGGAACCGCGTGCAGCTGGCGATCCTGGCTTACGAGGCTGGGCTGCTCGACGGCGACTGAAGGTTGCCCTGCCGGCCAGAAAACCCTAGGCGTCGCGGGTGTTGAGCGCGGCTGCTCCTGCGAGGAGGGCGGCAGCTGCCCACCCGGCGAGAGTTAGCAGTCCAATCAGTGGGCTGTACGGCTGGTCCGCCCAGGTGATGAATATCTGGCCGGCGATGTTCGGGAAGTAGGTCGAGATCGTCACCAGCCAGTCCCAGCCAAAGGCTTCGCCGAGCCCGTCCAACAGCGTCGAGGCCACCAGCAGCAGGAGGAAGAGCATCGAAACCGTGGCCGCAGAGCTGCGGGTGAAGGTGCCGACGCCAAGCGCGACCATGCTGATCAACCCGCAATACAGACCGATCGCCAGGACGGAACGTACGTCACTGGCCGAGAACTGGCCGTACTCCGCGAGGGCTGGCACGCCGACCGCGACACCCACAGCGCCCAGCAGCGTGCCCAGCGCGAAACCGAAGGCCGCCACGACACTGGCCTTGCCGAGCAGCAGCCGGGTACGCGCAGGTACACACTGCAGCGAGAAGGTGATGGAACGGGTCGCGTACTCCGAGGTGATCAACAGCATCGCGGGTACCGGCACGATGAACTGCACGAAGTTGACGCCACCGATCGCGACGCTCCCATATGCTGCCGACCCAGGCGGCGCTGCTTCGGCCGCCATCTCATTGGCGGTACTCGTGCCGTTCAGGGCGACGGCGACCGCCATCGCAAGGACGGCCCCGCCTACCGCCCACCAGGTGGAGCGGACGCTTCGCAGTTTGATCCATTCAGAGGTCCACACCAGGCTTAGCTGGTTCATTTGTTCGGCTCCGTGTATTCAACGCTGTCGGCGGTCAGTTCCATGTAGGCCTGCTCCAGGCTTGTTTCGACAGGGCGCAGCTCATGCAGCCGAACACCGGTCTCGTACGCCAGGTCCCCGACCCGCTCGACACTCACGCCGCTGACGAGCAACTCCCTCGCGGACTTCCAGTGGAGCTGGTGGCTGGCCAGCGCGGCCGCCAGCGGCGCCAGCTCCGGTCCGCGTACGCGCACTGAGCCGCCAGTTAGCAGCGCACCGATCTCGGCATCGGCGATCAGCCGGCCGCGCCCGATGACGACCAGCCGGTCGGCGGTCTGCTCCATCTCGCTCATCAGATGGGAAGAGACGAACACCGTCCGGCCCTGCTCGGCGAACTCGCGCAGGAAGGTGCGGATCCAGCGCACCCCATCCGGATCCAAGCCGTTCACCGGTTCGTCGAGCATCAGTATGTGCGGGTCCCCGAGCAGCGCGCCCGCGATGCCGAGCCGCTGGCTCATTCCCAGTGAGAAGGTGCCAGCAAGCCGGTCGGCGACGTCGGTGAGTCCCACCGCGTGCAGCACCTGCTCGACCCGACGGGCGCGAATGCGGTGGGTGGCGGCCATGGCAAGCAGGTGGTTGCGGGCGCTGCGTCGCGGGTGGACCGCGGTTGCGTCGAGCAGGGCACCGATCTCGCGCACCGGGTAGCGGTGTTGGACGTACGGCTTGCCGTTGACCAGGGCTCGCCCGGCGGTCGGGCGGTGGAGTCCGAGGATCAGCCGCATGGTGGTGGTCTTGCCTGCGCCATTCGGGCCGAGGAAGCCGGTGACCCGGCCAGGGGTGATTTCGACAGTGAGTCCGTCGACAGCGGTCGTCTCGCCGAACCGCTTGGTCAGGCCGGTGAGCGTGATCATGGCCCGAACTTAGGAGCCGGAACCCACCGCACGCCATAGACCATCGGAACCAGTCGACCCTGACTTTCGTCAGGGTCGTTGCACGGATTCATCGGGCAAAGTGGTGGCATGCGTCGAGCACGGATCGCCGATCTAGTCCTGTGGCTGTTCATCAGCGTGCCCCTGCTCCTGCTTAGCGCGGACTGGCCCTGGGCTGGGAGTTGGTTGGCCATTGTGCTGGGCGGGGTGGTGCTCGCCGTGTGCACGGCTGTCGCCCGCCGGCGACCGTTGCTCTCCCTCGCTGTCGTGCTCGTGCTCAGCCTTGCGGTCCCACCGCACTTCTTCACACCGGCGTTCAGTCTCGCGCTGGCCGCATTCGGCTATCTCACTGGCCGGCGGATGGAGCACGCCCGTCCTGCACTGGCCGTCTTCGCAGCCACGGCGGCCCTCGGTGCTGTAGCGGCGCCGCTGCTGGGTGGCCCGGTTTGGCTGTGGAGCTGGTTCACGCTGCTGCTGATGCTCACCGGCGGAGTCGTCTTGCCCTGGCTGGTGGGCCGCTGCGTACGCCAGTACGCCGGGCTGGTCAGTGCCGGGTGGGAGCTCGCCGACCGGATGGAGCGCGAGCAGAAGGCGGTCTCGGAACAGGCCAGGCTGAGGGAGCGTTCCCGCATCGCCGGCGACATGCACGATTCACTTGGCCACGAACTTTCCCTGATCGCGGTGCGAGCCGCTGCCCTGGAGGTGGACCCAGGCCTCGGCCAGCAGCAGCAGGCCGCCGCCCGCGAGCTGCGAGAGGCGGCGGGAATGGCTACGGCGCGGTTGCGGGAGATCATCGGCGTATTGCGCGAGGAGCGTAGCGCCGCGCATACCACACCGGTGAACGAGACAGTGGCAGAGGCGGTCGAGCGGGCGCGTGGCTCAGGCATGGCGGTGAGGTTGAGCGAGGCAGGCGACGGGCCGAAGGTGCCTGTGATGACGGAGCGAGCGATCCACCGCGTCGTACAGGAAGCCATAACGAACGCGGCGAAGCACGCACCAGGGGCAGCAGTCGAAGTAAGTGTCGTTCGGGAGGAGGACAGCGTCACCGCGACCGTCTATAACGCTCGCCCGACCGGGTCGAGTCCAGGCCTGGCTTCGGGCCGCGCTGGCCTGGTGGGTTTGGACGAACGGGTACGGCTAGCGGGCGGAACCCTCTCCCACGGTCCGTCCGCGGATGGCGGGTTCATGGTGGTCGCGCGGATGCCGGTGACCAGGACATCCAGCCCCAGTCCCGGCGCCCACACCGTCGATCTCGCAGCGTGAGCTCGAGCACGCCAGGCGCGGGGTCCGTCGCCGCCTGAGGCAGACGGTCGTTGCGCCGGTGGCCGCGGGTGCGGTTCTTGCCTTCCTGATGGTCGGCTTCTGGATCTACACGGAGACACACTCCGTGCTGGGGAACGCCGCTTACCAAACAATGCGTCTTGGCGATAGTGCGACCGAAGTGCAGACCGGGTTGCCACCGGTCCGATACGAAGTCGGACCGAACGATGAAAAGAAGCCGGGTTGCGTGTACTACCGCATCAGGCAGTTCGCTCCCACACCCGCCTACGAGCTTTGCTTTGCAGGCGACCGGCTGGCGTCGAAGGCCATCGTCAACTGACCGAGACGCGTCCGCACGCGCAGAACTGTGGCCAGTCGGCCTGTCGTATCCGTTGTTGCCGCCTGCGACCAAGATCGTGTACGACGTCTCGAGTGTTGGTCGAACCGACGGAAATCCGCGAGTGCTTCAAATCATTCTCCCGGTCCGTTCAGTTTCCCGCTGCTTCCTTCGCACGGTTCAGCGTGAACGGTTCACCAGGTGCGAGCAAATGAATTCGTTCCGGATTCTTCACCAGATCGTACAGTGATTCGGGGTCGCCGTTGAAAGGTGCAAAGTCGGGCGCGTCCACTGATCCCCAGTGATAAAGCAATAGCGGTGTTCTGGGATAAGCATTCGCCATCCTCACGGCGCCAGCTAATCCGAAATGCCATTCACTATCAGAAAAATCAAAGAAAAGCGCGTCGGGCGGCGGCATCTGCAGATGATGTGCCGGTATCAAGCGCGAATCACCCGGCGCCCAGATTGTGCCATCAGGTGTCTCGATCCAAAAGCCACATGCGTCTTCCGGTTGGAAGGTCCGCGTACTGGCCCCTGGAGAAGCGTTCTGCCAGGCGTGATCAGCCGGTGTTAGCTCAACCCGTGCGTGCCCGACATTGAAAACGTCACCAATATCGTGACCGTAACCTGGCAACCCTTCACTCGTCATAAGAGACGCCACATACTTCGTCGAATGATACGCATGAGTAAAGGGAGCCAAGTCACGGCAGGTTGCGATACTGTAGTGATCGTTGTCACTATGAGTAACCAATATGGCATCCAAATGGGGAACGTCCTTGGCTGCAATTGGCATCTCGATCATTATCGGCATATCAAACCCTCCTAGGAGGGGGTCGACCATGAGAGTTGTGCCGCGGCTATTGATCAGAAATCCAGCCATACCCAGCCATCGAAGAGTGGTTCCGCCCGAGGCTTCAAAGGCCTCTTCACCAAAGGCCTGTGTTCTCGGCGCCCTCGCCTGATACTTCTGTCCCTCTGTTTCCGCCTCGGGTTGTCGAAAGGAGTCAGAAGCCGAATGAGCCTGCATGTTTGTGGAGTTCCTCCTTGATCCGTAGGCGTCGCTGACCCGGAGGTCGCTGGTCGCCGTCTACGACGATATGACCGTCGTCGATCGCGTGGAAGGCGCCACAGACTCCTTATCGGATCAATCCTGCCTCAGAGTGGCGGCCGCTCAGTCAACGATGCCGTCGCCAAAGCGGAACAACGGGTCGGCCGTGTCGTACGGAACGTCGCTTCGGCTCTCTATAACGGCCTTCGTGGACGACGGAAGGTCGAACGGCAGTCGCCCCCGCGCCTGAGCCTCGCCGAGCAAGACGTCCACGATCGCCTCGTCCTTGGCCCCGAACTCAACCAGCAGTGCGGCCGCGGCGGCGGCGATCTCCGGTACCACCGCCGGCCGGTCCAGAAAGAGCACGATGATCGTCGGGACCTGCTCGCAGATTGCAACGATCCGGTCGCGCGGCGCGGCCGGGAACTCCAGCGAGCCGGCGTGGAAGAACGACTCGAACCCGCCCGGACGAGGTTCGTACGGGGCATTGAGCCGCAGCACCGCCAGGTCTGCGTCAGCAGGGTCGTCGACTACGCGGCCCAGCCGGGCCGCGTCTTCCGAACTGATGTTCTCGATGTAGACCGCTTGCTCGGTGCCAATTGGCAGTGCTGCCGGCCCCGAGTCCGCGGCAGTGAGCCGCACTATGGCGGCGCGCTGTGCGGCCTCGCCCTCGGCCACGAAGTCGGCGCGACCGATGGTGGTCACGGCGCGGTCGACATCGAGGAAGGGCTGATCGAACAACCCGAGCACGAACTTCTCGCGCAACAATCGGCGCACTGACTGGTCGATGCGGGCGTGGCTGACGCGGCCGGAACGGACCAGTTCGACGACCAGCTCTGGCCTTGATTCCCCACCGAACTGGTCACACCCGGCGTCGATCACCTTCTGAGCGCGATCGAGTTCACTGAGGTGCTCCATGCCCCAGGCCCGCGCCGGCATCGGCTGGCCCATGATCACACTGTCGCTGATCAAGCCCCAGTCGGTGCACACTATGCCGTCGAAACCCAGCTCGTTACGCAGCAGCTCTGTGATAACTCCCTCGCTGAAGGCGAAACCCACCTCCTCCCAATCGGTGCCGATCGGCATTCCGTAGTAGGGCATCACCTGCGACGTTCCGGCCGCAATTGCGGCCCGGAACGGCTTGAGGTGGTACTCGATCTTCCCGCCCGGGTAGACCTGCTCGCGCCCATACGCAAAGTGCGGGTCTTCACCATCCTTTTGTGGACCGCCGCCAGGGAAGTGCTTGGTCATGGTGGCCACTGAGGTTGGGCCGAGCTGCGAACCCTGGAAGCCGCGGACGTAGGCGGTGACCAGACGCGCGGTCAGGTCGGCATCCTCGCCGAAGGTCATCCCGATGCGCGACCAGCGGGGTTCGGTGGCCAGATCGATCTGGGGGTGGAGGGCCACCCGGAGACCCGCGGCGAGGTATTCCTGGCGAGCGATGTCGGCGTATCGCTGGATACTGTCAGCGTCACCAAGGGCCGCGAAGCCGAGCGACTGCGGCCACTGTGAGAACGCACCCGCTAGAGCCTCGGTGCCCGGATTGTTGCTGAACGCGTGCCGGGGATCGGTTGAGAGCGTCACCGGGATGCCGGGCCCTGTCGCGAGCGCTAGCTCCTGTACGCGGTTGTGCCACGCCACCAGCTCGCGTACGTCGTCCACTGGTCCTGCCAGGTTGAAGTGGTTGAGCCGCATGTCTCGGATGGCCGCCTCGGTGGCGGGCCGGCCGAAGGGGTTGTCGGAGCTGATGAACTGCCCGCCCGGCCCCATCGCGATGATGTCGTGAAACATCAGGCCGGCCTTGTCCTGGACAGCTGAGCCGGGCGATGAGGTCCTCGACCCGGCTCTCCACACTGTTCGACGGATCCTGGTAGGGCTGGACCACGGTGTCTCCTGTTCCACAATCTGTGAAGGCCGGTGTTTGGACTAGCCTCGCATTCGGTGTGCTCAGCCGTACAACATAGGTCGCCGATGGATTAGCGAATCAGGCCGGCGATGAGGTTAACCGAGCCGCCAACAATCACCGCGCCGAACAGATACGACAGCAAGGCGTGCGAGAGCACCGTGCGTCGAATCAGGCGATCGCGGACGGTGGTGTCGGAAACCTGGTAGCACATGCCGATCGTGAATGCGACATAGGCGAAGTCACGATACGTGGGCCCCTCCTGTCCGTTCGAGTTGCCGAACGCGATGCCTGCTTCGGATCCGAAGTGCAGGTCGGCGTACCGCAGGGTGAAGACCGTGTTGACCACAGTCCAGGACAGCACGACGGTTAACACGGCTGCGCCGATGAGCAACACCTGAAGTGGGCCACTCTGCCCTTGAGCGAGAGTGATGGCGAGGCCGACACCGACGAGACTCGCCACACTCGCTGCGACCAGGAGCACGGTCGCGGAGCCGCGGGTTTCGTCCTCGCGCTTGGCGAGCTGTGCGGCGTGCGAACTGTCGGCCCGGACGATGATTGGCCAGACGCTCGTGAGGAAGGCGAGCGCGGCAACGTCCCAGCCTGCCACCGCGGCCAGCCCCCACGGTACGAACCAAAGAAGTACAACTGCCACGATCAGCCCGCTCGCGCCGACGATCAGGGTTCGGCGCATCGCCGGGGCATGCCAGCCCAGCCATCGATGGTACGGCGTAGGTGGCGGGATCGCGCTCATCGCTTGAGTGTCGCCGATCGCGTCGCGCTTCGCTATCACTCATGGCCGGCAGGTCGCTCAATGGCGCGTTATGGCCCAACCTGGCTCCGGAATGAGCAGATAGGGGCTCCCGTCGTCAGTACTTAGGCAAGGTTCGCGAGCTGACGAGTATGCGTGCTACTTCGTTGAGCTTCAGATTGGTGTTCTGGGAGTGGCGACGTAGCACTTTGAACGCGCTTTCCTCGTCAAGATCAAACCGTTCCATGAGGATGCCTTGGGCCTGGCCTATCAGCGTGCGGGCCTCAATGGCCTGCTGCAATGAGTCCTCTTGTCTCGCACTGGCCAGCGCGATCGAGGCATGGCGACCGAGGACTTCTGCAACGGGGAGCGCATCGGGGTCGAACCAGCGAGGGGAACGGGCGTAGAGGTTCAATGCGCCGAGCGCTGACTGGGAGGTCCACAACCGGACCGCCAGCACACTTCCCAGGTGGAGGTCTCGCGTCCCGGCCGCCCAGCGCGGCCAGCGCATGTCGGTGGCGGTGTCGCTCACCAGCGTCGTACACGCGTCTGAGACCGCCGCAATTCCGGGCCCTTCATGCCAGTCGACCTGCAATTCGTCGGCTTTCTCGGCGATCGGGTCGGTTGCGGTGATCGCGTCGAACTTGTTGCCCTTCCTAGTCACGAGCACCCCGGCGTAGTCACAACCCACTAACGCTACGGCGGAGTCGACGATTCTTTGGAGGGTCTCTTCGGGGTTTTTCCGCTCATGCAGGTCGTGGGCCAGACCGGCGAAGGCATCGGCCTGGGACTCCGTTCGTGAGTCCCTCCCCAGAGTTCCGACGCTGGGCGGGAGCACCGGTTCTGCCATGTCCGGTCGTCCTTTGCGTATTCGTTGTCCTCTGACGTCGTCCGAGGCACCTCGTGTATGCCCAGGCCTTCCGACGAGCCACGGCCCCAGGCCCGAGTCGCGCGTGGTCGGGAGCAGTGAAGCGGACTTGCTCCAGGTGCTGCCTACGGTTTCTGTCACAACGAGGAACGTCCGGCTTGCATAGGAGAAATGTAGAACTAAATGGTGGTTGTGTGCAACTATTGTGTAGATTTCTTAGCGAGAGTCTCATGGACGTATCGCAGCAGGTAAGCGACGCTCATCACATGGAAGGGTTCCCAGGGATGGAGGGCAATGCTGGCCGCGCCGATGGGATTTACACCATCGGCGCAGTAGCCCGCATGCTTGGCGTGCCAACGCAGACGTTGCGAGCCTGGGAGGAGCGGTATCAACAGATCGTGCCTGCTCGAAGCGAGGGTGGGCAGCGGCTCTACAGCCGCGACCAGGTGGATCAGCTCAGCTTCGTCCGCAATCAGATAGGGCAGGGCCTGCAACCGGCGGCCGCTCACCGCCTTCTCGCCCAGCGGCACACGGCTGTGGCTTCCGTCCCGGCCCAACAGCACCGCAATGCGGGAGAAAGCGTCGACCCAACGCTGACCGTGCTGCTCGCAGAGCGTGACCCGTACGCCGCAGAGTTCGCCGAATACTTCCTACGCACTGAGGGTTATGCCGTTCGCATCGTGCTCGACCCCGCCGCGGCAGTTGAAATCCTGCGCGACGAGCCGCCGAGCGTGTTTATCGTCGATCTGCTGATCTCCGGTGGCGCAGGTCTGGAGCTCTGCCGCGCTGCACGAGACAACGGTTCGGTGCCCGTACTCGCGGTTTCCGCGGTCGACTTGCGTGATCAGGCATTGGCCGCCGGAGCCGAGGCGTTCCTGGTCAAACCGATCGAACCTTTGCAGTTCGTTTCCACAGTCCGTGACCTGATCGGGACTAGTGCCTATTTGCGACAGAGGAGCTAAGGCTGTGACCGACCGGCTATCGAGCGGGTCCGATCGACTGGACGCCATCCTTGGCGGTGGTCTGCCACGGAACGGTATCGTCCTGATCGGCGGCAATCCGGGCTCGGGCAAGACGATCCTCGCCCAGCAGTATGTGTTCCACAACGCCAGCCCCGACCGGCCGGCGATGTATCTGACCACGGTGTCCGAACCGCTTGAGAAGATCCTGCGCTACGGCCAGTCCCTCGACTTCTTCGACCGCTCCGCGCTTGGCACAACTGTGATCTATGAAGATCTCGGTCGGAGGCTGAATGAAGACGGGCTGGCCGGTGCGTTGGCGGCCATCACCGAGCTCCTCAAGAAGAATCGCCCCGCGCTGTTGGTGATCGACAGTTTCAGGGCCCTCCAGACATACGCAGCGGACCAGGAGACGTTCCGGAGGTTCCTGCACGAGCTCGCCGGACGGCTCTCCGCTTTGCCGGTCACTTCCTTCTGGGTCGGTGAGTACAACAGCATCGAAACGAGCGATGCGCCCGAGCTTGCCGTCGCCGATGCCATCGTCTCGCTCAGCACGGACCGGGATGGCGAACGTAATCAGCGTGTCCTGTCGGTCGTGAAACTGCGCGGGAGCGGCTCCCTGTCAGGCAAGCACGCCTACCGCCTCTCTTCCGCCGGTATCCACGTGTTCCCGCGCATGGCCGACCCCGTCGAGCTCGACCGGTATAGCGGCTCGGCCGAACGCATGTCCTCCGGCGTGCCAGCGCTGGATGCCATGCTGTCTGATGGCTATTACCGCGGTGCCTCGACTCTTGTGGCGGGCCCTTCTGGGGTTGGCAAGACGCTCTTTGCGCTCCACTTCATCTTCGCCGGAGCACGTCGCGGCGAAACCGGCTTGATCGCAACGTTTCAGGAGAACCCGACCCAGCTCGAGCGGATCCTGGAGGGATTCTCATGGTCGTTGGAGGATCCGGGTGTCGAGCTCATGTACCGCAGCCCTGTTGATCTGTATCTTGACGAATGGGTCTATGACCTGCTGGACACCGTGGACCGCACCGGTGCCACCAGGGTCTCCATCGACAGTCTGGGCGACCTGCGAGCCTCGTGCGGAGATGAACTCCGCTTCCGCGAATACATCTATTCGCTACTGCAACGCTGCGCGCGTGCCAACATCAGCGTCGTCATGACCCAGGAAGTCCCTGATCTGTTTGGCGTCTCCCGGTTGTCCGAATACGGCATCTCCCATCTGTCCGACAATGTGATCCTCCTCCAGTTCTTACGAGGAGACTCCCGGCTCAAACGCGCACTGACAGTCCTCAAAGCCCGCGGGAGCGCGCATGACCCGTTCACGCGTCAGTACGAGATCACAACCGGCGGTGTCATTCTCGGTGACCAGTTCGACCACAGCCAGAACATGACTTAGGTCCCCATTGAGAGCCGAGGCGGCCTCCCATGATGGAGTCTCTGTCAAGCTCGAGACCGCCGTGCACCGGCCCGGTCTGATCCAGCGTGTCGGGGCAGCACTCGTTCAGACGAGCATCAGCCTGAGGAACTCCAGCAGTCCTCGCGAACCATCGACGATGAGATCGGCCTCGTCGATGAGTGCCGGTGGTGCCTCCGCGGAGTCCACCGCGATGCGTAGCGCATCGCCACCGCGAGCCTGTAGGTCTAGAGCTGCGGCAAATGCAGAAATGTCACCAAGGTCGTCGCCAGCCACGACGACACCGCGGGCCTTGGACTCGGCAGTGACCCGACGAACGGCGTCGCCTTTGTCGCTGTGCACCCCTGGGCGTAGCTCCCAGACCAGCTTTCCGAGTATGACTTCCAGGCCGTGCCTCTCTGCGATTTGCCGCGCTGCTTCGTCAATGGGCGCGGCCCAGCGGTCGGCGTCGGCGACCCGCCGGGTGTGGATCGCAACCGTGTACTGCTTGTCCTCCAGGTAGGCGCCACTGTCACGTACTGCGGCGGAATCGCGCAGATCTTGCTGAGCCGCCTTGACCGCCAGGCGCGCCGCCTCCAGCCGCGGATCGACCCACAGCTGCCCGTCGCGGATCTCTTGAAGCCCATACAGTCCGAGATAGCGCACTCCCGGGGCCGCGGCATGCTCGGCCAGATACTCAGCCGGGCGACCCGAAAGCAGTGCGACCGCAGCGAACCGGGCAGCCAGCTGACCAAGCAGCTCCACCGTCCACGGCAGCGGTCGTGCTTCGTTCGGATCATCGACAATCGGGGCCAGCGTGCCGTCGAAATCGAGGAACAAAGCGGTCGTCTGTGCCTGCGCCGCCACTCGGGCGGCGTGCTCGGCCAGTACCGTGTCAGGTGTTGGCGTCACGACTGGTGGTCACCTGAGAAGGATGCTGCTCGGCTGAGTACAAGTCCACGCTGTCGTCGCGCACCAAGGCACTGATTGGGTGCTGCCGGACCCGCGCGCAAACTGACCCCGATCCGGTCATCGGAGATAGCAACTTCGACGCGGTGGCTGCGATGGCGCACGCTGAGCTTGTCGAGAAGATCATCTCGGTCAGCTGCCTCCCATCTGTCCACTGCAGTGATCTGTCGAGGCTCAGGCTATCGAGCATCAGTAACAGCTCTACGGGTATACAGGTGCCATGGAGGACGACCCGAATTTCGTCGACCTGATGCGCCGATGGGAGAACGCGGGCGGCGTGTGGCGCGTGCTCGGCCAAGATCATCAAGCGGTCACCGTCGCTCTCTACCGCTGCGACGGCGGAGAGGAGGCTGACCGATTCGTGTCAACTGATCCGCAGCTCGCACAGTTCTTAGCGGGCCGCACGAGCAGCGAGGAGCACCTACCTGCGACCCGCGTGGCCGCCGGACACGCCGACGATGATGAGCGCCGCGAACGTGATCGAGACTCACAGGGACGCGCACGACAGGCACGTCCGCGGGATCGGCTTGGTCGGCCGCTGCCTTACGGCGACGCGGGCGTCGAGCCAGTGCCGGAGGAACCGTTACCACCGGTGGAGACAATTTCGTACGCTCACGAGTTAGTTGCCGAGGGCCGGCCATTCTCAGCTCATGAGGTGTACGAGGCGCGCTGGAAAGCCGGGCCTGCCACGGAGCGGGAGCTCTGGCAAGGACTCGCCCAGCTCTGCGTGGGCATCACTCATGCCGAGCGGGGAAACCAGATCGGGGCGCTACGCCTCATCGGACGAGCTCGCCGACGGCTGGAGACCTATGCGGCAACCGACGGGCCGGTCTACGGCTTAGACCTCAACCACATCATCGAATGGATCCGAAACCGCGAACGTGAACCAGGCAACGGCTCTTGGTTGATCGACCACCCGTTATGAGGGCCCCGCGATGACCTTGGGCCACTCAGTTCGAAAGCATCAAGGCATACTCGTCGCGCAGCTCCTGCCAGCCGTATTCGCGTGCGGCGGAGCCGGCGACAGGCGGCACATCCTTGCCGTCCAACCTCGCACTCAGCGCATTGAGGCATAGATGCCAGCCGGAGGCGTAATCGGCCGCCTCCTCAGCTACATCGAATGTGTGCGTGAGCGATAGCCGCACGCCGGTGGGTACAGGCGTGATCTCGAAACGCAACTCGTGTCCGCCCCAATTCAAGACCAGCAGTCGGGGTGGCTCGGCCACGAGTACCTCCCCGGGCTCGGGCGGTCCGTCGGCGGGCTGGCCGCGTTCAGCCTGTGGCAGCGGTACCTCGCCAATGGCATCGAGGTCACGGTCGGGAGCGTAGGGCGCCCAGCGGCGTATCTCGTCCGCGCGTGTGAGTGCCGTCCATACTCGCTCTGCCGGATGGTGAAGGGTCCGCTCCATTCGCAACACCCAGCGGTCGTCGCTGCGGTCGAGGGCGGCCTCGGCAGGGTGCGTGGGCAATTGGTTTGTCATGGTGCATCCTCCTGCTTCTGATCTGCGCGTTCGGGCCCGTCGTCTAGGTGCCGTTCGAGGGCGTCGAGACTTTCGGTCCACATCTGTCGGTACGGCTCCAGCCATGTGTGGACATCGCTGAATGGCTGCGGGGCAAGGGAGTAGACCCGGCGCGGACCGTCCACCTGAACGGTGACGACACCTGCCTCGCGCAGCACTCTGAGGTGCTTGGAAACAGTCGGCTGCGGCATTTCCAGTGCGTTGACCAAGCTGCCGACGTCCCGCCCGCGACGCTCAAATGCGTCGTTGGCCACTGCCACACGGAGATAGTCCAGAATGCGGCGGCGCGTGTGCTCAGCCACAACGGTGAAGCCGTCCATGACATCTAATATGCCTCTAAAGGTATATGCCTGTCAAGGCATACGATCAGGCCAGACTGACTCATGGGCGATGAGAGGGCCTAGGAGGACGAAGAGTTCGGTGTCTTCGTGGTCATTGAGCTTGTCGCTAGCCAGCCGGCGGGCAATTCCGGCGACGAAGTCGGCGAGCTGGACTCGAGCGTCACCGCGGGAGTCGACCTGCCTGACGCCGCTCAGTTGTCGCCCCGGGCGGCTAGCGGCGAACGTTCTCGCAATGTCGGCGATGCGTTCGGGTGTCAACGCGGATTGTTCGTCGTGTATCACCGAGACCACCTCTGCGCGGGTTCCCCAGAAGTGGACCGCTCGGGTCAGCGCAGGAATCAGCGGCTCAATTAGCGGAGTCAACTTTGGGTTCTGAAGATGCGCTGCTCGCGTCGCTTCGGCGATCGCGCGCGTGGCGGGCAGCAGCGTCATCACCTCATGGACGTCGGCCGCTGCCTGAGTCTGGGTCAACGCGTCCACAGCCCCGTAGAACAGCGGAATCGGTGTCTTGGGCAACCACCGGTTGTTGATGCGAAAGAGATTGGCTGCCAGGGTGAGGAACTCCTGCCAGCGATGTGGTCCATAGCTCTGCTTGCCTGACCTGTAGAGGGTGATCGCCATCTCTCGGGTGCCGGCGTTCTCACCTGGGCAGGAGGTTCCCGCCACGGCGTCCCCTCCCAGGAGCACATCCAGCAGGCGGGCGAGTACGAAGAACCGCGTGTCGGTGAGGTGGACGTAGGCATTCCCTCGGATCGGGCCGCTGGGATCCAGCAGCCACTTCAGAACCGGACGGTGCCGTGAGCGCAGCAGTTCGGCCGCTTTGTACTCACCGCTGCCGTGGGCGCCGATTTGCTGGAGGAGGCTGTCGACGAGCTCACGAGCATCATCCGGCTCGATCCGCACGCTGGCGTGGGCAAAAACCTGGTTCTGCCCGCCGACTAGGTTTCCGCCTGCGAAGCCCGACTCATCGCAGGCGACCTCGATATGCCGCGCCGCGGTCACGTCCTCTCTCAGCCTCCACAGGCAATGCTCCCGTGGACGAACTGACCGTGGTTACCCGGTCCCCCCGGCACTGCCAGATCCTCATATCACTGGAGCTGGCCAAGCGGTGGAACCCCCCAGCGCCCTCGTGCCGGCGATGCCTCTTCGCATTGGTTTCCCCTACGCAGGAGTGGCGGTAGCCGCCCTCGTGTTGGACCCGACTGCTGACGCCCCCGCTGAGCTGATCGACAACCTGTCTCGGATCACTCGGTACATCGAGGAAGCCACGAGAAAGGCCGTTCCGATCTCGAGCACGCCGGTGATCTCGAAGAACGGATCGTCGGGCGGATAGTGCTCGGATGGGTTTAACGGGTAGTAGAGCCTCGACGGGCCGTTCAGCAGAAAGAGAAGGTCCTTGTACGCGTGGGCGTAGCTGCCATGCAGCAGCCCGGATAGAACCACCCAGGCGAGACCGCCCACCGCCCCTGCGGTGATGAGTGCGGCCCGACTGCCGGTTCGCCGGTACCGGTACAGTGACCCGACTGCGACCGCCGATGGGATCGCCATAATGATCGGAACGCGCAACCGGTTCGGGGCCGAATCAACTAGCCCTCCGTAGATGTGGTGAACCGTGGTCAGGGCGTAGGCCAGTCCGATAGCCGACGCGGCCCTTTCGATCAATTTTGCGCTCGTGGTCGTCGTGTCGTGGTCGGCCTGCGGCTTGTCATCAGGACTCCTTCGGATCGAGGTTGTGTTCTCTGCTCCGCGACCCCTGCGACTCTTTAGCTATGGCACAGGCTGCGGCCGTGAGGTAGCGCTCTAGCTGCCGTTGCTCGGGGCGACGCCAAGCCGGACCGGCGATCAGGAGGTTGTGCAGGGCCCCGGCGATCAAGAAACCGAACGCCTCGCCGTCGATGTTGTCTCTGACGCGTCCGGCGCGTTGCTCAGCGGTGAGGTAATCAGCGAGGACCGCAGGAAATGACGCTGGGCTTAGTCCTGTTCGCTCTGCCGCACGGCTGGCTGATTCCAGGCGCTGATCATCAGCATGGAGCTCTTGGGCGAGCGACGCTGCGGGAGAATCCAGCACGATCGATGCGAACCAGATGAGGTTGTCACCGACGGTGTAGGTGCCGACCCGGGTAAGGAGGGTCTCTGCCGCTGCACCGAAACGGCGCACTTCGGCCGACACGATTTCGTCCACGATCTCGCGCCGATCGGCGAAGATCTTGTATGGCAGACCCAGCGAGACTCCGGCCTCAGCAGCTAGAGCTCGCATGGTGAGCGCGGACGCTCCATCCCGGTTGACGAGCCGTTGCGCGTGTTCCAGAAGCGCGGCGCGCAACTCTTGCGTGGTCTCGGCGCTCCGCTTAGCCGCTGACAAGGGGCTTCCTGAGTTCAGGTTGTGAACACTGTGAACGCATGTTCACGATGCTAGCGTAAACATGCGTTCACAACAAGGGCACGGGTACGGGTCTTCGTGAGCCGGCCGCGTCGAGCTGATTACGGCCTTGCGAGACCATCCCGGTGACCAAGCCTTAGGAAACCCCTCATGAAGATTCTGGTCACGGGCTTCGACCCATTCGAAGGCGAGCCGATAAACCCGTCTTGGGAAGCCGTGCGCCGGCTGCCGGACACAGTCGAGGGCGCCGAGATCATCAAGGCGCAGATTCCCACGTCCTTCGGCCGTTCAGCCGATGTCCTCCGGGCTGCAATCCTGCAGCACGATCCGGATGTGGTCGTCAGTGTCGGACAAGCAGGCGGTCGATTCGCCATCAGTCCTGAGCGCGTTGCCATCAACGTCGATGACGGGCGGATCCCCGACAACGACGGCAACCAACCCATCGACACACAGATTCGATCTGACGGGCCGGCGGCCTACTTCAGCTTGCTGCCCGTCAAGGCGATGGTCACGGCAATCAAGAGAGCGGGAGTGCCAGCCGTGGTGTCCAATACCGCTGGGACCTACGTCTGCAACCACATCATGTACCAAGTGCTGTACATGATCGATCGCGAGTTTCCTGGAAAGCGAGGCGGCTTCGTCCACGTGCCATACGCCCCTCAGCAGGTGGTCGACAAGCCGGGCGAGCCAGCACTCGACATCGACGACACGGCGACCGCGCTGACAGCAGCGCTCGGCGCGATCGTGGAGTACCGAGACAAACCAGACGAGCGCAGCGTGCCGCCTGAAATAGCAGCCTTCCTGGAGTCGACGCTGGGCTAGCCGGCCCTGTTGATCTCGAGAATGTGTCGACCCCGGTCGGTCGGCACTGTCACCTCGATGCCTCGGTTCGTCTCTCGTTTTACGAAATCTGAGATCGGAACGCCGTCCAGGGATACCGAGTCGATCGTCGCTCCGCGCGGAAGGGTGTGCCCGATGACGACGTTCTTGACCTCACCTCCCTGGACATCGATCTCGGTGGTGTACCGGCTGGCTGTGTGGCTTGCTTCCACGTCCACCGATCCTTTCCCGATGAGGATGTTGTCTCCGCTTACCGAGCTCTGGCCAGACGGAACCTGGGGAACGATCGCGAGTTCGCCTCGCCCGAGCTGGGGCCGAACGCCCAGCCACTGGTGGACAACCGCCCAGGCCGTTCCGTAGTTTCCCCAGGCCTGCATGAACATGGACCGGCACGTCCAGCAACGGTCGATGTTCGGGCCCTGGTCTGGGGACGGGAAGATCTCAGGCATCGCACCGGGCTGCTCGTCCGGCGTATCGCCGGTAGCAGGTTCGGAGAACATCGTCTCAGCCAGCGCGTGCGTGTAGCGCTGCTGCTGACCGGGTCCGAGCCGCCCGTAGTTGCCTTCGCCGACCGACTGGATAGATGTCGTCAGCCCGAAGATGACCTCCTCGCCCTGCCCGGTCGGGCCACCGCCGCAACCGGTGTGGAACAACCCGAGGTTGAACGGGCGCGACCCGCTGTAGCAGGGATCCTCACGCCCGGCCAAAGCGGTCGTGCCATGCTCGCGAGGGGCTAGCCCGGGGACGACCTGACCGCCGATCATCAGCTCGGACTCCATCGGGGTCTGCCCGATCCAGTGCTTCTGGAACGACTGGCTGTTGTCCTCCTCCAGTGAGTCGGCATATTGCTCCGCCGCCTCGTACCACCATGTGTCGTCGAACCGGTCGCGCAGTGAGTCCGCCAGGTTGGTCGCCCACGTATAGGTTTCCTGGTCGCCCTTGTACTGCGCCATGTCGGCCAGGTCGTACAGGCCGCGGATGAAGTAGACGGTGTTGTCGAGCTTCTCCGGACCCATCCCTGATCGCTCGACATTGCCGAGGCCCTCAGGCCAGCCGTCACCGTCTTCGTCCAGCTGTTCAACGACGTAACGCAGGTTCCGGACGCTGAAGTCGTAGTTCTCGTTCAGGAACGCGTGGTCACCGGTCCATCGCCACACCAGCGCAACCGTGCTGGGGAACTTGACGGTCTCGTCGGTGTTGAAGTCGTACGCGGTCGTGCCGTCCGGGTTGGTGTGCCGGGAGTCGTGGCCGAACCAGATCGACCCGTCCGCCACCACTTCATGCGTTACTACGCCGGACCGGTCGTTCAGGATGTCGGAGATCTCCCGCAATGCGCGCAAATGCCCCTTGATCGCATCGAACTGGCCGACTGAGACCGCAGCGAAAGCCGTGTACTCCGCGTCCGTGCCGAAGATCCACGGGTAGTCCGGATAGCCCGCACCAATCCAGGTCGCCTTATTGACCGTCCCGGACGGAGCCGGGAACTGCTTGCCCTGGTCGGTCCAGCGGATCTCGAGGTCCCTGGCCTGCAGGGTGAGATCGGCGATGTTCTGCTTGCCCCACTCGATCGAGTTCTCCACCAGGGGATCTCCTGGCAGCGACACCTGAGTCATGCCGGCGAGCTCTTGGCGGGAGGCAATCTTCTCGGCCAGCGCCCGAGACGGGTTGCTCAGCAGCTTGGCCAGCTCGCCCTGAGCCTCTCCGCGACCGTCATCCGAGCCAGCGACTCCCAGCCAAACAGTCTTCGATCCGCCAGCCGGAAGCGACACCGAATAATTGAGCTGACCGCCCGTCCCTTTCCCGAACGGACCGTCATCGCACTCAGAGGGCTTGGGTTCCTCCGGCGCACCGGGCTCAGTGCCTGTGCAGCGATGGCCCGGCTGCGGGCCCCAGAACTGTTGCCCGATCGATCCTGACGTCGGCTTTAGCGCCGTGCCCACTGCTGCGGCGTAGTGGTGCTCCGGCGCCCCGGGCAATGCACCATCGTCGGTGAAGGTCAGCCGCCGGCCGTCGTAGCTTCCCTCGTCCGCGATGTTGTCGCTCGCGTTCGGGTGTTACCCCGGTGAAGCCCCACGGGTATTGGCCCATCAGCTCCGAGTGCGTCTCGACGGTTAGCTCGGCCGTACGCGCGTCGCCCGGGTTGGAGATGGTCAGGCCGAAGAGCGCGCCCCGCACGCCGTCCGGCACGAAATCCGTACGAGATACGCTCAGACCGGCGGTGGTTGGCAAATCGAAGCGGGTGTAGCCCCAGCCGCTGGTGAACTTCGTCGCTGGGCCCACCCAGTTGCCGTCCAGTCCGAACCAGACACCGTCGACCAGTTTGACCGGCGGCGTCCACACGCCACCCATCTCGCCGGTGATGTGCCAGCCGTTGGCGTAGAACCTTCCGTCCTCGAATCCGAGAGAATACGCCCGCGTACCGGCGGCTACCTCACGCCGATCCGCCAATCGCGTCGTTACGGACAACTCGGAGTCGGCCCGGGGTTCGAGCGTCGGCTTCGGACCGGCCGCCGCCGCATCCCCGTTTGCAAGTCCCAGGCCAGCGAGCAACGCCGCTGACAGCACCGTCACCAATCGACGATTCATGATCCCCCGATTCCGAACGCGCCTCGGTCCCGAACCCGCCCGCGGCTACCTGTCCGGACGAGTCCGCCGCCTCGCGACGTTAGCGCATCATTCACCCGAGTGCGGCGAAACGGGACGCCCATGCAAGCCGTGTCGTATCTGCGAAGGCGGCGGTGCTGGTCGCCGATGCCGCTCACCGGCACCGTGCGTGGCCGGATAAAGTTTCCGATGACCGACCCTGGACTTGGTCGGGTGATCAGTCGGGCCCAGGTTCCACAAGTTTGACTGTTCCGCTTTTCTGCGTGGCCGGTGCCGACCGCGCGTGCCGCGAACTCTGCCGGGAGTCGGAGCTGGGCGCCCGGCGGATACGAGGCTGACGAATACGTCGTCGTCAGAGGACCCCGAAGATCAAGCCCGATGTCGCGGCCCGGCTGATGCGGCACGCCTATGCGCTGACTATGGCCAACGCCCATGTACTCCTGGGCTCCCGCTCTTGACGATCCCGAACCCGCGAGCTTCGCTGAGCTAACGCGATAAATTCGACCTTGACATTTCGGCATCGCCCGGGGTGGTGTTCTGGCCGAATTGCTCAAATCAGCAGGACGCTCGCGGCAGGCCGTCCTAGAGAACATCGCCTGTTGGCGGAGAGCCTCGGGGAGGGCACAGGGAGCTCGAAGAAGGAGTAGGTCAATGAGTTGGTTGCGGGAGCGCGTCGAGTCGAAGGCCGGTCGTACTGTGCCGCTCCCGCCGCGCAACGAACCGTGGTTGCCCAGCGTGCTGGCTCATGTCAATCCTGCTGTTGTGTCCGCACTGACGTACGCCGTCATTGACGAGCGCGACCAGCCCGACGGCCGGCTGTCGGTGGTGCTGTCGGGCTGGCCCCGTCTGGACGACTTGGGCCGGGTGCGACATCAGCACGACCGATTAGTCGGGGTTGCGGTCCCAGTGGGCGGCTGGCAAGTGATGCTGGCTGAACGCCGCGTCCCTGCTGTCTTGCGCGACCGGCCGCCGCGGATTGGCGACGCATTCGGGGTGATGCTTGAACGCCGCGACACGCGTCACCTGCTTAACCCGATCGGTCCTGTCGTGGACATTACGGCGGACGCACGGGACGCAGCGCGGGCCGCGTTCTACGGCGCAGTCGCGTCTCCGCTGGACGCGTCGGTGGCGATCGAGTCGCAGACCCGGAGGAGGATCGGATCGGGCCTGTGCCCGAACCTGAGGAATGGCGTGCGTACGTGATGGGGCGGAAGCGATGACGCTGCCGCCGGTCGAGACGCTGGCTGCGACAGCCTTCGACACGTCGAAGCGGTTCGTGTCGTCGATCGGCGAGCGCGACCTCGTGTACTTTTTGCTGAATGTCGGCGACGGCGATACGCAGCTGATACTGCTTCCGGGCTCACCTACTGGCCGCCGCGCGATCGTGGTCGACTGTGCGACATCGAAGAAACTGCCTGCGCTGATCGCGGAGCTGGGCGACGCCGGGCTGTTAGCCCAGCCGCCAGCTGGC
Organism: uncultured Actinomycetota bacterium; assembly: GCA_963740515.1. Classification (GTDB taxonomy): domain Bacteria; phylum Actinomycetota; class Actinomycetes; order Propionibacteriales; family Propionibacteriaceae; genus Microlunatus. The sequence goes on from CAVUEO010000016.1 coordinate 93,993, forward strand.
AAGCCGCTTTTTGAGCTCGTCGTCGCGACCCACCCACATCAGGACCACATCGGCGGTCTGCCTGAGTTTCTGGACATGTTCGGCGACCTCGTCGGCGAGTTTTGGGAGCCGGGTTATTTCCACACCGGTTCGACGTACATGGAGGTGATGCGGGTGCTCGAGGACTTGGAGAGCGCCGGCACCGGCGTACGTCTCTCCCAGCCGACAAGCGGCTACACCCGCTACGTCGGCCATGTGCAGCTGATGGCGCTTACCCCGGCGATCTCGCTACGGAACCGCTTCGACACCTTCGGGGTGGAGATCAACAACTCCTCGATTGCGTTGCGGCTGGAATTCCCGGCAAGCCGGGTCGTGCAACAGCCAGGCAGCCGCGACTTTGTCAGGACGAGGACGCAGCGGATCCTGCTTGGGGCGGATGCGCAGACTGTGTCATGGGCGCACGCGCTCACGGACTTCCCCGAACTGCACACCGAACGGTCGGCGGCGGCCAAAGCACTTCGCGTCGCACTGGGCACCGACCCACTCAAGGCACACGTGTTCAAGGTGCCGCACCACATGTCGAAGCACGGCCTCAGCCTGGAGCTCGTGGAGCAGGTCTCGCCGGCACTGAGCCTGGTGTCGTCGGTGGCGGGCGGCGGGAAGTACAACTTCCCGCATGCCGTGTCGCAGGACGCCCTGCGCGAGGCGCTGCAGGCCACAAGTTCCGGCAAGGTCAGGCGGAAGGCCGACCATCAGCTCGGCATCCACTACACGAGCGCGAAAGACGACACCGGCAAACCACTGGGCACGATCGCAGTCGTTATGTCACCGACCGGCGGACGGGCGGTGTGGCGATTCGGCGACCTGCCGCGAGAGCCTGTCGACATCGCCGCCGGGCGGCGATGGAGGCCTTCCACCAAATCCTGAAACGCAGGCGGCTCGCCGCCGTTATTGACGCGGCAGACATCGAGAAGGGAAGCGCAATGTCGCAGGAAACGGTCGTCGTTCCCGTCATAGTGCCGATAGATCGCTATACGGTGCTGATGGGCGCGTTCGCTTCACGGGATCCGGGTCGGGCACCAAGCCAAAACATTCAGATCTTCCTTTCGCCGCCACCGAACCACGACCTGAGGACCATTCTGGTTTTCTTCAAAGTCGATGCGCCGCCCAAGCTCGGCTGGAAAACGATAAACGCGTTGACGGTGTTCTTGCCGCCCGATGCATTCGCCAATTTCTACAGCGTTCTTCGGACGGAGAAACCGATCTTCGTCCAGTACACCCTCCGAGACAACGACGATCTGGACGGGTTCCACCTGACGTCGAGCGGCGAGCCAGTCGGCGAGGGTCCTATCAACCATTCAGGTGTGCGTGTAGGCGGGTAACAAACCCCGCTGCGCCAGGCGACGAACGGCTGTCATCGGCTCAGGCCAGGCGGCTGCTGCGCCGACCGCGGGCAGACGAGGCATCAGGTCATCTTGAGGCGGCGCGGCGGTTGCGATAGCGCGATCGCTATACCTAGAAGTATCATGCATTGCAGTCCTAGGGTTAGGCGGTCATATGCATATCACCAAAGACCTCGTAGCGGCTTCGGCGACGCCGCTCGTGCTGGGGATCCTCGCTGAAGGTGAGAGCTACGGTTACGCAATCCTCAAGCAGGTCAACGAAGTCTCGGGCGGGCATCTGGAGTGGACCGACGGTCTGCTCTACCCGCTGCTGCACCGCTTGGAGCGGCTTGGCCACGTGGAGTCGGCCTGGGAGACCCCGCCCGAGGGACGCCGCCGCAAGTACTACCGCATCACCGATCAGGGCTGGGCGGAGCTTGCCGAGCAGCGCCGCCAGTGGGCCGCTGTCGTCGACGCACTTCGGGGGGTCTGGAAGACCACACAGTCCATCAAGCCCATCACAGCGCCCATCACAGCGCCGGCATGGGAGGCGGGACGATGATCGTTGACAGCGACAACGATCTGGAGCGCCAGATCGCCGAGTGGCGGGCCTACATGCACCACCGCCCGGAGCTGCTCCACACCGATGCCGAGGAGCTGGAAGACCATCTTCGCAGCCGGATCAGCGATCTGATCGAGGGCGGCCTGCGACCCGACGAGGCCTTCCTCATCGCTGTCAAACGCATGGGCAGCCTCGATGAGCTGTCGCGGGAGTTCGCTCGAGAGCATTCCGAGCGGCTGTGGAAGCAGCTCGTGCTGCCTGGGGAGCCGGACGCGCCCGCCGCCGCCCGGTCTCGTCGCGAGCTGCCGGTCATGGTGCTCTGTGCGGCCGCCGCGGCGCTGGCGATCAAGGTGCCGGGCTGGTTCGGGGTTGACATATCGGCGGACGATACCGGCTTCTACGCACGAAACCTCAGCCTTTTCGTGCTGCCGGCGCTGGCCGCTTATTTCGCTTGGCAACGCCGGGTCGGTGTTCGCTGGATCGTGGTGCTCGCTTTGCTGTTCCTTCTCGGCGCGGTCGCCGCGAACGCGTATCCGCTGGCCGCTGACTCGCAGAGCCTTGTGCTTACCGCGATCCACCTGCCGCTCGCACTGTGGCTGGTTGTCGGCGTCGCCTATATGGGCGGTGATTGGCGTTCAGACCGGCGGCGGATGGATTTCATTCGGTTCACCGGGGAGTGGCTGATCTACTTGATCCTCATCGGACTGGGTGGCGGCGTGCTCATCGGCTTCACGATGGGCACCTTCGATGCCATCGGCCTTGACGCCGAGGAATTCATCCAGTCCTGGCTGCTGCCATGCGGCGCCATGGCCGCGATCATCGTGGCGGCATGGCTGGTGGAGGCCAAGCAGAGCGTCATAGAGAACATGGCGCCGGTGTTGACACGCGTCTTCACCCCGCTTTTCGCGGTGACCCTGCTGGCCTTCCTGGTCGCCGTCGCCTGGACCAATAACGGCATCGACGTCGAGCGCAATGTGCTCATCCTCTTCGACCTGCTGCTCGTCGTCGTGCTGGGCCTGTTGTTGTATGCCATCTCCGCTCGTGACCTTGCGGCCCGGCCCGGTCTTTTTGACAGCACGCAGCTCGCGCTCGTCGTCAGCGCTTTGATCATCGACGTCATGGTGCTGCTGGCGATCACCGGCCGTATCACCGAATGGGGCTTCAGCCCGAACAAGACCGCGGCATTGGGCGAGAACGTCATTCTGCTCACCAATTTGGCGTGGTCAGCATGGCTGTTCCTCGGCTTCCTGCGTGGCCGCATGCCTTTCGCCCGCCTTGAACACTGGCAGACTCGTTACCTCATCGTTTATGCCGTCTGGGCCTGGACAGTCGTCCTCGTCTTCCCGCTCGTGTTCGACTTCGCTTGAGTCGGATCCGGATCGTCGCGACTCTGCAGCTCGTTTCGGCGCCGGGCCACCTCGTCGCACCAGCCGGGCCGGCCGCGGTCTCCGCTGACTCGGCCGGCTGGTTCGGGTCTGCGAGCGGTGTGGCGGCGGTGGTGCTCGTGGTGACGACCATTACGAGTGATTGGCCGTCGAGGTCGATGGCGGGGACAGCAGCGCAGCCCGGACGCGATCCAGCAGGGACTCGAACGGCAGCGCCTCGACGACCGGCAGGTCGTGCGTGCGCGCCTCGTCGGCCAGCCAGGCGCCGTACTGGAAGATCCGCCGGTTCATCAGCCGATGGCGGTCCTCGAGCGGGAGCCCTCCCCGACGTGGGATGAGCGCCGCCTCGACGTCAGCCTCGGTGCGCTGGACGATGTACACCGCACGCACCTCCGTGTCGGGCAGCTCAAGCTCCGTCACGAACGAGGGCAGCAGCCATGCCCCATCCGCCACCAGCCGCCCGTGAGCCTGGAGCTCGTGCCCCAGCACCGTCGGCAACGCGCGACACACCTCGCCCGACGCGGCGACATGGGCGGCCAGCACGACGTCGTCTGCCTCGTCCGCCCGGTGCATCCGGCGGTCGATGTCGAGGACGTCATGCGCGGGCGTGCCCTCACCGGCGGCTACCTTCATCGCCAGCCAGATCGAGTCCAGCTGCAACCAGCCTGCGTCGAGCTCCTGCGCCAAGGCCTTGGCCAACGTGGACTTACCGGACCCCGCGGAGCCAGCGACCAGGAACAGCCAACGCATCACGCGGGTTGGATCGCACGGAACAGCGCGACAGTGCCGCCGGTCATGTCAGGTCGTAGCGGTCGGCGACCTGGTCGCAGATTGCAGCCACGTCATGCGGCTGCTTGTCCGCTCTGCCGCGAGTCACCCGGACAGCGTTCCATACGAGGCCCGCCAATGGCCATGACGACGGACAGCGCAGCCCAATGCGAGCCGAACGATCACCCCGCTGACAGGGCTTTCAGCGATTCGAACCGTGACACAAGGCTCGGGTTTGCGACAGGCCGCTATATCCCCGGCCCGGCTCGCGCATTGCGCAGCGCTGACGGGCCTCAGCTAGCTAGATGAACTGCCCCAGGAACGCCCGCGCGTACGGCGTGTCGACCCGCTGGTAACCGCCGGTCGCGTTGCACTGCAGCGAGTTCACGAAGGAAGCGTCACCCACCACGTACTGGCCGAGGAACGCGGGCCCGCCGGAGTCGCCGAAACAGGAGCCGCCGCCGGCCTTCGAGTCGCGGTCGTTGATCTGGAAGGTGACAACCTCGCCCTGCACGCTCTTGAGGAACGACGTTGTGAAGCGCCGCTCCGTTACGACGATCTGCGACTTCTTCTCGCCTATGTCAACGCCGTAGCCGACCAGGGTGAACGTTGCATTCTTGAGCGCGCCCTGGTTGCTGTCGAGCGTGCCGACCGGCAGCAGCGGTGCCGGCGTGATGCCCGGCCACTTGGAAGCGGCCGGCGCGTCCAGCACCACGACGCCCTGGTCGTGCTGCTGGGAGATCGACAGCTTGCCGTCCCAGCCGGGATCCGGATGGGCGGTGCCTGTGATGTAGTTCGCGGCGCGGGCCGCGCGCTCCGCCGGCGTAATGCCGGGCGCGAGTGGGTCGAGTGGCAGGTCGGTGTTGAACGAGACGTAGACATTGGTGGCCGGGCTCGCCCCCGTGTCGCCAGTACAGTGGCCCGCGGTGAGCACCACCGTGGGCGAGATCAGCGTGCCGGAGCAGCGGAACCGGCCTTCCTCGGTGGTGAATCGGATGACACCGACGTTGGTGTGGACCTCATCGCGCTGCCCGCCGGTGATCGCCCCGGCCGGCAGCGCGGTGATCACCGCGCCGACGACAAGCAACAGACCGGCCAGCAGCCAACCCCGAAGACCGATCCGAAATCGCCCCATCGCGTAACTCCCCCTCAGCAATGATCACTCGCAGCGTGGTCAACCCCGGTGACACTAGCCGAGTGCGTGCGAGTCCGCTGGCGATGACACGACATCGCCTCAATTGGCTGGCAGCCTGGCTGTCAGTGGGCACCCACTGCTTTGGCGCTCAGCCCATGAGGTCGAGAGGAGAGGTTCCCAGAGCCGGCCCGCGTTTCGGGTCGAGCGTGTACGGGGCTACACCGAATCCCATGGGGTCCTGTAAAAGGTCGAGTCGACGACAGGCGCCGCGTTGAGTCTCCATGGCGCCGCTCGCGGCCGGTGGGTGGGGTTGGGGCCTTCGAACCGCTGAGCAGTCGAGCTTGGCAACTGTTAACGCTAGACGTTATTAACGCTCTACGTTATGCTTGAACCGTGATCCAGTCGTTCGCGGACGCTGACACAGAACGGGTCTGGCGGCGTCAGCGGGTGCGGCGATTCGGCTCGGATCTGCAACGGATAGCGAATCGGAAGCTGTTGATCATTGATGCGGCTGAGGCACTCAACGACCTGCGTGTGCCACCAGGGAATCGTCTGGAGCAGCTGCGTGGAGACCGGGCCGGTCAGCACAGCATACGGATCAACGATCAATGGCGGATTTGCTTCACCTGGACAGCGGCCGGCGCGGCTGAGGTCGAGATCACCGACTACCACTGAAGAGGGGAGGACGACATGAGTACCGCGCACGCGCCGATTCATCCCGGGGAGGTTCTGCTGGAAGAGTTCCTCGCCCCGCTTGGCATCAGCCAGTACCGGCTGGCGCAGGCGATCGACGTACCGCCTCGGCGGATCAACGAGATCGTGCATGGAAAGCGGGCGATCAGCCCGGATACCGCTCTGCGGTTGTCCCGGGCACTCGGCACCTCGGACCGCTTCTGGATGAACCTGCAGAACCGCTACGACCTTGACGTCCAGTTCGAGGCGCACCGTGATGAGCTGGACAAGATCAAATCCCTGGTCGCCTGACGCTGCCGCCGCAACCCACTCGGCCGGCGCGCGGAGATCCCCGGCGGAAGGGCGTCGTTCCCCTACGCTTTCGGCGTGACCTCGACGGGCCGGTACCCGCACGACGTACTCGCGTCCGGCTGGCAGCGCGCGGGCCGACCGACGAGCACCGACCTCGTGCTTGAGGTCGGGCTGGTGCTGGAGGATGCCACGTCGGGATTCTGCGGGGCGGTGCTGCGTTGGGAGCGCGGTCTGGTGGTCTTGGAGGACCGGCACGGGAAGCAGCGGACCTTCGCCCTCGGCGCGGGATTCTGGTACGAGGGAAGCCCGGTCGTGCTGAAGGCTCCGCTGCGAGCCCGGTCGGTGCCCAGCCGGACTGCCTCGGGTTCGCTCGTCGGCCCGGCCGGTCGGGCCAAGACCGCGCTGGCCAGCAGGATCTATGTCGAGGGTCGCCACGACGCCGAACTGGTGGAGAAGATCTGGGGCGACGACCTGCGCCACGTCGGGGTGGTCGTCGAGTACCTCGGCGGCATCGACGACCTCCCTGGCATCGTGGCTGACTTCGCCCCGGGAGAAGGGCGGCGGCTCGGGGTCCTCGTCGATCACCTGGTGCGTGGGAGCAAGGAGTCGCGCATCGCAGACCGGGTACGGAGCAGGGCTGGCCTTGGTCACGTACTGGTGCTGGGTCATCCGTACGTGGATATTTGGCAGGCGGTGAAGCCGGCCAGGCTAGGACTGGCGGGCTGGCCGGAGGTGCCGCGGACCCTCGAATGGAAGCATGGGATCTGCGCCGCCCTGGGGCTGCCGCACAGGCATCAGGCCGACCTGGCCGCAGCTTGGAGGATGATCTTGGACCGGGTGCGTTCCTGGGACGACCTGGAACGCCCGTTGCTTACCGTCGTCGAGCAGCTGATCGACTTCGTCACCGAAGATCATCACTGAGGGCGGTCAGCTCAGTCCAGCAAGTCGCGCGCCTGACGTAGCGCCTACGCCCCATCGACGATCGCGTACCCGCCGCGGCAAGATGGGCGTCCGGTTCGGATAGGGTCGCGCCGGGCGTAGGGTGAAACCACGAGGGATACTTCTGCTGACACCTGATCGGCGGTCCCTGGCGATTACCATCCGGCCCTACTGACGGGCCTGTACGGACTCGACATGAACCTTGCGTCTCCCGCCCTTGTCGACATCAACGACGCTGCCGCGGTTTTTTGCCCGACCTGCAAGCATCCGCTGGACTCACATGACGCGATCAGTGCGCGCTGGTGCGCCGCCACCAAGCTCGGGATCGGCCAGCGGGAGTGCATCTGCTCCGGTGTGGTGGCAAGCGCACGCGTCCCGACCACCCACTACTGACCCGACGAGCTCTGCCCGAGGGGGCTGTCACAATTCCGGTAACCGAGCGCATGGCGCTGACCCGTACGAACTGGCCCGATGTTGATGATGTCGTGGCGCTCAACGCGGACACCGAGGTGATGCGCTATCTCGACCATGGTCGGCCGATGACGCCGGCTCGGGTCCTCGCCGAAGAGATGCCACGACTGATGGCGCACAACGGCCGCGCTGACCGGCTGGGCTCCTGGGTTGCCCGTGAACGGGGGACCGGCAACTTCCTGGGCTGGTTCATGATCACACCGGTCGATGAACCGCCTCGGAACGTCGAGTTGGCCTACCGGCTCCGCCGCCGGGCGTGGGGGCGGGGCTACGACATCGAGGGAATGCTCTGCATGATCGAGATAGCCCGCGCGGCACATGTGTCGACCGTGATCGCCACCATGATGGCGGTCGACGTTGTCTCGCGCCGACTGATGGAGAAGGCGGGCTTGCATCTCGTCCAGACGTTAGTCAGTGAAACCACAGGACCCACCGCGGCTGCCGCGAGCGGCGAGGTCGAATACGCACTCGACCTGACCATGGGAGCAAGGTTGCCGGCATAACGTGCGGCCATCGAGGTACGCACTCTGCGTCGCGCCGCACGGCTGCGGCGCGAGCCCGTCGGCTCTGCAATACACCGCGGTCGACGGTACCGGGCGGGTGACGTCACTCGACGCCTGGCTTCCGCAGGAAACAGCCTCGGAGGTGCATCTGAGCAGGACCAACCAGCGCCTGACGCGAAAGTGGCCATCACACGGCCTGATGGATGGTCACCGATATGCGAGACAGTCGAGGTCCAATAACCACGAGGAAACCCAGCAAGAGGACCTTTACGTCAGGGCGTTCAAACGCTCGTAAGGTGCAACCTTACGGAAGAACGACAGTTGGAAGGGGTGGCTCACTGTGCAGCCGAGCGAGATTATCGACGTCCTGAACCATCCGATCAGCCGCGAGCTCCTCGCCCGCGACTTGACCCGCCTGGCCTACGTCGCCAGGGACGGTACGCCGCGGTCCATCCCGATCGGGTTCACATGGAATGGATCGGCGATCGTCATGTGCACCGCCAAGAACGCCGCGAAGGTCTCGGCTCTGCGACACAACCCGGCGGTCGCCCTGACCATCGACACTGAAGCGCACCCGCCGCACATCCTGCTCATCCGTGGAGGGGCGGAGCTGGACGTCGTCGAGGGCATCCCGGACGAGTACCTCGAGATGAACGGCAGCTACACGATGAGTCCCGAGCAACGGGTCGAGTGGGAGGCCGATGTGCGTTCGCTCTACGACGGCATGGTACGGATCGTGGTCGTGCCGACGTGGGCGAAGCTGATCGACTTCGAGACCACCCTCCCGAGCGCGGTAGCGGAACTGGTCCGACAGCGGGACGAACGTCACCGCGCCTGAGCGCTGCCTGCCCGATTCATCGGTGTCGCCGCACCAATTAAGAACGATGAAAAGACAGTCATGGCATCCGGCAAACCCGCGGCCGAGAGTGCGAAGGCTGCAAGCACACGAGGTGCATCATGCCAATGTGGCGGCGACGAGGAGCCAGCCCCGGCCACGTCACACGGATCAACGGACGCCCCATCGGTCACTGGTCACGACTCGAAGCCGGATGCTCTGACGACCTCGCCGCTACGCCCTGATCGTCATCTGAACGCCGCAACTATCCAGACCAGCGCTGGCGCGACCAGCAGCGCGGGCAGCAAGTTGCCCACAGGTACCGCCTTGATCTGCAGCAGCCGCAGCCCGACCCCAAGCAGGAGCAGCCCGCCAGTCGCAGTGATGGATGCGAGTTGCGCCTCAGGCAGCGCGCTGCCAGCTAACACTCCGACGAGCGTGAGGGAGCCTTGTACCACCACGATGGCCACCACCGAAGCCATCACCCCGGCGCCCAGCGCAGCAGCGAAGGCGATCGCGGCAAAGCCGTCCAGCGCTGCCTTCAGGATGAGCTGATCGGCTCCGCGCCCAAGACCGTCCGACAGCGAGCCGAGAATGGTCAGTGGACCCACACAGAAGACCAGCGAGGCGGTAACGAAGCCCTCGATGAAGCGCTCCCGGGCGGCAACGTCTGAAGATGCAGGCTCGGTGGAGACCGTTCCTGCGGGAACAGACCCCGAACCTCCTCGAGCGGTCCGGGTGTGGTTCTGTCTCAGCAGTCGGGCCGAGGCGTTTGGTCGGAAGTCGAGCGCAGCGGCGGCAGCGAGCGCGGGTTCACGCGACGACTCGCTGGGGCCTGGTGCGTCCCGAAACACGGGGGACACCAGCTGACGCGAGACTCCCCGCACGTTCGGCGACGTCACTGATCGTTGGGAGCCGTCCGGCGGCCGTGCGGTGGGTCGGCTGCGGCGGTGGGCGGCGTCAACCGGCGATGTCGTCGTCAACGGCGGCCACCATTATTCCCACCCGTCAGCACCCCTGCGCCTGGCTCACCGGGCGACGAAGTCGTACTCCTGGAACGAGGTGACCTGCGGAACCCAGAGCGTCTCGACGAAGCTGAGGTGGGCCGGGTGCGTGTTATACGCGTCATAGGCAGCCTGATCGGAGAACACCATCGAGAACTGCCAGTCGAGGTCGCACTTGTCGCTGATCTGCTTGTTGATGGTGAACTCGGTGACGCCGTCGATGCCGGTCAATATTGCGCGGGCGGTGTCGAGGAACTCCGACTCCGCGGCCGAGCCCTGTTCGTGGGCGAGGCGGAACACGACGGTGTGCTGGATGGCCATGCTGATCTTCTTTCTGGACTCGTGGGCTGGTGTTTGGCAAATGCGGACTACCGGTCCGGGTCGGGCTCCGACGCCTCAGGTAGTGGCCTGCACGGCGTGGTGCGCAGGGAGCGCCACGGTGACGGTGTCGTGATAGGAAGACGCGCTGCTCGCCGCGCCAAATGGCGGCGTTGATGGCGACCGTTCGCCGGCAATGGTCATGATGCGCTGCCCCTCCCAGGCGTCGGCCCGGCTGGATACGGTGGTGCCGCCGACGAAACGCTCGTGCGCCCGAGCCGGGTCTGCGGCGGGTGCGACCAGCACCAGGGGTGTTGCAGGTCTAGCGACGCGGCACTCATAAGACCGGGCGCGCAACCACGATCAGGTTGCGACTGTACCCCCGACGGTCTGGCCGGAACTCGCCGGCGCAGGTGATCAACACCAGCCGGGGCGGTCCGCCGATGTCGAAGACCTCCGCATCGTCGACCAGATCGGTGCGCGGGACCTCGCGCACCTTGGTGATCTTGTATGCCTGACGCACATCACCCGCGCTCAATACCACACGCTCCCCGACCTTGATGTTCCACAGCCGGAAGAAGAACCCGACGCCTCGGTCGAAGGCGTCCACGTGGCCGGCGATCACGGTCGACCCGTACGGATCGCCCACGTAGGAGCTCCCATCCCACCAGCCGACCTTCGTGGGATCTTCCGGGACCACCAGCTCGTTGCCGACCGTGGCCACGGGAACGACAGCCGTATACGCGCCACCTGGCAGGTCGATCTGCTCTGGAACGAACCGCGTGTCGCCGGCCGCCGGTCGCGCCTCGCGGGCGGTGGCGACCGGCGTCGTCGGGGACGGATCCCCGAGCGGCACTGCCACCGGCCGGTCTGGCACGGGCAACACGGCGAGCTGGGCCACCGCTACGCCCAACAGGGCAACGGAGAGGACCATCTGGACGCCGATCGCGCGCCCGAGCGTCGCTCGCTGGCCGGGCGGCCCGACCGGGAAGCCGCGCATATACCGCTCGCGGAAGGCCAATCTCCGGCCGTACGCGACGGCATAGCGGCTCAGCAGCAGGGTCGCGACCAGCGCCAACACCTCGACAAGCAGCAGCACGCCCGAGCGAGGTGTCGCTGTCCCCCCAGCGATCAGGTGTTGCGCGGTGCCAGCGACCGTCAGCGCGAGCACGCTCAGCCCAGCGAAACGAGAGAACCGCGGTGAAATCCGCTCCAGCACACCCGGCGGATTGCGCGGGACGAGCAGAGCCGCGAAGGCCATGAGGCCGCCCAACCAGGCCGCCAGGGCGAGCAGGTACAAGCCTGTTGTCGCGGTGAGTGCGACGACCCGAGGTGACGCCATGGCAGTCGACTCGACCACCAATGTGATGGTCAGGAGGACTACCAGCATGAGAACCGTGACACGCCGTCCGCCCCGCACCGGGCGTCGCAGGACCTCGGCGCCGAAGAACCCCGCTCCCGCGAGACCTGCGAGCCGCACCAGCAGCCACGCTCCGGACTTATCCGCGATTTCGCCCTGGACTCGTCCAGAGGCGAGCCAATCGACGAGAGCCTCGGCAATCGTTCCGAGGCAGGTCAATGCGAGGCCGACGACCGCCATCATGCGCAGTCGACGGACAGCCTGACCATCCGGCCAGACGGCCGCCCAGAATGTGCCCATCCCGGCGAGGAGGACATAGCCGAGGTAGACCACGAACGATACCGACGCAGCGACGACGGCGAGCACGGGAGAATCCACCGGGCGAGACCCCTACGACCTCATCGCCACGCCGGCCGGTCGTACTGCACCAGCACTTGCGACCGGTCGAACTGAATCGGGCGGAAGGTCCAGAACTTCGGGGCTGCGCCTGCGCCACAGGAGAGCCTCGCCAGCGGAAGTTGCGGACAGGTGAGAGACAGCACGGTCCGGCCCGTCACGACCACGTTGACCGGCAGGTCGGCAGGCATCCGGTCGAGCAGTGAGCCGAGGGCGGCCACGGTGCGGCCGGCCTTGGCGGGTCGGCTGGCCACGCTTACCTGCGTCAGGCGGTAGCGGAGTCGTAGCTGCTGGGTCGGTGAGTCCCAGCGAAGCGTCACCTGACTGCGTACCGAGCTGTCGGGAACGGCCAGGGCTTGGCCACCTGCACTTACTTCGACCTGCATCGCGGTCGGCTGCAGGTGCTTGAACCCGGTGCCGGCATTCCCGATCGACGGCGGTCGCAGCACGGCCTCGGTAGCCGGGGCCGGCAGCGTGATCACCTCACTGACAAAGAAGCTCCCATCGGAGTCGGGACGAGTGGTGATGGCGATGCCGGGCGCGCCGACGGTCACGCTGGGGCCGCGCGCCATCGGCGTCGGCGACGTCCGCTGGGTCGGCAGGATCGTGCGGGCTGGCGAGGGGCTGGGACGGACAAGCGTGGATTGACTCGGTGCTGAGGACGGAACCGCGCTCGCGGGCGGACGTGCCGAAGGTGCGGCAGCGCCGGGCCACGTGAGCCCCGCGCCGACCGCGACGGCCGCGCCGAGCAGGGCGGTGACCGTGAACGCCCCCACGGAGCGCCGCAGGGCGTCGCGCGCGCGGGCCCCCGCCATGTGTCACCTTCCCCGAGCTCCCACCGTCGAAAGATTTCGTCCGACACGCATGATGACGGCGGTCGGCTCCCAGTCTGCATGACTAGGCTGCTGCCCGGCCAGTCGGACCAGACTGCGACATCGCCAGGCCGGGTCCGTCCATGGCGTACCAGATTCTGGATTCGGGGTTCTGAGCATGGGTCGTCTAATGCTGCGCAGGATGTGGGTCGCGGTCGTCGGCGTCGGGTTGCTCGCCTTACTGTGCGCCGGGCTCACGCCCAGTTCGGCCGCCGACCAGACCTGCATCTACGTCGTGCAAGGTCTGCCGAGCCGAACGATCTCAGTCGCCGTCGACGGCGACTCCGTAGTTGGTGGGCTGGCTGGCGGCAAGGTGGCGGGACCCTTTCAGGTCAAGAACGGTACGCGGACCGTGACCGTATCCGAGGGTGGCCAGACTCTGGTGACCGGCAGGGTCAAGCTGCCGGCGGGCTCCAACTCCGAGATCGTGGTCCACCTACCCGCGTCTCCCACCGGAGTCCCGATGGTCACCCGCTTCGAGAACAACCTGAAGCCCGTGCAACCGGGCAAGGCGGCCTACGCGTTCGGGCACGTGGCCGCGGCCGGTCCGATCGACCTCCGGGTGGACAAGAAGGTGGTCTTCGCAAATGTTGCGAACGGGGAGTACTTGTACGAGGTGGTCCCCGCCATGACATACAGCGTTGACATTGTTCCAACGGAGATGTCGAAGCCTCTGCTCGGCCCGCTGGACCTGAGGGTTAAGCGGGCCAAGCTGACCTGGGCGTTCGTGATCGGCGAGCCCGGCAAGGATCTGGCGATTATTAAACACGTGATCTCCCTCTCGGCGACCAAAGGGTCGAAACGGCCGACCGACATCAGCACCGGCACGGGCGGCCAGGCGGCCGAGCTCATCAAGGGCCGCGGATCGAGGCCCTGATATCTCGGCTGGAGGGCAAGCTGGCCGCTGCGCTTAACGCGTACCAGAACGCCCTGCGCTATCAGCATGACTATCGTTTCACGACCGAGAGGGCCGACACCCTTGACGGCATTGCGGCAATTGCGGCCGCGTTGAACCGCTTAGATCTGGCCGCCAAGCTATTCGGCACGGCTGCAGGATGGCGGGAAAGCTATCAGCAGGAACAGCGGTTCCCAATGCCCAACGACTTCGACGAGTCGGCCGCCAGCGTCCGCCGCCGCCTCGGCGAGCGAGCCTGGTTCGAGGCGTACGAGGCCGGGAAGGGGCTGAACTCCGAACAGGCCATGCGGCTTGCGGATGTGGCTGTATCTGCCTTGGAAGAGGAGGTTCAGCGCAGGTCGTCAGGCTTAACTGCCAGGGAGATCGACGTCCTTCATCTGGTGGCCGATGGGTTAGCAACGCCGAAATCGCCGAGCGGCTTGTGCTGAGTCAACGCACCGTGCACGCCCATCTACGATCAATCTTCGACAAGCTCGGCGTGAACAGCCGGACGGCGGCCGCCCACGCGGTCGCCTCCCTCTTCGCCAGCTGACGGCGAGAGCTGGCAAGCCGCCGCCTGAGCCAGCCATTGCTGGACGACCGATGATGGGCCTCATGTCGAGAGATGACAACGCTGCGGCCAACATGCCGCGGCAGCACCGAGCCAACCGTCCCGGGCCACCGGCCCTTATTGTCACGTGGAACAGGCTTGGGCGAGCCGCCGGCTACTTCGCCGGTGTCGCCTTCTTTGCGCAGACGGTCCTGTACCTCCTCGACGTCACGGGTGCACTAGCGCTGCAAACGCAGTACCAGGTGACCGAGCGGGGATTGCAGCAGGACCTCATCGACTACTACATCAACTACAACGACCGGATGCAGAGCATCTGGTGGAACGTCGCACTACGCGACGTTCTGGGCCCTCTCGGCTACTTAGCCTTGATGGTGCTGATTCTTGCGCTGCTCCACGTGGCCGGAACCAGGCAACCACGCGAGGAGCTCGGCCGGGCGAGAGGCCAACGCGTGGCGGGCCGGCTGGTTTGGCGCCCTCGTCATCGGTTCTTTGACGCGTGCGGAGCCACCTAATGGCCCGGATGACGCCGTGATTTCGGACGCAGCTACTCAGTCGCTAACTGCCAAGGGCACTGGCCCATGTAATGGCGCGAGCCCAGTGAGCTCTTGTGCGGGCACATTACGGCGTGACGAAAGCGGCCCTGACAGGGACTTCGCGTCGAGCGGGTGACGAGAAACGAACTCGCATGACCAGCTTGGAAGGAACCTGCACGGCTGCTCGAGCCGACTCGGATGCGCCTTCTGGTCTGACCTCCTCGCACCGCGAGGCATCATCATCGACTCTGGCTTAGGGCCCGCGAAGGGCCCGGCGTGCGACTGCTGTTCGATCCACAGCAGTTGGGTGCTGCTTGGCTGCCGGTCCGCACGGGGACGGCGAGGTGTGGGTCTGTCCTCTCGCACGGGTTGCCGGAGGCAGGACACTTCGGTCGGCACCTCATCGCTGGCGAAGCGCTTCCCGACCGATTAGTTCTCGCGGGCTCGGCCGTCGACATTGGGGAGACTGCCCTGCGAGTGTAGGAGACATGGTGGAGAGGACCGAAGACCGATCGATGAGTCCGATTGGCGTTGACGAGGCCGAGTTCATCAGGGCGGCCGGCGCCGACGACACCGGCGGGTTCGCGCTGCTCACCGAGCGTTTCCGTCGTGAGCTGCTGGCGCATTGTTATCGGATGCTCGCGTCGTATGAGGATGCGCAGGATCTGACCCAGGAGACGTTCCTGCGTGCGTGGGCGAGGCGTGAGTCTTTCCAGGGGCGGGCGTCGTTGCGCACTTGGCTGTACCGGATCGCCACCAACGCTTGTCTGGATTTCCTGGAGAAGCGGCGGGACCGTACGCCGATCCCGGCTGATCTGCAGGGTGTCGGCGGGTCGGGGACTGAGGTGTTGTATCTGCAGCCGTGGCCGGAGAGTCAGCCGGAGGATCCGCAGGAGCGGGCGGTGGCCAGGGAGACGATCGAGCTGGCGTTCATCGTGGCTGTTCAGCACCTGCCGGCGCGGCAGCGGGCGGTGCTGATCCTCCGTGACGTGCTCGGCTGGCCGGCGCAGCAGACGGCTGACACTTTGGAACTGACGTTGGCGTCGGCGAACAGTGCCTTGCAGCGGGCTCGTGGCTCGATGCGTGAGCATCTGCCCGAGGGCCGGCTCGATTGGAGTGGCAGGGCGGGGCAGGGGTTGGAGGAGGATGAGCGGAGGTTGGTGGCGGCGTATGTTCGGGCCTCCGAGAGCCTCGATATCGACGGGTTGGGCGCGTTGCTGCGTGAGGATCTGCGGTTCGCGATGCCGCCGCAGCCGGGGGTGTGGGTCGGTCGGGACGAAACGATCAAGGGTTGGGTGGACGGCGGCTTCGGCCGGGGCGACTACGCCGACTGGAAGTGTCGTACCACGGTGGCCAACGGCCAGCCGGCGGTGGCGATGTATCTGCGACGCCCGGGGGCTTCGACGTACGAAGCCTTCTCGATGGACGTGCTGCGCATCGAGGACGGCCTGATCGCGGAGATCATCACCTTCGACAGCGACGTGTTCGACTGGTTCAAGCTGCCGAGGCAACTTCAGGCCGGCTGACCTTCCGGCCGGAAGGTGCGGCCGCAGGAGCTCGCGTGCTACTGGGGCAGCGACTACGACTGGCGCAAGACCGAGGCGAAGCTCAATGCGCTGCCGCAATTCAAGACTCGGAGATGATCAACGAGTCCTGGGCGACATTTTCAGGCTCGGTACGTGCGAGCCTATCGGGCCGACTGAGGCCCGCCGGCGCGGGCAACAACATCGCCTCGCGTGCGCGCTTATGGCTGGCCCGCCTCCCGAGACGGAGTCCTCACACACGCCACCCGCGAAGCGTCGACCTTCAGTTCGCCGAGTCAGGATCGTCCGCTCCGGCGTGGTCGGCCACCGATCCCGCGTGCTTGAGCGCCCAATCGAGCGCGAACTCGGCGACTTCCTCCCATCCATCGACGGCGGGCAGCAGATGCGGGCCATCGAACTCCACGATCTCCGTCACCGTCTTGGACTTGTAGTGCTTGGCATTCGAGTGCCCCACCTTCGGGGGGAACAGATGATCCTGCTTCCCAGAGATGAACAGCAACGGCGGTCGCGCGTCGTTGTGGTAGTCGACGTAGTTGTCGTCCTTCCCAGGGTGGACGTTCGCGAGTGCGCTTCCCCAAAAGACTCTGCCTGAGGCTGGGATGTGGTAGCGCTCGTAGAGCTCAAGTGACTTCTCTTCGCTGAATGTGTTCGCGAACACGTAGTGCCACTGTTTCGGCGTGAAGCCGACCGCTCGATGCCGGTTCGCGGGGTTCTTCAGGATGGGGAACCCAGACTTGATCTCGGAGAGCGGAATGACCTTCACGCCTTCGGTCGGCGCGGAGTCGATCGCCACCCCAACCGCACCGAAGCCGTGATCGAGCAAGATCTGGGTGAAGACGCCGCCAGCCGAATGCCCGATGATGATCGGCGGACGATCCAATTTCCCGATCAAGTTCTCGAGCATCTCGATGATCTCCGGCACCTGGAGCTGCTCGATCGGCGTGGGATCAGCACGGAGAGCCTCGACCTCGACCTCGAACCCCGGGTACGCAGGGGTGAGGACCGTATAGCCCTTCGCCTCGTAATACTTCTTCCAGTGCTCCCAACTCCTCGGCGTCACCCAGAAGCCGTGGATCAGGACAATGGTGTCGGGCTTGGTCTTGACCGGGGGCTCTGCCATCGCCACTCACCCTTTCCTTGTCGAACCCCTCCACCCTAGGGCGTTCGAGACTCGGAGGACAACGGTCCGCTTGTGACCCTAGTCAACTGCCTGCTCACTCACGGTGGGCACGCCGCCTCGCCCCACTTGGAAGGGCAGTTTGGACACGGCAGTTCGGACAGGGTGTGGTCGATGAAGGCGATGGCGGTCTTTGCGGTAATGCAGTGGGCAAACTGCCTGCAGGAGTCCAAATTGGAAGTCTCCAGGAGGAATCCGGGTCCCACTCGCTTTGGGGATGGCCTTCGTCCCTGGAGGGTGATGCGCTCGTCGCCCGCGTCAACGGGCGTGGTCGCGAGCGAGTCCTCCGGACCCATCTGGGCTGATCGGACCGCCGGGGCCTCCGGCGCGATCACCTTGCATGCAAGCCCGGGTTCGCGCGAAGGTACGGCACATGGAAGACGGCTACACGCAGCTAGGCACCGTGCTGACAGACCGGCGCCCCGAGGACAGTGAGGGAGATAGCGTCATCGTCGTCGGCCGCTTCAAGGGCGACCCCTACGACGGCGTTGAGCTCAGCTACGACGCTGGCCGGCGAAACCTGTACCTGACCCCAGAGGGGGCGCTGCGCCTGGCATTCCTGCTCGCGGCGGCAGTCGAAAGGGATATCGACATCCGGTAGGGATCACGGGCAGCCGCTGGCTCACTACTGAGATACGCCTCCTTGGCCTCACCTACGGCCGGCCGGAAGGAGCTGCTCGGCCAGCGCTCGAGGCAGTGCAGCCGGCCGCGCGCTCGGCGCAAACATCATCGCTGGCCGAGCGCTTCACGACCGATTAGTTCTCGCGGGCTGGGCCGTCGACATTGGGAGACCGCCCTGCGACTGTAGGAGACATTGTGGAGACGAGCGAACGTCAGCCAGTAACCGGCAAAGGAGTCATCATGACTCACGTATCAACCGCCACCGCGGCGGTGTGTACGCAATGAACGTCCCCGCCTCAATCACCGTCACGCCAGTCTTCGTTGCCGATCTGCACGTCGAGGGCGAGCGGATGCCAATCTACGTGCACGTCATCGACCATCCGGATGCGCGCGTGCTGGTCGACACCGGCATGACGGAGCTGCACCCGGCGTTGGCCGACATGGATCCCCGCCTCCGGCCACTAAGCAAGCAGGACTTCGATCTCGCCGGCATCGACATCGTCGTCAACACACACCTGCACGGCGACCACTGCGGCGGCAACCACCTCTTCGCCGGCAGGCCGATCTACGTCCAGCGTCGGGAGCTCGATGACGCCCGCAGCGAGAACGACTACACCATTCGCGAGTGGGTCGAGGCGCCCGGCGTGCGGTACGTGCCGGTCGACGGCGAGCTCGAGCTGCTTCCCGGGCTCCGACTCGTCCCGGCGCCGGGCCATACACGCGGCACGCAGGTGGTCGTCATCGAGACTGGCGGGCGTCCGGTCGTCGTCGGCGGCGACGTGGCGGTTTGGTTCGGCGAGCTCGACGAGCCGCACACCGAAGGCCAGCTGCGGGTGCGTGCGCTCGACCCCGAGCTGGTCTGGCTCGCGCACGAGCACGAGCCATGGCGACCCCGCACCGTCTGAGGCATCACGCCGGCGCGATGCCGATGAGCTGCTGCCGACCAGGGATGCGGTGAGACTCTGCTACCACGGCGGAAGCCCGCCAGCCGGATTTCTGGCTTACTCTCCTGACCGATCTTGATCGTCGTCCGATTCACCCGGGCTGAATCGGTCGAGCATCTCCTCCACCTCGGCCCGCGCTTCCCGCGAGCTCGGCGGAAATCCCGTCACGACCGGCAGGAATCGGTCGCCGGTCAGAGCCTGCAGTTCGAGGTCGGTGGCTGCCCGAACCATGGCCGTACGCCGCACCCTGCGCAGCAACGCGATCTCGCCGAAGCCATCCCCGGGACCCAGCGTCGTGATCAGGCGACCGTCCCCCACGACGTCGGCCGCGCCCGTTTCGATCACGTAGAACCGGTCGGCCGGATCACCCTGGTGAAACACCGCCTGGCCGGCTGGCACGTGGACCGGTTCCAGACCGCGAGCGAGCTGTTCGATGGCCGGCAGCGGTAGCGGCTGAAACATGGGTAGACCGCCGAGCAGCCCGATCTCTTTATCGAGTTCTCCGACATTGCGGTCAGGGCGCCCCAAGCGACGCCACGTCGCCGCCACCAGGATCGGACAGAGCGCACCGACGGCGACCATTGCCACGGACACGCTCGTCCGATTGATCAAGAAGGCGGCAAAGACAGCGCCTAGCCCTACCGAGAGCGAGACCAGACTCTCCTTCAGGCCGAATAGTCGGACGAGAACAGCATCGGGTGCCAATCTGGCCAGCAACGTGTAGAGGCCGACATCGACAAGTGCGTTACCGAAGCCCACACATGCCAGCAATATGAGTGCGGTCGCCTCCCGAGGAAAAAGCGGAATCAGCGCGATGGGTAGACCCCACAACGCAATACCAATGCCAAACCATCGAGCGAGCCGACGCGATCCCACCAGCAGGGATGCTGAGAGTGAGCCGATCACAGCACCGGCACCGACGGCAGCGGTAAGCGTTCCGACCCCAGGCTCACCAATGCGTAGCAGATCCAGTGCAACGACAACCACGAAGACGGTCAACGCGCCACGGGTGAATGTCTGTGCGATGTCCAACCCGATGAGCAGCGCCAAGTCGCGGTTCCGCACGATGGTACGGATGCCCTCCGCCACGTCAGCCATCAAGTGGCCACCTCGTGGCGCCGCGGGCCGCGGCGGAGCGTCGTAGCGCAATCGCAGTAGCAGGGCCGCGGCGGCCAGCGAGGCACCTGCCGCCACGGCAAACACAACGGCGACTCCGGTGAACTCCACAAGAACAGCGGCCAGCAATGGACCTGCCAGTGTGGCAACCGAATCCAACATCCCTCTTACGACGTTCGCGCTGGTGAGTTCCTGCCCGGTCCGGCAAAGCGACGGAAGCAATGCTGAGTGGGCGGGTCTGTAGAGGGTCCCAGCGACGGTCGCGAGCGCCGCGAGGACGTAGACGATCAGCGCTGGTCCGTCGAGAGCGACGACGATGCCGGCCGCCCCGGTAGCGACGCCCCGAATGCTGGACACCAGGACCAGGACTCGTTCTCGGCGTCCCCGATCCGCCAACGGCGCGGCCAATGGCGTCAGCACCGCCGACGGCACCATGCGCAGCAGCCCGACCAGCCCGACTGCGGTCGCGCCACCGTCCCGGTACGCCACGATGCCCAGTGCCACAGTGAAGGCCCACTCCGCCGTCCAAGCCGCGAAGTAGCTCAGCTGAGCACGCCGCAAGTTGCCGTTCACCGCATTGCTCGCGAATGCCGACGCGGCCACCTTCAACCTGCTGCGCAGGAGCTGGTTCATCCCCAGTGACAATATCGAGGGCATTGCAGCGGGTTACCCCAAACACCGCCCAGCACCTCGAGCACCACCACATCTTTGGGTCCGACCCAGCGGCTGACCGGGAAGGGACGCAAGTCGCTTCTGCACCTGCTGGACAGCGAGGTGGCGGCCGAAGGCGCTGGTCGTTGAGCTGGTCTGGGAGGCGAACCGCCACACTGGCAACAACCTGGCAGCGGCAAGCGGTGCCAGCACCCGCGAGCTGATGCACCGCATGGGCCATGGGACCATGCGTGCTGCATTGATCTACCAGCACGCGACGGGCGAGCGGGATCGCGAGATCGCGGATGCGTTGTAGTTCCGGATCGAACGCGAACTCAAAGAGATGGGGCCCATAGAGGGCCCAAGGCTCGCAGTCGACGGATCATCTTTGGGCCTCGCGACGAAGAAAGAGGGAGATAACTAGAGCCTTCCTGTGGAGCGGGTGACGAGAATCGAACTCGCATGGCCAGCTTGGAAGGTCGCGACCGCTGTGCTCGCGGGCGGGCACCGAGTCGTCTGCGTGCGCTTCCAGCTGACCCTGGATGACTGCGACTCACCGTGCGTAATGGCCCGTTAATGGCCCACGACTGGCTCTCCTCATGCTTGAACTAGGACTGAACATCATCGGATAGCTCGCTGAGGATCCGTGGCCACGCCCGGATAGGTCCGTGTTCGGTACGGATGTGAGGTCATGGCTGTGATCAGCAAGCTTGAGTCACCAAATCACCAAGGCGCCTGCATTGTCGTGTAGATGGGTCTCACTGGCGACCTCAGATGTAGGAGAAGATGCCGCATGGGCGTTCCGGCGGATACTGACGAGATCACCCACGAGTGGCTTACCGCCGCCTTGCACCAAGCCGGCGCCGTGGATCAGGCGCGGGTGACGTCGATCCAGTCCGCGCCTATTGGCCAGCTTGGATTCACCGGGCAGATCCGACGATTGCAAATCAGCTACGACAAGTCGGAGCCGTGTGCACCAAGGTCTCTGGTGGCGAAGTTCTCGACCACGCACCCGGAAGCGCGCGCGGTCGTGCACTCGATGGGGTTCTACGAGCGCGAGATCGGCTTCTATCGTCAGCTCGCCGCTGATTGCCCGGTCCGGACGCCTCGGTGCTATTTCGGCGAAGTACAGATGGACAGCGGAGCATCGCTACTGCTCCTCGAGGACCTCAGCTGGATGCGCAACCTGGACTCGGCAGGCGGCTCTGTGGACGAGTCGGAGCTGGTCATCCGCGAGCTGGGAAAGCTGCATGCCGCCTGGTGGGGCGACGCCCGGCTCGACCACATTCCGTGGCTCCGAATGAAGGGCATTCTGACACCCGACCAGGCCCCGCTCGCATTCACCCAGAACTGGGAATCCTTCCTGGGCAAGCTGAGCGTTCCGGTGACCGAAGATCTGCTGGCTGCGGGCGACATCTGCCGGCGCTACCTCCGTGTGGTCTCCGTCGCGATGTACAGCGGTCCGCCGCGGACGCTGATCCACAACGACGTACACGGGGACAACCTCTTGGTGGCCGAAGATGGCGAACAGTCACTAGCGATTGTCGATTGGCAGCTGACGACACCCGCCCGGCCCGCCCCCGATCTGGCCGGCTTCCTCGTCGGCTACCTCGACACATCCGAGCGGCGGCGCCATGAGAATCGGCTGCTGGAGATGTACTACTCAGTGCTGATCCAGCACGGCATCACCGGCTATTCCTTTGAGCAGTGCTGGGACGACTACCGCATGGCGCTGGTGTTGCCAACTAGCCACCTCGCCATTGCCGTCGGCTACCATCCGGGCTTGACCGCGACGCCGGATGGGGACTGGAACGTCGGTTTCCCGCGCTACGCCCAGGCACTGGCCGACTTGGGCGTAGCCGAACTCCTGCAACAACGTTACGGCTAGTCGGAGGGATAGATTGTGCGGTTCAGTCCTCAGCGGTACTGGCTGACGGCAACTGTTCCCTGGTGGTGAGGCCGGTCTTTTGCAGCATGCTGCTGACGTGGGACTCCACGGTTCTGGTCGATATGAACAGGCGATGGGAGATGTCGGCATTGCTCAGGCCGGCGTTGACGAGCCGCAGAATCTCTGCCTCGCGTGCGGTGATCCCGAGTCTGGCCAGGTGTGGTGGGACCATCGCTTTTGAACCCTTCGGGACTTTGGCGCCGACCGAGGCGAGCGTGCGGCGGACCAGACGTTGCAGGGCGCGTTCGCCGGCCGCACTGCAGAATGCGTCGGCCTCTCGCAGCCAGCCCTCGGCCACCGACTTCATGCCCGCTTGGTAGACAACCGGTGCGATGGTCGTACGCAGCATGTGGCGGTGGAGCGGAGTGTGCCGAACGAGGTGATCGGCTTCGGCGATCGACCCTGACGGAGATCGCCCTTTTCGAAGCTCCCAAACGGCCGTGCCGTAGCCGCGCGCCGCCCAGTTGGCGTGGTGTCCGATCAGTACGGGCGAGCCGAACGCCTCCTCGGGGTCGGTGCCAGCGACGACGCGCAGCAGTGCCCCAACTCCCCACCACGGTATGAGGTGCCATTCGTCTCGTCGTGCTTTCGTCGATGAGCCGGATGGCGGTGCTGTTGTCGCCATGGAGCCAGGCGCGCAGACCGTAAAGGCTTCGCGCCCATGGCGCTCGCCCGGATTTCTTGCCCGCAGCGAGCGCCTCGGCGATCAGATCATCGAACTCCGACGGCGCCGCGGGACGTGTCCGCCCGGGCAACGGTCGGTCGTCGACAAAGAGCACGCACAGAGCCAGATGAGCGCGAGTCACCGCGTAGGGACCGGTCAGCTGCAGCTGCCGGGCCTGCGCGTCCGCGCGCAGATAGATGGGGTATGCGGCCAAAAACCCCTCGCGGAAGGCGGTCGCGGCGCCGATCTGGGTGTCAATAACGGCAACCGTGCCGAGCATGCCGGCTGCAGTCGCACGTTCTCTAGCCTGATAGTCCCGGGTGGGATCCGAATCTGTGGCCAAGTCAACCACGCCAAGTTCGGCGAGAGCCTGGACCTGCCAGATCGATAACTGGTGTGCCTCGCTCAACGCCAGCGCTTGGTGCAGGATGCGTGCCGCAAGATCGATGTCGCGCCGTTGGGCGGCAGTCCCAGCAACCAGCAAGGCTTCGCATGCGAGCTCGAAGCGACCCTCGTCCAGCGCCCGTGCCGCTGCCAGTTGCCCTAACTGGATGGCCTCTGACTTTCGGTACGCCCACGCGGCATCGGCTCGGAGCACCATGAGGTCGGAATCTGTCGGTTCGGCGACCTGCTCCAGCCGTGCTAGCAGCGGCGCAGCTTCCGCCCGCAGGCCGGCGCTATAGGCGGCGCGGGTTGTCGCGACCAGTAGTCGACGGCTGTCGCCAGCGGCGGCGCTTTGGAGTGCAGCGATCCCGCTGTGATATCCGTCCGCGGCGCGACCCGCCAGCGTAAGAGTGTCGATGCGCTCGATCAGCACATCCAAGGCTGCGTCTGGCAACGTGCCGGTCAGCGCATGAGCCGCGGTCAGGTGGTGCTCGGCAACATCCAATGCCGCGCCGCGGACCGCCGCGCGGGCTGCGCGGATCAACTCCCGCGCGGCCCGGTCGGGGTACCGGGCCAGCTCATACATCTCGGCTGCCTGCCGAAGCTGCCCTTCGGTAGGTTCTGTCGAGCGATTCACCAGGTGATCGGCGGCGCGGCGGGCCAGCGTCTGCTGCTCAAGGGGAAGCAGCAGATCGCGTACGGCATCACGCATCAGCGGGTGCCGCCACATGACCCCGAGCGGGGTGGTGGCGCTGACCAACAGGGTGCTGGAGACGGCATGGTGGATCGCAGTGCTCAACTTCGCGTCGTCGAGCTCGGTGATGACGGTTAACAACTCGCTGTCGGTATCCCCCAGCACCGACATGGCGTCGAGAACGACCCGGGCATCCGGAGGAAGGCTACGGAGTCGTTTCTGGACCGCGGCAGCCAGCGTCGTATGTTTCATGTCGATCGCATTGGTCGGGTTTTCGCGAAGCTGCCGAACAAACTCGTCGAGAATCAGCGGCAGCCCATCAACCGCGGTGACGAGCTGAGCAACTGTCTCCGGCGCGAGCCCAGGGAACTCCTGGGCGCGGAGCGCGTCTGCAACTTCAGGTGCCTGGAGCCGGCTGAGCCGCAGCTGGCGGATCGAGGGTGCAGCGCTCAGCCGTCCTAGCGGTTCGGGAAGCAGCGGTTCGCTGCGAGCTGTCATGATCAGTGCAAGCGGCAGCTGGTCCAGTGAGTCGGCGAGATAGCTGAGCACGGATACGGTGTCTTCGTCGGCCCAGTGCACATCATCGATGAGTAGCACGGCGCCGTCGGCGGACATGGCTCGCAGCAAGAGAATCAGAGCCTCTGCGAGCACGGCGGCGGGATCGGCCATCGGAGCCAGCACATCGTGGTCACTGATCCAGCCGGGCAGCACCCGTGCGAGGATCGGCCGCACCGCCGCTAGCTCGGTCTCCTGAGCAAATGGAGCCGACGCCCGGGCGAATGCTTCCACTAGCGGTCGATAGGCTCCGCCGGATTCGATCTGCGCGGCCCTTCAAGACGAGCACGCCGCGGCGCTCCGCCTCGCGTTGCGTCTCGATCAGCAGACGGGTTTTTCCCACTCCGGCCTCGCCGGTGAGCAGCACAGCCTCGCCCTGACCGCGCCTAGTGGCCTCGATCGCGCCCGTCAGTATCGCAAGCTCGGCGCGTCGAGCGATCAGCGGCAGGTCTGTGCCCACGTTGCATTCTGATCCAGATCGCCTCCGAACCCCAACGCATTGAGGCCGAGCGATCACAAAGAAACCCGTGTTGGAAATCCGATAGATCCGTATCCGCCTCGGATACGCGAGCATGGTCACGATCAGCACAGTTCATGTCATGGACTCAAACCAACCCGAAAGAAGGAAGGAGTCGTGAGATGAACAGGTCCAGCAGCAAAGCTCAGCGAGGCGAATGCACCTGGTTTGTGGAGGCGCGCGCGGCAACTGCTGCGTGCATTTGCGGACGCTGGTCAGCGGTCGGTCACAGGCCTTCGGCTCTTCGTTGGACCGAATGGGGTTCTGGCATGGACAGAGCCGGCTCAGGTTGACCGGTCAGAGCCATACGTCATCAGTGTGCTCGCTGTTCCGGAGAGGTCGACTGCACCGGTGGATCGCCAATCGACGGTTACAACTCCCGTGATGGAGCCGACGGGAAGCTCGGTCGACACCTCGCTCGAGGCTCCTGCCTACAGCTAGCCGCCAGGAATCTCATGACCAATATGATCTGACAGTCACCCATTCGCCTGCACTACTGGACTGTCGCCGCTGCTTCTGGCGTACCTAGCGCTCCCGGCTCTCAGAAGAGAGGCGGTCGCATTGACCGGCATAGCTACTTCGACCCAAAAGGCGAGGCGTGTCGAGGGCTGAAGTAGGCGCTGACAAGGGATAACGGTCCTAACCCTTGCGCTAGAAGGGTTAGGACCATTCGTGTTGCGCGGCAGCTGATCACCGACGTTCTGGGAGCGATTTTGCCGAAGGAGCTGCGGCGGCTGACGATGGAGCTGGCTCGGGTGGACGCCTTGTTGGATGATCCGGTGTTCTTCGCCCCGGTTCGAGCGGTTCTTTGACCCCAGGCGGGTGGGTCGGCCGTCGACGCCTCGCACCAACCCGCAACCTGGGCGAATCCGTCATCACCAAGCGCATCGACGCAGACCGAAAAGCTGGGGCTCAAGGGCCAGTTGGTGGCGCCGCAACCCAATGGCCCGCGTAATGGCCCGACCGCGACGAGCTGTCACGCAGAAGCACGGCGGCACTGCGAAGGGGCCCTTGACTAGGGCCTTCACGTGGAGCGGGTGACGAGAATCGAACTCGCATGACCAGCTTGGAAGGCTGGGGCTCTGCCATTGAGCTACACCCGCATTTCCATGACAAGCGAGGACCCGGAGGACACGGCTGCGTTCATGGAGTCGGGGCGACAGGACTCGAACCTGCGATCTTCTGCTCCCAAAGCAGACGCGCTAGCCACTACGCTACGCCCCGGCCGTCCGAGATGGCCCGAACGTTTCGCGACGAGTGTAGGGCACTCGACTGCGCCGACCAATCCAGTCGGCCGGACCCGCCGTACGGACGTTTGGCCGGGGTAGGCCTGCCCCGTAGGATTGCCGCGGCTCAGCGTGAGCCAAGCCTGGGCGGTTCTCCAACCGTCCGTGCCGCGATCACAGGAGTAACCAGCGTGCCAAGCACCGTCGAGCAGTTGAGCCCAACCCGGGTGAAGATCACCGTTGAGGTGCCGTTCGCCGATCTCAAACCCAGCATGGACAAGGCGTACGCCGAAGTCGCCAAGTCGGTGAACATCCCAGGGTTTCGGCGCGGCAAGGTCCCGCCCGTGGTGATCGATCAGCGTTTCGGTCGGGGAGTCATCATCCAGGAAGCTTTCAACGACTCATGGCAGCGGTTCTATGGCGCAGCCGTCACAGAAAACAATCTGTCACCACTGGCACAGCCAGACGTAGAGGTCACCAAGCTCGAAGACGGTGACGTCATCGAGTTCACGGCCGAGGTCGACGTACGCCCCGACTTCGATCTCCCGGACTTCTCCACCCTGCAGGCCCAGGTTGACGCGCTGGAGGTGCCCGAGACGCTGGTCGATCAGCAGCTTGACGTGCTACGCAACCGCTTCGGATCGCGGGAGACGGTGGAGCGCCCAGCGGCTGATGGTGACATTGTCACGATCAACCTGGTTGCCAGCAGGGACGACGAGCCGCTCACGGACGCTACTGCCGACGACGTGGAGTACACCATCGGGTCTGGGCAGATGCTCGACGGACTGGACGAGGCGGTCATCGGGCTGTCCGCTGGTGACTCCGCAACCTTCGCCTCGAAGCTAGTCAGCGGCCCGTGGGAAGACCAGGAAGCCGACATCCAGGTAACCCTCACCAAGGTGCAAACCTCTGAGCTGCCTGACGCCGATGATGAGTTCGCCCAGGAAGCATCGGAATTCGACACCATCGAGGAGCTGCGGGCCAACATCAAGGACCGCCTCACGCAGATTGCCCGACTCGAGCAGGCAAGTCAGGCCCGGGACGCGGTGCTCGAGAATTTGGTCGGACAGGTTGCCGTCGACGTACCCGACCATTTGCTCAACTCCGAGATCGACGCTCGCCGCAAGCAGATCAGTGAACAACTCACACAGGCGGGGCTCACTGTCGAGCAATACCTGGCCGACGTCGGTCAAGATCAGACCGAAGACGAATTCTGGGCCGACCTCGAAGACCGGGCTGCCCAGGCTCTCAAGGCCCAGATCATCTTGGACAAAGTTGCCGAAGAGCACTCACTCGATGTTGATCAGAACGACTTCAGTCAGCACGTCGTGCGTAAGGCTCAGGCCGATGGCGTTCCGCCACAGCAGGTCGCAGATCACCTGAAGGAGCACCCGCACCACATTGAGGAGTACATGCTGGAGATTCGCCGGGGCAAGGCGCTGGCCATGATCGTCGAGTCGGCTACGGTAACCGACTCCGACGGCTCGGTGATTGAGCTGGCGAAGCTCCAAGAGGACGGCACGTACGCCGACTCTGAGGCCCTACCTCAAGGTCTCGATAGTGAGCCCGCAGTGGAGCCAACAGGCGAACAGGCTCAGAGCACGGGCGCCTGAAGCTTCGGCCAGCATCTTTGTACCCACTCCGCTTCACTTAGTCGGACTCTGCCTTATCTGCAGATAGCGCGGCGCCCAATCAAGAGTTGTTGAGTCGCGTTGGGTCACCAGGTCGGCGTTCTGTGATCGATCAAAACGCGCGTCGGTGACATCCATCTCCCCTTCTGCGCCCACAGCGAACACGCCTGGTTTCCTCGCGACTCGCCAGACGCTGCGGGGTAGGTTCGTCAACGTGAAACCGACTCCCGGACCTTCCTTCCCTAGCCAATTCGCTCAGCTCACCCGGCCACCGTCGCTCGCCTTATACAACGCTGGCAATCGCAACGGTTTTGGACTCGACGACAACGTGTACCAAGCCTTGTTGCAGAACCGCATCATCTTCCTCGGCTCTGAAGTCAAGGACGAAAACGCGAACGCCATCTGCGCTCAGATGCTGTTACTGAACGCTGAGGATTCACATAAGGACATCTACCTCTACATCAACTCTCCTGGCGGATCGGTCGACTCTGGGATGGCGATCTACGACACCATGAGGTGGATCTCCAACGACGTGGCGACCGTGGCGATCGGCTTGGCTGCATCGATGGGTCAGTTCCTGTTGTGCGCGGGCGAGAAAGGCAAGCGGTTTGCACTGCCGCACAGCCGGATCATGATGCACCAGCCCTCTGGCGGCCTCGGCGGCACGGCAAGCGATATCCGGATCCAGGCAGAGCAGTCACTGCACATCAAGTCGACCATGCAGAAGCTGATTGCCGAGCACACCGGCCAGACGCTGGATCAAATCGAGGCAGACTCCGACCGGGACCGGTGGTTCACCGCAGAGCAGGCTCAGGCGTACGGCTTCATTGATCACGTCTATGAGACTGCTGCGCAGATTCCATCACCTCAGGCCCCGAACCAGTGAAGGAGCGAATCGAGATGACCAGCAGATTGACTTCGCAGCCCTTCGCCCTGGGTCAGCCTTCGTCTGATCTGGCGTTGTCTCCCACCATGGACTACTACATCCCGCAGTGGGAGGAGCGCACGTCGTACGGCATGCGCCGGATCGACCCGTACACCAAGCTCTTCGAGGACCGGATCATCTTTCTCGGCACGCCGATCTCAGACGACATCGCAAATGCCGTGATGGCGCAGCTGCTCTGCCTGCAGCAGATGGACGCCGAGCGCGACATCGAGATCTACATCAACTCGCCCGGCGGTTCGTTCACCGCGCTCACTGCGATCTACGACACCATGCGTTACATCAAGCCCGATGTACGCACTGTGTGCCTCGGCCAGGCCGCCTCGGCCGCCGCGGTGATCTTGGCGGCGGGCACAAAAGGCAAGCGGCTTGCGTTGCCGAACAGCCGTATCTTGATCCATCAGCCGGCGACCGAGGGCGGGTACGGGCAATCCTCCGACATCGAAATCCAAGCCAGAGAGATTCTGCGGATCCGCTCGCTGATGGAGCAGATGCTGGCTGAGGACACCGGTAAGACGACCGATGAGGTCAGTCGCGATATTGAACGAGACAAATACCTCACGGCAGAGCAGGCACTCGAATACGGCATGATCGACGAGGTCTTGACCTCGCTTAAGGCAGTTCCGGTCTAGTGGCGCCATGAGCCTGAGGTGGACGAGATGTCCTCCACTTCAAGGAGTGGTCAGGCTAGGGTGAGAAACCCAGCCACACGATCGGGCGTCGGATAGGAGGCGGTGTGGCGCGCATCGGAGAGAGCGGCGACCTGCTGAAGTGTTCCTTCTGCGGAAAGAGCCAGAAGCAAGTCAAGAAGCTGATCGCTGGTCCCGGCGTCTACATCTGTGACGAGTGCATCGATCTCTGCAACGAGATCATCGAGGAAGAATTCTCCGAGGGCGCCGAGGTGGGCCTGCTGGATGAGCTGCCCAAGCCGCATCAGATCCGCCACTTCCTCGACAGCTACGTGATCGGGCAAACCAATGCGAAGAAAGCGCTGGCGGTAGCTGTCTACAACCACTACAAGCGCGTCCGGGCTGAAGCAGCCAATCCCGCTCGGCGCGCCGACGACGACAATGTCGAGCTCGCGAAGTCGAACATCTTGCTCATCGGACCCACTGGGTGCGGCAAAACTTACCTCGCGCAGACATTGGCCAAGATGCTCAATGTGCCGTTCGCGATCGCGGATGCCACAGCGCTGACTGAGGCCGGGTACGTTGGCGAGGACGTCGAGAACATCTTGCTCAAGCTCATTCAGGCGGCTGACTTCGATGTGAAGAAGGCCGAGACCGGGATCATCTACATCGACGAAGTCGACAAGATCGCGCGGAAGAGCGAGAACCCGTCGATTACCCGTGATGTCTCAGGCGAGGGTGTCCAGCAGGCATTGCTGAAGATCTTGGAGGGCACATCGGCATCGGTGCCGCCGCAGGGGGGGCGCAAACATCCGCACCAGGACTTCATCCAGATCGACACCACTAACGTGCTGTTCATCGTCGGCGGTGCATTCGCCGGCCTCGACCACATCATTGCCCAGCGAGTCGGTAAGCGGCCCTTGGGCTTCAACAATGACATCGCCACTCGTCGGCCCGAATCGGATGACCCGTTCCACGACGTACGACCGGAAGACCTGA
Source organism: uncultured Actinomycetota bacterium (assembly GCA_963740515.1). GTDB lineage: Bacteria > Actinomycetota > Actinomycetes > Propionibacteriales > Propionibacteriaceae > Microlunatus. The sequence continues at coordinate 125,128 of CAVUEO010000016.1, forward strand.
TCAAGTTTGGCTTGATTCCGGAGTTCATCGGGCGGCTGCCGATGATCTCTTCGGTGAGCCCGCTAGATCGCGACTCGCTCATTCGCATCCTGGTGGAGCCGCGCAACGCGCTTGTCAAGCAGTTCCGCAAGCTGTTCGAGCTTGATGGGGTCGAACTGGAGTTCACTTCGGACGCGGTCGAGGCGATTGCCGATCTTGCGCTGCTACGCGGCACAGGCGCTCGTGGATTGCGTGCGATCCTCGAGGAGGTCCTGCTCAATGTCATGTACGACGTGCCCAGTCGCGATGACATCGCACAGGTGATCATCACCGACGAGGTGGTCAGGGACTCGGTGTTGCCCACTCTGGTGCCCCGCGAAAAGCTCGCCAAGCGTGAGCGCCGCGAAAAGAGCGCCTGAACCCTCCTCACGTAACCGGTCACGAACCACCCATATTGCGGCCTTCTCCTTGTTGCTTCTGACCGGTTTCGGCAATGGCTCGCCGCCAGTTGCGGTAGGCGCGGGCGCGGCCAGCCCGTCCAAGGAGCGAGTGGTCGAGCAGGCTCTGCCACGCAGCCAGCCGATGCGGATTCCAGGCTCGTCCGAGCAGGCGGTCGGCGTCGGCGATGATTGTGGCGCCGTCTCGCCGCAGGTGTTTTGAGGTGAAGCCGTGCCGCTCCCAACGCAGCGGCGAGGAGTGCGCGGTCGCGTTCCAGATCGACCTCGTGGACATCAGCCTCGCGATGCCTCGCGCCATCGTACTCATGGATTCGCCGACTCCCGTCGATCCGTAGGTCGGCGCGAGCTATGAATCGGCCCGCCTCGTCGAAGATCTCCTGTTGCGGCGTCACCGGAATCTCGGCTGCCTGATGCAGGACTCGCATGATCGACTCCCAAGCGGACTCGCTCCGCGCATCGAGCAGCGGGATGACCCGTCGCAGTAGTGGTGCACCGCGCCGCCGCTGCCGGGCGGTGATTTCGAGGTCGGTCAGGGTGCAGTGCCGCAGCCGCAGCGCCGAGTCGCCGAGTATGACCACATCGAGCACACCGAGATCGCGGGCGGCAGCGAGGATCGTCTCGGCCGCCGTGGTGACCCGCAGCCCGCTGACCAGGTTTATTGGGAACGCCTGGGTGTGGCGGCATACCAGCAGCCCAGGCCGCCGGGGACGGGGATCGGCGTTGAGCATGGCAGCAAAGACCGGGTGAGCGATGGTGGCCGGCAGCCACCAACCGCGGAGCCGAGCAGCCGTCAGGTGCGAAAAGGCGGCGGCTCTGGGCAGTACCAGCTGCCACGCCGCTAGTTCCTCGAACTGCGTACGGCTCAGCGCCGCGGCGTATACCCCGCGAGTGATGCGTTCCCATTCCCGGCCCCGCAGCCATCCTCGGGCGGGAGCGTCTGGTCTGTTTCGTACGGTCACGCGGGAAGCATGCGGAAGCGCACCGCAATCGTCCGAGCCTCCAGCTCACCTGGGGACAGGCCTTGGTGCTGGCTCCCTCCTGTGGAAACCGGTCACCTTTCGCCAGCTTCCGGCCGAAACCGGTCACTCGCAACCTTGAAATGGGCCGGATACGGGTTGGACGTGACCGGTTTCGTCACGGCTGGAGTGCCAGCGTGAGAACGGTCAGGCGGCAGAAACCAAAGTCACGTCGACCGAGATCGGGCCGTCAGTTTCAATCCAACTGACATCACCGGCGATACGGCCGACAGCACGCAGGTCATGCTCGACCGCCTGCAAATGCGTCAGCGCCCCCGCCGTGCCGTAGAACTTGGCGAGGCTGATCTCGGTCTTCATCGAGACGCGGGCTTGGGTCTTGGCGCCGCGAATCTGGATCAGCGCGGCGGACACGTCGCTCAGCAGGCCTGGATCCTCACTGACGACCACCTCCTCAGCCACTGGCCAGCGGGTTCGGTGGATGGAGCCTTCCCTCCACCATGACCACACCTCCTCCGTGACGTACGGCATGATCGGCGCGAACAGTCGCAAGACGACGTCCAAAGTGAACGTCAAGGTTGCCCGGGCCGACGCGGCACCGGGGTCCTCGGCGGGACCGTACGCACGCTCCTTGACCAGCTCCAAGTAGTCGTCGCAGAACTGCCAGAAGAACTGTTCGGTGCTCTCCAATGCGCTGGTGTAGTCGTACGCTTCGAACGATCGAGTTGTCTCGGTGATCACTGCGCTGAGGTGAGCGAGCAGTGACAGGTCGGCAGGTTCGGTAATGGCAGCTGTGTCGGTGAGGGCACCGGCCCCAAGCACGAACTTGCTCGCGTTCAGCACTTTCAGTGCCAGACGCCGCCCGACCTTCATTTCGCGCTGATCAAAGGGCGAATCCAGCCCGGGCCGAATTTTCGCCGCACGCCAGCGTACGGCGTCGGAACCATAGCGCTCCAGCACCTCGGTCGGCATTACCGCGTTGCCACGGGACTTGCTCATCTTCTTGCGATCGGGATCCACCACGAAGCCGCTGATCACTGAACGCACCCACGGCAGGGAATGGTTCTCGAAGTGAGCCCGCACCACACGGGAGAACAGCCAGGTGCGAATGATCTCGTGGGCATGGGTGTTGAGGTCCATCGGAAACGTGACGCCGAACAGGTCCGGGTCGCGTTCCCACCCGCACGCAATCTGCGGCGTGAGCGAGGACGTCGCCCAGGTGTCCATCACGTCCGGATCCGCAATGAAGCCGCGGGGCTTGCCTCGCTGAGACTCGCTGAAGTCGGGTGGGACATCCGAACTCGGGTCCATCGGCAGGCTATCTTCGCTCGCCAGGATGGGGTGGTCGTAGTCAGGCTCGCCCTCGGAATCGAGGGGGTACCAGACCGGAAACGGAACCCCAAAGAACCGCTGCCGCGAGATCAACCAATCCCCGTTGAGGCCACTCACCCAGTTGTCGTATCGGTATTTCATGTGGGCCGGTATCCACTCCAGTTCCGCACCACGTTCCAACATCACACGCTTCAGATCGTCGTCGCGACCGCCATTGCGGATATACCACTGACGAGTGGAGACGATCTCCAGCGGTTTGTCGCCCTTTTCATAGAAGTTGGCCTTGCGGAGCGTCGGCGTCGGTTCGCCTTCAAGATCACCGGAGACCCCCAACTGAGCCACGACCGACTCCCGAGCAGAGAAGATCGTCTTCCCGGCAATCGTCTGCCAGGTGGCGTCGTTGGCAATCCATTCCGGCCTATCGCGAATGATCCGCCCATCGCGATCGATGATCACCCGAGCCGGCAGTTGCAGTTCGCGCCACCAGATGACATCGGTCAGATCACCGAAGGTGCAGCACATCGCGATCCCAGTGCCCTTGTCGGGCTCCGCGGCCGGGTGCGCCAGAACCGGGAGTTCCACCCCATAAAGCGGGCTGGTCACTGTGCCGCCGAGCAGCGGTCGGTATCGCTCGTCGTCAGGGTGTGCGATGAGGGCGACACACGCAGCAATGAGCTCAGGCCGGGTGGTCTCGATGTACACCGGACCGTTGGGACCGTGGAAGGCGACGCGATGATAGGCGCCGGGGTAATCACGGGCGTCGAGCTCCGCTTGGGCAACCGCAGTCTGGAAAGTCACATCCCACAGGGTGGGTGCTTCAGATAGATACGCCTCCCCGCGTGCGACATTGCGCAGGAATGCCTTCTGGGCCACCATGATCGAGTTCTCGCTGATCGTGGTGTAGAGGCTGGACCAATCCACGCTGAGCCCAACGCGTCGCCAGAGATCCTCGAATGCCTTCTCGTCCACATGGGTGAGCTCATGGCAGAGCTGGACGAAGTTGGGTCGGCTGATCCGAAGCTCGTGCTTGGGGTCGGGCTTTTCCGGTGGCGTGAAGTCGGGGTCGTACGGAACCGACGGGTCGCAGCGCACACCGTAGAAGTTCTGTACGCGTCGCTCGGTGGGCAGGCCGTTGTCGTCCCAGCCGATCGGATAGAAGACGTGCTTGCCTCGCATCCGCTGGAAGCGCGCGATCAGATCGGTGTGGGTGTAGGAGAAGACGTGGCCGACATGCAGTGAGCCCGACACTGTGGGCGGGGGAGTGTCGATGCTGTACACGTCAGCCCGGCTGGCCGGCCGGACAAACGCGTAGGTGTCGTCGGCTTTCCAGCGCGCCATCCACTTGTCCTCCAGACCCTCCAGCGCAGGCTTCTCCGGTACGCGCGCGCTGGCAGCGTTAAGCGCGTCGGTTCGGGGCTCAGCTGGCGTGGTCACGATCTTGCATCCTAAACAAGCTCACTGGGGTATGCACCCGCGTTTGATCGCAGGTACTGGATCAGCCTGCCAGCTTAGCTCGACACTGGTGTGCTCGCCGCGCCCACAGAGTCTGGTCCGGTCGGCGCCGCCCTAGACTTTGGGCGTCATGCCTGCCGAACAGTCGCACTCCGAGGTCGTCGCCGCGCTCACCAGCCGCTGGCCGGAGCACCGCCCAGCACCGAGCCTCGGCCGGATTCGGATGCTGACCGAGCTACTCGGAGACCCACAACGGGCTTACCCGGTCATCCACTTGACCGGCACCAACGGCAAGGGCAGTACCGCGGCCATGATCGAATCGCTGCTGCGGGCGGATGGCCTTCGTACCGGTCGATTCACCAGCCCACACGTATTGAGCGTGACGGAGCGAATCGCCATCGACGGGCAGCCGATCAGCGATGAGCGCTTCGACGCAGCGTGGCGCGAGATCGAGCCGTACGTTGCGCTTGTTGACGAACGCCAGATTGACGGCGTCTCGTTGACCTTCTTCGAGATCATCACGGCAATGGCGTACGCCGCATTTGCCGATGCGCCGGTTGATGTCGCGATCGTGGAGGTCGGCTTGGGCGGCGCCTGGGACGCGACCAATGTCGCCGATGCGGACGTCGCGGTGGTTACCCCAATCGATCTTGATCACACTCACTTGCTGGGCCGTACCATCACAGAGATCGCGCGAGAGAAAGCCGGGATCATCAAGCCGGGAGCACATGCGATTCTTGCTGGTCAGACCGTCGAGGCGGCACAGGTACTGCTGACCCGGTGCGCCGACGTCGGGGCGTTGCCACAAAGAGAGGGCATCGACTTCGGTGTCATCGACCGGCGGCTAGCGGTGGCCGGACAGGTCATCCGACTCAACAGTGCAGACGGCCCTGTGGATGAAATCTTTCTGCCGCTTTACGGTGCGCACCAGGCCTCGAATGCCGCGCAGGCACTGGCGGCGACCGAGGCGTTTCTCGGACTCAAAGCGCTGCATCCTGATGTGGTCCGCGAAGGCTTCGCCCAAGTCCGCTTTCCCGGCCGGTTGGAGCTGGTACGCCGCTCGCCGGCGGTTGTGCTGGACGCAGCGCACAACCCACACGGCGCCCGAGCGGCCGCGGACGGCGATCACGGAGGCATTCGCCTTCACCCCGCTGATCGGCGTCGTCGCGGTTATGGCGGACAAAGATGCGCGCGGGGTTCTCGAAGTCTTCGAGGAGATCATGAGCCAGGTCGTGATCACTCAAGTCGCCTCCACCACTCGCGGGCTGCCGGCTGAGAAGCTCGGGGAACTGGCCGAAGAGGTCTTCGGTGCCTCACGCGTCACTGTGGTCCCGCGCCTCGACGACGCGATCGAAGTGGCGGTGTCGCTGGCGGAGGTGGATGTCGTCGGCTCGCCCGGTGTGTTGATCAGCGGATCGGTGATTGCGATCAGTGAGGCACGCTCTCTGCTCGTCAGGGAGGAGCCGGTGGTTGTCCCGGCGACACGGGAGAATCTCGACGACGAATGGGACGCCGACTACTCCGAAGACGGGCACGAGACCGACCGGGACTGGCATGATCAGTCTCAGCACCGGCAACCCGATGCGGGTCGTGCTGCAAACGGTGTTGATCTTCGAGGTGATCGTTTTCGGGTTCGCTATACCTGGCATGATCTTGGTCTCCGAGGTGTACCCGCCGCAGCGGCCGCGGGCTTTGCAGGTGGCGCGGCGCTGCTCGCCGTTGTCTCCGCTGCGCTCCTGCGCTCTCGAGTCGGCTACGTCCTTGGCTGGATCGTTCAATCGCCGGTCTCGCTCTCGGATTCTTGACCCCGACGATGTTCGTTGTGGGGGCGCTGTTCGCCGCAGTGTGGGTGATGTCGTTCGCCATGGGCAAGCGGCTGGACTCGCGCATGGAGGCTTCCCAAGAGGGCGGGGACATCCGGTAGTGCCCTAGGGTGCTGGCATGAGTTACGTCGCACCGCCTGTGCCGACCCAGCGTTCCTTCGTACTGATCAAGCCAGATGCTGTCCGCCGCGGTTTGGCCGGGGCCATCATCAGCCGTTTCGAATCCAAGGGCCTGTCGATCGTGGCAATGGAGCTGCGTCAAATGACCGGTGAACTCGCCGACCAGCTCTACGCGGAGCATGTCGAGCGGCCGTTTTACCCACCGCTACGGCTGTTTGTCACATCCGGCCCCTCAGTGGCGATGGTTGTTGAAGGCGACGAGGCTATCGACGTGGTCCGCACGATCAATGGCGCCACTGACGGACGTAAGGCCGCGCCCGGCACCATTCGCGGCGACTTCGCCCTGTCTAACCGGGAAAACCTGGTCCATGGCTCTGACTCCCTGGAGTCGGCCAAACGGGAGATTGCGCTCTGGTTCCCTGACCTCGCCGAATAGCAGGTGATCACCGAGTCGCCATTACGCTGGGGAGCGTCATGACGACGATCGCGACAGGCCCCGCTTCGGTATTCCCGCGACTCGAACCGCTGCTGGCGCGGGTCAGCAAGCCCATCCAATACGTCGGTGGCGAGCTGAACAGCGTGACCAAGGAGTGGGAATCGGTCGAGGTGCGTTGGTGCCTCAGCTATCCGGATGCGTACGAGGTGGGTCTGCCCAACCAGGGCATCGCGATCTTGTACGAGATCCTCAACGAGCAGGACTGGATCCTTGCCGAACGGACGTACGCGGTGTGGGCCGATATGGAAGCACTGATGCGCGAGCACGCCGTGCCGCAGTTCACGCTGGATTCGCACCGACCGGTCGGGGAGTTCGACGTCTTCGGGCTGAGCTTTGCTACCGAACTCGGCTACACCAACATGCTCACCGAGCTCGACCTGGCGGGGATTCCAATCCACGCTGCTGAGCGCCGGGAGCACGACCCCATCGTTTTGGCGGGCGGGCACTCGGCGTTCAACCCCGAACCGGTCGCAGACTTCCTTGATGCTGTGGTCCTCGGCGACGGCGAACAGATCGCACTGACGATCTCGGCCGTTATCCGGGAATGGAAGGCCGAAGGACGGCCTGGCGGTCGCGATGGTCTGTTGCTACGTCTGGCGGCGGGGGGTGGGGTTTACGTTCCGAGGTTCTACGACGTCGATTACCTGCCCGACGGCCGGATCCGGCGGGTGGCACCAAATCGCGCAGGCGTACCGTTCCGCGTGGCCAAGCACACGTTGATGGACTTGGATGCGTGGCCATACCCCAAGCAGCCGCTCGTACCGCTCGCGGAGACGGTGCATGAGCGTTATGCCGTGGAAATCTTCCGTGGCTGCACCCGGGGCTGCCGATTCTGCCAGGCAGGAATGATCACTCGGCCGGTCCGGGAGCGCAGCATCGACGTCATCGGTGCCATGGTGCAGGGCGGCATCGAGTCCACTGGACTGGAGGAAGTCGGGCTGCTGAGCCTGTCCAGCAGTGATCATTCCGAGATCGGTGAGATCACTCGGCAGCTTGCCGATCGATATCAGGGCAGCAACGTTTCGCTTTCCCTGCCAAGCACCCGCGTGGACGCGTTCAACGTCGACCTCGCCAACGAGCTGTCCCGCAACGGTCGTCGCTCTGGGCTCACCTTTGCGCCCGAGGGTGGCACCGAGCGGATGCGCAAGGTGATCAACAAGATGGTCACAGAGGAGGATCTGATCCGAACGGTCGCGGCGGCCTACTCGCACGGCTGGCGGCAGGTCAAGCTGTATTTCATGTGCGGACTGCCGACCGAGACGGACGAGGACGTAGTCGCTATCGGGGATCTCGCCAAGCGCGTGATCGCCACTGGTCGAAAAGTCAGCGGGCGGCGAGACATCCGCTGCACAGTGAGTATTGGTGGCTTCGTGCCCAAACCGCACACCCCGTTTCAGTGGGCAGCGCAGTGTGATCATGAAACCGTGGACGCGCGGCTGGCCAAGCTGCGAGATGCGATCCGTGGTAATCGGGAGTATGGCCGAGCCATCGGATTCCGTTATCACGACGGGAAGCCGAGCATCATCGAAGGATTGTTGAGTCGCGGCGATCGCCGCGTTGGCGCGATCATTGAGGCGGTTTGGCGCGATGGCGGCCGGTTCGATGGTTGGAGCGAGCACTTCTCCTACGAGCGCTGGGCCGCGTGCGCCGAGCGATGCTTGCACGGCAGCGGGGTGGATGTTGACTGGTACACCACGCGTGAGCGCGAGTACGCCGAGGTGCTGCCCTGGGATCACTTGGATGCCGGCCTGGATCGGGAGTGGCTCTGGGAGGACTGGCAAGACGCCTTGGATGAGATCGAAGTGGACGACTGCCGCTGGACACCGTGCTTCGAGTGCGGGGTGTGCCCACAGCTGGACACCACCATTCAGATTGGCCCGACTGGTCGCAAGCTTCTGCCGGTGACACCAGTCGCCGACCTGTCCAAAGCTCCCTGAATTCGCATCCACTAGCGAGCCTGGAAGGCCGAAACGTCGCTCTTGAGGCTCACTGGTGATGCAAACCAGCGATGGCTGGCGGTTAGGCTCGGGCTCGTGGGGACGCCTCGCACTCAGCCTGAGCAGCACCCGCCGCCGGTCCAGTGGCTCCGGGTCAAATACGCCAAGCGGGGGCGTGCCCGTTTCACCAGCCATCGGGATTTCGGGCGGGCGTTCGAGCGCGCACTGCGCCGGGCCGGAGTGCCCATGGCGTATTCGTCTGGCTTCTCACCCCATCCACGGATCTCATACCCGAGCGCCTCTCCGACTGGGGCGGCAAGCGAAGCGGAGTATCTGGAAATCGGTCTGGCGACAGCCTGCGATCCAGACGAGGTGCGGGTCGCCCTCGACGCCGCCCTGCCGCCCGGCCTCGATGTGGTAGACGTCGCTGCGGTGCGTCCCGGGACCTTGGCGGAGGAGCTGACCGGGTCGCGCTGGCAGGTGGATCTGGCAGATCTGTCGATAACGACACTGCAGGCGGCCCGCGAGGCGTTCCTCGCCCGGAATGCCGTGCTCGTACAGCGGATGACCAAGAACGGAAAGCGCGAGTTCGACGCCCGGGCTGCAGTGGTCAGCCTTGAGGTCGAGAGCGGTCGGATAACCATGACTCTGGCTCATCAGACACCTCTGGTCCGGCCCGATGACGTGCTTACCGGCCTGCGGGTGGCAAGTCAGGAGTTTGCTCCTATGGGAGCGCCGATCCTGACGCGGCTCGCCCAGGGCAGGCTCGACCCCGAGTCCGGAGCGATCACCGAGCCCGGTCGCCAAACTCCCGGGGCGTGCACTTGATCGCCGCGCCACCTCGTGGCGCGGGCACGTCACGGCAGCCGGTTGTGACGTGTGTGATACTGGAGACGGCTTGGGCGCCACCTGCGTCCAACCCCGATGGCATACATGCGCGGCGTGGAGTGACACGTCGCGACGGCAGGTGGAGCTGATCTTCCACCGCGACGAGCAGGGCTTCGAGTGTGACGGAGTCGGGGCTTGACCGCGGGAGGGTTGGATTCACCACATCGGTTCCGCAAGCTTCCGCAGCCCGGCCCCGCGCCGGCGCAGCGAACGAGAAAGTGCGCATACGCGCCATAGAGGAGTTTGATGCTCGATCCCCACGAGCCCGACACATCAACATCAGAGACGAACGAAGCACCACCAGCTCAGCCCGCCCCGCGCCGCCGTAGGGCGGCCAGCAGACCGGCCGGGCCGCCTTCCTCAGCTCCGGATGCACCCTCCATCGAGGGCAGCCGAGAGGAGCCGGTCAGCGAGCATTCCGGAACGGAGGTCGCGCCCCCGACCGAGAAGTCAACAGTCAAGCGCGCAGCCAAGAAACGCCGTGAGGAGACGCCTGCCAGCACGGGAGAGGTCGCCAAAACCCCGCGGAGGCGAACGGTCAAGAAGGCCGTTGCAATGACCGAAGCGGCCGCGGAGACGGCCGCAATGACGACCGAAGCGGCCGCACGCAATGACGACCGAAGCGCCGGCAAAGGCGGCTCCGACGCCCTCGTCGGAGCCGGAAGAGGGTGCGCCAACGCCGGCCCAGGGCCTGCCGGACGACACCGACGTAGTCGCCGATACCGCCCTCGAGGAAAAGCTTGAGACACCTGCGGCCGAGGAGCCTGCGGCAGAGGAGCCGGCGGCAGGCGGAACCTGCGCTCGAGCCATCGACGCAACCTGCGGCAGCGGAGCCCGGGCTCGAGCAATCGACCCCTGAGGAACCTGTGGCCGAGGAACCTGGGGCAGCGGAGCCTGCGCTCGAGCAATCGACGCCCGAGGAGGAGCCTCTGTCGCAAGCGGCGGGGGAGACCGTGTCCGAGGGCGAGACTGGCGAGGGCCGTCGTCGTCGCCGTCGTCGTGGAGGCCGTCGCCGTCGACGCACCACCGACGACGAGGCCGCGTCCACAGACACGGGGCAGGCAGAAGAGGAAGACGAAGCCGCTGAGATCAGCGACGCCACCGATGGCACTGCTGAGGGCCAGCGCAGACGGCGGCGGCGACGTCGGCGGAGGGGAGAGGAGGCTGCTCCCGCCTCAGACGACCCGACGGATACCGTTGTTCGAGTACGCGAACCGCGCCGTCAAGAAGCCGACAACGAAGTTTCTGGGATTGACGGATCCACGCGGATGGAGGCCAAGCGCCAGCGGCGACGCGAAGGTCGGGAGGCAGGTCGGCGTCGCGCGCCGGTCCTGAGCGAGGCTGAGTTCCTCGCACGGCGCGAGTCCGTGGCACGCAAGATGATCATCAGACAACTTGATGATCTTGTGCAGATCGCCGTACTCGAGGATGACATCCTCGTCGAGCACTACGTCGACCGCGCCACACATGCTTCCTTGATCGGCAACGTCTACCTGGGCCGGGTCCAGAACGTTCTGCCATCGATGGAGGCCGCTTTCGTCGACATAGGGCGGGGTCGCAATGGAGTGATCTACGCGGGCGAGATCGACTGGGACTACTTCGGCGCGGAAGGCCAGAATCGCAAAGTTGAGAAGGTGCTCAAACCGGGCCAGACGATCTTGGTCCAGGTCTCCAAGGATCCGGTGGGTGCAAAGGGGGCGCGGCTGACCAACCACGTATCGATCCCGGGCCGCTATATCGTCTATTCCCCGGGTGGCCACCTTTCGGGGATCTCCCGCAAGCTGCCTGAAGTCGAACGCCAGCGGCTCAAGGAGGTCTTGTCTGGCTTGGTTGGTGAGTCCGCCAGCGTGATTGTTCGCACGGCTGCCGAGGGTGCAAACGAAGACGAGCTGGTGCGCGATGTCAATCGGCTGAAGGCGCAATGGGAGGATATCGAGCGGAAGGTTGCCACCGGCAATGCTCCGCAGTTGCTCTACGCCGAGCCCGATCTTACCGTCCGCATTGTCCGCGACCTTTTCACCGAAGACTTCTCGGAGTTGATCATCTCTGGCAACGGGGGAATCACTGACGCGTACGACTCAGTAGAAGCATACGTCTCGCATGTCGCGCCACACTTGCAAGATCGACTGCACCGCTGGGATGGCGACGGTGATCTTTTTGCTGAGAATCGACTGGACGAGCAGATTGCGAAAGGCTTGGAACGCAAGGTGTTTCTGCCGTCAGGCGGCTCGTTGATCATCGACCGGACCGAGGCGATGACCGTGATCGATGTCAACACCGGCAAGTTCACCGGCACCGGCGGCAACCTGGAGGCAACAGTCACCAGCAACAACCTGGAGGCGGCCGAGGAACTAGTACGGCAGCTGAGGCTCCGTGACATCGGCGGGATCATCGTGATCGACTTCATCGACATGGTGTTGCCCAACAACCGCGAACTGTTGCTACGTCGGCTCGTGGAGTGTCTAGGACGCGACCGGACTCGGCATCAGGTGGCCGAGATCACGAGCTTGGGTCTAGTTCAGATGACACGTAAGCGGATCGGCACGGGGCTGCTAGAAGCCTTCACCACCGAGTGCCCGCAGTGCCACGGCCGTGGCTACGAACTGCACGACATGCCGGTCGAGTCGCAAAGGCATGCCGATGGGGGAGCGCGAGACTCCCGTCCGCGCGACCGTCGCGGCAGCGCCCAAGCCAGCTCCCGAAAGGCGACGGACAGCGCACAGGTGTCCGACGACGCGGACGACACCGACGAAGGAACGCCTGAGGAGCGGCCCTCTCGCAGCCGACGGAGCGGCCGCGGCCGCCGCGCCGCGGCAGCTCAGGAACCCGACCTGGCCGAGTCGCAGGTTGAGTCGGTGGTGTTGAGCTGATCGACAGTGCATTGCCGGCCCAGTCGTCACCTCTCGTCGTCGCCATTGTGGGAGCCGGGCCGGCAGGGATCTACGCCGCCGAAGCCCTCAGTCAGCGAACTGATGTAGCAGTTGAGGTCGCTGTCATCGACCGGCTCCCAGTGCCGTTCGGGCTGGTCCGTTATGGCGTGGCGCCCGACCATTTCTCGATTCGCTCGATCCGCAACACCCTCGAGCGCACATTGGAGAAGCCCAGTGTCCGCTTCTATGGCGATGTTGCCATTGGCTCCGACCTCAGCATTGCAGAGCTTCGCGAGTCCGTCGACGCTGTGATCTACGCGTATGGGGCGGGCAGCGACAGACGTCTCGAGATCCCCGGCGAGCACCTGTCAGGCAGCATCGCGGCGGCCGAGCTCGTGGCGTGGTACTGCGGTCATCCGGATGTTCATCCTGATACTGACCAGCGCAGCATCAATGATCATCTCGTAGCTGACGAGATCGAGAAGCTGATCAGCACGTCTCGCCACGCAGTGGTGGTCGGCGTCGGCAATGTTGCCCTCGACGTGGCCCGCGTGTTGATCAAGAATATCGATCAGCTCGACGACACGGACATGGCCGAGGAGGTCCTGAAGTCCCTGTCTCGGAAGAACATCACCGACGTTCACCTGCTCGGCCGCCGTGGGCCCGCCTACACTGCCTTCACCACCAAGGAACTTCGTGAGCTCGGACAGCTAGATGATGTTGATGTGATCATCAATCCTGAAGACCTCGAGCTGGATCCCTCCAGTCAGGCAGTGGTGCAACAGAACAAGGTCGCTGCCCGCAATCTGGCGGTGTTTCAGGAGTGGGAAGCCCGGCCCTTGCGTGGTGCCTCGCGACGGATCAGCTTTCACTTCTGGAGCCGACCGATAAAGATCATCGGCTCTGATCGGGTGACCGCTGTCGAGGTCGAGCGGACCATGATCGATTCGGAGGGATTCGTGGTCGGTACTGGCCGTCGTCCAGACTTGGTCGCCGATCTTGTGGTGCGCTCGGTCGGCTATCGCGGCCTGCCGCTAGAGGGTGTGCCCTTCGACGAAAAGACCGGACGGGTGCCACATGCCGAAGGCAGAGTGATCCGCGACGGCGGATTCTCAGCGGACGAATATGTGACCGGTTGGATAAAGCGAGGGCCGACAGGCGTGATCGGCACCAACAAGTCCGACGCAGTGGAGACGGTGACGTCCTTGCTGGCCGATGTGCACGATGGTGCGGTCAAGGCCCAGGGCAGGTCGGGAAAGCTGGACCGGTTGCTCGCGCAACGCGGTATCCACCCGCTCGGTATGCCGGCCTGGCACCGCATTGACGCAGCGGAATTGAAGCTTGGTGCCAGCCACGGGCGGCTGCGTACGACACTCGCGCATCGCCATGAGTTGTTGGCAGCTGCCGAAGACCACGACTGACGACGCTTGCCAAATGGGAGGAGTTCCGGCCCCGCCTGCCGACGTTTCAAAGGTGCGCGACCAGAATGAGGCGTGTGATGGCAGCAGAGCAGGGGTCTCGCGGGTTCGGCGGGCCGAGCAGCGGAGTGTGGTGTGTGGACGCGAGTCCAAGCATGCTGGCGCGGCTGGCTGGTCTCGGATTCGACTGGGTATGCCTCGACATGCAACATGGCTTGTACTCGCGTACCGAGATCGTCAATGCGGCGCAGAGCTTCCCACCGGAGGGGGCTCAGCTCGTGGTGCGGGTTCCCTCCTGTGACTTCGTTCTCATCGGTGCTGCGTTGGATGCCGGAGCGCAGGCGGTGATCGTTCCGCAGATCGAGTCTGCGGCGGACGCGCGGCGGGCAGTCGCAGCAACCTTCTATCCGCCGGTCGGTGGCCGAAGTTGGGGTCAGCTAGGCGGCATCTGGGGCGGCGCCACGATGACGGCCGAGGCGGCCAACCGCAGCACTACGTGCGCCGTGATGATCGAGTCGGCCGACGCTCTCTCGCGCGCTGAGGAGATCGCGGCGGTGGATGGGGTCGACCAACTCTTCGTCGGGCCCAACGACCTCTCCCTATCTCTCGGGACGACGGTTGAGGCGCTGCTCGACGACGACTCCGAGACCAGCCCTCTTACGCGGATCGTTCAGGCCGCGGCGGCGTACGATCGCACGGTGGGTGGCTTTGCCGGTACCCCTGAACTTGCTGATCGATTCAGGGAACGCGGCCTTACCTGTCTCGTGACCGCCACTGATCTCTGGATCACCAATGAGGGCGCTCGCGCCGCCCTGCGTTCCAGTTCCGACCACGGATGAGGAGACCACCTAGGTTTCCGGCGGCAGTCCTGGGCGCTAGTCGGCGACCAGGTAACCCTCGTCGTCAGGCTGAGTGGGATGGGGAAGCAATCCAGACGGGATGGCGTACGGTTTGACCCCATTAGGAGCGGCCGCGTAGCCTTGACCCTCGGTGCGCACGCTTGGGCGGGCGCTTGGCGTGTGCCCTCAACCTTGTGTTGCACACCATCCAATTCAGAGCAAGAGAGAGCAGGTTAGGCGTGTACGCGATCGTGCGGAGTGGCGGCCGCCAGCACAAGGTCGCTGTCGGCGATGTCCTCGAGGTTGACCGCCTCGATGATGCAGTCGGCTCCAGCATCAGCTTTACACCGCTGCTGCTCGTCGACGGTGACGCCGTCACCTCAGATGCATCGGCACTCGGTTCGGCATCGGTGACCGCTGAGGTAATTGCTGAAACGAAGGGCCCCAAGATCCGCATCCTGAAGTTCAAGAACAAGACCCGCTACCGCAAGCGTCAGGGTCATCGCCAGCGGTACACCAAGGTCTTAGTGACAGACATCAAGAGCTAGGCGACGACATGGCACACAAGAAGGGAGCGTCCTCGACCAGAAATGGTCGGGACTCCAATTCGCAACGGCTCGGCGTCAAACGGTTCGGCGGTCAGTTGGTCAACGCAGGTGAGATCATCGTCCGGCAGCGCGGTACCCATTTCCACGCAGGCGACGGTGTCGGCCGCGGCGGCGATGACACCTTGTTCGCGCTGGTTGCAGGGCATGTTGAGTTCGGCACTCGGCGAGGGCGTCGGGTCGTCAATGTGACGCCACCCCGCGCATCAGACTCTGCGTCCAATTTCTTCAGGGCCAGCCGAGGCCACCACGTCGGCAAATTAACCTCACACCACAACCGCCGAAAGGGTGGCCCAAGTAACTGGGCCGCCCTTTGCGCTTTTCTGATCACTGAGAGGAGGCTTCAGCCATGGCCATCCCTACCTTCGTGGACCAGGTCACGCTGCACGTATACGGCGGTAACGGCGGCCACGGTTGCGCCTCCATTCATCGTGAGAAGTTCAAACCGCTCGGCGGTCCTGATGGCGGTAACGGCGGGGATGGTGGATCGGTGATCCTCCGTGTTGATCACGGGCTGACCACACTGGTCGACTACCACCGTCAGGCACATCGGCGTGCGACCAATGGCGAGCCTGGTCGTGGCAACCACGCGAACGGCGCCCGTGGAGAAGATGTCATCCTCCCGGTACCCCGCGGCACCGTGGTGACCGACGCCGAGACCGGTGAGCTAATTGCGGACTTGACTTCTGACGGTGCTGAGATTGTCGTCGCGCAGGGTGGACGTGGCGGACTTGGCAACGCGGCCCTAGCTTCGGCAAGCCGGAAAGCGCCTGGGTTTGCCTTGCTCGGCGAGCCAGGAGAAAACGGGACCATCAGCCTGGAGTTGAAGGTTGTCGCCGACATCGGGTTGGTGGGCTTCCCGAGCGCCGGAAAATCATCGCTGGTGGCGGCGATTTCCCGTGCCAGGCCCAAGATCGCCGATTATCCCTTCACGACGTTGGTGCCCAACCTCGGTGTCGTGGTTGCCGGTGACACGAGCTTCACAGTTGCCGACGTACCTGGGCTCATCGAGGGTGCCAGTGAAGGACGTGGCCTCGGGTTCGACTTTCTGCGCCACATTGAACGGTGTGCCGCCATCGTCCATGTGATCGACTGCGCCACCTATCTGCCGGGCCGCGATCCGGTAACCGATCTTGATGTCATCGAAGCCGAGCTGAAAGCACACGGAGGACTTGAGGACCGGCGGCGGCTCGTAGCCCTGAACAAGATCGACATCCCCGACGCCAGGCAGGTTGCAGAGATGGCCTCGGGCGACTTACATGACCGAGGCCTGCAAGTCTTCCCGATCTCCACCCGAAGCGGCGAAGGCGTGCGGGAGTTGATCTTCGCGATGGCTCGGCTGGTCAAGTCTCGCCGTGACTCCGCGCCCCCTCCTCCCCCCACGAGGATCGTCATTCGGCCAAAGCCGCTGGACGGCCAGGCCGAGTTCAGTGTGGAGCGTGAGGATGAGCTATGGCGCGTTCGTGGCGGCAAGCCGGAGCGGTGGGTTCAGCAAACCGACTTCTCCAACGCCGAGGCTGTTGGCTACCTCGCCGACCGGCTGAACCGGATTGGAATCGAAGACCGGCTACTCGAACTGGGCGCCCAGCCCGGCGACGGTGTCGCGATTGGCGGCGCGAACGCGGTGATCTTTGACTTCGCACCCCAGATCGAGATCGGCTCGGAGATCCTCAGCCGGCGTGGCGAGGACCAGCGGCTGACCGAGGAACGACCTGCTGCCCGGCGTCGGCGTGAGAGGGATCGTGCCTACCACGGCGCCGAAGCGCCCTCTGACGACCAGGCGGCTGAGAGTGCTGAACCCGCGGTGTTCCACCCGTCGTCGAGCTCAGGACAGAACGAAGCCAGCTCAGCACAACTGGACTCCGACTCAGGTCATGACCATGCGTGACGAGCTCAGAACCGCCCGCCGGGTGGTCGTCAAGGTCGGTTCCTCTTCGCTGACAACCGGCGAAGGAGGCATCGACCCGCAACGGATCGAGCAACTGGTCGCCGTACTGGCAGCTGCCAGGCTGAGCGCCCGCGAGGTTGTCCTGGTCTCATCCGGTGCCATCGCAGCCGGCCTGTCACCCCTGGGACTCAGGACGCGCCCCCGCGACCTTGCAAATCAGCAAGCGGCAGCCTCAGTCGGTCAGGGTCTGTTGATGGGGCACTACACCCAGCTCTTCGGCGGGTATGGGCTTCGGGTGGGCCAGGTGCTGCTCACTGCCGACGACGTGACCCGCCACGCGCACTATCGCAACGCCTACCGGACCTTCGGCCGCCTGCTGGAGCTCGGCGTGGTGCCGATCGTCAATGAGAACGACACGGTTGCCACACACGAGATCAGATTCGGCGACAATGACCGGCTGGCGGCGTTGGTGGCACATCTGGTCCACGCCAACGCTCTGCTACTGCTCAGCGACGTCGAGGCGCTCTACACCACCAACCCGACCAAGCCAGAGGCGCGCAGGATCAGCGAGATATGGAGCGAGGCCGATCTCGCCGAGGTCGACATACAGACGCGCGGCACCGCAGTCGGCACGGGCGGAATGGTCACAAAGATTGACGCCGCGCGGATCGCCACCTCCGCCGGGATTCCGGTCGTACTAACGACCGCTGAGCAAGCCGGGGCAGCACTAGCTGGTGAGCGGGTCGGCACACTCTTCCATCCCACAGGCCGTCGGCGACCGACCCGCCTGTTGTGGCTGCGACATGCGAGCGACGCTCGCGGCACCCTGGTCCTCGATGCTGGGGCCGTGCGCGCACTTACCCAGCGCAATGCCTCGTTACTCCCGGCTGGCATCACCGCCGTACGCGGTCAGTTCTCTTCTGGCGAGCCGGTTGAGTTGGTAGGTCCAGATGGATTGGTTGTCGCCCGCGGGCTGGTGAACTATGACTCCGATGAATTGCCATCCCTGCTCGGCCGCAGCACCCGCGACCTTGCCGCCGAGCTGGGTGCCGGCTACGACCGTACGGTCGTCCATCGCGACGCGCTCGTGGTCATCGAGAGCGCCGACAGCCCGGCGTGATTTGCCCCAGCTTTCCCGAGGCTGTACCCAGGTTCTTCACGCGGTACATGGCATGCACGCCATGCACAGCGCGAATATCCCACGCAGCGTGGGATACCGGAAGCAGGACAATCGGGACTTGTCTGAGTGCTGAGGCACGATGGACTGCATTATGAGCGAGCTCTTTTTTGACCAGTTCGACAGCCAGGTCGGTGTGATTGGGGTCCTCGCTGGACCAGCGGGCGTACGGGAGGTCGGGTGGCGGCTGCGGCCACAGGGCGCCTCGACGGAACCGGACGAGACGGTGCAACAGGCACTCGGACAGTTGCGTGAATACTTTGCCGGGCAGCGGCAAGACTTCACACTGCCGCTCGACCTGCCCCCTTTGGAGCCCGTGAGCAAGGCAGTGCTTCAGGCGCTGAGGACCGTCGGATACGGCGAGACGATCACGTACGGCGAACTAGCCCAGCTGAGCGGCACCGGTGTGCCGGCGCGCGCGATCGGGGAGATCATGGCGGCAAACCCGGTGCCGATCATCATCCCGTGCCACCGCGTGGTGGCCAGCGATGGACTCGGCGGATACTCCGGCGGCGAGCCCGGCCGCCATCTGGAGACCAAGCGTTGGCTGCTGGAGAACGAGGGCGCGCTGCCAGCCGCGCTGGTCTAAGGGGTGCGCCCTGAGCCCGTCGAAGGGGCGCGCATGCTGCTGCGCTTCGACAGGCTCAGCGCGCATAAATTCAATACATGGAGGCTTCGGTGACCCGTACCGGCTGCTGCGTAGTCGGGGGCGGGCCCGCAGGTTTGATGCTCGGTCTCATTCTGGCCCGCGCGGGCGTACGGACAACCGTCCTGGAGAAGCACTCGGATTTTCTGCGTGACTTTCGAGGCGACACAGTCCATGCCTCCACGTTGGTTCTGCTGGATGAACTCGGATTGGGAGCGGAGTTCGCCGCTCTGCCCCCTCGTTGGGTGGACACGCTCACCGTCCAGCTGGACTCCGGAACCTACGGGGTTGCCAGCCTGACCCGATTGCCTGGCCGTCACCAGCACATTGCGCTGGTGCCGCAATGGGACTTCCTCAACGTGGTCGCCGATGCTAGCCGGCAAGAACCCAGCTACGAGTTGATCATGAACGCTGAGGTCACCGATCTGTTCTGGGACGGCCACAGGGTCAGCGGCGTGAGCTACCACCAGGAGGGCCGCAGCTATCAGCTGGAGGCTGATCTTGTTGTCGCATGCGATGGGCGATCTTCGGTGGTACGCGAGCGAGCCGGACTGAGGTCGCGGACATTCGGTGTGCCCATGGACGTGCTGTGGTTCCGGCTGCCGCGGCTGGCGACAGATCCTGAAGGCGTCGTCGGTCGCGTCTCACGATCGAACTTGCTGATCATGATCGACCGTGGGGACTACTTCCAAGTCGGCATGGTGATCAAGAAAGGTTCGCTGACGACGCTTCGCGATCATGGTATCGAGGGGCTACGGCAAAGGCTTCGTGACACCGTACCGTGGCTGGAGGATCGGCCGGACCTACTCCGGTCCTTCGATGACATCAGATTGCTCAACGTGGTGCTCAGCCGGCTGCCGCGCTGGTATCGCGACGGATTGCTGTGCATTGGCGACGCCGCCCACGCCATGTCACCCGTCGGCGGCGTGGGAATCAACCTCGCCGTCCAGGACGCTGTGGCTGCTGGCCGGCTTCTTGCGCCGTCGCTGCGTACAGGACGGGTCCGGTTGGGAACGCTCCGCGCAGTGCAACGCCGACGCTGGCTGCCGACGGTGCTCACTCAGGCTTTCCAGCGGGCGGCGCACCGGCTGGTTATTGCGACGACCATTGCCGAGGATGAAGCCGGGCCGCGATCGACCTCGGCTCCGGCGCCGCTCAGGCTGATGCAGCGGTTTCCTTTGCTGCAAGCGATTCCTGGCTACCTTGTCGGCGTCGGCTTGTTGCCGGAGCACGCCCCGGATTTCGCCCGCCCGCGAGCCTCCGCCACGGGTGTTAGCGATCTGGTCTAATTCCCGCCGCGGTTCCAACGACTGCCGACCTCCTCCCAGGTAGGTGGCGGGCCGGGAAGCGGTCCCGGTGACGGGGTGTGGAGGGCGTCCAGGAGCAGCGTCAGGTAGCGACGGCGGAGCTGGCTAGTGCGTGCCTCATCCCCGAGGCGGATGGACGCCACCTGCTCGAACAAGAATGAGAGGTCGTTGACGTCCAGGTCCGCACGTATGGCGCCGGCGGCCTTGGTGCGCTCCAAGAGCCGAACATTGAGTTCCATCGCCGTGATGGCGTCGCGGGCGAGTTCCTCGGTCGGAGTGAACGTGCCTGCCAAGCGCAGCGTTAGCGAGTGGGTATCAGCATCCACGATGCCGCGCATGAATCCGGCAAAAGCGGTCCACGGGTCTCCCTGGTCGGCCAGCGCCGCTTCAGCCACGGCGATGTAGGTGCGCAGGCCGTCGCCGCTGAGCTGACGCAACAGCTCCTCTTTGCTGCCGTATCGGCGATACAGGGCACTGATGCCAACGCCGGCCCGTTCGGCCACTGCGGATATCGGGGCACTGGGGTCGCTGACGAACACGGCGCGAGCGGCCTGCAAAATCAGCTCGTCGTTGCGCGCGGCCTGCGCTCGTCGGCCGCTGAGCGGCCTCGTTGTCGATTCCGTCATCGGCTCCATGCTGCCAGACTACTTGAACGGACTGCTCTGTTCCACTATTATGGAGCGGAACAATCTGTTCCGCAGACTGCGACAGATTTCTGGAAGGGAGTTCTTGTGACCGAGACCAATTCCGACAAGGCGAACATCGAAATTCGGCCGTTCCGCATTGACATTCCCCAGGCCGATCTGGACGACCTGGGCGACCGGCTCGCCCGAACCCGTTGGGCCAACGAGCTCCCGCTCGACTTTGGCGCCCCTCAGACCGGCCCGGTCCCGCCGGGCTGGGAATACGGGGTTCCCGTCCGCTACGTGAAAGACCTGGTCGACTACTGGCAACACCACTACGACTGGCGTAGCTGGGAGGCCAGGTTGAACGGCTACCCGCAATTCACGACCATGATCGACGGGCAGACCGTCCACTTCCTGCACGCCCGCTCACCCGAGCCCGACGCCGTCCCGCTGATCCTGACTCACGGCTGGCCGAACACATTCCTTGAGTACGTCGACCTGATCGGGCCGCTCACCAACCCGAGGGCGCACGGAGGCGACCCTGCCGATGCCTTCCATGTAGTCGTTCCATCGCTGCCCGGCTTCGCCTTCTCCGGGCCGACCACCGAGACCGGCTGGGACGCCCGGCGCACCGCGCGGGCGTGGGCAGAGCTGATGCGACGGCTCGGCTACGACCGGTACGGCGCACACGGCAATGACGCCGGCTCGATCGTGGCCCCGCTGCAGGGCAGGGTCGACCCCGAGCATGTAATCGGGGTGCACGTCACCCAGATCTTCTCCTTCCCCTCGGGGGACCCAGCCGAGTTCGAGGGCCTGACCCCGGAAGAGCTGCAGTACCTGAGCTTCCTGCAGGGCTTCGTGGACCATGCGGTCCACGACAAGCTGCAGTCGGCTCAGCCCCAGACCATCGCCCATGCGCTGGCCGACTCACCGGCCGGGCAGATCGCGTGGAGCGGCCAGCTCTTCGGCAACGCCCTGAGCAAGGACCACATCGTCACCAATGTGGCCATCTACTGGCTGACGAACACCGCGGCGTCGGCGGCCCGCTTCTATTACGAAAACAAACACGCCGACCAACCGACCGAGCCGACAACGGTGCCGATGGGCCTAGCTAGCTTCGCTTTCGACTTCCGACCGATCCGCAGGTTCGCCGAGCGCGACCACACGAACATCGTCTCCTGGAGCGAGTTCGACCGCGGCAGCCACTGGGCCGCCCACGACGCCCCCGACCTACTCATCGGTGACCTCCGCCAGTTCTTCCGCCGCTTCCGGTGACACATCGCTCGTCAGCGCGTCCCGAGTCACAGGTGGTTAGATTTGATCGGTGACCGTTCAGGAACAGGCCCAGAAGGCGCGAACCGCAGCGCTCACGTTGAGCAGCGCCACCGGAGCAACCAAGGACGCGGCACTGCTCGCGATGGCCGATTCACTCGCCAAGTCCGAAACCGCGATCTTGGAGGCCAACGCACGTGACGTTGCGCGCGCCGAGGCGAACGGGACCAGCGCTGCCTTGATCGACAGGCTGCGATTGACGCCGGACAGAATCGTGGGCATGGTCGACGGCCTACGGGAGCTGGCTGCGCTGCCCGATCCAGTCGGCAACGTGGTACGCGGGTGGACCAACGCCAACGGGGTACAGGTCCGCCAGGTCCGCGTGCCGTTCGGTGTCGTCGGGATCATCTACGAGGCACGCCCAAACGTCACCGCCGATGCTGCCGGCATCTGCCTGAAGTCCGGCAACGCCGCTTTACTGCGGGGCTCGTCTTCGGCTGCCGATTCGAATGCGGCCGTGGTCGAGGCGCTACAGGCCGGCCTGGTCGATGCCGGCCTCCCGGCGGAGGCCATTCAGCTCGTCCCCGGTCCGCGCGAGGTCACCAATGAGCTGATGGCAGCGCGCGGATTGGTCGATGTGCTGATTCCACGCGGCGGCGCAGGCTTGATCGACAACGTGGTCCGCAACAGCCAAGTGCCGGTTATCGAGACGGGAGTCGGCAACTGTCACCTCTTCGTCGACGCTGACGCCGACGAGCAGATGGCGCTCAACATCTTGATCAACGCCAAGACTCAGCGGCCCTCGGTCTGCAATGCCGTAGAGACGCTTCTGGTGCATGCTGACGTCGCCGACTCATTCGTGCCGAAGGCACTGCAGACGCTTGCCGAACACGGCGTGACAGTGCACGGCGATTCGCAGGTTGCGGCGTACGGCGACGTCATCCCGGCAGAGGAGAAGGACTTTGCCGAGGAATATCTGTCGCTGGACCTCGCCATCGCGATCGTTGAGTCCTTGGATTCGGCGTTGCAGCACATCCGCCGGTACAGCACCGGTCACTCGGAGACGATCGTTACCGAGTCGCAGACCTCTGCTGCTCGATTCAGCGCGGAGGTGGATGCGGCTGCGGTACTGGTTAATGCCTCGAGCCGGTTCGTCGACGGAGGTGAGTTCGGGTTCGGTGCCGAGATCGGAATCTCCACGCAGAAGCTCCACGCGCGTGGCCCGATGGGTCTCCCTGAGATGACCTCGACCAAGTATGTGGTGACCGGATCTGGCCAAGTCAGGCACTAGCTGGACGGACGCGCGGAGTCACCCACCAACTGCTCTGAACCGCTACGCTGCGGGTATGACCCTGGGACTGACGCTCCTCCAGACCGAGGCGCACAGTGAGCTGCCAATTCCTGCCTGGGCCTTTGGAGTTCTCGCGTTCGGCATCCTCCTGATCTTGCTGCTGATCACCTGGTCGATCGGCAGGGGTCGCCCGCACAGCTAGGGCATGGTCACCCCGCCCGCTCGCGCGACAGGGCTGGCCCGGCAGCGCGATGCCGAGCCGCACAAACCTCACCGGCTCGGCGTAATGGGTGGCACGTTTGATCCGATTCACCACGGCCACCTGGTCGCCGCCAGCGAAGTAGCCGGACGCTTCAGGCTCGACGAGGTCGTCTTCGTACCCACCGGACAGCCCTGGCAGAAGACTCACCGCGGGGTGTCATCGCCGGAGGACCGGTATTTGATGACTGTCATCGCTACTGCGTCCAACCCGAGATTCACCGTCAGTCGCGTCGACATCGATCGACCCGGACCAACCTATACCGCGGATACGTTGCGCGATCTACGCGTCGAGCGCGGCGATGACGTGGATCTGTACTTCATCACCGGCGCCGATGCGCTGACGCAAATTCTCACATGGCACGAGGTGGATTCGATTTTCGATCTTGCCCACTTTGTCGGCTGTACTCGCCCAGGAGTTGATTTTGATTCACCGGTCATCGCTCAGCTGCCCCAGGACAAAGTCACCCTGCTCGAGATCCCGGCGCTTGCGATATCTTCATCCGCCTGCCGGCTGCGGGTCCAGCAGCATGAGCCGATCTGGTACCTGGTGCCCGACGGCATTGTGCAGTACATCGCCAAGCGCGGCCTTTATCAGGACTGACCGAGCGGGCGGCCCTCCCTGAGGCGGTAGTTGTACAGCCAGTCGTTCGATCGGTCGTTCGCGGCGCGTTTGAGGAAGAGCGGGAGCATGGCATCACGGATCGCCACGGCAACCCGACTCTTGCTCACCCGTTTCTGGCTGTTGATCTTCCGCGCATAGTCGACGACTTTGTCCGCCCGAGGCTGGCGCATGGCCTGGTATCGGGCGAATGCAGCCTCATGATCAGCTCCTGCGCGCAAGCACATTGCGAGGGCCTGCGCGTCCTCGAGCGCGAGCGAGGCTCCCTGGCCTGCGCTCGGGCTGGTGGCGTGCACTGCATCGCCCACCGCGACTACACGTCCGCGGCTCCAGCGGGGGACTCCGCTGAGGTCGTAGATCGGGTAGGCGCCCAGATCACCGTCATGGCCGTCAATGATCTGCGGCACCGGATACGGGTCGTCTTGGTGCAGGTCGCGGAGCCGGTCGAGCCACTCAGCGGCTGACACGTCGCGTAGCGAGCCGCGCGACGGTTCGGGTGCGGTGATGTTGGCGAACCAGTAGACAGTGCCGTCTGTGCGTACCAGATATCCGAAGAAAGACCGCCGGCCGAAAACGAAATGCTGTGTGGCTGGCGTTGGCGGCAGTCCGATGACCCGGGCGAAGCCGCCGAGGCCGACCAACCCGCTGTACTGCGGGTTCGGCGCGTGCGCGTCGATGTGGGTTCGCGTCGGTGAGCCGATGCCGTCACATCCGATCAGGATGTCGGCCGATTCTTCGTGGCCATCGGCAAACGTCGCGCGAACCGCGCTGGACTCAGAAGTGATACCGGTTAGGCGCGCGCCGAAACGGATTGGGATTCCGCGATCCTCGGCACCCTCACGTAGCACTCTGTGTAGCCAGCCGCGGCGGACAACGGCGCTCCCGCGGGCCGGGTCACCGGCAGGGCCATTCGGCACTGACCCGAGCTGCTTGCCCGTGCTGCTCCACATGATCATGTGTGGAGCTGGATGTGCGTCGGAGAGCAGACGCTCGCGGAGGTCGAGTGCGTCCAGCACTGTGAGTCCATTGGTCGCTACGTTGAGAAATGAGCCTGCGTAGTCGTCGGGTTTCGCGGCGGCTTCGAAGATCTCGACCTCCCAGCCGTCGGCGGCCAAGAACATGGCTGCAGTTGGGCCGGCAACACCGCCACCGATGACAAGTGCGCGTGGCATGACAACTCCTGTCTATGATTCTTGAGTACAGTTCAGAGACTCTCGTTGATAGAGTTTCTCGATATACGAGAGAATATCACCATGGTTGAAGGTTCGTCAACAACAGCGCAGCGCTCCACATTGATCGAGCACGTCGGCAACACGATGCAGGTGTTCATGGCACGTGCGGTGCTGTTTCAGGACGCCGTCGCCAAAAGAGCCGGTTTGAACAGCACCGATCTTCAGCTGACCAGCCTGTTGATGCTTTTCGGGCCGGCAACGCCGGGCGAACTCGCGGAGCGATCCGGGCTTACTGCAGGCGGGGCCATCACGGCTGCCATCGACCGGTTGGAGCAGGCAGGAATCGTCGCCCGATCCCGAGATCCGCATGATCGCCGGCGGGTGATCGTGACGGTCAATCTTGAGGTTGTGCTCGGCAAGGTCGGTGCGGTGTACGGCGCGGTGGGGCAGCGCTGGGCGGAGTACCTGAACACCCTGAGCGACGAGCAGATCGCCTTCGCGGACGAGCTATTCACTCAAGCGGCGGAGTTCAACCACGAGGAGACGATGCGGCTGCGCGGGTCGGCAAGCCATGGCTCACCCTGAATGGGCCATGCCCTATTGCTGAGTGATCGGCACCTGATAGAGCATCGGGGAAGATCGGGATGTTCCGCCGGCTTAGCTGACGACGATGGGAGCGTAGGCGTGACTGAGGTACAGGTAGGCGGCTTCTCGCCGAGGGCGACCAAGTTCTTCGCAGGTCTGGAACGCGACAATTCGAAGGACTATTGGACGGCGAACAAGACGCTCTTCGACGAAGAGGTCAGGGAGCCGATGGCGGCGCTAGTTGACTCGCTGCCAGAGCGGTTCCAACCGTTCAAGACCTTTCGAATGAACCGCGACATTCGATTCTCACCTGACAAGTCGCCGTACAAGACCCAGCATGGAGCCGCACATGAGATCGAGGGCACGGTCTATTACGTGCACCTGGACGTGCGCGGGCTGATGACAGCGTGCGGTGCGTACATGATGGCGCCTGATCAGCTGGAACGCTATCGGGAGGCGGCGGCGGCCGATGCTACCGGTCGGGCGTTGCAGGACATGCTGCATGACCTGGGCCAGCGTGGGTTCGAGGTCGGACATGGCATGAGCGAGCCTCTCAAGACAGCGCCCCGCGGCTATCCGAAGGATCACCCTCGCGTCGAACTGCTACGACAGAAAGCGGTAAGCGCTCATCGCACGTTGACGGGCACTGGCTTGCGGGACGGCCCCGCCGTACGGCAGTTCGTTGTGGATACCTTCGACGCGTGCGAGCCATTGAATGACTGGATCAAGTCCAACATAGGCACCACTCGGACAGGTGCCGGTCGGCGCTGACTTTCGGCACCCGTACGGCCGCGGCTTCAGTCGCATAGGGCCAGTGCCCACCACTAGACTGACTGGCGCATCGAGTGCTACGCAAATGTCGCGACTCGTCCACGAAGGGTCTCATGTGAGGCGCCGTACTATCGACCTTTGGTCCCCGGCGATCGGGGCGGCTGGTTCGGTTGTCGCGTTCGGACATTTCGGTCGCCCGGTCCTGGTCTTCCCACACGAGATGGGGAATGCCGAGGACTTTGAATCATGGGGGATGGTTGACGTTGTAGCCGATCTCATCGATGGCGGCCGCGTGAAGCTCTACTGCGTATCTAGCTACGACGCGCAGTCATGGTCCGATAAGCACATACCGCTGGAGGAACGCGCTCGGCGCCACGGGCAATATGAGTCGTGGATCATCGATCAGGTCGTGCCATGGATATTCACCGACTGTGAAGGACCTGCGGACATCCTTACGACAGGCACCAGTCTCGGTGCCTATCACGCGGCGAACTTCGCCCTGAAACGGGCCGATCTTTTTCCGCAGGCGCTGTGTATGTCCGGAATCTACGACCTCAGCGCCTTGCATGGCTGGGGCGAACGGGGCGACGCAATGTACTTCAACACTCCGCTGGACTATGTGCCCCAGATGGACGGCGACCACCTGGACTGGCTGCGTTCACGCGTGTTCCTGCTTCTGGTGTGTGGACAAGGGATGTGGGAAGACACGACTGGCGCTCTCGTAAGCACCAAGGCTTTTGGCGGCGTTCTCGCCGAGAAGGGCATCCCACATGAGGTCGACCTTTGGGGTCACGACGTAGCGCACGACTGGCCATGGTGGCGGCGGGAGTTTGCCCACCACCTGCCGCGGTTTTGCTGAGCCGTTCATCGCGAGGAGGCGGGTATGGAAAGACATGTGATCGGGCTATTGCTCGGCACCGAAGAGGATTGGCCAGCGGCCTTCGAGGAGTTATTGCGCCGGCTGGGGCCTATTACGGACTCGAAGAGGCACGACCACGCCTACGACATCGAGCGAATAACAATCGAGCCGTTCGACTTGCGCTATAAACCGCGCTACGACCTTGTTATCGACCGGCTGGCGTACTGGTATTACCATCCGCGCGAATGGCTGAAGAAGGTCGCGCTGATGGATGACATATACCTGCTGAACAGCCCGTTCACGTTCCAGTCGATGGAGAAACACGCGGCGTACTGCGCGATGATCCGCCTCGGACTGAAGGTCCCTGACACGGTGCTCGTGCCTTACAAGAATCCGCCGGACCATGCCAAGTGGGCCTACACCGCAAGTCGTTACAACGAGCCGTTCGACCTCGACGCCATCGCCGAGCAGATGGGTTATCCGTTGTTCATGAAGCCGTACGACGGCGGGGCCTGGGTAGGCGTGACACGGATCCGCAACGCGGAGGACCTGCACGCGGCGTACGACGCATCGGGCCAGCGGCTGATGCATCTCCAAAAGTCGGTGGAGGGTTATGACGTATTCGCACGGTCATTGTCCATAGGTGCGGAAACGTTGGTCATGAAGTTCCGGCCGGAGTTGCCGATGCATGATCGCTACGAGGTTGCCCACGACTTCCTGACGCCCACTGTTGGCGACGAGGCCGTGACGATTTCGCGACTGGTAAACGCGTTCTTCCGCTGGGAATTCAACTCCTGCGAGATGTTGGTGCACGGATCTGACCTATATCCCATCGACTATGCGAATGCGTGTCCTGACGTTGCTCTCACATCACTTCATTACTACTTCCCGTGGGCAATCAAGACACTCGTGAAATGGACCGCGTTTTGCACCGTCACCGGGCGACGTCCCCAGTATGACCTGGAGACTCGGCGCTATTTCGACATCGCCGACCGTGAGGATCTGTCCTACGATGCCAAGCTCGCGGCTTATCGACGACTGGCAGATGAGTACTTCGAGACCGAGCGTTACCTCGACTTCTGCGCAAGCCGACTCGGGCATATCGACGAGGTCACCTCTGATTGGGTGAACAGTGCGGACTTCGATCGGTTGCTCGTCGACACCGTACGGAGCACCTACCCCGCGGATGAACATGACCGGTTCATCGACCACGTCCGGGGCCTCATCGACCTGTGGAAACGCGACGAAAACAATCTCGGCGTCCCAGCAGCGGGATAGTGCTGGCCAGGCAGAGACCCCGATATGTGCGCTGAGCCCTTCGACAGGCTCAGGACGGCGCCTGTCGAAGCGCGCGTCTCCTGCCCTTCGACAGGCTCAGGGCACATCAAGTGCAGTTAGCTGGCGTACATATGCAGATCGGCCGCGAAGCGCTCGGTCATTTCAATGACCTGCTGCAGTTCCGGATGCCGGACGATGATCATTCCGTCGCTGATCAGGACGGCGCGCCAATCGCGGCGGGGGGCACCGATTGGCAGTAGGTCCACCATCACGACGTGCTCGCCGTATTCAGCCAACAGCCTGTCCAGCCCCTCCACGTGGGTGATCTGCCCAAGCCCCTTGGCACGCTTGAAAACGCAACCAGAGTTGAATCGGCGCTCGAGTGGTTGAGACAGGCCGCCGTGGACGGTGGCTTCGGCCCACGCAACGTACAGATCTCCGTCAGTTGCGTAGTTCATCAGATCGACGACGCGAGCGCCTGGTGGTCGCCCCCCGATCTCGCCGAACACCGCTACACCGTCGGCCTTGCGGTACCACTCCATGTGGGTGAACCCGGTCCGGAAACCCAACGCCGCGATCACCTCCGCGCCCATCTGGCGGCCAACCTGCAGGTCAGGAACGGTAAGGTCACGCAGCACAATCGACACCGGACTGATCCATTCGTGCATTTTCATCTGCAGCGGCCGCGGCCGGTACCACATGATGTTCTCGAAGAGGATTGATCCTCCGGCACACACGGTGTCGTAGGTGAACTCCTCGCCATCGACGAATTCCTCGACGCTGACCTCGGGTACGTGCCTGAGCAGCGGTAGGACGTCGGCGAGCTCCTGGGCGGAATCGGCGCGGTAGGTGTCGGCCGAACCGGCACCTGCAATCGGCTTCACGATGAGCGGATAGCCAACTCGTTCGGCTGCTTCCCACACTCCAGCGACCGTCGTGGCACTGGCATGCCACGGCGTACGGATTCCCGCAGCATCGATCTTCTGCTTCATGCGTTCCTTATCGCGGAACGGCACCGTCTCCTCAACTGTCATGCCGGGCAGTCCGAACGATTCCCGGATCCGCGCCGCAAGGATCATGTATGGCTCCCACAAGCATTCGACCTGGTCGATCGAAACGTGGCGAGCAAGTCCGTATAGGGCACCGAGCACACCGGGCTCGTCGGTTAGATTCACCTGCTCGTAGTGCGTGAGGCCATCCCGCGCCACGTCGGGCAGCGCCGACTGTGGCTGGTCGCCGAGCCCAATAACGGTGGCGCCCACAGTGGCGAGCGCTCTGGTGAAGTAGGCCATCTCTGCCGGATAGCCAGGCGAGATCATGACAATGTTCACTGCACCTCCACCAGCTCGACACGGATCCGGCTGACGATGCGCTTCAGGGCATCCCGGACGACCTCGGTGTTGGAATCGCGCACGATGATGTATCCCTCACCCTCATAACTTGACGAGGCCGATTGACCAATTTCAGGAATTCGGGCCTCTACGACGAGGTGCCCGATCTCGCGCTGCAGCTCGTCGACGCCATGGACCGCTCTGACCCGGCCCCGACCTTGGCCCCGCAAGTACGCAGTGCCGGCGGCGTACCGGCGCTCGGGCGGGCTGAAGGTGCCCAGGATGACTAGTTCCGCCCAGACCCGGTAGAAGTCGACGTCATGCACGAACCCCAGCATTGAGCTGATCTGCGCACCTGGCGGTCGCGCCGCGACCTCCGACACGGCAACCGAGCCGTCCGGGCGGCGAAACCACTCCATGTGGGTCAGCGCATCCCGTACGCCAAGCGCCTGTAGAGCGGCGGGGCCGATCTCCCAGATGCCGTCGTAGCGCGGGTCATCCAGCTCCCGCGGGAGCAGCACCGTCCACTGAATCCATGGCTGACGCAGAACGTCCAGCGGCGTCGGCCAGTAATCGGCGATCGAGGAAAACACGGTCTGGCCGCCAACCGTCACGCTGTCGAAGGTGTGTTCCTCTCCGACCAGGAACTCCTCGAGCAATCCCGGCGCATCCGAATGGGGAGGAATCGACTCCAGCCAACCGTGGAGCGCACCAAGATCATCCAGCCGGTACGTGGCCTGGGCTCCAGCACCGGCCGGAGGTTTTGCCACCAGCGGGAACCCGACCGCGTCGGCAAACGCCAATGCCTCTCCCGCATTGGTCACGAGCTGGTGGCGCGCACAAGGGACCCCGGCCTCGCGCAGCACCGTTTTCATTCGGGACTTGTCGCGTACGTTGAGCGCGGTCTGCAGATCCATGCCATCAAGGCCGAGCACTTCGCGTGCGTACGCCATTGGCACCTGCAACTGTTCCAGCGCTCCAACGAGACGCTCTACAGTGCCTAGTTGCTGGCTGAGCCCGCGTACGGCATCGACCAGCTGCTGGGGATCGAGTGCGTCCTCGACTTGCCAATGCCCGTTGAGGTGCTCTTTCAATTCCGGCGACAGTCGATCAGCCGGCTCAGTCGTGATGACGGCCAGGCTTACGCCCGGCAGTCTCGCGGCGGTGAGGACGAAACGCGCGGTTGCGGGAAGCAGAAAAGGTGCGACGAAGGCAGCGACCACCATGGGCAGGACGCTACTCGGTAGCATGCCAAAGGTGAACGTCGTGTTCGTCGAGCCGTCTTTCCCCCCGACCCAACGCAACTTTGTGCGCGGACTCGCCGAGGTCGGTGCAACAGTCATCGGGATCGGTGAGTCCCACACCGACGCGCTCGACGAACAACTCAAGAGCTGGATGTCGCACTACCACCACGTACCATCTGTCGTCGATGTGGGGGTCATGACCGACGCCGTACGTTGGATTCAAGGCCAGGTGTGGGTCGACCGGCTGGAAGCCACGATCGAGGCACATACGCTCGCGGCGGCACAGGTGCGGGAGAACTGCACGATCCCCGGCACGTCGGTCCGTACGGCATGGTTGTGCCGGGATAAGCCTTCGATGAAGGACGCACTACGTGCTGCTGGCGTGCCAACGGCCGCCTCCACAGCCGCTCAGACCGCTGCTGAGGTGTATGAGTTCGCCGACAAGATCGGCTTTCCGATCATCCTCAAGCCACGTACCGGCGCCGGTGCTCTCGACACGGCACGGGTCGACAACAAGCCCGAACTTGACGCCGCCCTTGGCCGGTTTGGCGGACAAGGCGTCGCGTCTATCGCCGTGGAGGAGTTCGTCGAAGGCCACGAGGGTTTCTACGACACCGTCTGCGTCAACGGGTACGTGTCATTGGATTTCGTCTCGCACTATTACCCGAACGTGCTCGAAGCGATGCGCGCCCGATGGATCTCGCCACAGTTCATCGCCACCAATCGCGTCGATTCGGTTTCAGACTATGGGCAGATCCGTGAGCTTGGTGCTCGGGTCAACGAGGCGCTTGGCATTGGGACAACTGCAACGCATATGGAATGGTTCTTCGGACCGAAGGGACTGCGATTTTCCGAAATCGGCTGCCGTCCACCCGGCGTCGGGGCATGGGATCTGTATTCGGTCGGCAATGACTTCGATTTGTATCGCGAATGGGCGAACGCGATCGTGCACGACCATATCGCCGCTCGTC
The DNA here is from genome assembly GCA_963740515.1 of uncultured Actinomycetota bacterium. GTDB lineage: Bacteria > Actinomycetota > Actinomycetes > Propionibacteriales > Propionibacteriaceae > Microlunatus. The sequence goes on from CAVUEO010000016.1 coordinate 157,617, forward strand.
CATCCCGCCGTTACGCCACCGGCATTGTGGCACTACGTCCGGATCACGACGGCCAGATCACCGGTTACTCCGGTGTCGAGGAGGTACAGGCTCGGTCGGGCGAGTGGGTCATCGACGCACACCTGCCTCCGCCGGGTACCCCGACACAGCCTGTCGAAGCGGGGTACATGGCCAACGCCTACGTACGCATGCGCCATCCCGACTACGACGTACTGCGCGGCTTGCTAGACGATGTCGGCAGTAGCGTGCACGTGTACGCACAGTGAGCGGTCGCTTCGGACGGTCGCAGTATTGGTCCGCCGGATCGGGCGACAACCGTCTGGCGATCAATCAGCTCCAGCAACAGGACACAGTCGACGAAGCCGCGGTGGACCGCTTTCTCGCAGATCGCGAAATCCCGATCGTCGAAGGCCGCCAGGTTACGTTCCTCTTTCGCGGCGAGGCCGACGAGGTACACCTTGCGCAACGAATCCTCGGTCTGCCGGGTCGACTGCCGATGCGGCGGGTGTCCGGGACAACGTTGTGGCACATCGTGCTCAAGGTGCCCGAAGGATCTCGCATCAACTACCAGCTCGAGGTGAGACGCGGAGATGATCTTGCGCGCCTCAACGATCCGCTGAACCCCAAGCTTTCGCACAGTCCCTTCGGTTCCTCCTCGGTGTGCTTTGCGTACGGCTACACGACGCCCGAATGGACCTTTCCCGATACCCGTGCCGCACCCGGGGAACTGACTGACCGTGTCGTGGCGAGCCCCGCCCTGGGACGTGACTGTCCGATCACTGTGTACCTACCAGCCGGATTTCGTCGCAGCAGGTCTTATTCACTGCTCGTCGTACACGACGGCGGCGATTTCCTGCAGTATGCCGCGGCGAAAGTGGTCCTCGACAACCTGATCCACAGCGGGGAGATTGCCCAGACGATTGCGGCCTTTCTGCACCCCAAGGATCGGCTTGTCGAATATGCCAATTCACCTCAGCATGCACGCTTCTTGAGGCATGAGCTGTTGCCGCAACTCGAGGTGGAATTCCCTTTGGAGCGTCACCCTTCCAGTCGGGTTCTCCTTGGCGCCAGTTTTGGGGCGGTTGCGGCCCTCTCGGCTGCGTACCGTTCTCCACGCACGTATGGCTCGCTTGCCCTTATGTCAGGGTCGTTTGTATTCTCCGATTCGGGAACCGGCCACGGCGGCGGTCCCGCTTTCGACCCGGTTGTGAAGTTCGTCAACCGCTATCGCGCGCGGCCGCAGCGTGTCGCAGATCGACTTTTTATCAGCTGCGGACTATATGAGCCGCTGATCATTCCGAACCGGTCGATCGTGCCCATTTTCGAATCCGCGGGCATGCGGGTGCGGTACGTCGAGGCGCTGGACGGTCACACGTGGGAGAACTGGCGCGACCGGCTGCGCGACGCGCTGTCTTGGGTTTATCCCGGACCTGCCAGCGCGCGTCTTCGGGAGGCCTAGCACTGTATTTGGCCCAAGGGCCCAGCGTTATTGTCAACAGGCATGAACCAGCCGCGGCGGCGCGAGATGTTGCGGGCTGCCGCAGCCGCGTTCGCCAGCAACGCGGCGAACAGCAATTTGCGTCGTGCTCAGTTGAGCTTTCTGGGGGCTTGGACGGCTGAGTGGGCCTTCACCGTGGCACTGGGAATCGTCGCCTATCGGGACGGCGGAGCGACCGCGGTTGGGCTCGTCGGGCTGCTGCGCATGGTGCCGTCTGCGGTAGTTGCGCCTTTTGCCGCGACACTGGCGGACCGAGGGCGGCGGGAACGAGTCCTGGTCCTGGTCTCCACGATCCGCGGGCTTGCAACCGGGATGGCGGGAATTGTCGTTGCCCTCAACGGTCCCGTGATGATCGTCTATGTCCTTGCCGTGTTCTCGACTATCGCGGCGACCCTTTACCGACCCGCGCACTCTGCGTTGTTGCCGTCACTGTGTCGGACTGGACATGAACTGGCCAGCGCGAACGTCGTACGGGGGATGCTGGATTCGGTCGCTACCCTCGCAGGTCCATTGCTGGCGGCTGTGCTTTTGAAGTTCACAGGCGTCGCCGTTGTGTTCGCATTCGCCGCCGGTGCCTCGCTAGCCGCGGCAGCCTTGGTGGTGCGCTTGCGCTACGACGCTCCGCCGAGACCTTCGGCTCCACATGCCCACATCCTGGCTGACGCAGCGGAGGGTATCCGCGCCGTCGTGCGGTAATCGCGACTTGGCGCTGTTCCTTGGTTTGGCCCTAGCCCAGACATTCTCCCGTGGTGCGCTGACCGTCTTTACTGTTGTCGTAGCACTCGATCTCCTGCGCACTGGTGAGCCGGGTGTCGGAACACTTACCGCTGCCATCGGAGCAGGTGCGGTGATCGGTTCCATCGGCGCATCCCTGCTGGTGGGATCTGGGCGGCTGGCGCAGTGGTTCGGCATCGGCGTTGCGTTGTGGGGATTGCCAATCGCGCTGATTCCGCTCTTTCCTTCGCAGGCAGCCGCCTTGACGCTGCTGGCTTTTGTCGGAGTCGGTAACGCGCTCGTCGACGTCGGTCTGTTCACGTTGATGGCCAGGTTGGCCCCGGATAACGTCCTTGCCCGAGTATTCGGACTGCTGGAGAGCCTGGTCGCGCTCGGCGTGGGGCTGGGCGCCCTTGTTGCCTCACTCTTGGTTGATCTGGCCAACGTGCGCGTTGCGCTGGTCGTCGTCGGCGCGGTCTGTCCGATCTTGGTGGCGGTGGCCTGGCGCCGCTTGAGACACCTGGACCGCTACATCGGAGTCTTGGACGAAGAGATCGGGCTGCTCCACGGGGTTCCCATGCTCCGGCCGTTGCCGCTGCCCGCCATCGAACAGCTCGCCCGCGGCCTGGAACCTGTCCACGTGCCTGCCGGCCAGGCGGTGTTTCACCAGGGTGATCCGGCCGACCGCTTCTACATCATCGAAACGGGGGCGGCCGAGGTGGTCGGAGACGGTCGTCTGATCACGACGCTTGGTGCAGGGGATGGTTTCGGCGAGATTGCTCTGCTACGCAGGGTGCCGCGTACGGCGATGGTTCGGGCGGCGACCGACCTTGAACTACAGGCGCTGAGCAGTGACCGATTCCTGCCGGTCGTGACGGGATTCCCGCCCAGCTCGCGGGAGGCTGGGGCCGAGGTCGAGGAGATGCTCGACCGATTCAGTCCCGGTGAACCGAAGGACGATCAAGATCGGTCAGGAGAGTAAGAGCAGAATCCGCTTATTGCCCGGCCCTCTGAGCACGACGCACGGTGCGGGCACCGATACGAACGATATTGTCACCGGGGATGAACCAGCTCCTGCGCAGCAGGTTGAAGGTGGCCGCGTCGGCATTCGCAAGCAATGCGGTGAACGGCAACTTGCGGCGTGCTCAGCTGAGCTACTTCGCGGCTTGGACGGCGGAGTGGGCCTTCACTGTGGCACTGGGCATCGTGGCGTACCGGGACGGTGGCGCGACCGCAGTCGGGCTGGTCGGGCTGCTGCGCATGGTGCCGTCGGCGGTGTTCGCGCCATTCGCCGCGCCACTAGCGGATCGGGGACGCCGAGAACGCGTACTGGTCCTGGTGTCCACCATCCGGGGCGTCGCTACCGCGGCGGCCGGAATAGTCGTCGCCCTGGACGGCTCAGTGCTGATCGTCTACGTCCTCGCGGCGCTCGCGACCGTCGCTGGGACTCTCTATGTACCCGCACACTCAGCCTTGCTTCCGTCGCTTTGCCGGACCGGACAAGAACTCACCAGCGCGAATGCTGTAAGGGGGATGTTGGATTCGGTTGCCACACTGGCAGGTCCGTTGCTGGCCGCTGTCCTTGTGGAGTTCACCGACGTCGCCGTTGTGTTCGCATTCGTCTCCGGTGCCTCGCTGGCCGCGGGAGCCTTGGTGCTGCGCTTGCGCTACGACGCTCCGCCGCGGCCCGCGGCGCCGCGAGGTGGCCACTTGATGGCTGAGGTGGCGGAGGGCATCCGTACCATCGTGCGGAACCGCGACTTGGCGCTGCTCAACGGGTTAGCCATCGCCCAGACATTCACCCGCGGTGCGTTGACCGTCTTCGTGGTTGTCGTTGCACTGGATCTATTACGTATTGGTGAGCCTGGTGTCGGAACGCTTACCGCTGCCGTCGGTGCGGGTGCGGTGATCGGCTCTCTCGCAGCATCCCTGCTGGTGGGATCGCGTCGGCTCGCTCGATGGTTTGGCATTGGTATTGCGTTGTGGGGCCTACCCAATCGCGCTGATTCCGCTTTTTCCTCAGGAGGCGAGCGCACTCATATTGCTGGCATGTGTGGGCTTCGCCAACGCCCTTGTCGATATCGGCCTCTACACGTTGATGGCCAGATTGGCACCCGATGCCGTTCTTGCCCGACTATTCGGCCTGCAGGAGAGCCTGGTCTCGCTCACGGTAGGGCTAGGCGCTGTCTTTGCCTCACTCTTGATCGATCTGACAAGCGTTTCCGTGGCAATGGTCGCCGTCGGTGTGCTCTGTCCGATCCTGGTGCTGGCGACATGGCGCCGCCTGGGGCACCCTGACCGCGACATCGGCGAACTCGACAAAGAGATCGGGCTGCTCCGCGGCCTTCCCATGTTTCAGCCGCTACCGCTGCCGGCTATCGAATACCTCGCTCGCGGTCTGGAACCAGTCCACGTGTCCAGCCGGCCAGGCGGTATTTCACCAGGGTGATCCGGCCGATCGCTTCTACGTGATCGAAACCGGGGCGGCCGACGTCGTGTGGGACGGTCACCTGATCACCACGCTCGGCCCAGGGGACGGCTTCGGCGAAATCGCATTGCTGCGCAGGGTGCGGCGTACGGCCACGGTGCAGGCAGCCACCGACCTCGAACTTCAGGCTTTGACCTGCGACCGATTCCTGCCAGTCGTGACGGGATTTCCGCCGAGCTCGCGGGAGGCTCGGGCAGAGGTAGAGGAGATGCTCGACCGGTTTGACCCGGATGAACATACCGACGATCAAAACGGGCCGCGACACTAGCGCCGAAATCCATTAGGTGAGGGCCCGATTGCCGTAATCTCCGTGAACGCGCTGCCCCAGCGCGAATTACTTCCCCGGGGGAAAGGCTGTTAATGACGCCCATAAAATCACTGCTTCGACGTTGTCTCACCGTGCTGAGCGCCGCCCTATTGGCAGGCGTATTAGCCACCTTAGGTACTTGGTTTCCTGTCGGCGCTACAGGAACACATGGCGAAGGAGGGGACCAAGACGATCCGGACGCCCTCCAAATTGTCTTGATCAAGGATCGTAAATCCGGCCTGCTCTGGCCCGTTCAGGATCGGAAGTTCGATGTCGTCGTGCAGGTGGTCGATGATGACCGGAAGCCCACCGAAGTCCACGAGCCGACCAAGATCAAATTGACAGAGGTGTCGGGTCCGGGTGAGCTTGGTGGCAACACGACAGCGATCATCCAAAAGGGCTTCTCCAGCACCGTCATCGAGGGTGCGACCTACTCGCAGTTCGCGAATGGCGTCGTGCTGAAAGTCCAGGTGGTTTACGGTGAACACCTGGATTCGGACAAGATCACCGTGGAGGTCGCCCTCACGGCAGTCGGCGCTGATGCCACGCCAGGCACGCCGTTAACACTCAAGGATCCAAAGTGTCTCGCTCCAACCGCAGACGTGCCAAACTGCGGCATCCTTGTTCTGAAGAACGGTGCGGATGGTCACGTCACGTTGTCGGTCGGCTCATGTGATGGCCTTGCCAAGCGCTTTAAAGGCTGTCGGGAGGTCGGTGACACCGAGGCGCTGGTGGTCACCGCCATTGCAAGCCTCAACGATTTCCACGGGAAGCCGCTGTACAGCCGTAAGCACCCCGCCAAGGTCATCCTCTCGTGCGACCAAGCGCTGTGTCCTAAGACTAAGGATGTGACCAAGTTCAAGGTGATCTACACCCTGAACAACACCGGTCCGCTGAAGAAGGTCGCGCCACCGTGCCCGAAGAAGGGTGTCATCGGGAAACATCAAGAGGCTTGCGTTGATTACGCGCGGAGCTTCCGACGCGATGGCGACCTCTACTTGCCGTTCCTCTTCAACGTCGACCCCCGCCTGAGCAGCTAGCTCAGCCGGCGAACGCCGGCATCGGCGCCCGGACGACGCCCAGCAACTTGAGGACCTCGTCCGGGTGCCCTGTCTACGCGGTAGAACCCACGGGCAGCTTCGCCAAACTCACCCGGCTAAGTCAGCTCAGGCAACGGCACCCGGACGACGCCCAGCAACTCAAGCGCCTCGCGCGCCTCTTCAGCAAGCCGGCCTGCATCGGGTTCATCATCCTGACGTGCGATCCGTGCAGCCACAGCGAGGAGGAATCCGCGCTCGTCCGCAACCTCGGGTGAGGAGCTCTGCCGCAGGCCCTCGGCGAGAGCCGCCTGAGCTTGCGCGACTTCACCCCTGGCAAACAGGGCCGCGGCCTGGACGCGGTACGCCGACGGCAACAAAGTGGCGGCGTGGATGGAAGCAGCCTCCGTCACCGCTCCCTGGATCAGGACCAGAGCTCGCTCAGGCCGGCCCGCCAGCAGGTGCGCCTCGGCGGAGGCGATGTCTGCATCCACGACCTCTTGGGGTTCTCGGAGTCTGGTCAATTCAGCGCGAGCCTCCTCGAGCAAGATCAGTCCTGCCGGTACGTCGCCGGCGCGGCTCTGCGCCCTACCCATTTCCTTGCGTACCCGGGCCACCAGATCCTCATCACCAACGGCGCGGGCGACCCGGAGTGTGTTCTGGAGCAGTGGCAGCGCCTCGTCCGACCGGCCCTGTCGCACCAGGACCTCGGCACGGTTGTAGTCAGCGTTCGCAGCATTGGGGGCGTCACCGATCCGGCGAAACGTCTCGGCCGCCCGCGCCAACATGAGCAGCGCATCAGGCCAACGTCCCTCGAAAATGCGGCGAACCGCCATGTTGTTCAACAGATGGGCCTGCTCGGTGAGGTCCCCAAGCTGCTCGAAGATGCGCAGAGCCGTCTCCCCATGCAGCTCGGCGTCGGGTCCGCCTGACACAGCGCTACGCCGTGCAGTGCCGCGTGCGCCTTGGCCTGTGCTTTCAGCTCATGGGCCGCCTCTGCTTCGGCGAGGCCTCGCTCCGCCCATCGGCGGGCATCCGCGTAGCGGCCCTGGTTGACCCGGAGCCACGCGTAGCGGGCTTGCAAACTGGCACGAGCCGCGCCAGCCTCGGGACCTGTCGCGCCGCTAACAGCACGCAGGCCCAGACTCGCGCGGCGCAGCGCGTTGCTGTAGTGGCCGCGACGTTGCTCTACTCGGGTCAGCTTGAGCGCCAGATGAGCCTCCCGTAGCGCCTGACCGCGCACCCCGCGGAGCGCTTCCAGGTACGCTGTGGCAGCCTCGGTCGACCGGCCCGCCAGGAACTCTGCATCGCCCAGCGCCTCCATGTAAAACGACCGCTCGCTTGGACTGACGCTTGAGGAAAGTCGTGCGGCCTGAGCCGCCCTTCGGTAGGCATCGGCGGCGGCGGCGGGCGCATAGCGGGCCATTGCCCGTTCCCCGGCCCGCCAGCCGTAGTCCAACGCCTTGTCGAAGCGGCCGGCAACGAAGTAGTGGTGGGCGAGGATTTCCGGGCGGCGCTCTGCGCGCGGACGTGGTGGTCTCGAGAACTTCAGCGGCTTGGGCATGCAATTCGCGGCGTCGCCTGTAAGGCAGGCCTGCGTACGCGACCTCCCGAAGAATCGGGTGACGAAAGCGCAGCTGGTGATCCGTCGGCACAATGAGGCCCGTCAGTCCGACCAGTAGTTCGGCTCCCGATCTGTCGGCCGCAACATCGGTGATCATCCGCGCGAGCAGGTCCTCGGGGAACTCGTCGCCGAGTACCGCGGCACGCCGCAGAACTGAGCGCTGCATCGGCGGCAGCCGGTCGATCTGACTTGCAGCAAGCTCCTCGACCGTCGATGGAAGCTCGTCTGGGTCCTCACCACGGGCGGCGGCCCGGGCCAGTTCGCGCAACAGCAGCGGATGTCCGCCTGAGCGAACGGCTAGCGCCTCGGCGATCGCAGGCGGCAATGGCCGCTCCGGCGTCGCCATCTCGGCCAGTTCGATGGACGACGTCATGTCGAGCGGCCCCAACTCGATCCGACCAGTAGCCTTCGGCATCCATCCGGTGGGACGGTCGTCGCGGGTTACGAGAAGGAGCCAGGGCTGCTGTTGCGCCCGTCGTGCAACGGCCCCCAACACACCTTCGCTGGCCGAATCCGCCAGGTACGAATCTTCGACGACGAGTATCACGGGAGTTCGGACCATTCGCTCTAGAAGGTCTGCGAACAGCTCAGGTACCCGCTCCGCACGGTGCTGCTCCTCCAGTTCGGCCACTTCCGAGCTGGGGGGAATGGTGATGTCGAGCACGACACCGAGCAATGAAACCCACGGGGGCAGCTCGGGTGCTGCGGCCGTCACGCAATCCTGGAGACACTTGGCGAGAGTGTTCGGGTCCATGGCGCTGCTAGTGCCGAGAACGTGGTGCAGCAGCCGCCGCACCGGCGTGTACGGTGTCGCAGCGCCGGTCCGTTCGCAGTCGCAGCGCAGCACGGTGACATCGCTGATCTGGGCGACAGCCTCATCGACGAGTCTGGTCTTACCGATTCCTGGCTCGCCGACGACTTCGATGAGGCCGCCTGATCCAGCGATCAATTGCTCCGTGGCGCCTCTCAAAATGGCCATCTCGGCATCTCGGCCGACGAAGAAGGCCTCGCTGTTTTGTTGCCTGCGAGGCTCGAGCGGTTGACCAAGCGTGACGACGGGCACCGGCTTACTTTTGCCCTTCAGGCTCGCCATGGCGGCGTCATTTACCGCGTAAGACCGTCGGGTGTGCTCCAGCACGTCGGCCGCCATCAGGATCGTGCCGGACTCTGCGTGCGCGGCTAGGCGGGCGGCGAGGTTCACGGCGTCGCCCTTCACCGAATAGGTCCGACGACTAGGGGAGCCGGTGTCACCGGTGAACACCCGACCGTGCGATATGCCGGCCTGCAATGGCAGCCGGCCAGACCGATTGACGATCTCGCGTACTGCGGTCAGCAGCCGATCGGTGTCGTCGCCGGCACTGCGCGGCGCACCACCGACAAGCAGGATCTTTCCGCCATTCACATCCACATCGGTGTCGAGAAAGGAGACGTCGTGGGCAGCCGTCGCCTGCTGCACATTTCGAAGCACCTCATCAACGGCTGTCGTGAGCACCTCCGCACCATCCTCGGCGAGGATGGTGTCGGTCCCGGCGAAACGGAGGAAGGCCACGGCCACAGTCCGGTGCTCCGGTTCGCGAGACGGCTGGGAGAGGTAGGCCCACAGTTGCGGCGGTAGCAGCTGCTGAACGATGGCTGGCATCGGCTCAGGTTCCGGCTGCGGGGGACGGTTTGCGGGTGTCGGTGCGCCGGCAAGGAGATGGCCCCAGCCATCGTGCGGGCGTACCAACGCCGGCCCGATGTCCCGAGCAGTGGCATCCCCCACCAGCACCTCACCGATGCCCGCGGAGTGTTCGAGCATGGTGACCGCCGTGGCTGTTGGTCCCACCAGAACCAATTCGCGATGCAGGGTGGGATCTCCCGCCAGTATCAGGTGGACTGGACCAGACTCGACACCCGCGGACGCACGCAACTTGACTCGGCCGATAGACGTTTTGGCGCGTCCGATCTGTGCAAGAGCCCGCTGCATTCGCAGCCCTGCCCTGGCGGCACGGCGGCCATGGTCTGGTCCGTCGAAGAGCAACAGCAGTGCGTCACCGCCCCACTTGAGGAGATCGGCGCCTTCGTCTTCGGCATCCATCAGCAATTGGCTGAATACATTGTCGAGAAGGTTGCTCAGCTCCTCGGCGCCCTCCCGGCCTCGACGGGCCAGCCTTTCGGTGAGCGGGGTGAAGCCGGTGATGTCGAACAGCAGCAGGCTTCCATCGACGACTCGGTGGGCAGGCCCCTGCTCAGCGGCGGCCCACGCGGGCAATAGCCGAGGCACGTACGCCGTATAGGCCGGGCCCTCTTGGAGCGCCGCCAGACGGGGATCGCCGGCGCCCACGGACTAACTCTAAATGCGGATATCGCTTGCGAACTAATTCAAGATTCGGGAAATGACAGATGATGATCGCCAACGGCTGCGCCCGGCCAGCTCCAAAACGGGAGGGCTGACGTATCGGGTGGCTCCGGCGGCGGCAGAGGCTGATCCACCGGTGCTCGCCGATCATGGTCCCGCCAGAAAGGCGCTCGCGACGGGGAGGACGACCAGCGGGGACCTCAGTCGAGGAAATGCTCGGCCGATTCAGCACCGATGAGCCCACTGGCAATCAAAGCGACAAACTATGACATTGGTACAAATTCGCTTAGTATGGCCCTGATTGCCGCACCATAAAGCGCCCTCGGGGAAGGCTGTCAATGACGCCCAAACAATCACTGACCCGCAAACAATCACTGATTCGACGTTCTTTTGTCGTGCTGAGCACTGTCTTGCTGGCTACAGCATGGGCAGTCGGGATCTCGATTCCCGCGAGCGCCGCACCGACCAAGGGTTCACTGGACATCGTGTCGGTGACGAATAACGATACGCGCGATGTCGGAGCGCTGGTAGTGCAATCGTCCAGGGCCAGAGAGTTCGACTGTCGAGGTCAGAGTCCTCGACAGTGATGGGCAGCCAACGACGGTGAACAAAGCCACCCGGATTGTGCTGGAAGAGGTGTCCGGTCCTGGCGTTCTCGGAGGCACCACAACCGCGGAGATCCAGCGCAACGGCTCCGGCACCACCATCTCGGGCGCGACATACTCAGCAGTTCGCAAACGGGATCGTACTGCGGGTCCGGGCGACATCTGGAGTCCAGCTAGACCCGGATGAGGTGACGGTGGACGTTGCCCTCACAGCGGTCGGTGATAACGCTGACGCGGGGCCAGACGCTCGATCTGGACGATCCGGGCTGTGGCGCCGGTGGCGGCGTCCCAACATCGGGAGAGCCCACTTGCGGCCATTTGCTAACGAACGGGGCTGACGGACTTGTCATCATGTCCGTCGGCTCATGCGAGGGCCTGGCGACTGCGAGACTGCCGGCGATATCACCGCCCTGGTCGTCACCGCTCGGAATCGCAAGGACATCGAGCATCCCAATTTACCGCAATACTGCGCCTACTCCACCATGATCTTGGCGTGCGACAAGGATCTCTGCGGTGGGACTCCGGAGTGCCGAAGATTCCAAGTGATCTACACCTTCGACAACACCGGTGAGCTAACCAAGCGGCACCCGTTGTCCGGCTAAGGGCGTCATTGGTGATGAGCAGGATATCTGCGTCGACTATGTCCAGAGCAACCGGTCAGCGGGCGACCTCTTCACTTATGTTCTCTTCAAGCACGACCTTCGCTTCAGCATTAGCTATCTCTGGCGCACTCCGGCAACGGCACGCGGACGACGCCCAAGCGAGTGAAGGGCTGACCGTGCCTGTTCTGCAAGCCGGTCTGCGTCGGGATCGTGTTGCGCACGTGCCATGCGGGCACCGACGGCGAGCAGGAAGCCACGCTCGTGCGCAACGTCTGGTGAGGAACTCTGCTCCAGATCCATCGGCGCACTGCCGACGCGGGCTTGCGCCAGCTGCACCCGCTGGCGAACAGCGCGGCAGCCTGCACGCGGTACGCCGCAGGTAACAAAGTGGCGCGCGTGAATGGAGGCAGCCTCGCCGAGCGCCTTCCGGACGAGCCCAGAGCCTGCTCTGGCCGGTCAGCTAGCAAATGCGCTTCCGCGGTGGCAATGTCGGCGTCCAGCACTTCTTGCGGTTCTCCCAGTTTGGTCAATTGAGCGCGAGCCTCGTCGAGCAAGATCAAGCCTGTTGGAACATCGCCGGCGCGGCTCTCGCCCGGCCCATTTCCTTCGCACCAGGGCCACCAATTCCTCATCACCGACGGCGCGGGCGACCCGGAGCGTGTTCTGGAGCAGTGGCCAGGCCTCGTCAGACCGGCCCTGCCTCACCAGGACGTCGGCCCGGTTATAGTCCGCGTTGGCCGCGTTGCTCGCGTCGCCGACCCGGCGAAAAGACTCAGCCGCCCGGGCGAACATCGGCAGAGCCTCAGGCCACTGGCCTTCGCAATGAGCGGCGCGACGCGAGATTGTTCAACATGTGAGCTTGGCCACTGAGGTCCCCAAGCTGTTCGAAGAGGTGCAGCGCCGTTATCTCCGTGCTGCTCGCCTTCGGATCCGCCCGACCAGAAGTCAGCGGTGTGCAGTCACCAGGTGTGCTTGGGCCTTGGCTATCCAGCTCATTGGCCGCCTCGGCTTCGGCGAGGGCTGCTCTGCCCATCGCCGAGCATCCGCGTAGCGGCCCTGGCTGATCCGGCAGAACGGCATACCGAGCCTCCAACTGGGCCCGCGCGGCGCCCGCCTCCCGCCGGCCGCGCCGTCACGGCACGTAGTCCAAGACTTGCCCGGCGGAGTGCGTTGGTGTAATGGCCGCGGCGCTGCTCGACGACGCGCCTGCTTTAGTGCCAGGTGTGCCTCTCGCAGTGGCTGGCCGCGCACTCCCCTGAGGGCTTCCAGGTACGCTGCGGAAGCCTCGGTCGACCGGCCCGCCAGGAACTGCTGCATCGCCCAGCGCCTCCAGGTAGAACGAACGCTCGCTCGGGCTGACGGTCGGGGAGAGTCGGGCAGCCTGGGCCGCCCTTCGGTAGGCCTCGGCGGCGGCGGCCGGCGCATAACGCGCCATCGCCCGCTCCCCGGCGCGCCAGCCGTAGTCCATCGCCTTGTCATAGCGGCCGGCCACGAAGTAGTGACGGGCGAGGATTTCCGGGCGGCGATCAGCCGCCGATGTTGCGGCCTCAATTACTTCCGCGGCCAGTGCGTGCAATTCGCGGCGTCGCCGATAGGGCAGCCCGGCGTACGCGACCTCGCGAAGAAGGGGGTGCCGAAAGCGCAGCTGGCCATCCGTCGCCACAATCAGTCCTTCTAGTCCAGCCAGCAGCTGGTCGGCAGACTGCCCGGCCGCCTGGTCCCCGGCCATCCGCAGAAAAAGGTCCTCGTCGAACTCATCGCCGAGTACTGCGGCCCGCCGCAGCAGCGAACGCTGCGCCGGGGGAAGTCGGTCAATCTGGCTCGCGGCGAGCTCCTCGACAGTGGACGGAAGTTCGTCCGGATCCTCGCCGCGGGCGACTGCGCGGGCGAGCTCGCGCAGGAGCAGAGGGTGTCCACCGGCGCGGGCGGCCAGCGCCTCGGCGATCGCCGGCGGCAAAGGCCGGTCAGGCGTTGCCATTTCTGCCAGCTCCGTCGATGACGCCACGTCGAGCGGTCCCAGCTCGATCCGCTGGGTAGCCGCGGGAACCCAGCCAGTTGGGCGATCCTCGCGGGTTACCAGGAGGAGCCAGGGCTGCTGCTGGGTCCGCCGACCCATCGCCGCCAGCACCTCGGCGCTCGCCGGATCGGCCAGATGCGCATCCTCGACGACGAATGTCGCGGGGATTGGAACCATCCGCTCGAGCAGGTCTGCAACCAACTCAGGTACCCGTTCCGCACGGTGCTGCTCCTCCAGCTCCGCCACCTCTGGGCTGGCGGGCAAAGTGACGTCGAGCACGACACCGAGTAACGACGCCCACGGGGCCAGCTCCGGCGCTGAGGCCACCACGCAATCCTGCAAGCACTTGGCGACGGTGTTCGGATCCATGGCGCTGCTAGTGCCGAGTACGCGGTGCAACAGGCGCCGCACAGGTGCATACGGCGTCTCAGCGCCCGTACGTTCGCAGTCGCAGCGAAGTACGGTGACCCCACTGGACTGGGCGACAGCCTCGTCAACGAGCCTGGTCTTCCCATTTCCCGGCTCACCGACTACTTCCACTACGGAGCCCGATCCGTTGATCACTTGCTCTGTGGCGGCTCTCAACACCGCCATCTCGGCGTCTCGGCCAACGAGCAAGTCCGACTGTGTCCTGCTGCCTGCGGGGCTCAAGCGGCTGAAGAAGTTGGACGACCGGCACAGGCTTGCTCTTGCCCTTCAGACTCGCCATAGGCGCGTCATTGACGGCGTAGGACCGCCGGGTGTGCTCCAGCACGTCGGCCGCCATGAGGATCGTGCCGGACTCTGCGTGCGCGGCTAGGCGGGCGGCGAGGTTCACGGTGTCGCCCTTCACCGAATACGTCTTGCGAGTTTGGGAGCCGGTTTCGCCGGTGAACACCCGGCCTTGCGATATGCCGGCCTGCAATGGCAGCCGGGCATCCCGATTGACGATTTCACAGACCGCGGTCAGCAGCCGATCAGTGTCGTCGCCGGCACTGCGGGGCGCACCGCCGACCAGCAAGATCTTTCCGCCGTCCACATCCACGTCCGTGTCAAGGAAGGAAACGTCGTGGGCCGTTGTGGCCTGCTGCACGTTTCGAAGCACCTCGTCAATTGCTGTCGTGAGCGCCTCCGCACCATCCTCGGCCAGGACGGTGTCCGTACCGTCGAAGCGGAGGAAGGCAACCGCAACGGTCCGGTGCTCCGGTTCGCGAGACGGCTGGTCGAGGTAGGCCGACAGTTGGGGCGGCAGCAGCTGCTGAACCACGGCCGGCAGCGGCTCAGGTTCCGGCTGCCGCGGGGGGCTCGGAGGTGGTGTCGGGACGCCGGCTAGCAGGTGACCGGAGCCCTCGCGTGGGCGTACGAGCTCAGTCCCGAGGCCAGCAGCAGTAGCGTCCCCGAGCAGCACCTCACCGGTGCCTGCGGCGTGCTCGAGCATTGTGACGCCCGTAACGGTTGGTCCGAGCACAACTAACTCGCGGTGCGTGGCGGGATTTCCGGCGAGTACGAGATGCACCGGCCCAGATTCGACACCAGCAGATGCACGCAGCTTCACCCGGCCGATAGAGGTGGTGGCGCGTCCGATCTGGGCAAGAGCCCGCTGCATGCGCAGCGCTGCCCGGGCGGCGCGACAGCCGTGGTCTGGGCCGTCGAAGAAGAGTAGGAGGGCGTCACCGCCCCACTTGAGTAAGTCGCCCCCTTCGTCCTCGGCGTCGGTCAGCAGTCGCCCGAACACGTCGTCAAGGAGGTTGCTCAGCTCTTCGGCGCCTTCCCGGCCTCGACGGGCCAGCCTTTCGGTGAGCGGAGTGAAGCCAGTGATGTCGAACAGCAGCAGGCTTCCATCGACGACTCGGTGGGAAGGCCCCTGATCAGCGGCGGCCCACGCGGGCAATAGTCGAGGCACGTACGCCGTGTAGGCCCGGACCCCTTGGAGCGCCGCCAGCCGGGGATCGCTGGCGTCCATAGTTAACTGTAAAGGGGGATCACCGGTCGGGGTGAAGTTGATCATGTCCATGTCAACTCGCCGAGAGCGGTTGCGGGACCTGGTATCGAGCGCCAAGGTGCTCAACAGACCCTTCCCATGAGCGCCCGGATGCAGAGCGCTGTGAGCCATCCCCACCCGAGCACCACCGCCACTGTGAAGGCGATGTTGATCACGGGATTGCCCGCTCCCGACGCGATACCAGCGAAGGCGACGAGATAGTAGACGCCGATGACCGCCGAGCAGACGGTCCAAGTACGATCGCCAGCCCGTGCTGACCTGCGGGCGCCGGCGAGACATGCCACGATCAACCCAAGAAAGCCGATGCCGCCTGCTACCAGGTGTCCGATGCCGCTAGCGGTAATCACCATTGGAGGGCCGGGCGGAGTACCGATCGGAAATCCCTCAGCAGGATCGGCGCGGAGTAGGCCGGCCGTCGCAACGCCGAGTCCGTAGACCACCAGGCCTGTGATCATGGCGTACGAGCGTCGTCCGGCTCGTTGCTGGACGGTGCTTACCCCGATCGCGCCGATGATGGTGAGCAGGCCGGTGACAACCATCATCGCCGAGTGGATCCAGCCGCCCGCGCCGTTGGCCAGCAGGCTGAGCGAGTGGATGCGGATGTCGAAGCCGTCACGCAACACTGCCTCGAGAGTGCCAATGCCGACGTAGAGGGGTCCGGCGATCGTGCCGGCGATGAGGGCTATCCGCAGCTGCGGCGAAGTGCTCACCTGCTGCTGCTGGAGATTCTGAGACGACATGATGGGGAGTCCTTTCGATCGTGGATTTTTCCTACTAGAACTAGACCGTCTAGTACTGTGAGAATCATCGCCCGCTCCCTAGAATCTTTTGATGGCTTCACAGATGTCGGGTCGAAGTTCTCGCAAGCGCAGTGCGATTCTCGACGCTGCCACGGAGCTGTTCCTGACGCGGGAGTACGCCGGCACCTCGATGGAGGACATCGCCTCGGCGGCTGCGGTATCGAAGCAGACCGTCTACAAGCACTTCGGTGACAAGGAGACGCTGTTTCGAGAGGTTGCGCTCGGCAGCGTCGGTCCCGTCGGCGGCGCGTTTCAGGCGAAGGTGGCAGCGACTGCGGAGGCCATCGATGTGTCAACGGCGCTCCACGCGCTGGCGCGGAGCTATATCGAGGCGGTGATGAGTCCGATGTTGTTGCGTCGCCGCCAGCTGGTTCTGCGCGAGGCGGGACGCTTTCCAGACCTCGCGCACATGTATCACGAGACGGGGCAACGCCGCACCATCGATGCTTTGAGCAACGCATTCGCCCGGCTGGCCGAGCGAGGGGAATTGGTGATCAAGGATCCGCGGGTTGCCGCGGCCCAGTTCGCGTTCCTGATCATCGGTGAGCCGCTCGATACCGCGATGTTTCGTGGTGTCGGCCGTCGCCGCACGCGTCGCGAGCTGCATGCGCTGGCTGACGCGGGCGTGGACGTATTTCTTGCCGCCTACCGAAGCCCGCGCGCAAGGGCCGCCCCCAGCTAGCTCAGAACGGGCACGTCGCGGTATC
Source organism: uncultured Actinomycetota bacterium (assembly GCA_963740515.1). Lineage (GTDB taxonomy): Bacteria > Actinomycetota > Actinomycetes > Propionibacteriales > Propionibacteriaceae > Microlunatus. The sequence goes on from CAVUEO010000016.1 coordinate 174,335, forward strand.
CGGCGACTGCGGCTTCGGCGGAGGCAGCGGCTGATCGACCGCCACCTGCCGATCATGGTCCCGCCAGAAGTCGGGTGGCGGACCCCATCCGGCATTGCGCCGGTAGCTGTGTCCCGTGGGGCTGATCCATTCCAGTCGTGCACCGCTGGTCGACTGGATCATCCAGCCGCCGTGGGTTTTCAGGTAGTGATGCCGTAGGCACAGGCTCTGCAGGTTGCTGAATGTGGTCCGACCAGTCGCAAGCGCCTTCTCGAGCCGACGGGCAAAGGGATGCGGATCGACGTGGTCGATCTGAGTGTCGAAAGCGGGCACATCACAGGCGGGGAATACGCAGCTGCGATCTCGTGCCTGAACTGCCATCCGAAGTACCTTCGGCACCCGGTAGGAGGCAAGATCAACGGCCTTGATCTCGCCGCTGAAGGGATCGGTCAGGATTCGAGTCAGTGCGGCACCTTCGGCGAGCCGCCGAGCCTGGTCAGCCTCGATGGGACCATAACCCAGCAGGGTGGCGGGTTGATTGTCCAGTCCAGCGAGGGTGGATGCCTGCATATAGAGGTGCAGCATCACCCGAGCCGGGTCCATCATGCGCCCGCCACGAGACGTTGGGCCTGGCCCGGCATCTTCTGCGGCACTGCTGGCGCGACCAACGCTCACACTGCAGCAGGTTGACCCCGCTCCGGAGGACTTACGCGTGAGGAGGTCCATTTGCAGATCGCGCATCACCTGCATCAGCGCATCGGCCCGAAAGTTGTCGAACGACTTACCGTCCGCGGTCTCGCAGCCCACTGCAGCCTTGAGGGAATCGTCGTGAATGCGCCACGCGTGCGCATTGAGAGCTTGGTATGCGAGCTGTGCCTCGTCAGCGGTGAGATAGGCACAGAGCGAGGCCATACCCGCCTGCTTGCGGTTGATCCAGATACTCCGGTTCTTTACTTCGCGGCGGTGGGTCTCGGAGTCGCCATTGGGAATCCGTGCCATGACTGCCGTCCGAAGTCTCGATTCGAGCTTTCTCGGGGTGAGTTCGGCTAATTCCTGCACCATCTGATCGACGAACTGCTGATCATCGGCCGCCTGGTAGCCGACCGGAGCCAGCTCGCGAGCCATCACCTTTAGCCGAGGAACGTCAATCGCGCCTGCTGCAAGCATGGCCGCTGCCCGCGGGACGTCTGCTGCGAAATATGCCGCGTCGATCAACTGCTGACCAGCCGTGAATGATGTCCCAAGCGCAGCACCAATCCCGTCGGCGCAGAACGCCTCGATCTCACGCTGGGTACCGAAGCCGGTCTCGACTGTGTGGGCTCCGCCAGGAAATCCTTCGAGTGGCTGGTCGCGGTCATCCTCGTCGGTGATCACCGCATAGTCGGCAAAGGCCTTTACTGCTGCCAGTTGCACGCCTTGAGCCCAACGGGAGAGACGCTCTGCGCCTGTCATTGCCTCAACCAATTGGGCTGGCGACAGCACCGACATGTCCAGATGCTGCAGTGCACCAGCGAGCGCCGGACCGACCACGCCAGTCACGCCTGGAAGGGGCCGAGGAGCGACTCGCCGTACGCCTGCCCATGCGTCCTCGTCGGAGTCTTCAGCCAAGGAACCCTGCGGCGTACGAGGTGTATCACCGCTTGAAGTCCCAGTGTTGGTCGGTACGCCCAGATTGCCCAGCCAGTCGCCGAGCTCTTCAGGACTCATCGTGGCCATGAGTTCGGTCCACGGATCCCCGTACAGCTCCTGTTCTTCTGTGAGGGCTACTCCCGTGAGTGGGTCTCGTTCGGCGTAGTCGTCACAACTCACCGGGCTCCAGTCGAAACCCGTCTCGGCAGCGTCGTCACGCAACCGAGACGGGCCGTACACGCCAGCCACGCAGCACCCCCGAGCTAGAATCAATATCGAACTTACATTCGATTATAATCGAACTGTTGAGCGGCTGTCAAGACGAGCGGCTCGCGACATCTCATGAAGCTGGGGGCCGTCAATCAACTCGAAAGGGCTACCCTTGGTTGCGCGTTGCCCGGACGGCATAACCGAAGACCGCCGACAGATTGAGAGATCTTGACCGCCACTGAACGCGCACTGGAATTGACCCGCGCGGCCGCGAATGCGGCTGTCGACAAGCTTGGCACCGATCTGGTCGCCTACGACGTTTCCGAGCAACTGGCCATTACTGACGTTTTCCTGGTCATCACCGCGTCCAACGAGCGCCAGGTCGGCGCGGTTGTCGACGGGATCGAGGAGTCGCTCCGCGGACATGATGCGAAGCCGGTACGCCGCGAGGGGTATCGCGAGCAGCGCTGGGTACTGCTCGATTACCTCGACATCGTTGTGCATGTGCAGCACACCGATGAGCGTCGCTTCTACGCGCTGGAGCGGTTGTGGCGCGACTGCCCGGAGATCGAACTTCGAGTAGACGTGCGGCGATGACGGCGGCGCGGATCATCCTCTGGCGTCACGGTCGCACCGAGTGGAACGTGGTTGACCGCTTCCAGGGTCAGGCCGACATCCCGCTCGACGGGGTCGGGCAGGGCCAAGCGGTCCGTGCCGCGGAGGTGCTTGCCGCCTATCGCCCAAGCGGCCTGTACTCCAGCGACTTATCACGGTGCTATCAAACGGCGGCAGTACTCGCCGAGCGCACCGGGTTGGAGATCATCACCGACAAGCGCCTGCGCGAGATTCACGTCGGCTCATGGGAGGGCTTGGTCGGCGCGGAGGTAAGAGCGGCCGACCCCGGGTTGGCGCGCCGCCTCTGGGCGGGTGAGGACGTACGCCGCTCGCCAACGGGGGAGAGTCCGACCGAGGTCGCGGAGCGGATGCTGGAGGTCCTGACCGAGATCGCCGAGGCCGCTGAAGATCATTCCACCGTCGTAGTCGTCACACACGGGCTTTCCGGCCGAGTGGGCACCTGCCGGTTCGTGGGCCTGCCTTTTGAAAACTGGCGACTGTTCGGCGGCCTTTCGAACTGCGCCTGGGTGAGCCTCGACCGGCACCGCTCCGGTGCCTACTGGCGGATCGAGGGCTACAACTTGACCGCTGAGGGCAATCTCGACATCAGCTGAAACGCACCGGCTCGCTGGCGCTGACTCGCTGGGCGACAGCGCCGATGGCATGCTGGTCGGATGGCAACGGCACCGGTGGACACCGCAGTCGAGGCGCCGCCGACGTTCTCCTGGGCGCTGCTGCCAGCCTTCGGCGTGTCGCTCGCGGGCTTTCTGCTCTTCGGGCTGCAACACGAGCCGTCGGGCTATGCAGTGCTGACGGTCAGTGTGGTCTTGGGATTCATCGTCGATCGTGACCTTGGCAAGAGCTTGCTGCTCATCGGTTTCAGCTTGGGCATCATCGGGACGATTTCGCTGGAGGCTGACATCAGCTACAGCAACATCATGCTGATGGGGAGCGTGCTGCTGCTCGCTGTCGTCGTCCCGTACGTGGTCGACCGATTCGTCTTCAAGCGCCACATCGTGCGGTTCCCGATCAACACGGGCCGGAAATGGACAACCGCCGAGAAGTGGTACCTGGCAATTGTGGTGGGGCTTGCCTGGGTGATCATGCCGTTCTACTTCATCCGTTCCGGTACCTACCTCAACTGGCCGGCGGTGAGCGAGCCGACCGAGATCATCAGGCTCTTCATCTGCGTGAATGCTGTCGGCCTGTGGGATGAACTGTTCTTTATCTGCACGGCGTTCGCGCTCCTACGACGACACTTCCGAATGTGGCAAGCGAACATCTTGCAGGCGATCATCTTCGTGTCTTTCCTGTGGGAGCTGGGTTATCAGAGCTGGGGGCCGTTCCTGACAACGCCGTTTGCCCTGATCCAGGGCTACATCTTCAACCGCACCCGGTCGCTTCCCTACGTGGTCAGCGTGCACTTGATCTTCGACTGTGTGCTCTGGGCCATACTCCTCCATGCCCATAATCCGGGCTGGCTGCCGATCTTCTTCTATTGAGTCGATCTCGCGGCGGTCGGTGTTGGCTGGCCCATGGTTACCCTTCATGGGCCACTCGGACCGTCGGAATGATCGATCTCAGACAGCTGTTTCTCAACCGACGAGGGCAGTCTGAGGCGGATCTAAGGGCGCCTCAACGTCAGGCCTGCGTGAGTCATTCGATTAGCCCGCCACAGGCTTCGATGTAGGATCGGTCAGGTTGTGGACGGGTTGCAAGTCCACGCTCAAGGGGCTTTGGCGCAGTTGGTAGCGCGCTTCCATGGCATGGAAGAGGTCAGGGGTTCGAGTCCCCTAAGCTCCACGGCGAAAGTGCTAGTCAGTGCATATTTGATCTTGAGAGACGCATGATTGTCCTATGCGACTGAGGGGCATCTTGAGCTCACGTGCGCCGCCAGCCCAGTCCCTGGCTAGTACTGAAGGGCGTGGCGAATCCGGGCCGTCCCTCGGTCGAGATTGACGTCTTGCCGCGACAACCCAAGCAGCGCAAGCCCGACATCGCCGCCAGCAGCCAGCGAGCCTCCATCCCGCTGCCGGCCACCGCAGGCGGCCGCAGCGTGGCTGCCCGCTAGGCGTCGGCACACAACGAACCGGGCCGGTAGCCAGCCTCGAGGTCGACACCCTCGGACTGCTGATCGAAGATCAACTCGATCGTCCTCGGTGACAACAACCTGGCGCCGTCGACCTCGCCGCCGTTGGAGACGATCGACTGGATCGGGCCACGGATCGGGCGCTGCCGTGGCCGTCACCGGAAGGAATCTCGGCGCGACGCCAAGCATCGGTCGCCAGCGCCGTTAGATCAAACAGCCTCCCCGCGCCTCAGTCAACCTTGACTCGCGGGACTCATTTCGGCTTAGTCCGCGACCACCGCCCAGCCGTGTGGAGCCACGGCTCGGTCTGCGACGTCAGGCTCGGCCTCCAGCACCTCTGCGCTGCCAGTGATCGCGAACGGTTTACCCGTGAGGTTGAGGGCTAGCGCCAGGGACTGCTCGCCGTGTCGGGCCCGCGCTCGGATGACGAGGTGGGCGTTGTCAACTTGTTCGGTCTCGATCATCGCGTCGACCAGCCAGGGGTTGCGGCGGCGCAGCCCGATCACCCGCCGATATGCCTGCTCCACTTCGGGGTGCGTGTGCGTGAACAGCCAACGTTCCGTTGGCATCTCCGGCCGTACGGCGTCGTCGCCGCTGGGGCGGTTCTCTTTGACTGCCTCCAGGCCGAACTCGTCGCCGTAGTAGACGCACGGTATCCCTGGCAGGAAGCCGAGCAGCGCCACCGCGTGCGACCAGTGCCGCGGGTCGCCGATCTGGCTGGCCACCCGGGTCACGTCGTGGTTGCTCAAGAACGTCAGCGGGAGGAAGTGCTCCACGAACTTGGCGTGGCGGCCCAGCGTCCACTGCAGCTCGTGCAGGTTGATGGTGTCGATGGAGGACCAGATGGCCCACCACAGCTCATACTCAGTCACCGAGTCCAGGCCAGAGGTCTTCACGTAGTCGACGTAGTCGCCGTGAATCATCTCACCGACAAACCAGGCGTCGGGGAACTCGTCGCGGACCGCCGGCAGCACCGCGGCCCAGAAGCTCGCCGGTACCGCGTATGCGGCGTCCAGCCGCCAACCGTCGATGCCGCGGCGCAGCCAGTGCAACATCACCTCGCGCACATACTCCTGCACCCGTGTGGAGCTGTGATTGAGGGTGATGAGGTTGTCGTGGCCCTCGAAATAGTCGGCAGTGATCACACCGTCGGTGTCGTAGAGGTGGGACACCCAATCCTCGGCGCCCGATCCTGGACCTTCGGCCAGCGCTTGAGCGACCGGCGGGAAGTCCCGGCCCACATGGTTGAAGACGCCGTCGAGCAGCAGCCGCACACCCCGGGCCCGACAGGCCGCGACCAGGGCGTCGAAGTCGGCGTCATCACCCAACCGCGGATCGATCTGGAAGTAGTCGACCGTGTCGTAGCCGTGGCTGCTGGAGGTGAAGATCGGGCCGAGCAGCAGGCCGTTGCCGCCCCAGGAAATCAGATGATCGAGCCACCCCTGCAGCCTCGGCAACCGGTTCACCTCGCCCCGTAACGGGCCCAGCTCCTTCTCGGCTCCCAGAAAGCCGAGGGGGTAGACCTGCCACCAGATCACGTGGTCAACCCACGACACCTCGCGACCTCCTTCCGCGGGGACCGCGCCGCGTCAGCCCTGACTCACACTTTCTCAGGTGGGCATCAGCGGACCAGAGACAGGGCAGGTCACCACCTTGCCGAGGGTAGGTCACGCCTAGCCCCAGGTGCAGGAGATGATCAGTGACACGGCGGCTGCCGGAGCACGTGTGCTCGTTGGCAGCGCGGCCGTGGCGGACATCGTCTGGGCGCATTGGCTATCTGACCTGACGTGCGACTAGCTGTGTCCCGACGGCGGGCTGGCTGTTGCGGCGACCATCGTCCGGTAGCCCACCCGTACGAGTTCGAGCCACAATATTCCCAAAGGCGGTCCGCGCCCGTAGGCTTCGGTTCACACCGGAATAATTTTGATCACATCAACACGACTCTGGTGAGCACAGTTGCATCCGTCGGCAGCGTTGTGAATCTGACGGAGCTTATCCGGCTGCGTGTCGGCCTGGCCGACCCGGATGGAGGCTGGCTTTGTCGGGGAAGCCCCGCTCTCCACCGAAGGAGATGGTTTCGGATGACGTTGAAGAAGCTGCCGCTGATCGACAAAGACATGATCGTTCCGTTCTGGTTGTTGACCAGCTGCTTCATCGTGTGGGGGCTGGCCCAGGACCTGACCGCCCCGCTGGTCACCGCCTTCAAGGGCATCTTCACGATGAGCACCTTCGAGGCGTCGCTGGTCCAGTTTGCCTACTTCGGGGCCTACTTCTGCCTAGCTCTGCCCACCGCGTTCCTCAACGAGCGGTTCGGCTACAAGGTGGGCGTCCTGACCGGCCTCGGCCTCGCCGCGATCGGGGCGTTCGGGTTCTACCCCGCGGCCAAGTCGCTGACCTTCGGCTTCTTCCTCATTGCTCTGTTCATCCTGGCCGCCGGTCTCTCCGTTCTGGAGACCTCCGCCAACCCGTTCGCCATCGCGATGGGTCCGGAGGGTACTGCGACCAGGCGGCTCAACCTGGCGCAGTCGTTCAACCCGCTCGGAACCAACCTCGGTGTCCTGCTGGCCGCCGTCCTCGTCTTGCCGAAGATGAACCCGGCCACGCCTGAACAGCGGGCCACAATGCCGCACGACCAGCTGGTCACGATCCAGACCGGCGAGCTCAACGCAATCATGAACCCCTACCTGGGCCTGGCGGTCGCGCTGGTCATCATCTGGATTGGCCTCTTCATAAAGAAGGTTCCCAGAAGCCACGAGGAGGTCGCCTCGGACAGCCACCACATGCACTTCGGCGGGACCGTCCGCCGGCTGCACCACAACCACCACTGGCGCTACGGGGTCCTCGCCCAATTCTTCAACGTCGGAGCCCAGGTCTGCACCTGGACCTACATCGTGCTCTATGTCGCAGAGGTGGTCCCCGGTGGCACCGCGGTCCGGGGTGCCTATTTTCTGCAGGTCAGCCTGATCCTCTTCTTCATCTCCCGGTTCGTCATGACCTGGCTGATGGGCTACTTCAGGGCCACGAAGCTGCTTGCGATCATGGCCAGCATCGCCATTCTGCTCTGTCTCTACGCCGCGTTCTTCCCCGGCCTGTCCGGGGCGTGGGCGCTCGTCGGGGTGTCCGCCTGCCTGTCGCTGATGTTCCCCACGATCTACGGGGTGGCGCTGCACGGTCTCGGGGTGGACACCAAATTCGCAGCCGCCGGCCTGGTCATGGCGATAGTAGGCGGCGCCATCATGCCGCCGATCCAGGGCCTGCTGGCCGACCGGTTCGGTATCGCGCCGGCCTTCGTCGTGGCCGCAGTCTGCTTCCTGGGCGTATTGGTCTACGCAATCTATGACCTCAGGTCGAAGGACCGGTTCGCCGACATACCGGGGGAGCCGGAAGAAGAGCCGAAGATCTCGATGGCCGGCCACTGAGACGGTGCGCACGGACCTTCCCGGTGGGTCATGCGCTGGAAGCTTCGGCCTCCGCTGTTGCCATGACCGGTTGAATCGCCCGGCCAGAACTGTCGTTTGCGCCACTATTCTGGGAAGCGAACGTGAGGCCGATGCCCGGGAGCGAAGCCGCAGGGTTGACGTCCGGAGGGGAATCCGCAGGAATCTAGGCTTTCTCGGCGATCAGATCGTCCACCTCGGCCGATGTCGGCGGCTGCGGTCCACGCCGGGAGCAGACGATTGAGGCGGCCGCCGCGCCGCGTTCCAATGAGGCTTCCAGGCCGACCTGGAGCTTCACCCAGCCATCGAGGAAGCCCGCCATGAAGGTGTCGCCGGCGCCGACCGTGTCGACCACCTTGGTGGGGAAGCCCGGGACGCGTGTGATGTTTCCGCCTGGCTCGACGGCCGCTCCACCGCCTGGCCCGAGTGTGATGACCGCAAGCCCCAGCCCGTACTGCTCAACCCAATGGCCAGCGAGCACCACCGGATCGCTACCGCTCTGGGCGGAGCCGCTGCCGGCCGCCTTGGCGAGGAATTTGATGTCCTCGTCGCTTGCCTTGACGATCCCCTGACGTCGACCGACCACACGGAGCCAGGGCTGCACCTTGCTCCAGTACACATCGGGATCGGTGATCACGGTCGGTCGCACGTTGATGTCGTAGGAGACCCCCGACCTGACGTCGCGCATCCAATCGAGCAGCACCTCCGCACCCGGACTCACGATGCAGGACAACGACGCAATGTGCAGCCAGTCGTCGCTGTGCAGCTCAGGCAGATCGTCAATCTGCCAGCCGAAGTTGGCTGTGTCGTTGAAGTGGAATGTGTAGCTCGCCACACCCTCTTCATCCAGACTCACGACCGCGATCGAGGTGGCCTGTGAGGACTCGGCGGCAAGATCGAGCTTGACGTTCGCTTCGAGGATGTGCTGGCGCAGCTGACGACCGAAAGCGTCTCTTGAGATCCGACCCAGGAAATGCGTGTCGCACCCAAGCTTGCCGAGGGCGACCGCGGAATTCATCGGTCCGCCGGCCGACAATGCCAGCCACGTCGAGCTGAAGGAGTCCCTGCTGGCCGTATCGGAACGGACCAGATCAATCAGAGTCTCTCCACACACCACGAAGCGAGCCATGCGCACAATCTAGTGGTCGTTGCATCCCGGTGGTGAGCCGCTACGCGGCCAGCAACGCCAGCTCGAGTCTGCAATCCGCCTGCACTGTCACCTCCCATCTGATGCCACAGCCATGGAGGCAAGGGTCGGTTCGCCGATGTCGGCGAGCAGTCTCCCCGGCAAGGCGCATGGTGAGGAACGGTCGAGCATGATAGGAGTCGAGCATGCCCGTGATTTTGTACGCCGAGTTCACCGCCAAACCGGGCTCGGAGTCTCAGGTTGAGACGCTCATCTCCGGCCTGGCCGAGAAGGTGCGACGCGAGCCCGGTAACGCTGAGTTCACCGTCTACCGGGAACGCGACAACCCGCGCAAGTTCTTCGTTTTCGAGCAATATCTGGATGAGGCCAGTTTCGAAGCCCACATCAGTGCTGAGTACGGTGTCATCTTCAACCAGCAGCTCAGCAGCCTCATTGAAGAGGGCGAGTCACAGCTCACCTGGCTCACGAGATTCGATCCACGCTGACGTCAGATCACTCGGCAGGCCATCTCACGTGGACATTGCCCACGAGGAGGGATCAACTTCTTCGACACCGCCGACCGTTACGGCGGCGAGCCAGGCGAGACGGAAACCATAATCGGCAGCTGGTTCGCCAGCGGGCGGCCGGCGGGAGCTGACAGTCGTCGCCACTAAGGTCTATGGCGAGATGGGCAGCTGGCCCAACGAGGGCAAGTCCCCTAAGCTCCACGGACGAAGGTGCTAGCCAAGGCGTATTTGATCTTGAAGGACGCATGATCATCCCAATGTGACCGGGGGGCATCCAGGGCTAACGGACCTCGATCAGCCGCCTCTAGTCACCATTCGCTGGGTCAGGTCGAGTTGCCAACGCGTCAACTGTCGTAGTCGCACATGTTCGCCGGACTTTGTCCGAGCCAGTTTCTGTCCGTCACCGGCGGGCGGGGAGATACGTATCATTCGAACGCGTGACTGCTTCCCGACGTCGCTTCCGCCAGGCAGTTCGCTGGCGGCAGGGCAATCACACGAGTCCGCACCTCTCCGTAGTCGCCCAGACCTGCTCGGGGGAGTAGCGTCGGCGCCGTGGTCGACGTGCCGCCGGAACCAGATGAGGTCCGCGCGGCTGAGGTGATCGGGTCATTCTGCCTCGCCACCGACCTTGCGCTTGGGCTGCCATTCGAGCATGGGTTGCAGAGCACCTTGGTCGCGATGCGTCTGGTTGAGCGGATGGGCCTGGATCGCGCGGCGGCAACTCAGGCGTACTACGGCTGTCTCTTGATGTGGGCGGGTTGCACCACAGATGCGGAGATCTCGTCGGCATTGTTCGCCGATGGAGCTTTGCTGAAGTACTTCAACCCGGTCATATTCGGGTCGCCGACGGAGACGTTAGCGGGGATCATGAAGGCGTTGGCCGACCCTGATAGCCCTCCTGTAGTTCGGGCAGTGCAGGGCGCTGTCCGGCTCCCGGAGGCAGCCCGCGGCCATCAGAGGCACATCGTGGCCATGTGCGAGGTCGCCGAGATGCTCTGCGACAGGCTTGGAATGCCGCGGGACGTGCACGACCTCGTCCGCGGTTTCACCGCGCGGTGGGACGGTAAGGGTACTCCGCGCGGATTCGGGGGTGAGCAGCTGCCGGTTGCAGTCCGGGTCGTACACGTCGCCCGCGATGCCACGTTCCAGCGCCTGCTTGGCGACACCGACTATGTCCTGCGAGTGATGCGAGACCGCTCGGGCAAGGCGTTCGACCCTGACGTTGTGATGGCTCTGGCGGAGGGCATGCCAGACATCTTGGGCTTTGATGAGTCAGGCTCAGTGTGGGCGGAGATGCTTGCGCACGAACCAGCTGAAATGCTGATGCTCCGGGGAGACGGTGTCGACCGCGCGCTCGCAGCAATGGGCGACTTCGCCGATCTCATCTCGTCGTACTTCATCGGGCATTCCGCAGCGGTCGCGCAGCTGGCTGGCGACGCTGCCGCGCGGCTCGACCTGCCCTCCCGCGACGTGGTCGCGGTTCGACGTGCGGCCATGGTCCACGACCTCGGCCGGGTAGCTGTCGCTACGTCGGTCTGGAACAAGCCGACGGCTCTAACCGCCGACGAGTGGGAGCACGTCCGGCTGCATGCGTATCACACCGAGAGGGTGCTCTCGCGCTCCGCAGCTTTGGCCAAGCTGGGCTCGATCGCCGGAACTCATCACGAGAGACTCGATGGGAGCGGCTATCACCGAGGAGTGACCGCACCCAGCCTGCCGATGCCGGCGAGGTTGCTGGCGGTAGCTGATGCCTACCGCACCATGATCGAGCCGCGCCCTCACCGGGCAGCTAGGTCTGCAGAGGAGGCCGCTCGGGCTCTGGGTGAGTCTGCAAGTATCGGCCGGATCGACCCAGTCGCCGTGGCCGCCGTGTTGGAGGCTACGGGCGCCCCAGTGCCGAGGATGGCTCGCCCAGCCGGGCTTACCGATCGGGAGGCGCAGGTCATCTCAATGGTGGCGAAGGGGCTGCAGACGAAGCAGGTCGGCCATCGATTGGGGATCTCGGCCAAGACCGCGGACCGTCACCTGCAGAACGCTTACGCCAAGATCGGCGTCTCGAGCCGGGCCGGCGCCGCGCTGTTCGCCATGCAGCACGGCCTCACGTCCTGGGGAGAACTCCCAATACCGGATAGGGGCCAACTTTCCTAGGGTCGAGATCAGACGCACCGCAATCGAGCGGCTGCCGAACCCCTAAAGGCCGTCATGGCAGTTGAACCTGAGACGCGAGGAACCGTCGCGTCCGCCGCCACCCGCCGCAGGTCGCCATTAGCTGCTTTGGCCTGGGCTGGCATCGTCGGCCCGATCCTCTTCACTGTGGTGTTCTTGGCACAGGAGGCGCTACTGCGCGGCGAGTTCAATCCTGTAGGCGAACCCGTGAGCGCACTGGAAGCCGGCCCGAACGGGTGGGTCCAGCGGCTGAACTTCCTGGTATTTGGGCTGTTAACAATGGCGCATGCCATTGGACTGCATCGGGGGATGCGTCCAGTGCGAGGCGGGTGGGCCGGACCTGCGCTGCTCTTCCTCACCGGCCTGGGTGCCCTGGTGAGTGCCGCGGTTCCGTGGCGCGAAGACGCTGCCGGCATTGCCTACGCACCGGTCGGCCACATCGTCGGTGGAATGATCTTCTTCCTGGGAAGCCCTGCGGCCCTGATCGTCCTGTCACGGCGTATGCGGCACGATCCGTCCTGGCGGGGCCTGGCCACGTACACGCTCGGCTCGGGTCTTGTCTTGCTCGCGCTCGCCGTGGTGGGGATGGTGTTCGTACGTCCGGACGCCGCGCCGCTTCACGACTGGGCAGGCCTGCACCAAAGAATCATGATCGTCGCAGTGCTCTTCCCATGCCGGGTCGCCCTCGGCTTACGGCTGCTCTCGATCGCGCGAACCGATCATGAGGCCCCCGACGCACCGTCGGAGGCGCCGTGATCCCACGTCAATACTCCTCGAGGTGAGGCAGCGCACCAGCCGCGCATCCAGGTTGGTTACGATTCTGAGCCTCTAAAAACAGGGCCGGACTGGATCCGACGGCTTGGAAAACGAGTTGGCCCTGCCCCACCCGGCTGCTGATCCTCGAAAAACTACTGCACCACCGCGCAGCGACCTGACTAGGGTGTTCACCGGCTTCCCAAAGCTGAGAATGGCACCTCCGATTGCGTCGGTCGCGGTCCGAGGCGTGAGGGGCAAACTGAGGGGCTCCCGGGCTGAATCGAGGTGGCGCCGCATGCACTCCCTGCACTTGATCGGCCGATGCGAGCACCAGCCGATCAAGGCCTCCCTTGGTGACGCCGTAGGGAAGATTCCCGACGGTGTGGTCACTGGTCAGCGCGACAACCGATCCACCGGTCGCCGGCAGTTGCTTTGCGAACGCGGCGATAAGCAGCCAGGTGGCCCTGACGTTGACCGCGTAGTGGCGATCGAAGCTCTCCACCGCGGTGTCGAGAATGCCCGAGTCCACCGACTCCGCATGCGACATCACCAACCCGTCCAGCCCGCCCAGCTGGTCGGCTGCGCTGTTCACCACCTCGACTGGTACGACGGGATCTTCCAGGTCGCCGGGCACCAGCACGATCCGTCGATTCTGGCCGCGGAGTTCGTCGGCGAGTCGCTCAGGATCGTCCCGTTCCCCACCCTGCCTGACACGTTGGTCGTAGGGGTGCCAGTAGGACAGTGCGAGATCCCAGCCGTTCTCGGCGAGCTCAGCGGCGATACCGGCGGCAATGCCGCGGCGGCGGCCGACTCCGGTGAGCAAAGCATTAGGCATGGCGATCCTCCAGGTCGCTGGTCGGGACACGGCTGACCCGGGTCACAGCGGGGCGGGCGATATCGGTATCTAGCCGCGCCCCCCACGGGCGCGATCAGATTCATCCCAGACGCCGGGGCGGGGCATCTGGTGGGTCACAAGGCGTCCCGCAAGGCGGTCGGGGTCCCTTACGGAAACCGAGACACTGCTCGCTTGTCTGGTTGGCGTGACCCTGATCGGGGTTGGGTGACGGATCGTGGGTCACTCCATCAAGTGACGGTGCGCCACTGACCATTGGACCCGGCCCTGCAGTTCGAGGAGGTACCCGCGGGCGACCAAGTCAACCTGCCGTCGGTCTCCGCGGTCGGCTAGGCGCCGAACAAGCTCTACCTGCCCACGTTGACCCGTGATCACCTGATCGACCAGACCGTCCACCGACGCCAGGCCGTATGCCTCGGCGAATAGCTTGAGGCGTCGCTGCCGGTCCGGCGGCTTGGTGAACCGGTGCCAGCGCAAGCAGGTGGCATCGTCGCGGAACGGGACGACGTACTCCAATGCGTACGCAACATCATCGAGCGGATCGCCTGGCCGGGCGTACTCGAAGTCGAGCAGACCCACTGGCGTGGTGCCGTTCCAGACAATGTTCCACGGCCCGAAGTCGCCGTGACAGACCAGCTGGCCCGAGCCTCCGGTGCCGACTGAGCCGTCGAACCACGTCGGATCGACCTCAGGGCGCCACTCCGCTACCGCCTGGTGGTAGGCGTGAAGCAGCTGCGCGCACGCCGCGAGACCTTCGTCTTCAACTACGGGCGCCCAGCCGTCGGAGCCCGACGCTCCGGGGATGAAGCTCAAGAGGTCGGCCCCATCCTCGTGGCCGACGAGGCGCGGGCTGTACGGGAACCCGACTGCCTGCAAATGGCGCAACAGCATCCGGATGGCGTCACTCCAAGGATGCAGCGGATGCCGGACGACGTCGCCGGTACGGACCAGCACGCGGTCGCCGCGACGCTGCAAGATCTCCTCCGCCATCGCCTAAGTATCGACCTGCAGTTATTTGTTCAATGAAGTCCAGCCAAACCTAGAAATTCGACACAACGTTTGCCGGCTAGCTGGCCTCGTCTACATCGCTTCTAATCCTCCGATGTCTCAGATAGCGGCACTTTCCGTCCGGCGTACCCCTCGAACTCCCAAAGCTCCGTGTAGAACACACCTCAGCCGTCACATGGTGGTGTGTTTCTTCGCGGCCGTGAGCAGATCC
>CAVUEO010000017.1:0-39086 GCA_963740515.1 uncultured Actinomycetota bacterium
TGGCGGGGCGACCCCGGAAACGCTCGCGACACGTTATGTAGGGCGGGCCGCGACCGCGGAGACGGTCCACCTGACTGCGGAACGGCTCGGGTTCTTCGACCCGGTACCGGTGCAGTACTGGAACTGGCTCAAAGGGGTATTCGTCGGCGCGGAATACGACTATGGCGCCGGCGTGGAGCATTGTCCGGCTCCGTGTCTTGGATACTCCTTCATCACAAAGCAGCCGGTGTGGCCCGAACTGCTTGATCGCGCGCCAGTCACACTCTCACTGGTGGTCGGGGCGTCGCTCATCTGGCTGGTCGCTGGTGTCACCGTTGGGGTGATTTCTGCCCTGCGGCGCGGGACGGTGTTCGACCGGGGCGCGATGGGTATTGCGCTGGCCGGGGTATCGCTGCCGATCTTCTTCACCGGGCTGGTGGCCCTGGCATTTTTCAGCTACCGGCTCGGTATTACCGCGCCCGGAGGCCAGTTCGTTCCGTTCTCTGAGAACCCAGCACTATGGGCGTACTCACTGCTGCTGCCCTGGATCACCCTTTCATTCCTGTTCGCCGCCCAGTACGCCCGGCTGACCCGGGCGGGGATGCTGGAGACCATGAGTGAGGACTACATTCGCACTGCCCGGGCCAAGGGACTCCCTGAGCGGGCCGTTATCCTCAAGCACGCCCTGCGGGGGGCCCTCACGCCCGTCGTCACCATCTTCGGCCTGGACGTTGGTCTGCTGCTCGGGGGTGCGGTGCTCACTGAGAAGACATTCTCGCTCAATGGTCTGGGCAAGTACGCCTACGACGGCATCGTCAATAACGACTTGCCGAAGGTCCTCGGCGTGACACTCGTCGCCGGCTTCTTTGTGATCACCGCCAACTTGATTGTTGATCTCCTCTACGGCGTCATCGACCCCCGGGTGCGGCTCGAATGACGACCTCTGCGCTGCGTGATCTGGTCACTCGGCATCCGGGGCAGGCCGACCAGGAGCCGTTCCTGGAAGTCGTCGATCTTCGCGTGCACTTCCCGACCGATGACGGCTTGGTGAAGTCGGTAGACGGGCTGAGCTTCGCCCTCGACCGCGGCCGGACCCTCGGCATTGTGGGCGAGTCCGGGTCGGGCAAGAGCGTCACCAGCCTGGCGATCATGGGCCTCCACACCCGGCCGGCTTCAGAGCAGAAGCGGCCCGGCGCCCAGCTGAGCGGTGAGATCTACCTCGAGGGGGATGAGCTGCTGGGCAAGACTCCGGAGTACGTCCGTGGCCTGCGTGGAAAGCGGATGGCCATGATCTTTCAGGATCCGCTTTCGGCGATGAACCCCTATTACACCGTCGGTCACCAGATCATCGAGGCGTACCGAATCCATAACCCGGTGAACAAGAAGGTGGCGCGCAAGCACGCCATCGACCTGCTGGGCCGAGTGGGAATCCCAGAGCCGAGCCACCGCGTCGACGCCTACCCTCACCAGTTCTCGGGCGGGATGCGGCAACGGGCCATGATCGCCATGGCCCTGTCGTGTGATCCCGACTTGCTCATCGCCGACGAACCGACCACCGCTCTCGACGTGACCGTCCAGGCGCAGATCCTCGACCTGATCCGCGACCTGCAATCCGAATTCAATTCCGCCGTCGTGCTGATCACCCACGACCTCGGCGTCGTTGCCGAGATCGCCGACGACGTGCTGGTGATGTACGCGGGCCGCGCGGTGGAGTATGGCAGCGCGGACCAGTTGTTCAACCGGCCCGCCCACCCCTACACCTGGGGCCTGCTCGGGTCGATGCCACGCTTCGACACGACAAGGAGCGAGCGGCTGCTCGCGATCCAGGGCACGCCGCCCAGCCTGATCAATGTGCCGCCCGGCTGCCCATTTCACCCTCGCTGTGAATACGCCACCCGAAACGAAGGTCGCAGCGAGGAAGTGCGTCCCGAACTGGCTCCGGTCGAGCCTGGCCACACCGTGGCCTGCCATCTGTCCCAGACCGACCGCGAGGAGATCTGGGAACAAGAGATTGTGCCGAAGCTGTGACCGCGCCCGCTCAAAAGCCTGCGGCGGAGGCCGCCGAGCAGGACTCGGACCTGATCATTGTCGAAGGGCTGATCAAGCACTTTCCGATCCGCGCAGGGATTCTGCGCAGGCAGGTAGGGGCCGTTCAGGCGGTGGACGGGCTGAACTTCGCGGTCAAGCGGGGGGAGACCTTCTCCATCGTGGGTGAGTCGGGGTGCGGCAAGAGCACGACCGCCCGGCTGCTGACCCGCCTCCTCGAGCCGACAGCGGGGAAGATCACGCTCGAGGGCCGCGACATCACCCATCTGAAGGATGCGCAGTTGCGCCCGTTGCGGCGCGAAATGCAAATGATCTTCCAAGACCCCTACTCATCGCTGAATCCACGGCACACCGTTGGGAAGATCGTGGGCGCCCCGTTCCGGCTCCAGGGCGTATCGCCGCCGGGCGGAGTCAAGAAAGCGGTACAGGAGCTGCTCGCTGAGGTCGGGCTCAACCCGGAGCACTACAACCGCTATCCCCACGAGTTCTCCGGGGGTCAGCGGCAGCGGATCGGCATTGCCCGAACTCTCGCGCTGCGCCCCCGGCTCATCGTTGCCGACGAGCCGGTCTCGGCCCTGGACGTCTCGATTCAGGCGCAGATCCTCAATCTGCTGGAGGACTTGCAGGAAGAATTCGACCTGACGTACGTGATCATCGCCCACGACCTGTCGGTGGTGCGCTACGTCTCGGATCGGGTGGCCGTCATGTATCTCGGCAAGATCGTCGAGCTGGCCGACGCGGAGGCACTGTACGGCACGCCCATGCATCCCTACACAGTCGCGCTGATGTCAGCTGTGCCCGTGCCGGACACCCGACGCCGCGAGCAGCGTGAACGGATTTTGCTGAGCGGTGATGTGCCCAGCCCGATCTCGCCTCCGCCGGCGTGCCGGTTCCACACCCGATGCTGGAAGGCGCAGGAGATCTGCCGGACCCAGGAGCCACCGCTGGTCGAGCTGCTGCCGCGGCATCAGGTGGCGTGCCACTTCCCGGAGAACTATCCGGATCAGGCGGTGGATGAGCGCTGAGCCCTTCGACAAGCTCAGGACGGCGCTTGTCGAAGCGCGCCCTTCGACAGGCTCAGGGCGCATGTGGGGTGATGATTGATCCATGAGCGGCGGGGGCAAACTGCCAGATGACGTCTCGTTTACCCACTTGGATGAGGAGCTGTTCGATGGGGCAGGCGCGACAAAGCGGGACCTGGTCGACTACTTCGACGCCTTACACGCTCGCATCCTTCCCTGCCTAACCGATCGGCCGCTGTCTGTTATCCGAATCCGGCCAGGCCAGCCGCCGTTCATGCAGAAGAACCTTCCCAAGTACACGCCGGACTGGGTCCCCAGAGCGTCGATCTGGGCTGAGGCGTCTCGGCGGGAAGTCTCCTACGCCTTGTGTAACGACCGCCGTACGTTGCTGTGGTTCGCCAACCAACGGGCCGTGGAGTACCACGTCACGCTCTTCAAGCTCGCCCATCCGGAGCACCCCGACTATCTCGTACTCGATTTGGATCCGCCGGAGGGAGCGGATTTTGCAGTAGTCGTCCATGCTGCGCAGCTGGTCCGCCAGACGCTGGACGAGGTGGGGATGGCTGGCGCGGTCAAGACGAGTGGCGCCAAAGGCATGCATGTATTCGTGCCGCTCGCGGTCGGATCCTCACCGGAGGACGTGGCTGCAGCAACCCGTGCCGTGGCCGCGCGTGCAGAGCGGATCGATCCGGATCTGGGTACAACGGCTTTCGTCAAGGAGGAGCGGGAGGGCAAGGTATTCCTCGACTCGACGCGCGTTGGTGGCGCCACCGTCGTTGCCGCGTACAGTCCACGGATCCGGCCCGGCGTACCGGTCTCGTTCCCGGTTGCTTGGGAGGACGTCGACCAGGTGCTTCCGGCGGATTTCACGGTCCACAACGCTGCCGAGCTGCTGGACGGGGCCGATCCGTGGAACGACCTCATGCCGCCAGCGCAGCAGCTGGACGCCGATCTCGTAGCCGAGGGTCACACGATTCCGGTCGCCCGTGTTCAGGCCATGCACGAGGGCAAACGACGGGCCCGCTCGCGTCGTGACTCCTGACGCTTTGCATCACTTCGCCTAGTCCTGCCGAAGAAACTGGCCTCCGGAGCCTAACTATCCGGAAGGATGTGCGCATGATTGAGATCGACGTCATCCTTTTGGTGGGTGCCGTCGTCTTGATCGCCGCCATCATCGCCGCGCGGATCGGCGCTCGGGTTGGTCTGCCGTCCCTGCTGCTGTTTCTCGGCCTCGGCCTGGTGATGGGCGAGTCCGGCATCGGGATTCCATTCGACGATGCCGATCTGGCGCAGGCACTCGGCTTTGCCGCCCTCGTGGTGATTCTCGCCGAGGGCGGCCTCACCACGAGGTGGAGCGACATCCGGTCCTCGACCATCTTGGCGGCGTTGCTGGCCACAGTCGGTGTCGGAATCAGCGTCGGTTTGATGACCCTTTTTGGGCACTACGTTCTCGGATTGCCGATCTGGATTGCGATGCTGCTCGGCGCAGTCACATCCCCAACAGACGCTGCCGCAATCTTTTCCGTGCTCCGCACTGTTCCCATCCCACACTCATTGCGGGGCGCGTTGGAAGCTGAGTCGGGTCTTAATGATGCGCCGACCGTACTGCTTGTCATGCTGGCGAGCTCGTTCGCCGTCGGCCAGCCTATGGAGCTCGGCATTCCTGGCCTGATTGGCCTCATCGTGCTCGAGCTGCTCGGCGGCCTGGCCATCGGTGGCGGTCTTGGCTGGCTAGGGGCGCAAATCCTGCGTCGCGTCGCGCTGCCTTCCTCTGGGCTTTATCCACTCGCGATCCTGGTATGGACCGTCTTCGCCTACGGCATCGCCGCGCTCATCCACGCCAGCGGGTTTGCGGCTGTGTACGTGTGCGCGCTGATCCTCGGGAATGCCCAGTTGCCGCACCGGGCGGCGACCCGCTCCTTCGTGGAGGGTATTGGCTGGATCGCCCAGATCGGCCTCTTCGTCATGCTCGGCCTCCTGGCATTCCCGGACCGGGTGACGCCTCGTGCCGCCGTGATCGCGGTTGCGGCAGGGCTTTTCCTGACCTTGGTCGCCCGCCCCGCCACAGTCGTGGCGTGTGCGGTGTGGTTCAAGATCCCGGCCCGGCATCAGGTGTTCCTTTCCTGGGCGGGCTTGCGCGGAGCCGTACCGATCGTGCTGGCCACGATTCCACTCGCTCAGGAAGTCCCGGGGGCAGAGACCCTTTTCGATGTTGTGCTGGTCTTTGTCATCGTCTTCACCTGCCTGCAGGGGCCGACCTTGCCGTTCGTCGCCCGTCGGCTCGGGCTGTTCGATGACGAGTCGACTCAGGATGTGGAGGTAGAGGTCGCGCCACTCGACAAGATCTCTGCCGATCTGCTGCAGGTCCGCATCCCCGTCAAGTCGCGCCTCATCGGAGTCGAAGTAAGTGAGCTTAGGCTTCCCAAGGACACCGTGGTGTCCTTGATCATCCGCGACGATCGGCCCTTCTTTCCAGATGGCCGGGAGCGGATCCAGGCCGGCGATGAACTGCTCATCGTGACACCCGAGGACCAGCGACTGAACACCGAAGAACGTCTGCGAGCAATCGGGCAGCGAGGCCGCCTTGCCCGCTGGCGAGCCCGCATGGACCCGTGAGATGCCGACTTGTCAGAACCCAGTTGAGCTATAGGTCAACTGGGTTCTGACAAGTCGGCGTAGTTGTGGTCAGCCGCCGATGGCGGGCGTTGGGCTCGGCGACTGTGAGGGCAGACAAAGCGTCGTCGTATCCACCTCGTAGGTGGGCTTTGCGTCCTTGTTGAAGCCGCCGTACTTGTTGCCCACGAGCACATCGACCGTGCGGTCAGCTCGCTTGTCTGAGCGTACGATCGACTCCTTGAAGAAGGACTTGACGAACAACACCTCGGGATTGTTTCCACTCGCGCCAACGATGACGGTCTTCTGGATCTTCTCCACGGTGTTGGTGGTGAGAATGACCCGGAAGCCTTCGCCCCGCAGCGATCGGCCGACATCGGCCGCGAGACCCTTCCGGTCGCCGCCGTTGTACACCTTCACCACCACCTGGTTGGACTTCAGCTGACCGTCAGGCACACTCTGATCGACGCATGGGGTCGGGGGCAGCGGGGGGATCGGCTTGATGATGTTGTGGTAACCCCACCAGGCTCCGTACAAGAGCATCCCGAACAAGATCAGAAGAGTGACCGGGGTTCGTATCACACGGAAGATCCGACCTATCAC
This sequence comes from uncultured Actinomycetota bacterium, assembly GCA_963740515.1. Classification (GTDB taxonomy): domain Bacteria; phylum Actinomycetota; class Actinomycetes; order Propionibacteriales; family Propionibacteriaceae; genus Microlunatus. The sequence goes on from CAVUEO010000017.1 coordinate 6,264, forward strand.
GTCGAACTCCTTTTCCTCCGCAGCCACCCCGATGCGTGAGTTTGCGAGCTCCTCCCTGTGCCCGACCCCCCGTTCGGTGAGAGCCTACCTGGAGTTCGACGCTACTTCAGGTCAAGCACTCTTGCGTGCATGGTCTGCCGCTGCTGGAGAGCAGCCCGCAGTGCGCGATGCAGCCCGTCCTCGAGATAGAGCTCGCCCCGCCAGGCAACTACATGGGCGAACAAGTCACCGTAGAAGGTTGAGTCTTCCTCGAGCAACGCCTCTAGGTCCAGGGTCCGTTTGGTCGTAACGAGCTGGTCCAAGCGCACCTGGTGCGGGGCGATGGCCGCCCACTGCTTCTGGACGTAACCATGATCTGGGTACGGGCGTACGTCTCCGACGCGCTTGAAAATCACTGTGACACTCTAATCAAGTTTCCGATGGCAACTCCATGGCGCTTCGTTACGATTTGGCGATGAGCGAGCCCGTTGCTGAGCAACTCTCCGAGGACGTGCAACGGATCGTCCAGGGTTACGCCTTCGATGAGCCTGCCATCGAGCTCGGCGTCCTGATGGAAAACGACGCGCCCGTGCCACCCGCCATCGTCCGCATCCCGTTGAGCATGCTTAACCGGCACGGACTCGTCGCAGGCGCTACCGGTACGGGCAAGACCAAGACTCTGCAATTGATGGCGGAGCAGATCTGTGCTGCCGGGGTGCCGGTATTTGCCGCCGACATCAAGGGTGATCTGTCAGGGATCGCCTCACCCGGACAGCCCAACGACAAGCTGATGGCGCGTACCCAGAAGATCGGCCAGAACTGGCAGCCAAGAGCCTGCCCGACGGAGTTCTTCGCGCTCGGCGGCCAAGGCAATGGCGTACCGCTGCGCGCGACCATGAGCGCGTTCGGCCCGGTGTTGCTGTCAAAAGTGCTTGGACTCAATGAGGTGCAGGAGTCGTCACTGGGTCTGGTGTTCCACTACGCCGACCGGGCCGGTCTGCCGATGCTGGACCTCAAGGATCTCCGCGCGGTGCTCACTCATCTCACCAGCGACGAGGGCAAGGCTGAGCTGAAGAACATCGGCGGCCTGAGTGCCTCAACCGTCGGCGTGATCTTACGGACCTTGATCACATTCGCCGATCAAGGTGCCGAGGCCTTCTTCGGTGAACCCGAGTTCGACACCGCCGACCTGCTGCGGGTGACAAAGGATGGTCGGGGAGTGGTCTCCTTGCTGGAGCTGCCCAACCTGATGGAGCGCCCTGCGGTCTTCTCCACGTTCTTGATGTGGTTGCTCGCCGACCTGTTCCACGAGTTGCCGGAGGTAGGTGATGTCGAGAAACCGAAGCTGGTCTTCTTTTTCGACGAGGCCCACCTGCTGTTCGATGACGCTTCCAAAGCGTTCCTGGACGCTATCGCGCAGACCGTACGACTGATCCGGTCCAAGGGCGTCGGCATCTTCTTTGTGACGCAAACGCCGAAGGATGTGCCCGAGGACGTACTGGCACAACTCGGATCGCGGGTGCAGCACCAGCTCCGCGCCCACACGCCCAACGATGCCAAAGCCCTCAAGCAAACCGTCGCTACCTTTCCCAAGTCGCATTACGACCTGACCGAAGCACTGCAGCAGCTTGGCATCGGTGAGGCAATCGTCACTGTGATGGATCCCGATGGCGCGCCGACTCCCGTGGCATGGACTCGCATGAGGGCACCGGAGTCGCTTATGGCGCCCACCCCGGAAGAGGTGCTGCGGCCGGGCATCGCGGCATCGGCGCTGATGGCGAGGTACGGGCAGTCGCTCGATCGTGACTCTGCTCACGAGATCCTGGCTCGGAAGCTGCAGGCGGGTGCTGAGGCCGCCGAGCGAGAGCGACTGAGAAAACAGGCCGCGACTCAGGCGGAGGCTGCAGCGAAGGAGCGGGCAAGGGCTGACGCCGCCGCCGAGCGTGAGGCGCGGGCCGGCGCACGGGCACAGTCACGCAGCCCGCAACGTCGGGAGAAGTCAGTGGTGGAGCAGATCACGGCTTCGAGTGCGTTCAAACAGTTTGCTCGAACCGCGGGGACGGAGATCGTACGGAGCATCTTTGGGACAGCGCGGCGCAGCCGCCGTCGTTGAATGAGTGTGTGCTGTACTCAGGTTGCCCACGCCGTACCTGGCATGCACGCCATGTACAGCGCCCGAATCCCACGTAGCGTGGGATGCTGCGCCCCTGAGCCTGTCGAGGGTCGTGGGTCACTGCCTGGGCGTTAACACACCGCAGCCGCGCCTGCTGTGTCATCATGATCATGTTCAAGGTGAGCACCTCCTCTCGCCGATGTAATCCGATCTAATCCTTGATCAGACCAGGTGGCCTGTCGCTTGGGCTGCGCAGTCGGATTATTCGGGGGCATAAGGTGGACCAGGCCTTGATCGACAGTTGTGACTATCAAGGAGCACCATGCCCCTCTCCACCCCTGACACTCCGCCCACGGAGGTACCCGAAGCCGATTGGGCTGAACAGGCCGTCGCCATCGACCCGTCGGACGAAGCCGAGGCCGAACCGAACGCGGTACCCGCGAACATCAGCCGAGGCATCCGTGAGGCCGACGACGCAGACTTGGTCGAGCAGGAAACGGTGGTGTACGGCGAGGACGACGACACCCGCTAGCGATGAGAGCTCTTCGGGGCGGCTGACCCCCGAGAAGTGGTCACAACCACCCTGAGACTCGCCGATTTCCGTGTCGCTTGTGACCAGTTTCTCCGTGGAGCCCAGGCTCCACCCAGTGTTCACAGCCCGTAGAACCGGCGAAGCTGCATTATGTTGCTAGGCGTGAAGGCACGGTCGGGGATCGCCCAAGCGGCTGCGCTGGTGACCGGGCTGACCGCCTTCTCCGCGATTCTGGGCTTCATCCGAGATGTGGTGATTGCCGGTGTCTTCGGCGCCGGCGCACAACTGGATGCCTACCTGGTCGCTCAGGGGCTCATGAATCTGGTCCTGGCCCTGATAGCGGGCGCCATGGCAAAGGCGACGGTGCCTGTTCTTGCCGCGCAACACAGTAAAGACGACGACTCAAGCAAGTCCGCGCACACGCTGTCTGTGGTACTGACCGTGTCGCTGCTCGTGCTGGGACTCGGTTCGCTGATCATGGCATTGGCAGCGAGCTCCGTCGTGACCGTGCTGGCGCCTGGCTTCAAGGGGCCACAGGCCGACCTGGCTGCCTCCCTTACCCGCATTGTGCTCATCGCGACTGTGTTGATATCGAGTACGAATCTGCTCGCCGCGGCGGCGGAGTCGCATCGCCGGTTCTTCTGGTCCGCGATGCAAGGGGTTCCGTTCAACCTGATCATGATCGCGGCGGCAGCCTTGTTCGGCCCACGTTACGGGGTCTATGCCCTCGCCGTCGGGTTCGTTGTAGGCTCCGCAGCCCGGTTGCTGTGTCAGCTGCCACCCATTCGGGCCCTCGGGTTGCGCGTGCGCGCGTCTTTGGACATCAATGATCCCGGCTTTCGGACGATAGCGAAGCTGATTCCGCCACTGCTGCTCGGCAGTGCCCTGGGCAACGTCAATACCATGGTTGATCGGGCCGTCGGCTCGATGGTGGGCGAAGGAGTCATCTCGGCGTTGAGTTACGCCTGGCGGATCATTTCACTCGGTGAGACCTTGCTCGTGTTGTCGCTGCTGACCGCGCTGTATCCCGCGTTCGGTGCCGCTGCGGGCAGGGGTCATCTAGATGAGATGAAGCGACTGACGGGTCGCGGCTTGGCAACGGTGGCCACTGTGCTGATGCCGGTGTCGGGTTTTCTGATCGTCTGCGCTGTCCCGTTGGTAGCGCTGCTCTTCCAACATGGCAGCTTCGGGCCCAGTGATACCCAGCGGACGGCGACGGCGTTGCTGTGGTACGCACCTGCTTTGCTGGCCCTTGGGTGGCGGGAGATGGTGGTGCGTGCCTCGTACGCCATGGGAGACTCACGCCGCCCTGTGCTGGTGTTTGTTTTTGCGGTGTCCATCAACGTGGTGGGCGACTTCACCCTTGGGCTGACCTTCGGAATCGCTGGATTGGCTGCCTCGACATCACTGTCCGTGGTGTTTGCGGCCGTCGCAAACACCTGGTTGCTGGGCCGGCGCCACGGCGCGGTCGATCTCAGATCGTTGCCATTGATGATCTGCCGTACCGCTGTTGCGGCCGCTGTGGGCACTGCCGCCGGCGCGGTTGTCTACCGTCTGCTCCGTCCGGTTGCCGGCACGGGATTAGTCAGCGAGGTGCTGTTGATGTCATCAGTCGGGCTCATACTGCTGGCGGTTTTCATCGGGGTCCTGTACGCGCTGCGTGCGCCGGAGCGGCGCCTGCTCGCCGACGCTGTCGACGTGCTGGCGCACCGGCGTCGCTGACGATCCCCCTTTTCAGGCGGGCCTCACGAGCACGAACGGCGTGCTGGTGAGGTGTTGGCCTAGCGGATTGTCGCTGAGCACGCTTGCCAGCGTCTCCGCAGGCAGTGATCTTGGAGAAACCGCGCGGATCGAGCCGCCGAAGTCGTTGAGGTCGACAATGCTGACGCCGATGTCCAGCGCCCGCTCGAGGTCGTCACAGATGCGCTGAGCGACCCTGGTGTCCAACGCTGGCAGCAGCACATGCTCGTACGCCGTGTGAGGCCCGCCGTCGACGTCTCGGGCGATCGGTCCAGCGATTCTGTAGAACGTTCCCCGCATCCCCAGTGGCCGAGTCAAGGCCCCACCGACTGCCGCGGCGATGACCCGCCATGAGCCGACGGTACGGATTACGTACTCCATCTTCTCCGGGACCGAAAGCCCTCGCGCATGTTCGCCGCGAGGACGGACATAACCCGCCAGCATCCGAGCCAGTCGGCCAGGCTGCACGGTGTTGATGTCCACTGTCCGGCCGGTGAGCATGATGACGACTGTCTCACTTACTCCAACGGTGTCGCCGGGCCGAGCCAGCTCGAGGTGCTCCTTCAGCGCGAGCTCCAGATCATCCGCCTCGTCCAACCACCGCGTCCGCAGCGGAAGACGCAAATACTTGGCTCCGGCCACGCTCACCTGAGTCCACAGAGCGGCTCGTTGATCCGTCTTCGGCTCTGCAGAAAAGCTCATGTCGGCTCCTGGTGTGTTGATGGAGTGAACCAAGTGACTGATGTGATCACTTTTGACGATAGGGCACCTGGAGACGGCTGAGAGTCCCCCGAAGAACCAGCGAATCGCTCTGAACGATCGCGGATTACAGTGATCAAAACGTGATCAAATTAACTGATTCACGGCTCGCTCGTGGCGACTTCGGCCAAATGGTTCAGAGGTATTCACCAAAATGTCGCCGAGGAGTAATGGTCGGGTCACGGTCTCGAGTCGCAGGTGACATGCCGGCGCAGACTGACACGATCTCGTCGTGCCGTCACAACCGCCAGATGGTCTCGCTGTCTCTCAGGCAGGCCGAACCAGCACGAATGGTGTGCTCGTGAGCCGTTGGCCCAGCGGGTTGTCGCTGAGCACGGCTGCCAGCGTCTTCTCAGGCAGTGATCGTGGGGACACAGCGCGGATTGAGCCGCCGTAGTCGTTGAGGTCGACGATGCTGACGCCGATGTCCAGTGCCTGCTCGAGGTCGGCACAAATGGTTTGCGCGATCTTGGCATCCAGAGGTGGGAAGAGCACGTGCTCGTACGGCGGGCGTCCGCCGTCGACATCTCGGGCGATCGGTCCTGCGATTCGATAAAACATTCCATGCTTGCCCAACGGCCGAGTCAGGGCACAGCCGATTGTCGCGGGGATGATCCGGTTCAAGCCGACGGTGCGTACGACATATTCCATCTTTTCCGGAATCGCCAGCCCCTTGGAATCGGTGCGAGGGCGGACATGGGCAGCCAGGAAGCGAGCCAGTCGACCGGGCTTCATGGTGCTAATGTCCACGGTCCGGCGGGTAAGCAAGATTACGACCTTCTCGCTCACTCCGACGGTGTCGCCGGGGCGAGCCGGCTTGAGGCTGTCCTTCAGCGTGAGTACCAGATCATCAGTCTCCTCCAACCAGCGCGTGTGCAGCGGAAGGCGCAAGTACTTCACACCCGCAACGCTGACCTGGGTCCAATGGTTAACGCGCCTGCCAGCCTTTGGATCGGCGACAAAGCTCATGTCGACTCCTGGGGAAGTTGTTGGAGTGAAGCATGTGACTGATGTGATCAGTGGGATGATCATAGGGGTCTCAGCGATGGAGAGCCGCGTAAGCGTCGGCGTGTCGCGCTGGACCTGACGATCGCAGTGCTCAGACGCGATCACGTGGCTGACATGGGGTTCGCCTCGTGCACACTTCGGATAGCCGGTGAGTGCGGGTCTAAATCCGCCAATGGGGCCCGCCAGGCGTACAGGTTGGGGTCGCGAGTGACACGCCGCGATGCGTGCTGAGATGATCGCCTTGTGGCGTCAGAACCGCGGATGGTTTCGCTGGGCTTCGGCAAGTTCGCACGATCAGACCGCATCTACGCGCTCGAGCCGCTGCTCGGCGACGAGCGTGGGGACGGCCACCGGACCAAGGTGTGGGTGGAGGGGGTCAAAGATCCGATCATCGCTGCCCGGACCGAGGTGACGATTCTGCGTGACATGGGTCAGGAGGCGGTGGCGACGGAGGCGCCGCTCATTGATGAGGCCCTGGATCTGGCGTCGCGGCTGGCGGATGCGGCGGAGGCTGGTCGGGTTGACCTGAACGATCTTGGACGTCGGGCCCGCCGTTTGCTAGCGGCCACCACCCGGCCCGATTGAACCTCTGGGATCAGCGCGCTTGGCTGTCGCGCTTTTGATCGGCACGCCTCAGATCTCGGGCTCTGATCCATGTCTGGCGTCCATCGGGCCCGCGCACCCGTCCCCACCATTCACTGCGCTCGCTTACCCAAAAGTCCAGGATCCCCGCCGCGGCCCAGGTTGCCAATTCAACCTCGATCGGTGGTCGCACTTCGCGTCGCTCTTCGGGTGTTCGCTGCCCGTACTGGTTGTAGACAACGTCCATGTCCATTGCCATCTGGCAAGCTTCGTCCTCTCCAAGATCGACAGCGCGCCAGCCCATCACGCCCCCGTCGTAGACGCCCCACCGCCCGCTGCCGATGTGTCGCGCCTCAAACCTCATACTTCTATTAGAACACGGATGCGATTAATTGCCACTCACAACGGTTCGGCCCTTCGGCAAAGGGTCGGCAAGTCGAGTTATGTGATCTTGCCCAGCGTGACAAATCGATATCCGTGGGCGCGATAGTCCTCGATGATCCCTGGCAATGCGGCGACCGTCGCCGCCCGATCGCCGCCGCCGTCGTGCATCAAGATCACCGGATGCTCCTCGGCGAGGCCGGCTGTGGCCCGCTTCCTGATCACTCTTGCGAAATCCGCAGCGCCGGCCGGTCGGTTCGCCCAGTCACGGGTGTCAACTGACCACAAGATCACCGAGAGGTGGGCAGCATGACTGACCGTGTCTGCGCCCTTCGCGACTCCGCCTGGCGGACGGAAGAGGCATGGCTTGCGTCCTACTGCGTCAAGGATTGCCTGGCTGGTGCGTTCGATCTCCCTGGTCAGTGTGGGCCGGTTCCAGCCGCTTGCCGCGCTCGGGATTTTGTGCGACCAGGTGTGATTGCCCAGCGCATGCCCGTCGGCAAGGACTCTCCGCAGCATTTCCGGCTCAGCCGCCACGCTCTTGCCGACTACGAAGAAGGTTGCCTGTACCTGAGCCTGCCGCAAAATATCCAGGACAGCAGGCGTCCACGGCCCTGGACCGTCGTCGAAGGTCAGTGCCACAGTCCGTGATGGGGCAGCCGGATCATTGTGTAAGGCCGGTGCGGCATGGATGGCGCCAGTCGCGGGCCGGGGGCACTCCTGCTTTGCAGGGGCAGGACGGCCGGAGGTCTGGATCGGCGCTGGTTTGGCTGCCACCGCTCCCGGGTCATCGCGCAATGCAACGACGACGGCGTGCGTGACCACGACGGCAAGCACAACGATCAGCGCAAAGAGCACGCTGACTCGATCCCATCGCACGCGCAGCTGAGTGCTGTCAGCCCCTGCACTGCGTGCAGTCTCTGTCGTAACTGCACTGCGTGCAGTCTGTGTCGTAACTGCACTGCGTGCAGTCTGCGTTGTATGACCTGGCGGCGGCGTCGCGGCCACGAACTCATCCTGCCTTGTCGATGCTTCTGAACCCGCGATCTGGCGCATGTCGCGCAGGAGGAGCACTGGTGATGCCTTCGGAATCGAATGTGGCGTTCGCCTTCACGCCCGCAGTCGGGATGATGGAGCGATGGATAGCGATGTTGTGCAAGTGCGTACCGGTAGCCGTCTTGTCACTGATCTCACTGACCGGGTCCTTCAGTTCTGTCGCAATCGCGGCGACGGACTGTGTCAGGTCTTTGTTCCGCACGCAACTGCCGGCGTCGCATTGATCGAGACTGGGAGCGGCTCGGAGTCCGACCTCGAGGATGCCGTTGGCCGGCTGCTTCCCCGCGACGACATCTACCGGCACCGGCACGGCAGCCCCGGCCACGGCCGTGATCACCTGTTGCCTGCCTTCGTGTCACCTTCGCTCACGGTGCCAGTGCTTGGCGGCCGACCCACACTCGGTACCTGGCAGAGCGTCGTGTTGGTCGACACGAACGTCGACAACGCTGACCGGGAGGTGCGCCTGAGCTTCCTCCCCGGTTGACGTGGCGCGCATTGCGATACGCCCCTGGTTAAGGTCGGGGGATGAGCAAGTCACAGCACCTCAGCACCTACATCGAGCGGCCCGCTGCAGAGGTCTATGCGTACGTTGTAAGCCCGTCGAACCTACCGACCTGGGCTGCCGGGTTGAGTGGCTCCATCGAACAGCGGGAGGGACGCTGGTTCGCTGAGTCTCCAATGGGTGAGGTCGAGGTGACGTTCGTGCCGGAGAACCCGTACTTCGTCCTCGACCACGACGTGAAGCTGCCCGATGGGACCACGTTCCACAACCCGATGCGTGTCATCGCTGCCGGCTCTGGCTGTGAGGTGGTCTTCACGCTTCGCCGCCGCCCGGACCAATCTGATGAGGACTACGAGGCCGACGCGACAGCCATCCGGACCGACCTGGCGACCCTCAAGAGGCTCCTTGAGCGCTGAGCGGGTAGTCCCAGAACCGGTGGCTTTGTGGACCAGCAACGCCTTCCTTGAGGAGGCCCGGGTCTGGGTCGCAGCCCAGCTCGCGCGGCACGGCGGCCGGCTTACCGGCGGGTGGGAGCAGCCACATGCCCGGGTCTGGTCCAGCACCATCCGGTTCGAGACGACCGAGGGTCGCGTCTGGTTCAAGGTGAACGGCAGCGGCACCGCGTACGAAGCCGGGCTGGTAGCCCTGCTCGGCGAGCTGCGTCCGGGTCTGGCGCCGGACGTGATCGCGTACGACGGGGTTCGGGCGTGGTCGCTCACTCGGGACGGCGGCCCCACGCTCCGGTCCATTGCGGCGTCCGGCGAGCTATGGACCTATTGGGAGCGACTGCTGCCGAGCTACGCCGAGGCGCAACTCGCCCTCGCCCAGCACAGAACTCGATTGCTGTCCAGTGGAGCTCCCCACCTGCCGCCTGCGCAACTTCGGTTGGAGTACCGCCGACTGCTCACTGAACTACCGGTCCTGCCCATCGAGGATGGCGGGCTGACCACTGAGCAAGCATCAGCGCTCGAGCGCCTGCTGCCGACGTACGACGACTGGTGTGCCGAGCTGGCCACATCGCCGGTGCCCCACAGCCTGCAGCACGATGACCTGCACTCCAACAACATCTGCTGGCCGGGAAAGGTGGACGACCTGTCCTCCGTCAGAATCGTCGACTGGGGTGACGCTTCTGTCGGGCACCCTTTCGGGACGATGCTCGCCACCTTGAACTCGATTGCCTTCCATGCAGGGGTAGTGCCCGGCGACGGCCTGATGGACGACCCGCGCATGTTGCGGATTCGAGATGCCTACCTCGAGCCCTTCACCGGCCTGGGTAGCCGGGCGGAGCTGCTGCGCTGGGTGGCATTGGCTAGGAGCACTGGCTGCGTGACTCGCGCGATCTCCTGGGAAAAGGCTCTGCGGGACGCGCCGCTGACCGTCGTCATGGGCGAGGAGTTTCCGGTGCGAGGGTGGTTACTGGAGCTACTCGAGCCCTGGGCTGACGTGGGCTAGCGCAGCGGCGCCATACTCAAATGAGGTCGCGCACGCGATCGTGGTTATCCGCTGGAGGGGCGCTGGCCGTCCTCCGGCCGAAGGATGGATGTCAAGACTGCATAGGTGCGGCCCAGGTTGACGGTCCAACGACGCATCCGCACCCTGCCGCACCTCAGTCGCGAGAGGAGGGCCCGACGGCGCGTCCGCTGATTTTGCGCGGCTTGATCTCGATGAACAGGTTCCGAACTCCATCCGCCCAGGGCACCGGTCCGGTCTCCCAGACGGATGCGAGGAGATGGTCGTGTGGCAGCGCTTCGGCGAATCCAAGAACCAGCACGCTCCAGCCAGATTTGTGCTGTTCATCGATGCTGTCGATCTCAAAAGCGACACTGGTGCGACGGACGAGCCCAGCCAGCGGACCAACGGGAGACGTACGAAAGATCACGCTGCCGTTGCGATATTGATAGGTCACGGGCAAGATCTGCGGACCATCCCCGGCCATGAAACCGACCCGGCCGGCAGTGTGTTGCGCCAGGAGCTCCTTGCAGTCGGCCTCTGATAGCTCGGCGAGACTGCCGGTTAAAGGTCTCTCGTCCTGTGGTGAGCTCATAGCCAGCCTCCGGTCGTTGCCCTCCGGTCGTTGCATGGGCGGGCGGTGAAGGTGGCTGCGTGACTCCGAGCTTCACCGCCCCGACGTTCAGCATCGCTCCCCGCGGGTGCCGCCCAAAGAGTCCAAAGTCCCGCTGAGTCCTGAACGTGGCCTAAATCCGTTCCCGTGGTGCCGGTCCCTGAACAGCCGGAGGCGGCCGGTTGCTGACGTGTCGAGTCAGCGGTGTTGGGTATCCGACATATTACGGATAAATGGCCAGAAAGGACATGCACAGAAAGGAGATCTGATGATCGGAGCCGCAAGCGGGGCGACACGCAGCCCGAAGGACTTTGGTCCCGCCCGTGAATCTCCTTCGGCCCGTGCATAGAGCGGGTGTAACCGCGACAGTTGAATCATTCACAGCGGAGGTTTGATCATGACATTGGATAATGCGGGATGGTCGCTGCTCGACCGTGGTGGCCGCCTGGAGACCTTGGGCCGTGACGAGTGCCGCCGTCTCCTCAGTTCCACCAATATCGGTCGGCTTGGATACTGCGCTGACTTCGGACCGCGCATCATGCCGATGAACTACACATTGCTCGATGAATCTGTGACATTCCGTACCGGCCTCGACACCGAGGCATCTCACCAGCTGTTCGATCATCCGATTGCGTTTGAGGTCGATCAAGTCGATGAGTTCCTTCAGACGGGGTGGAGCGTGCTAGTCGTAGGCAATGCCCAGCCCCTCGACGAAGCGTCGCTGCGTCTGCTCGATTTCGGGCAGTCGCCGGAGCCCTGGCCGGAGGGCCGACGATCGTTGGTTGTGCAACTACCGCTAACGATAATGACGGGACGTCGGGTCCACCCGACCTAGCAGGCAGGGAGGAACGCAGTCATGACCAGCTCGTCCACCTCTGGAAGATACGACTCAGATGACACGTCGGAGCGCCACTTCGAGGCGTTGGGCCGCCAGCAATGCCTTGATCTCATGGAGTCGCATCATCTGGGGCGGGTCGCGTGGCAGGCCGCCGATCTTCCGCAGATCCTGCCTGTGACGTACGCCATGCACCAGGGCTCTGCCTACTTCCGCACCGCTCCGAAGAGCATTCTGGCGGAGCTGGCCCAGCCGACGAGCGTGGCGCTTGAAGTCGACGAGCTCGACCAGCAGAACCGGAGCGGCTGGAGCATCGTGATGCACGGACGCACCAGCGCCGTGAACGAACCCGAAGCGCTGGCCGATCTTTGGGCGTCGGATTCCCTGACCCCATGGGCCACTGGGAACCGAACACTGTTCATCCGTATCCGTCCGGAGCGCGTCTCGGGCCGGGTCGTGCGGCGGCCAACCTGACGGCCGAGGGTGCCGTTGTCAATCCAAGGCCGCGGGCAAGAGATATTCCGGCCGTCGTAACCTGTCTAGGAAATGTCGGCTAAGCGAGGGGACAGCGAGGCGGGACCTGCAGTCTCGATGGGTCCCGACGCTGACCAACGGCTGTCCGTTGAGCTGCTCATGGGTCAGCTCGTCGAGCAAGCGTCGTTGATCATGACAGCTCAGGAACGGCTCCGTCGGCTGCTGACAGCCAACCGCTCAATCGTTCAAGAGCTTTCCCTGCCAGCGGTGTTGCACCGCATTGTCGACACCGCACGAGACGTCGCGGATGCCCGCTATGCCGCGCTGGGGGTCATCGGCGCTGACGGCTTGCTCGAACAGTTCTTGCATGTGGGTGTGGACGAGGAGGCAGTCCAAGCAATCGGTGAGCTCCCCAAGGGACGCGGTGTGCTCGGGGCACTGATCGAAGATCCCAAGCCCATCCGACTGACTCGGATCGCCGACGATCCCCGGTCGTCGGGCTTCCCGGACGGGCATCCACCGATGACAACTTTCCTGGGCGTACCCATCCGCAGCCGCGACTCGATATTCGGCAACTTGTATCTGACGGACCGCATCGACGGTGGCCCTTTCACCGCCGAGGATGAGGAGCTCGTCCTGGCTCTCGCCGCCACCGCAGGGATTGCAATCGAAAACGCGCGACTCTACGAGGAGTCTCGGCGTCGCCAGGAGTGGCTGAGGGCTTCGGGCGAGATAAGCCGCCAACTGCTCGATCCCGAAGCTGAGCACTCCGACACCCTGCACCGCATCGCCACCAGCGTTAAGCGCCTCGCCTCAGCCGATGTGGTCACGCTAGTCAGACCGACCAGCGATGATCCAGGCCAGTTGGAGGTCGTCGTTGCTACCGGGGCTGCCGAACGCGAGCTTGTCGGACTTCGTTACCCCAAGGACGGCAGCGTGGCTTGGCAGGCGATGCAGCAGGGTCACGGCGTGCAACTCGAGGCTGTGGACCAGCTACCAGGTATCTATCTGCATCTGCGGCCGTACGTTCCGGTGAGCCAGGCCATGGCCATTCCGCTGAGAGGTGAAACCGGCCCTCGCGGCGCGATCGTAGCTGGCCGGATCACCACGCACACACCGTTCACTGACGCCGACCTCGATATGGCTGAAACTTTCGCGGGTCAGGCTGCCATCGCACTGGAACTGAGCGACACTCGAGCTGATCAACAGCGGCTCGGTGTCCTGGTCGATCGGTGGCGTATTGCCGGTGACCTCCATGATCACGTCATCCAGCGGCTCTTCGCCACGGGACTCAGTTTGCAAAGCGTCGCTGCGACTGTGAACGATGAGATCATCGCGCAGCGCCTCACCCGCACCGTCAATGAGCTTGACGAGACGATCCAGCAGATCCGGTCGACGATCTTCGCACTCCGCGAGAATTCGTCCCGATCGCTGCGTGGTAGCGTCCTCGCGGTTGTCGATCAGCTTGCGCCTGTGCTGCCGATCCGTCCTGACATACAACTCGTGGGGCCATTGGACACAGTCGTTGACGACGCCATCGTCGGGGATGTCGAGGCAGTGCTGCGGGAATCGTTGACGAACGTCGCCAAGCACGCTCAAGCGTCGAAGATCCGAGTCTGGATCCAAGCCGACGGGCATCGTCTTGCCCTCACCGTCACCGACAACGGAATCGGTCTGGGTCACAGCACTCGCCGCAGTGGCTTGGCAAACCTGCAGCGTCGTGCTGAGCGTTATGGCGGCGACTTCACTGTCGGTAATGCTCCGGAAGGGGGTCTGCGTCTGCAATGGTCGATCCCGCTTCACTCGTGACGAGCGTCAAGCCCATCCGAATCTTCATCCTTGATGATCACGAACTGGTTCGGCGAGGACTGATCGACTTGCTCTCAGCTGCCGACGATTTTGTCATCGTCGGGGAGGCAGCGACCGCCGCTGACGCTTTGCATCGCATCCCGGCCGCCGCACCCGATGTCGCCCTGCTCGATGCCAGGTTGCCCGATGGCAGCGGCATCGACGTCTGCCGCGAGATCCGCTCGTCTCATGAGAACATCCGCTGCTTGATTCTGACTTCATATGATGACGACGAAGCGCTGTTTGCCGCGGTGATGGCTGGGGCGTCGGGATATCTGCTCAAGCAGATCGGTGGCAACAACTTGGTGGAGGGCATTCGGCAGGTCGCGGCCGGCCGGTCGCTGCTGGATCCGGCGGTGACAGAGAAGTTGCTCAATCGGCTCCGACATCCCGTCGAGGCTGATCCGCTAGCCAGCACCCTGACCCCGCGGGAGCGTGAAATCCTCGATCTTATCGCTGACGGATGCACGAACCGGCAGATCGGTGAACGGCTGTTCCTGGCAGAGAAGACCGTCAAGAACTACGTGTCCGGCCTGCTCACCAAGCTCGGCATGCAGCGGCGGACACAGGCGGCCGTGTACGGAGCAACTCTGCGGCGACGGACGGGTGGGAACTCTCCGGAAAGTCGCTGAGCGATGCGTGCGAATCGGCCCGGCCGAGTGACCTTCGGCCCTCGCTGTTGAGCCGGACACGTACCAGACTTTATCTGTGACCTTAGAACTGACCCGCGACGAACTTGCTGCCTTGTCCGATCGCCAGGTAGCCGCCGTAGATGCGTGGTGGCGAGCTTGCAACTACCTCACAATCGGCCAGATCTACCTTAGAGACAACCCACTGCTGGAGCGGGCGCTCAGCGCTGAGGACATCAAGCCACGGCTGCTGGGCCACTGGGGAACCAGCCCGGGACTCTCCTTCGTGTACGTCCACGCGTCCCGGCTCATTGCCCTGGCCGGCCAGCAGGCGATCTACCTGACCGGTCCCGGGCACGGTGGTCCTGCGCTTGTCGCGGCCTCCTGGCTGGAAGGCACATACAGCGAGGTCTATCCCCAGGTGAGTCAAGATCGGCCGGGTATTCATCGGTTGTTCCGGCAGTTCTCCACCCCAGGTGGAATCCCTAGCCACGTCTCGGTCACTACGCCAGGATCCATCCACGAGGGAGGTGAGCTGGGCTACGTGCTCATGCACGCTTTTGGATCGGTGTTCGACAACCCCGACCTGCTGACGATCGCCGTCGTTGGCGATGGGGAAGCAGAGACTGGGCCGCTCGAAGGGTCCTGGAAAGGAATCTCTTTTCTGAACCCGGTGCGGGACGGAGCGGTACTGCCGATCTTGCATCTCAACGACGCCAAGATTGGGGGACCGACTGTTCTGGGGCGAAAGTCACGCGCCGAAGTCCGATCGCTGCTCGAGGGCCACGGCTACGAGGTGATCGAGGTCGAAGGCTCGGATCTCCCCGGCATGCATCATCGCTTCGCTGCCGCACTTGCCACCGCGTACCAGATGATCATAAAGATTCAGCGCAGCGCACGGGCCGCAGGAAAGACCGACACTCGACCCCGTTGGCCCATGATCATCTTGCGCAGCCCGAAGGGCTGGACCGGACCCGACAAGGTCGACGGTATTCAGGTTGCCGGCACCTTCCGGTCACACCAAGTGCCGTTGTCTGGCGTACGGGAGAACCCAGATCATCTGCGGTTGCTGGAGAAGTGGATGCGCTCATACCGGCCGGAGGAGCTGTTCGATTCCGATGGCGTACCAGCCGAGCTCGTTCGGGAAGCGAACCCGCCGGCAGAATTGCGGATGAGTGCATCACCGCACGCCAACGGTGGGCTCGTCAGCCGACCCCTCGATCTGCCTAGCTTCGCCGGCTACGCCGTGTCAGTTGACTCACCTGGCTCGGAGCGCGCCGGGTCGACCCGACAACTCGGCTCAATGCTCGCGGAGATCTACCGCCGCAATCCCGACCGTTTCCGCTTGTTCTGTCCCGATGAGACCAACAGCAACCGGCTGGGTGAGGTGTTCGAGGTGTCTGATCGTGCCTTCATGGAGCGCATCGAACCCGGGGACGTGCAGATCTCCCATGACGGCCGCGTGATGGAGGTGTTGTCGGAGCACAACTGCCACGGATGGCTCGAGGGCTACACCCTGACGGGACGGCATGGCATGTTTGCCACATATGAGGCGTTTGCCATGGTGAGCTCCTCTCAGACTGTGCAGCACAGCAAATGGCTCGAGGAGGCGGCGCGGCTGCCGTGGCGAGCCCGGATTCCCAGCTTCAATGTGCTGCTCACGTCCACCGCATGGCGGAATGACCACAACGGGTTCTCACACCAGGGGCCTGGGCTGATCCAGATCGTGCTGACCCATCGTGGCGAAATCGCGCGGATCTATTTCCCGCCCGATGCCAACTGCCTGCTCTCGGTGGCTGATCATTGTTTGCGATCGACGTCGTACGTGAACCTGATCGTGATCGACAAGCAGCCCCAGCTGCAGTGGCTCAGTCTGGACGAAGCTGTTGACCACTGCGCACGCGGCGCGAGCATCTGGGAGTGGGCGGGGAACGACGACGGCAGTCAGGAGCCCGACATCGTGCTGGCCTGCGCTGGAGACATTGTGACAATGGAGACCGTGGCCGCGGCCCAAATCCTGCGCGAGCGGCTGCCTCGACTGCGTACTCGAGTCGTCAACGTCGTCGACCTCATGAGACTGATCCGGCCGAAAGATCATCCGCATGGCATGGACGCTATGCAGTTCGCCGAGCTCTTCACCGAGTCGGTTGACGTGATCTTCGCGTTTCACGGATTTCCGGGCGCGATTCATCAGGTCGTGCACGGTCGTCCGGATGCGAACCGCTTTCATGTCCGCGGCTTCATCGAGCAGGGGACGACCACTACCCCATTCGACATGACAGCGCTTAACCGGGTCACGCGATATCACCTCGTCATGGACGCGATCAACAATGGGCGTCGCACCCTGGCCGGCTCGTCGGAAGTGCTGGCGTGGTGTGAGGAGAAGCTGCGGGAGCACAGCAGCTACGTGGTCGAGCACATGGAGGATCTGCCAGAGATCCGCGACTGGCGCCTACCCAGACCTTGACGGCGTCCTACGCAGGCCTCTCGGCGACCACTCCTGAAGTTGCGCTGGCCTAGGGGTCAGTCTTCCCAGGGCGGCGTGCGATCCATCTTGCGGTAGTACTTGGCTAGATGGACCTTGACTCGGTCCACATCTGCTTCCGGGACGTCAACGCCGCCACGAGCGCCCTGCATGATGCCGCCGGCGGCCATTACCGCGCGCGGTACAACGCGGAGTTTGCCGTTGACGACATCGCAGATGAGCAACTTGTATGCAGTGAAGTTGTCCTTGCTGTCGGCGTCGTACCAGACATGTGCCTCCCGGTACTTAAGGTTCGGCTCGTCTTCGGCATCAGCCCACTTGCGCACTCGCTTCTCGGCGGCGTCACCGTCCCATTCGCGGTCGGCATCGGCCAAATCGAAGTCCTTGAAGTTGGTGACCGCCATGGGGCTCCTTTCGTTGCGTAGGGGCCTCTAAGGCATCACGAGACGCTTGGCGAGCAGCTTCTTTCCGTCCTCGGCACCTTTGCGGCTTTCATGTTGCGCCTTCCGAAAGAACTCAGCTAGTTCATCATCTCCAGAAAGCGCGGCGTCCTCGATGTAGGTCTCCAGTCGCAATACATTGCTCAGGCAGGCTTCGGTGAACCAGATGATGTCGTAGTCCTTGTCCTTGGTGCCGGTGACGTTGCCGAACTCAGGGTTGCGGGTCATGGCTCCTCCTTCCGCATCAGCTACGACGGCTTGTTAGAGGTGTTCTGGTTGCACCTACCCCACGGATACGCGGCCAAAACGATCACAACCGATGCTCGGTAGCCTCCAACTCCGCGACGCGTGCCAGGCCCAGGAGCTTGCGGTGTGACCAGGACGACAGAGCGAGCCTCACCAGAGGTCTTGGCAGTACTCCCCGTCGGGCTGACGCCGTGGCCGTGAAATGCGCGACGGCACCGTTAACAGCTTGATCAACTGACAGACAACAACCTACGTCGCCGATGACTGGTACGTGGTCATACCAGTGGACGGCGTTGCCACGTTCGGACTCGGCCCGGCGCCGCCAATGTTGCAGAGTGTCAAAGCCGCTTTCCGCGACAGGGTCGCGTCCGAGGTCCGCGGTGACCAGCAGTTCGGACGGCGAACATCGGATAAATCGGTGCTTGGTCATGACTGCATTTCGTGATTGCGACGCAGGCTCACTCAGGAGCGGCCTGCGACGTCTGGTGATTGGTGCCCACCTCGTGCCCGCGGAAACCTCGCCCGCAGAATCACACCCTAGCCGTGAGGTCGGACCGGGCGCTGAGACCAGGACAACCATCTTGGGTCACGCTCCGGTGTGATTTCTGTGAAACGTGCCGGAGGTACCGGATTGGCCGCGGCTATTCCTTGCTGAGAACAGCCGTGGCGATCCTCCCGACGCGTTCGGGATCGGCGATCGCGTCGATCTCGATGATCTTGCCATCGACGACAGTGAACCCCATCACCGCGAACGGGCGTCCATGCACGGTGATCACCATTCCGGCTGTTCCATTGACGAGCGCCGGATGCAGCTCGGCACCCGGGAGGGCGCCCAGCTAGCGCCTGCCTGGCTACTGCCGCTGCGCCATGGATCACCTTGGGCGCGGATGGCCGCCTGCCGCCATAGTCGGAGCGGAGAACGACATCGGGATCGAGCAGCGCAACAAGGCTGTCGAAGTCACCGCCACGGGTTGCGCGGAAGAAGGCGTCGACCACCTCCCGTTGCCGAGCAAGATCAGGATCTGGAGCCGGTAGCTGCGCCCCCTTGATTCGGCGCCTCGCCCTGCTCGCGAGCTGTCGTGCTGCCTCGGGAGATCGCCCGACCATCGGAGCGATCTCGGAGAAGGGCAGCTGGAACATGTCGTGGAGCACGAACGCGAGCCGCTCGGCCGGTGTGAGGGTATCGAGCACGACCAGGAGGGCGAGGCCGACAGAGTCGGCCAGCACCGCTTCCTCTTCGGGTTGGCGCGCTCGCTCGACGCTGACAACGGGATCGGGGAGGTGACCATCGAGCGACTCCTCGCGCCGGGTATTGCGCGACCGCAAGACGTTCAGACAGACGCGAGCAACGCTGGTGGTCAACCAGCCGCCGAGGTTTTCAACATCCCCAGCTCCGGCGCGGCTGACCCTGAGCCAGGCGTCCTGAACAGCGTCGTCCGCCTCAGACAAGGAGCCGAGCATCCGGTAGGCCACCGCTCGTAGATGGGGCCGATGCTCCTCGAAGCGATCCGCAAGCCACTGGTTCTCATCCATCGGTCACATCCTCCTGCCGCCGCGTGTCATAACAAGTGACACCCCACACGCGACAAATGTGACAAGGAGAAACAGTTATGAAAGCTCTGGTTACCGGCGGCACCGGCACGCTCGGGCGGCTCGTCGTTCCGAGGCTGCACGACGCCGGATACGACGTCCGAGTTCTGAGCAGGCAAAGCCACGACGGCCCGGAGGGCATCGAGATGGTGACTGGTGATCTGGCCACAGGCGAGGGGATCGATGCCGCGGTCGAGGGCGCCGAGATCATCGTGCATCTCGCGGGTGACAAGAAGGGCGACGAGGACAAGGCTCAAAACCTGGTAAGGGCCGCCTCGCGGAACGGGACGCAGCATCTGTTGTACATCTCGGTCGTCGGCGCTGACAGAATTCCCGTCACCAGCCAGATCGATCGCGCCATGTTCGGCTACTTCGCATCCAAGCGTGCCGCCGAACAGATCGTGGCAGATTCCGGCTTGCCGTGGACGACGCTTCGTGCCACGCAGTTCCATGAGTCGATGTTGCTGCTGGTGCAGCAGATGGCCAAACTGCCTGTGATACCAGCTCCGGCTGGGTGGAGGTTCCAGCCGATCGGTGCTGGTGAGGTGGCGGACCGGCTTACCGAACTTGCACTCGATACGCCGTCCGGACTGGTGCCCGACATGGCCGGGCCGCGCGTGTACGAGATGACTGAGCTGGTTCGTAGCTACTTGCGCGCCCGCGGCAAACATCGGCTGATCCTGCCTGTCTGGACCCCAGGCAATGCGGCCCGGGTCTTCCGGTCTGGCGCTAACCTCGCTCCAGACCGTGCCGTCGGCCGCCGGACATGGGAGGACTTCCTGAGCGCACGAGTGTTATCGCCAGCCGACACCTGACCTAGCTGATCATCGGTCGCTAGAGCGCGTGAGCTCCGGCAACCGAGGTCACTAGGCTGGGACGAACGCCAAACGGCGTTGAAGGGCAGCTGAGGGAGGGCACGATGAGGCTGCCGGGAGCTGACGGGGAGCCGTTCAGCTACTCGGCACCCGTCTTGCAGGACCGCGCGGTCCGGGTCGTGTTCGGGCCGGGAAGTCTTGGGCAAGTCGCATCCGAGGCTCGCATGCTCGGCACCCGAATCGTGATCATTTCCGGTCGCCATGAGGCGGCCGCCGCAGCGGCGGTGAGCGCTCAGCTCGGTGATGATCTTGCTTGGCGGATCCCGGACGTGGTGCAGCACGTGCCACTCGGGGCCGTCGCCCGGGCTCTTGAAGCGGCCCTGGACGTCACGGCCGGCGTACTCGTTTCCATTGGCGGCGGCTCGGCAACCGGGCTCGCCAAAGCCATCGCTCGGGACGTCGGACTGCCCATCGTGGCAGTGCCCACAACGTACGCCGGCAGCGAGATGACCCCCATCTGGGGGCAATCCGATCAAGGTGCAAAGACGACAGGCCGCGACCCCCAGGTGCTGCCGCGGGTAGTCGTTTACGATCCGGCCCTCACGGTCTCGATGCCGGCCGAACTCACAGCCGCCAGCGGCATGAATGCGCTGGCCCATGCAGTGGAGTCGTTGTACGCACCCGACAGAACTCCGCAGTCATCGGATCTCGCCGAGGACGCCATCCGTGCGTTGGTGCACGGTCTGCCTCGTGCCGTCAGGAAACCCGATGATCTCCAGGCCCGCACCGAGACGCTGCGCGGTGCGTGGCTCGCCGGCTGGGCGCTCGGCAGTACCACGATGGGCCTCCACCACAAGCTCGCCCACGTGCTGGGCGGCACTTATCACCTGCCGCACGCCGCCGTACACAGCGTCTTGCTGCCGCACGTGGCTGCGTTCAACGCGCCTGCAGCACTCAGCCCATTCAGCCGGGCCGCTCGCGAATTGGGAGTAAGCGGGCCAGAGGCCGTTGGCGTCGCATTGTTCGAACTGGCCACCCAACTCGAGGCACCAACTTCCCTGGCCGATCTGGGCTTTGAACTCGACGCCATTGACATAGTCGCCAAGACCGTCGCCGCAGCCCCGGTCGCCAACCCCCGGGTCTTCACCGAGGAGGATGTGAGTTACCTAGTGCGGCAGGCGTATTTGGGTAAGCAACCGCTGCGAGAGAGGAACTGATCATCATGACGCAGGTCAGCCCGCACGGGTTACATCACGTAACCGCTATCGCCACCGACCCCCAGGCCAATGTGGATTTCTACACCAAAGCGCTTGGGCTGCGCCTGGTGAAACAGACAGTCAACTTCGACGCTCCCGACACCTACCACCTGTATTACGGGGACGAGCAAGGCAGCCCGTCGAGTCTGCTGACATTCTTTCCCTGGCCGGACGTACCGCAGGGTCGCCGGGGTGCCGGAATGACGACCGCAACGGCGTTCAGCGTGCCGGGATCCTCACTCGGGTGGTGGCACGAGCGTTTCAAGAGGCTGGAGATCGACTCCGACGCACCCACGACCCGCGACGAGGAAGAGGTGCTCACCTTCCGCGATCCAGACGGCATGGTGATCGATCTGGTGGCCTCGGATGGTGATCATCGCTCCGGTTGGGACGGGGTCGCGGACATTCCGTCCGAGAATGCGGTCCGCGGCCTGCACGCGATCACCTTGTCCGAGCAGCAACTCGATCCGTCGGCCACCATGTTGACAGACCTGCTCGGCATGAGTCTGAACGCAGAGGAGGGGGACCGGTCACGGTTTGGGATGGCCGGTGGCAGCTCCGGCGCCTTGGTCGATGTCTTTGCCGGCGTACGGGAACGGGGTTGGCAGGCTGGTGGCACTGTCCACCACGTCGCCTTCCGCGCGCCGGACCTGGCGACACAGACCCTCTGGCAGCAGGAGCTCAGAGCGCATGGCGTTCAGGTGACCCAGATCATCGATCGGCAGTACTTCAAGTCCATCTATTTCCGTGAGCCGGGGGGTGTGTTGTTCGAGATTGCGACCGACACGCCGGGCTTCGCGGTCGACGAACCGCTGCTCGAGCTGGGTCGCAGCCTCAAGCTTCCGCCCTGGCTGGAACCTAATCGCGCGCAGATTGCTGCCGCCCTGCCACCGCTTCAACTAGACATGGACATCCCGTGAACGCCGAGACCGGTCTCGATCGGCCGCATGTCTTCCTGCCTGCCGAGGAGGATGCAGCAGGACCGCCGCTGCTGCTGCTGCACGGCACCGGTGGGAACGAGCATGACCTGCTGCCGCTACGGGAACGACTGTCTCCAGGCGCAGCGGTGTTGTCGGTACGCGGAACGGTGCTGGAGAACGGGATGCCGAGGTTCTTCCGCCGGCTGAGCGAGGGAGTGTTCGACGAGGATGACTTGCATCGCCGAGCCGACGATCTTGCGGAATTCGTCGTGACCGCCAGTGCGGCGTACGGGTTCGAGGACCGCTCGCTGGTTGCCGTCGGATTCTCCAATGGGGCCAACATCGCCTCGGCGATGCTGCTGCAGCGGCCTGGACTGCTGGCGGGTGGGGTGCTGCTGGCCGCGATGGTCCCGTATGCCGAACCTCCGCCTGCCGATCTCACCGGAACCCTGGTGATCATCTCCAACGGCGATCGAGATCCGCTGATCGAGACTGGGGTGACCGAGCAGCTCGCGGGCCAGCTGCGTGAGCGCGGTGCTGAGGTGGTAGAACTGCCACATCCAGGCGGGCATCAGATCTACCCTGCTGTCCTGCCGGAGATCCGCCGGACTATCGCCGGCGTGCCGATGCCCATGACAAGGAGTGCTGAATGAAGCTGGCCCACCTACCGCTACGTGTCGCCACCGGCGCGTACATCCTGAACTCTGGCTTGTCGAAGCAGATGCTTGAGGGCCAGGCCGCCGAGGGCGTGCATGGAATGGCGTCCAACGCGATCCCGCCCCTGAAGAGGATTCCGCCGGAGCAATTTGCCAAGATCTTGTCGACCGGCGAGATCGCGCTTGGTGCAGCACTGCTGATCCCGTTTGTGCCCTCGGCCCTGGTTGGAGCGGCGCTAGCTGGATTCTCCGCTGGGTTGGTCCAGCTGTACCTGAAGACGCCGGGCATGCGGCAGCCTGGCAGCATCAAACCAACGCAGGAAGGCATTAGCCTCGCCAAGGATGTGTGGCTGGTCGGCGCTGGACTGACGTTGCTCCTTGACGGTTTGCCAAAGCGGAAGGACTGACTGAGGGTCGGCGGCCCTCGCGCTACCGGCAGGCCCGCCTCTGCCCTGAGCCCGTCGAAGGGCCATCGGGATCTCGTCAAGAATCGCTGGGCCGCCGTATGGATCACGTCAAGGCGCTGGTGAGACCGGGGACGCCCGCGTTGGGATGGTCTCGTGCCTGACCTGTTGTTCGTGTTGTTGACCGTGGTCATGTTCGTCGTTCTCGCCCTCGTGGTCCGGGGAGGAGAGCGGCTGTGAGTGCGGAGAACCTCGTCGCGCTGATCGTCGCTGTTGCCTTGATCGTCTTCCTCGTCGCGGCCTTGCTTTTTCCGGAACGCTTCTGATGAGCACGACCGCCGCTGGAGTCCTTCTCGTCTTGTCCCTGGCCGTCGCCCTCGCCGTCGCTTACCGGCCGTTGGGCGACTATCTGCATCTTGTCGTCACTGGTACGAAGCACTCACGCGTCGAGCGGGGTGTGTACCGCCTCGTCGGCGTGAACCCAACGGCGGAGCAGACCTGGGGAGTGTATGCACGCAGCGTCCTTGCCTTCTCCGCCGTGTCGATCTTGTTCTTGTACGCATTCCAGCGCCTGCAGGACAAGTTCTGGTTGTCCTTGGGATTCGACCCGGTCCCGTCTTCCACGGCCTGGAACACCGCAGTGAGCTTCACGACCAACACCAACTGGCAGTCTTACTCCGGGGAGTCGACGATGGGCCATCTCGTGCAGATGGCCGGGCTGGCGGTGCAGAACTTCGTCTCCGCCGCGGTCGGCATCGCGGTCGCGGCGGCCGTGATTCGCGGCTTCGCCCGCCGCCGCTCTGACCATCTGGGTAATTTCTGGGTTGATCTGACCCGGATCACGCTGCGTGTCCTGCTGCCGATCTGTGTGCTGGCCACCGTGGTGCTCATCGTCGGCGGCGCGGTGCAGAACCTGTCGTCCGGGACAGAGCTGACGACGCTCGCTGGAGGCTCCCAGACCGTCACCGGTGGCCCGGTTGCCAGCCAGGAGGCGATCAAGGAGCTGGGCACCAACGGCGGTGGGTTCTACAACGTCAATTCAGCCCACCCGTTCGAGAACCCGACGAGCTGGACGAGCTGGCTGGAGAACTTCCTGCTCTTGGTGATCCCGTTCAGCATGCCTCGGCTGTTCGGCCGGATGGTCGGCGATAACCGCCAGGGCTACGCCATTCTCGCCGTCATGGTCGTCGTGGCCGTTGGCAGTGTGGCGCTGACCAACGCGTTCGAGCTGACCGGAGGCGGCACCGTGCCGCAGGCCGTGGGGGCGGCGATGGAGGGCAAGGAGGTCCGGTTCGGCGTGTCGAACTCGGCGACCTTCGCCGCCTCGACCACCCTCACCTCGACTGGCGCGGTGAACTCCTTCCACGACTCCTACACCGCACTCGGCGGAATGGTGCCGATTGTCAACATGATGCTCGGCGAGGTCGCGCCCGGAGGCGTCGGTTCGGGCCTGTACGGCCTGCTCGTAGTAGCAGTCCTCACCGTCTTCGTTGCCGGGCTGATGGTTGGCCGGACTCCTGAGTACCTCGGCAAGAAGATCGGCGCTCGTGAGATCAAGTTCGCGTCCCTGTACTTCCTGGCCACCCCGGTCCTCGTGCTCATTGGCACGGCGGCGGCGCTGGCCACCGGCAACAGCAGCACAGCGCTGAACGTCGGCCCCCACGGCTTCTCCGAGGTGCTTTACGCGTTCACGTCGGCCTCCAACAACAACGGCTCGGCGTTCGCCGGCATCACCGTCAACACGCCCTGGTGGAACACAGCGCTCGGTCTTGCCATGCTGCTCGGCCGGTTCGTGCCGATCATTCTGGTGCTAGGCCTGGCAGGTTCACTCGCTCGGCAACAGCCCGTACCCGCCGGCGCCGGCACGCTGCCGACCCACCGGCCTTTGTTCGTCGGCATGGTGGTCGGGGTCCTCGTGATCCTGGTCGCGCTGACCTTCCTGCCCGCTTTAGCCCTCGGCCCTTTGGCCGAAGGTCTCTAGCCGATCCCGCGAAAGAGGAAGAGAGATGTCGGTCACGTCAGCGGCGGTACCGGACACAGCCCTGCCGCCGCGCCGGGTCGGCGCCGGGCTCCTGCAGCCGAGCCAGCTCTGGACGGCACTGCCCGGGGCGCTGCGCAAGCTGAACCCGGCCACCCTGTGGCGGAACCCGGTCATGTTCATCGTCGAGGTGGGCGCCGCGTTCACCACGGTGCTGGCGATCATCAATCCGTCTGTGTTCGCTTGGTTGATCACTGCCTGGCTTTGGCTCACCGTGCTGTTCGCGAACCTCGCCGAGGCGGTGGCCGAGGACCGCGGCAAGGCCCAGGCCGCTACGCTGCGTCGGGCCAAGCAGGAGACCGTCGCCCGACGCCTGAGCGGGTGGACTGCAGGCGCCACCCCGGCGACGTACCGGGAAGAGGCAGTCGACGCCGTCGCGCTGCAGCAAGGCGACATCGTGGTGGTCGAGGCGGGGCAAATCATTCCCGGCGATGGTGACGTCGTCGAAGGGATCGCCAGCGTCGATGAGTCGGCGATCACTGGAGAATCAGCCCCGGTCATCCGGGAGTCGGGCGGCGACCGCTCGGCAGTCACCGGCGGAACCCGGGTGCTGTCCGACCGCATCGTGGTCAAGATCACTCAGCGGCCCGGCGAGAGCTTCATCGACCGGATGATTGCCCTGGTCGAAGGCGCTAACCGGCAGAAGACCCCGAATGAGATCGCGCTCAACATTCTGCTCGCGGCGCTGACCATCATCTTCCTGCTCGCGGTGGCGACCATGCAGCCGATGGCGATCTTCGCCAAGCAGTGGCAAGCAGCGGCACCGGATACCCTCACGCTGACTGAGAACGGCGTCGCCGGCGTCGCGTTGGTGGCCCTGCTGGTGGCATTGATCCCCACGACCATCGGGGCTTTGCTGTCCGCGATCGGCATAGCCGGCATGGATCGGCTCGTGCAGCGTAACGTGCTCGCGATGTCGGGCCGTGCGGTGGAGGCGGCAGGTGATGTGAACACGCTCTTGCTCGACAAGACCGGCACGATCACTCTGGGCAACCGTCAGGCCACCGACTTTCTGCCTGCCGACGGCGTGTCCATCGAGGATTTGGCCGACGCGTCCCAGCTTGCCAGCCTGGCCGATGAGACGCCGGAGGGTCGGTCGATCGTTGTGCTGGCCAAGAACGCCTACGGGCTGCGGCAGAGGGACGAAGGCGTCATGCCGCACGCCCACTTCGTGGCTTTCACCGCGGAGACACGTATGTCGGGGGTGGATCTGACCCTCGACGGTGGCGGTACCCGCTACATCCGCAAAGGTGCAGCCGCCGCCGTCATGAAGTGGGTGCGTGATCACGGAGGGCATCCCAGCGGCGGGGTAGGACCCACGGTGGACGGCATCAGCGCCTCAGGTGGCACACCGCTGGTGGTGGCCGAGCACGTCAACGGCCAGCCTGCTCGGGCATTGGGCGTCGTCCACCTGAAAGATGTCGTGAAGACCGGGATGCGCGAGCGGTTCGACGAGATGCGCCAGATGGGCATCCGCACTGTGATGATCACCGGCGACAACCCGTCGACCGCCCGGGCGATTGCTCGGGAGGCGGGCGTAGACGACTTTCTCGCCGAAGCCACGCCGGAGGACAAGATGGCCCTCATCCGCGCCGAGCAGCAGGGCGGACGGCTCGTCGCGATGACCGGCGATGGCACCAACGATGCTCCCGCTCTGGCGCAGGCGGACGTCGGGGTATCGATGAACACCGGTACCTCCGCGGCCAAGGAAGCCGGGAACATGGTCGATCTCGACTCCGACCCAACCAAGCTGATCGAGATCGTGGAGATCGGCAAGCAGCTGTTGATCACCCGGGGTGCCCTGACGACCTTCTCGATCGCCAACGACATCGCGAAGTACTTCGCGATCATCCCCGCGATCTTCGTGGGGGTCTATCCCAGCCTTGCCGCGCTCAACGTCATGCAGCTCCACTCGCCGGCGTCAGCGATCACTTCGGCGATCATCTTCAACGCGTTGATCATCGTCGCGCTGATCCCGCTCGCGCTGCGGGGAGTGCGCTACCGGCCGAGCAGCGCGTCCAAGCTGCTCTCCCGCAATTTGCTCATCTACGGCCTAGGCGGCGTTATTGCGCCGTTTGTCGGCATCAAGCTGATCGATCTGGTCGTCCAGTTCATTCCGGGGATGTGAGAGATGCGTCTGCCCAGTTGGATCGCCCAGCACCTGGCCGCGCTGCGGGCGTTGCTGGTCTTTACCATCCTGCTCGGACTGGCTTACCCGCTCGCTCTGGTCGCCCTGGCTCAAGTTCCCGGGCTCGCCGACAAGGCCCAAGGATCGCTGGTGAGCGGTGCGGACGGTAGCCCGGTCGGCAGCAAGATCATCGGCCAGTTGTTCGTGGACGCCGACGGCAATCCGCTCCCGCAGTACTTCCAGAGCCGCCCATCGGCCGCTGGGGATGGGTACGACCCGACGTCCACGTCGGCGAGCAACCTCGGTCCTGAGAGCATCGAGGACACCTTGCCGGTTCCCGGTGCGGTGGACGAGGAAGGCGCCCCGGACGAGGGGAGCCAGAGCCTGCTCACCCAGGTCTGTGCGCGCAGCCTCGCCGCCGGCGAGCTGGAGGGCGTCGACGGTAGCCGGCCCTTCTGCACCAGCGACGGCGTCGGGGCGGTGCTGCGGGTGTTCCGCAGCGAGGGCTTGACCGGAACGGTCACACGAGCGGTGTCGGTGAACCAAGCCTGCCCGGTCACGCCTTTCGTCACCTCTTACGAGGGAGTGGCTGTCGAGTGTGCACAGCCGGGTGAGGACTACAGCGGCGGGGTGCTTACACCCATCCGCGGCGACGCCCCCGCCCGCCCGGCCGTGCCATCAGACGCCGTCACCGCGAGCGGCTCCGGACTTGATCCGCACATCAGCCCCGCGTACGCAGAGCTGCAGATCGCTCGGGTGGCCCGGGAGCGGGGCGCGGATCCCGTGCGCGTACGCGAGCTGGTGGAGGAGTACACCACGGGCCGGACGCTTGGATTTCTAGGGGAGCCCGGCGTCAACGTCCTCGAGCTCAACCTCGCGCTGGACCGGGAGTTCCCCGGCGCGCTGATCGACCGCCCGCGGCCGGTGCTTCGAAGGAGAGGGAGGATCTGACTGTGGCACGTGGACAGCTTCGGATCTACCTTGGGGCCGCACCGGGCGTGGGCAAGACCTTCACCATGCTCGAGGAGGCGCACCGGCGCCGCAGTCGCGGAACGGACGTGGTGATCGGCTTCGTCGAGACTCACGGTCGGCAGCACACCGAGGAGCTGATCGGGGATCTGGAGGTGGTGCCCCGCAAGACGCTGGAGTACCGAGGCGCCACGTTCACCGAAATGGACGTCGACGCCGTCCTGGCCCGGCGGCCGCAGGTCGCCCTCGTTGACGAGCTGGCCCACAGCAACGTCCCGGGTCTCGCAACGCCAAGCGCTGGCAAGACATCGAGGATCTGCTCGAGGCAGGGATCACCGTGCTCTCCACGGTGAACATCCAGCACCTGGAGTCGCTCAACGACGTGGTGTACCAGATCACTGGCATCGCCCAACGGGAGACCGTGCCCGACGAGGTGGTCCGGCAGGCCGACCAGGTCGAACTGACCGACATGACTCCGGAGGCGCTGCGGCGCCGGATGGCGCACGGCAACATCTATCAGGCGGACAAGATCGAGGCCGCACTGGGCAACTACTTCCGGGTCGGCAACCTCACCGCGCTGCGTGAGTTGGCCCTGCTCTGGCTGGCCGACAAGGTCGACGACCAACTTGACCGGTACCGGAACGAACACGGGATCGGCGAGACCTGGGAGGCTCGGGAGCGGGTCGTCTTGGCGTTGACCGGTGGCCCTGAGGGAGAAACGCTGATCCGGCGGGCGGCCCGTATCGCCGCGCGTAGCAAAGGGCGCGGATCTCATGGCCGTGCACGTGGTGCGCTCGGATGGGCTTGCTGGAGCCGACCCTGCCCATCTCGCTCAGCAGCGGCTCTTGGTGGAGAGCCTCGGTGGCACGTACCACGAGGTGGTCGGGACAGACATCCCTACCGCGTTGCTCGAGTTCGCGCGCGGCGTGAATGCCACGCAGCTCGTACTCGGGGCCAGCCGCCGCGGGCGGCTCGCGCAGATTCTCGCCCCAGGGGTGGGCGTGACCACCGTGGCTCACTCCGGAGCCATCGACGTCCACCTGATCACCCACGAGAAGATCGGCCAGGGCCGTCGGCGGCCGCTGATCAGCGGCACGGCATTATCGGGCCGACGCCGACTGGCGGGCTTCTTCGGCGCCGCGATCGGCCTGCCGCTACTCACCCTGGTCCTCCACTCGATGCGTGCCGGACTGTCCCTGGCCAGTGTGATGCTGCTTTTCCTGGTGGCGGTTGTCCTTGCCGCCCTGGTGGGCGGGCTCTGGCCGGCCTTGTTCGCTGCCGTCGCGGCCTCGCTGCTGTTGAACTACTTCTTCACGCCGCCGCTGTACGCCTTCACCATCGCCGAACGGGAGAACCTTCTGGCACTGATCGTGTTCGTCGCGGTCGCCGTAGCGGTCAGCGCGGTGGTCGACCTGGCTGCGCGGCGAACCCGCCAAGCTGCCCAGGCCAGCGCCGAAGCCTCCACCTTGGCCGCGGTCGCCGGCAGCGTCTTGCGTGGCGACCGTCCCCTCACCGCGCTGCTCGAGCGGCTGCGGGAGACCTTCGGCCTGGAATCGGTGACGCTGTTGGAGCGTCGTGCCGATGTGCCTGGCGGCCCCGAGCTCCAGCACGACCCCGCGGCGTGGCAGATCGCAGCCTGCGTGGGTGGCCGTCCGTGTGCGTTCCCTGGCGAGGGTGACGTCGAGGTTCCCGTCACTGGAGCCGGTGACCCGGGCAACGGTGGTGAATTGGCGCTGGTGCTGCGCGGCAACCCGCTCGACGCCGGCGACCGGCGCATTGTCGAGGCGTTCGCCGCCCAGGCCGCTCTCGCACTGCGACATGAGCGGCTCGCCGATGAGGCTGCCGCCGCGCGCCCCCTCGCAGAGGCTGATCGCATGCGCACGGCGTTGCTTGCCGCGGTCAGCCACGACCTGCGCACCCCGCTTGCCTCGGCGAAGGCCGCGGTGACCAGCTTGCGCGACCCTGGGGTGTCCTTCTCCGACGACGATCGCGACGAGCTGCTCGCCACGGCCGATGAGTCCTTGGACACGCTCACCCGACTGGTGGAGAACCTTCTCGACATGAGCCGGCTGCAGGCTGGAGTCCTGGGTCTGACCGAGGTCGACGTCGGCATCGAGGAAGCGGCGCCGCGGGCGCTCGACGAACTCGGCGAAGCCGGCCGGACCGTACGCCTGCGGTTCCCTGACGACCTGCCGACTGTGCGCGCCGACCCAGCGCTGCTGGAGCGGGTCCTGGTCAACCTCATTGGCAATGCGCTCCGGTTCAGCCCGCCCGGGCAGCCGCCCTCGGTCACCGCCAGCGAGCACGACGGGATGGTCGAGCTGCGGATCATCGACCATGGTCCGGGCATTCCGGAGCTCGACCGCGAAAAGGTCTTCCTGCCGTTCCAGCGCCTCGGCGACCGAGACAACGAAACGGGGGTCGGCCTAGGGCTGGCCCTGTCTCGCGGCTTGACCGAAGCAATGGGGGGCACTCTCAGACCCGACTCGACTCCCGGAGGCGGGCTGACCATCGTTCTGGCATTGCCGGCCTCCGAGACGGCAGAGGCGGCTGATGGAGAGGGATCGGCTCGGCTGCGCGACCTTACTAGCGGCAGCAGGGTGTCCCGCCTCCCGCTCAGCCGGGAAGATGCTAAATGATCCGGGTCCTGGTGGTCGACGACGAGCCGCAGATCCTCCGTGCCCTGCGGATCAACCTGCGCGCTCGCGGATACGACGTCGAGGTCGCTGCCGACGGGGCGGAGGCGCTACGCCTCGCGGCGACTCAGCAGCCAGAACTCGTCGTGCTCGACCTCGGCCTGCCCGACCTGGACGGTCTCGACGTCATCCACGGACTGCGCGGCTGGACCGCAGTGCCCATCATCGTGCTGTCCGGCCGGGCGGGCAGCAGCGACAAGGTCGCCGCCCTCGACGCCGGCGCTGACGACTACGTCACCAAACCGTTCGGCGTAGACGAGCTCCTTGCCCGCATCCGCGCGGTCACCCGGCGGACCGCCGGGCAGGCCAGCGCCGCGGCCACCGTGACGATCGGCCGGTGGCAGATCCAGCTCGCCGACCGGGTGGTCTGCAGCACCGAAGGCACCGAGCAGGTACGGCTCACTCCCACCGAGTGGAAGCTGCTGGAGATCTTGGTCCAGAACCCGGGGAAGCTGGTCAGCCAGCGCCAACTGTTGCAGGAAGTGTGGGGACCGCAGTACGGGAGCGAGACCAACTATCTGCGCCAGTACATGGCGCAGCTGCGCCACAAGCTCGAGGACGACCCCTCCCACCCGCGTCACCTGCTCACCGAACCCGGTATGGGTTATCGGCTGCAGCTCGATGACGGTGAGCAGCCCACCGAAGCTTGATCACCTGCCTTCGAGCGCCAGAGCAGCGCCTACCTGGTCGGCCAGCAGGGCCGACGAGGGAGGGATACCGGGTCGTATGGCGACCGAGGAGAACGCCGCGAGGTGCGTGCCTGGGCGGCGCGAAGCGTAAAGAGACTTAGGCTCCGCGACACTATGTACCAAACGCGGTCATGAGCCCCACAGGCTCGCTGGTGCTGGCACGTGAATCTGAGGTCAAAGGCAGATCAAAGTTTGGAGGATTTCAATGGACAAAGTTGATTTCAAAAAGGATCTGGCACCGCTATATGCCCCTAAGAACACAGATTGGGAAGTCATCGAAGTTCCGGCTATGAATTTCCTGATGGTTGACGGCAAAGGTGATCCGAACACTTCGACCGACTATAGCGAGGCCGTCGCGGCGCTTTATGGCATGTCCTACGCCATAAAATTCATGAGCAAGCAGCAGCTCGTCAAGGACTACGGTGTCGCACCTCTTGAAGGTCTGTGGTGGGCCGACGACCCTACCGTCTTCGAGAACGCCCAAAAAGCCGAATACCGGTGGACGATGATGATCATGCAGCCAGACTGGATTACAGAGACCCTGGTCTCGGAGGCTTTCGCGGCGACAGCGGTCAAGAAGAAGTTACCTGCGTTGTCGAAGGTTCGTTTTGAGCGGTATGACGAGGGTCGATCGCTACAGCTTTTGCATGTGGGCTCGTACGACGACGAGGCGCCAAAGCTCAAATACCTTCACGCCGAATTCATGCCACGGCACGAGTTGACATTTAACGGTCATCATCACGAAATCTATCTCAGCGATCCACGAAAAACGGCATCGTCAAAGCTCAGGACCATCTTGCGGCAACCAGTGAAGCACCTGTAAGGCTCATCTGACCGCGGCCCGTCAATAACCCACGCTGCGTGGGACCCTGGCGCTGTACATGGCGTGCATGCCATGTACAGTGCGCGCAAGCTAGGTACAGCTCGTGGTCAACCGCACCCGAGCAGCTTTCACGGCTCCTAACCGTGTCCCGAATCGCTGATGGTTTCC
>CAVUEO010000018.1:0-117075 GCA_963740515.1 uncultured Actinomycetota bacterium
GCAGCCGACGGAGCCGTTCCTGAGCTGTCATGATCAACGACGCCTGCTCGACGAGCTGACCCATGAGCAGCTCAACGGACAGCCGTTTTTCAGGGTCGGGACCCATCGAGACTGCAGGTCCCGCCTCGCTGTCCCCTCGCTTAGCCGACATTTCCTAGAAAGGTTACGACGGCCGGAATATCTCTTGCCCGCGGCCTTGGATTGACAACGGCACCCTCGTGCCGTCAGGTTGGCCGCCGCACGACCCGGCCCGAGACGCGCTCCGGACGGATACGGATGAACAGGGTTCGGTTCCCAGTGGCCCATGGGGTCAGGGAATCCGACGCCCAAAGATCGGCCAGCGCGTCCGGTTCGTTCACGGCGCTGGTGCGTCCGTGCATCACAATGCTCCAGCCGCTCCGGTTCTGCTGGTCGAGCTCGTCGACTTCAAGCGCCACGCTCGTCGGCTGGGCCAGCTCCGCCAGAATGCTCTCCGGAGCGGTGCGGAAGTAGGCAGAGCCCTGGTGCATGGCGTACGTCACAGGCAGGATCTGCGGAACATCGGCGGCCTGCCACGCGACCCGCCCCAGATGATGCGACTCCATGAGATCAAGGCATTGCTGGCGGCCCAACGCCTCGAAGTGGCGCTCCGACGTGTCATCGGAGTCGTACCTTCCAGAGGTGGACGGGCTGGTCATGACTGCGTTCCTCCCTGTCTGCTAGGCCGGGTGGACCCGACGTCCCGTCATTATCGTTAGCGGTAGTTGCACAACCAACGGTCGTCGGCCCTCCGGCCAGGGCTCCGGCGACTGCCCGACATCGAGCAGAAGCAGCGACGCTTCGTCGAGGGGCTGGGCATTGCCTACGACTAGCACGCTCCACCCCGTCTGAAGGAACTCATCGACTTGATCGACCTCAAACGCAATCGGATGATCGAACAGCTGGTGAGATGCCTCGCTGTCGAGGCCGGTACGGAATATCACAGATTCATCGAGCAATCTGTAGTTCATCGGCATGATCCGCGGTCCGAAGTCAGCGCAGTATCCAAGCCGACCGATATTGGTGGAACTGAGGAGAAGGCGGCACTCGTCACGGCCCAAGGTCTCCAGGCGGCCACCACGGTCGAGCAGCGACCATCCCGCATTATCCAAAGTCATGATCAAACCTCCGCTGTGAACGATTCAACTGTCGCGGTTACACCCGCGCTATGCATGGGCCAAAGGAGATTCACGGGCGGGACCAAAGTCCTGCGGGCTGCGCGTCGCCCGCTTGCGGCTGCGTAGTCATCAGATCTCCTTTCTGTGCATGTCCCTTCTGGCCATTTATCCGTAATACGTCGGATACCCAGCACCGCTGACTCGACACATCAGCAACCGGCCGCCTCCGGGTGTTCAGGGACCGGCACCACGGGAAGGGATTTAGGCCACATTCAGGACTCAGCGGGACTTTGGACTCTTTGGACGGCACCCGCGGGGAGCGATGCTGAACGTCGGGGCGGTGAAGCTCGGAGTCACGCAGCCACCTTCACCGCCCGCCAATGCAACGACCGGAGGGCAACGACCGGAGGCTGGCTATGAGCTCACCACAGGACGACAGACCTCTAACCGGCAGTCTCAGCGAGCTATCAGAGGCCGACTGCAAGGAGCTCCTGGCGCAACACACTGCCGGCCGGGTCGGTTTCATGGCCGGGGATGGTCCGCAGATCTTGCCCGTGACCTATCAATATCGCAATGGCAGCGTGATCTTTCGTACGTCTCCCGTTGGTCCGCTGGCTGGGCTCGTCCGTCGCACCAGTGTCGCTTTTGAGATCGACAGCATCGATGAAGAGCACAAATCTGGCTGGAGCGTGCTGGTTCTTGGATTCGCCCAAGCGCTGGCACACGACCATCTCCTCGCATCCGCCTGGGAGACCGGACCGGTGCCTTGGGCGGATGGAGTTCGGAACCTGTTCATCGAGATCAAACCGCGCAAAATCAGCGGACGCGCCGTCGGGCCCTCCTCTCGCGACTGAGGTGCGGCAGGCTGCGGATGCGCCGGTCCCTTCGCTTGTTCGATGTCCCTTCCGATTATCAGCCACGCCCCAGGACCAGCCCTCCCTCGTTGGACCGTCAACCTGGGCCGCACCTATGCAGTCTTGACATCCATCGTTCGGCCGGAGGACGGCCAGCGCCCCTCCGGCGGATAACCACGATCGCGTGCGCGACCTCATTTGAGTATGGCGCCGCTGCGCTAGCCCACTTCAGCCCAGGGCTCGAGTAGCTCCAGTAACCACCCTCGCACCGGAAACTCCTCGGCCATGACGACGGTCAGCGGCGCGTCCCGCAGAGCCTTTTCCCAGGAGACCGCGCGAGTCACGCAGCCAGTGCTCCTAGCCAATGCCACCCAGCGCAGCAGCTCCTCCCGGCTACCCAGGCCGGTGAAGGGCTCGACGTAGGCATCTCGAATCCGCAACATGCGCGGGTCGTCCATCAGGCCGCCGCCGGGCACTACCCCTGCGTGGAAGGCAATCGAGTTCAAGGTGGCGAGCATCGTCCCGAAAGGGTGCCCGACAGAAGCGTCACCCCAGTCAACGATTCGGACGGAGGAAAGGTCGTCCACCTTCCCCGGCCAGCAGATGTTGTTGGAGTGCAGGTCATCGTGCTGCAGGCTGTGGGGCACCGGCGATGTGGCCAGCTCGTCACACCAGTCGTCGTACGTCGGCAGCAGGCGCTCGAGCGCGGATGCTTGCTCAGTGGTCAGCCCGCCATCCTCGATCGGCAGCACCGGTAGTTCAGTGAGCAGTCGGCGGTACTCCAACCGAAGTTGCACAGGCGCCAGGTGGGGAGCTCCAGTGGACAGCAATCGAGTTCTGTGCTGGGCGAGGGCGAGTTGCGCCTCTGCGTAGCTCGGCAGCAGTCGCTCCCAGTAGGTCCATAACTCACCGGACGCCGCAATCGACCGGAGCGTGGGGCCGCCGTCCCGAGTGAGCGACCACGCCCGAGCCCCGTCGTACGCGATCACATCCGGCGCCAGACCCGGACGCAGCTCGCCGAGCAGGGCTACCAGCCCGGCTTCGTAGGCGGTCCCGCTGCCGTTCACCTTGAACCAGACGCGACCCTCGGTCGTCTCGAACCGGATGGTGCTGGACCAGACCCGGGCATGTGGCTGCTCCCACCCGCCGGTAAGCCGGCCGCCGTGCCGCGCGAGCTGGGCTGCGACCCAGACCCGGGCCTCCTCAAGGAAGGCGTTGCTGGTCCACAAAGCCACCGGATCTGGGACTACCCGCTCAGCGCTCAAGGAGCCTCTTGAGGGTCGCCAGGTCGGTCCGGATGGCTGTCGCGTCGGCCTCGTAGTCCTCATCAGATTGGTCCGCGCGGCGGCGAAGCGTGAAGACCACCTCACAGCCAGAGCCGGCAGCGATGACACGCATCGGGTTGTGGAACGTGGTCCCATCGGACAGCTTCACGTCGTGGTCGAGGACGAAGTACGGGTTCTCCGGCACCAACGTCACCTCGACCTCACCCATTGGAGACTCAGCGAACCAGCGTCCCTCCCGCTGTTCGATTGAGCCACTCAACCCGGCAGCCCAGGTCGGTAGGTTCGACGGGCTTACAACGTACGCATAGACCTCTGCAGCGGGCCGCTCGATGTAGGTGCTGAGGTGCTGTGACTTGCTCATCCCCCGACCTTAACCAGGGGCGTATCGCAACGCGCGCCACGTCAACCGGGGAG
Organism: uncultured Actinomycetota bacterium; assembly: GCA_963740515.1. Taxonomy (GTDB): domain Bacteria; phylum Actinomycetota; class Actinomycetes; order Propionibacteriales; family Propionibacteriaceae; genus Microlunatus. The sequence continues at coordinate 3,691 of CAVUEO010000018.1, forward strand.
GAAGCTCAGGCGCACTTCTCGGTCAGCGTTGTCGACGTTCGTGTCAACCAGCACGACGCTCTGCCAGGTACCGAGTGTGGGTCGGCCGCCAAGCACTGGCACCGTGAGCGAAGGTGACACGAAGGCAGGCAACAGGTGATCACGGCCGTGACCAGGGCTGCCGTGCTGGTGCCGGTAGATGTCGTCGCGGGGAAGCAGCCGGCCAACGGCATCCTCGAGGTCGGACTCCGAGCCGCTCCCAGTCTCGATCAACGCGACGCCGGCAGTTGCGTGCGGAACAAATACCTGACACAGTCCGTCGCCGCGATTGCGACAGAACTGAAGGACCCGGTCAGTGAGATCAGTGACAAGACGGCTACCGGTACGCACTTGCACAACATCGCTATCCATCGCTCCATCATCCCGACTGCGGGCGTGAAGGCGAACGCCACATTCGATTCCGAAGGCATCACCAGTGCTCCTCCTGCGCGACATGCGCCAGATCGCGGGTTCAGAAGCATCGACAAGGCAGGATGAGTTCGTGGCCGCGACGCCGCCGCCAGGTCATACAACGAGACTGCAGCAGTGCAGTTACGACACAGACTGCACGCAGTGCAGTTACGACACAGACTGCACGCAGTGCAGGGGCTGACAGCACTCAGCTGCGCGTGCGATGGGATCGAGTCAGCGTGCTCTTTGCGCTGATCGTTGTGCTTGCCGTCGTGGTCACGCACGCCGTCGTCGTTGCATTGCGCGATGACCCGGGAGCGGTGGCAGCCAAACCAGCGCCGATCCAGACCTCTGACCGTCCTGCCCCTGCAAAGCAGGAGTGCCCCCGGCCCGCGACTGGCGCCATCCATGCCGCACCGGCCTTACACAATGATCCGGCCGCCCCATCACGGACTGTGGCACTGACCTTCGACGACGGTCCAGGGCCGTGGACGCCTGCTGTCCTGGATGTTTTGCGGCAGGCTCAGGTACAGGCAACCTTCTTCGTGGTCGGCAAGAGCGTGGCGGCCGAGCCGGAAATGCTGCGGAGAGTCCTTGCCGACGGGCATGCGCTGGGCAATCACACCTGGTCGCACAAAATCCCGAGCGCGGCAACCGGCTGGAACCGGCCCACACTGACCAGGGAGATCGAACGCACCAGCCAGGCAATCCTTGACGCAGTAGGACGCAAGCCATGCCTCTTCCGTCCGCCAGGCGGAGTCGCCAAGGGCGCAGACACGGTCAGTCATGCTGCCCACCTCTCGGTGATCTTGTGGTCAGTTGACACCCGTGACTGGGCGAACCGACCGGCCGGCGCTGCGGATTTCGCAAGAGTGATCAGGAAGCGGGCCACAGCCGGCCTCGCCGAGGAGCATCCGGTGATCTTGATGCACGACGGCGGCGGCGATCGGGCGGCGACGGTCGCCGCATTGCCAGGGATCATCGAGGACTATCGCGCCCACGGATATCGATTTGTCACGCTGGGCAAGATCACATAACTCGACTTGCCGACCCTTTGCCGAAGGGCGGAACCGTTGTGAATGGCAATTAATCGCATCCGTGTTCTAATAGAAGTATGAGGTTTGAGGCGCGACACATCGGCAGCGGGCGGTGGGGCGTCTACGACGGGGGCGTGATGGGCTGGCGCGCTGTCGATCTTGGAGAGGACGAAGCTTGCCAGATGGCAATGGACATGGACGTTGTCTACAACCAGTACGGGCAGCGAACACCCGAAGAGCGACGCGAAGTGCGACCACCGATCGAGGTTGAATTGGCAACCTGGGCCGCGGCGGGGATCCTGGACTTTTGGGTAAGCGAGCGCAGTGAATGGTGGGGACGGGTGCGCGGGCCCGATGGACGCCAGACATGGATCAGAGCCCGAGATCTGAGGCGTGCCGATCAAAAGCGCGACAGCCAAGCGCGCTGATCCCAGAGGTTCAATCGGGCCGGGTGGTGGCCGCTAGCAAACGGCGGGCCCGACGTCCAAGATCGTTCAGGTCAACCCGACCAGCCTCCGCCGCATCCGCCAGCCGCGACGCCAGATCCAGGGCCTCATCAATGAGCGGCGCCTCCGTCGCCACCGCCTCCTGACCCATGTCACGCAGAATCGTCACCTCGGTCCGGGCGGCGATGATCGGATCTTTGACCCCCTCCACCCACACCTTGGTCCGGTGGCCGTCCCCACGCTGCGTCGCCGAGCAGCGGCTCGAGCGCGTAGATGCGGTCTGATCGTGCGAACTTGCCGAAGCCCAGCGAAACCATCCGCGGTTCTGACGCCACAAGGCGATCATCTCAGCACGCATCGCAGCCTGTCACTCGCGACCCCAACCTGTACGCCTGGCGGGCCCCAATGGCGGATTTAGACCCGCACTCACCGGCTATCCGAAGTGTGCACGAGGCGAACCCAATCCAGCCACGTCATCGCGTCTGAGCACTGCGATCGTCAGGTCAGCGCGACACGCCGACGCTTACGCGGCTCTCCATCGCTGAGACCCCTATGATCATCCCACTGATCACATCAGTCACATGCTTCACTCCATCAACTTCCCCAGGAGTCGACATGAGCTTTGTTGCCGATCCAAAGGCTGGCAGGCGCGTTAACCATTGGACCCAGGTCAGCGTTGCGGGTGTGGAGTACTTGCGCCTTCCGCTGCACACGCGCTGGTTGGAGGAGACTGATGATCTGGTACTCACGCTGAAGGACAGCCTCAAGCCGGCTCGCCCCGGCGACACCGTCGGAGTGAGCGAGAAGGTCGTCATCTTGCTTACCCGCCGGACCGTGGACATTAGCACCATGAAGCCCGGTCGACTGGCTCGCTTCCTGGCTGCCCATGTCCGCCCCCGCACCGATTCCAAGGGGCTGGCGGTCCCGGAAAAGATGGAGTATGTCGTACGCACCGTCGGCTTGAACCGGATCATCCCCGCGACAATCGGCTGTGCCCTGACTCGGCCGTTGGGCAAGCATGGAACGTTTTATCGAATCGCAGGACCGATCGCCCGAGATGTCGACGGCGGACGCCCGCCGTACGAGCACGTGCTCTTCCCACCTCTGGATGCCAAGATCGCGCAAACCATTTGTGCCGACCTCGAGCAGGCACTGGACATCGGCGTCAGCATCGTCGACCTGAACGACTACGGCGGCTCAATCCGCGCCGTGTCCCCACGATCATTGCCTGAGAAGACGCTGGCAGCCGTGCTCAGCGACAACCCGCTGGGCCAACGGCTCACGAGCACACCATTCGTGCTGGTTCGGCCTGCCTGAGAGACACCGAGACCATCTGGCGGTTGTGACGGCACGACGAGATCGTGTCAGTCTGCGGCGGCAAGTCACCTGCGACTCGAGACCGTGACCCGACCATTGCTCCTCGGCGACATTTTGGTGAATACCTCTGAACCATTTGGCCGAAGTCGCCACGAGCGAGCCGTGAATCAGTTAGTTTGATCACGTTTTGATCACTGTAATCCGCGATCGTTCAGAGCGATTCGCTGGTTCTTCGGGGGACTCTCAGCCGTCTCCAGGTGCCCTATCGTCAAAAGTGATCACATCAGTCACTTGGTTCACTCCATCAACACACCAGGAGCCGACATGAGCTTTTCTGCAGAGCCGAAGACGGATCAACGAGCCGCTCTGTGGACTCAGGTGAGCGTGGCCGGGGCCAAGTATTTGCGTCTTCCGCTGCGGACGCGGTGGTTGGACGAGGCGGATGATCTGGGGCTCGCACTGAAGGAGCACCTCGAGCTGGCTCGGCCCGGCGACACCGTTGGAGTAAGTGAGACAGTCGTCATCATGCTCACCGGCCGGACAGTGGACATCAACACCGTGCAGCCTGGCCGACTGGCTCGGATGCTGGCGGGTTATGTCCGTCCTCGCGGCGAACATGCGCGAGGGCTTTCGGTCCCGGAGAAGATGGAGTACGTAATCCGTACCGTCGGCTCATGGCGGGTCATCGCCGCGGCAATCGGTGGGGCCTTGACTCGGCCACTGGGGATGCGGGGAACGTTCTACAGAATCGCTGGACCGATCGCCCGAGACGTCGACGGCGGGCCTCACACGGCGTACGAGCATGTGCTCCTGCCAGCGTTGGACACCAAGGTCGCTCAGCGCATCTGTGACGACCTTGAGCGCGCGCTGGACATCGGCGTCAGCATTGTCGACCTCAACGACTTCGGCGGCTCGATCCGCGCGGTTTCTCCAAGATCACTGCCTGCGGAGACGCTGGCAAGCGTGCTCAGCGACAATCCGCTAGGCCAACACCTCACCAGCACGCCGTTCGTGCTCGTGAGGCCCGCCTGAAAAGGGGATCTTCAGCGTCGCCGGTGCGCCAGCACGTCGACAGCGTCGGCGAGCAGGCGCCGCTCAGGCGCACGCAGCGCGTACAGGACCCCGATGAAAACCGCCAGCAGTATGAGCCCGACTGATGTCATCAACAGCACCTCGCTGACTAATCCCGTGCCGGCAACCGGACGGAGCAGACGGTAGACAACCGCGCCGGCGGCAGTGCCCACAGCGGCCGCAACAGCGGTACGGCCGATCATCAATGGCAACGATCTGAGATCGACCGCGCCGTGGCGCCGGCCCAGCAACCAGGTGTTTGCCACGGCCGCAAACACCACGGACAGTGATGTCGAGGCAGCCAATCCAGCGATTCCGAAGGTCAGCCCAAGGGTGAAGTCGCCCACCACGTTGATGGACACCGCAAAAACAAACACCAGCACAGGGCGGCGTGAGTCTCCCATGGCGTACGAGGCACGCACCACCATCTCCCGCCACCCGAGGGCCAGCAGAGCAGGTGCGTACCACAGCAACGCCGTCGCCGTCCGCTGGGTATCACTGGGCCCGAAGCTGCCATGTTGGAAGAGCAGCGCTACCAACGGGACAGCGCAGACGATCAGAAAACCCGACACCGGCATCAGCACAGTGGCCACCGTTGCCAAGCCGCGACCCGTCAGTCGCTTCATCTCATCTAGATGACCCCTGCCCGCAGCGGCACCGAACGCGGGATACAGCGCGGTCAGCAGCGACAACACGAGCAAGGTCTCACCGAGTGAAATGATCCGCCAGGCGTAACTCAACGCCGAGATGACTCCTTCGCCCACCATTGAGCCGACGGCCCGATCCACCATGGTATTGACGTTGCCCAGGGCACTGCCGAGCAGCAGTGGCGGAATCAGCTTCGCTATCGTCCGAAAGCCGGGATCATTGATGTCGAAAGATGCGCGCAAGCGCAAACCGAGGGCCCGAATGGGCGGCAGCTGACACAGCAACCGGGCTGCGGAGCCTACAACGAACCCGACGGCGAGGGCATAGACCCCGTAACGAGGGCCGAACAAGGCTGCCGCCGCGATCATGATCAGGTTGAACGGAACCCCTTGCATCGCGGACCAGAAGAACCGGCGATGCGACTCCGCCGCTGCAGCGAGCAGATTCGTACTCGATATCAACACAGTCGCGATGAGCACAATGCGGGTAAGGGAGGCAGCCAGTTCGGCCTGTGGCCCCTTGAAGCCAGGCGCCAGCACGGTCACGACGGAGCTCGCTGCCAATGCCATGATCAGCGAACCGAGTCCCAGCACGAGCAGCGACACGGTCAGTACGACAGACAGCGTGTGCGCGGACTTGCTTGGGTCGTCGTCTTTACTGTGTTGCGCGGCAAGAACAGGCACCGTCGCCTTCGCCATGGCGCCCGCTATCAGGGCCAGCACCAGATTCATGAGCCCCTGAGCGACCAGGTAGGCATCCAGTTGCGCGCCGGCTCCGAAGACACCGGCAATCACCACATCGCGGATGAAGCCCAGAATCGCGGAGAAGGCGGTCAGCCCGGTCACCAGCGCAGCTGCTTGGGCGATCCCCGACCGTGCCTTCACGCCTAGCAACATAATGCAGCTTCGTCGGTTCTACGGGCTGTGAACACTGGGTGGAGCCTGGGCTCCACGGAGAAACTGGTCACAAGCGACACGGAAATCGGCGAGTCTCAGGGTGGTTGTGACCACTTCTCGGGGTCAGCCGCCCCGAAGAGTTCTCTCGCTAGCGGGTGTCGTCGTCCTCGCCGTACACCACCGTTTCCTGCTCGACCAAGTCTGCGTCGTCGGCCTCACGGATGCCTCGGCTGATGTTCGCGGATACCGCGTTCGGTTCGGCCTCGGCTTCGTCCGACGGGTCGATGGCGACGGCCTGTTCAGCCCAGTCGGCTTCGGGTACCTCCGTGGGCGGAGTGTCAGGGGTGGAGAGGGGCATGGTGCTCCTTGATAGTCACAACTGTCGATCAAGGCCTGGTCCACCTTATGCCCCCGAATAATCCGAGCGCGCAGCCCAAGCGAAGGCCACCTGGTCTGATCAAGGATTAGATCGGATTACATCGGCGAGAGGAGGTGCTCACCTTGAACATGATCATGATGACACAGCAGGCGCGGCTGCGGTGTGTCAACGCCCAGCCAGTGACGCACGACCCTCGAAAGGCTCAGGGGCGCAGCATCCCACGCTACGTGGGATTCGGGCGCTGTACATGGCGTGCATGCCAGGTACGGCGTGGGCAACCTGAGTACAGCACACACTCCTTCAACGACGGCGGCTGCGCCGCGCTGTCCCAAAGATGCTCCGTACGATCTCCGTCCCCGCGGTTCGAGCAAACTGTTTGAACGCACTCGAAGCCGTGATCTGCTCCACCACTGACTTCTCCCGACGTTGCGGGCTGCGTGACTGTGCCCGTGCGCCGGCCCGCGCCTCACGCTCGGCGGCGGCGTCAGCCCTTGCCCGCTCCTTCGCTGCAGCCTCCGCCTGAGTCGCGGACTGTTTTCTCAGTCGCTCTCGCTCGGCGGCCTCAGCACCCGCCTGCAGCTTCCGAGCCAGGATCTCGTGAGCAGAGTCACGATCGAGCGACTGCCCGTACCTCGCCATCAGCGCCGATGCCGCGATGCCCGGCCGCAGCACCTCTTCCGGGGTGGGCGCCATAAGCGACTCCGGTGCCCTCATGCGAGTCCATGCCACGGGAGTCGGCGCGCCATCGGGATCCATCACAGTCACGATTGCCTCACCGATGCCAAGCTGCTGCAGTGCGTCGGTCAGGTCGTAATGCGACTTGGGAAAGGTAGCGACGGTTTGCTTGAGGGCTTTGGCATCGTTGGGCGTGTGGGCGCGGAGCTGGTGCTGCACCCGCGATCCGAGCTGTGCCAGTACATCCTCGGGCACATCCTTCGGCGTTTGCGTCACAAAGAAAATGCCGACGCCCTTCGACCGGATCAGTCGTACGGTCTGCGCGATAGCGTCCAGGAACGCTTTGGAAGCGTCATCGAACAGCAGGTGGGCCTCGTCGAAAAAGAAGACCAGCTTCGGTTTCTCGACATCACCTACCTCAGGCAACTCGTGGAACAGGTCGGCGAGCAACCACATCAGGAACGTGGAGAAGACCGCAGGGCGCTCCATCAGGTTGGGCAGCTCCAGCAAGGAGACCACTCCCCGACCATCCTTTGTCACGCGCAGCAGGTCGGCGGTGTCGAACTCGGGTTCACCGAAGAAGGCCTCGGCACCTTGATCGGCGAAGGTGATCAAGGTCCGTAAGATCACGCCGACGGTTGAGGCACTCAGGCCGCCGATGTTCTTCAGCTCAGCCTTGCCCTCGTCGCTGGTGAGATGAGTGAGCACCGCGCGGAGATCCTTGAGGTCCAGCATCGGCAGACCGGCCCGGTCGGCGTAGTGGAACACCAGACCCAGTGACGACTCCTGCACCTCATTGAGTCCAAGCACTTTTGACAGCAACACCGGGCCGAACGAGCTCATGGTCGCGCGCAGCGGTACGCCATTGCCTTGGCCGCCGAGCGCGAAGAACTCCGTCGGGCAGGCTCTTGGCTGCCAGTTCTGGCCGATCTTCTGGGTACGCGCCATCAGCTTGTCGTTGGGCTGTCCGGGTGAGGCGATCCCTGACAGATCACCCTTGATGTCGGCGGCAAATACCGGCACCCCGGCAGAACAGATCTGCTCCGCCATCAGTTGCAGAGTCTTGGTCTTGCCCGTACCGGTAGCGCCTGCGACGAGTCCATGCCGGTTAAGCATGCTCAACGGGATGCGGACGATGGCGGGTGGCACGGGCGTGTCGTTTTCCATCAGGACGCCGAGCTCGATGGCAGGCTCATCGAAGGCGTAACCCTGGACGATCCGTTGCACGTCCTCGGAGAGTTGCTCAGCAACGGGCTCGCTCATCGCCAAATCGTAACGAAGCGCCATGGAGTTGCCATCAGAAACTTGATTAGAGTGTCACAGTGATTTTCAAGCGCGTCGGAGACGTACGCCCGTACCCAGATCATGGTTACGTCCAGAAGCAGTGGGCGGCCATCGCCCCGCACCAGGTGCGCTTGGACCAGCTCGTTACGACCAAACGGACCCTGGACCTAGAGGCGCTGCTCGAGGAAGACTCGACCTTCTACGGTGACTTGTTCGCCCATGTAGTTGCCTGGCGGGGCGAGCTCTATCTCGAGGACGGGCTGCATCGCGCACTGCGGGCTGCTCTCCAGCAGCGGCAGACCATGCACGCAAGAGTGCTTGACCTGAAGTAGCGCCGAACTCCAGGTAGGCTCTCACCGAACGCGGGGTCGGGCACAGGGAGGAGCTCGCAAACTCACGCATCGGGGTGGCTGCGGAGGAAAAGGAGTTCGACGTGATAGGTCGGATCTTCCGTGTGATACGAACCCCGGTCACTCTCCTGATCTTGTTCGGGATGCTCTTGTACGGAGCCTGGTGGGGTTACCACAACATCATCAAGCCGATCCCCCCGCTGCCCCCGACCCCATGCGTCGATCAGAGTGTGCCTGGCGGTCAGCTGAAGACCAACCAGGTGGTGGTGAAGGTGTACAACGGCGGCGACCGGAAGGGTCTCGCCGCTGATGTCGGCCGATCGCTGCGGAGCGAAGGCTTCCGGGTCATTCTCACCACCAATACCGTGGAGAAGATCCAGAAGACCGTCATCGTTGGCGCGAATGGAAACAATCCCGAGGTGTTGTTCGTCAAGTCCTTCTTCAAGGAGTCGGTCGTACGCTCAGACAAGCGAGCTGACCGCACGGTCGATGTGCTCGTGGGCAACAAGTACGGCGGCTTCAACAAGGACGCGAAGCCCACCTACGAGGTGGATACGACGACGCTCTGTCTGCCCTCGCAGTCATCGAGCCCAACCCCCGCCATCGGCGGCTGACCACAACTACGCTGACTTGTCAGAACCCAGTTGACCTATAGCTCAACTGGGTTCTGACAAGTCGGCATCTCACTCGTCCATGCGGGCTCGCCAGCGGGCGAGCCTGCCTCGCTGCCCGATTGCTCGCAGACGTTCTTCGGTGTTCAGTCGCTGGTCCTCGGGTGTCACGATGAGCAGTTCATCGCCGGCCTGGATCCGCTCCCGGCCATCTGGAAAGAAGGGCCGATCGTCGCGGATGATCAAGGACACCACGGTGTCCTTGGGAAGCCGAAGCTCACTTACTTCGACGCCGATGAGGCGCGACTTAACGGGGATGCGGACCTGCAGCAGATCGGCAGAGATCTTGTCGAGTGGCGCGACCTCTACCTCCACATCCTGAGTCGACTCGTCATCGAACAGCCCGAGCCGACGGGCGACGAACGGCAAGGTCGGCCCCTGCAGGCAGGTGAAGACGATGACAAAGACCAGCACAACATCGAAAAGGGTCTCCGCCCCCGGGACTTCCTGAGCGAGTGGAATCGTGGCAAGCACGATCGGTACGGCTCCGCGCAAGCCCGCCCAGGAAAGGAACACCTGATGCCGGGCCGGGATCTTGAACCACACCGCACACGCCACGACTGTGGCGGGGCGGGCGACAAAGGTCAGGAAAAGCCCTGCCGCAACCGCGATCACGGCGGCACGAGGCGTCACCCGGTCCGGGAATGCCAGTAGGCCGAGCATGACGAAGAGGCCGATCTGGGCGATCCAGCCAATACCCTCCACGAAGGAGCGGGTCGCCGCCCGGTGCGGCAACTGGGCATTCCCGAGGATCAGCGCGCACACGTACACAGCGGCAAACCCGCTGGCGTGGATGAGCGCGGCGATGCCGTAAGCGAAGACGGTCCAGACCAGGATCGCGAGTGGATAAAGCCCAGAAGAAGGCAGCGCGACGCGACGCAGGATTTGCGCCCCTAGCCAGCCAAGACCGCCACCGATGGCCAGGCCGCCGAGCAGCTCGAGCACGATGAGGCCAATCAGGCCAAGAATGCCGAGCTCCATAGGCTGGCCGACGGCGAAAGAGCTCGCCAGCATCACAAGCAGTACGGTCGGCGCATCATTAAGACCCGACTCAGCTTCCAACGCGCCCCGCAATGAGTGTGGGATGGGAACAGTGCGGAGCACGGAAAAGATTGCGGCAGCGTCTGTTGGTGACGTGACTGCGCCGAGCAGCATCGCAATCCAGATCGGCAATCCGAGAACGTAGTGCCCAAAAAGGGTCATCAAACCGACGCTGATTCCGACACCGACTGTGGCCAGCAACGCCGCCAAGATGGTCGAGGACCGGATGTCGCTCCACCTCGTGGTGAGGCCGCCCTCGGCGAGAATCACCACCAGGGCGGCAAAGCCGAGTGCCTGCGCCAGATCGGCATCGTCGAATGGAATCCCGATGCCGGACTCGCCCATCACCAGGCCCAGACCGAGAAACAGCAGCAGGGACGGCAGACCAACCCGAGCGCCGATCCGCGCGGCGATGATGGCGGCGATCAAGACGACGGCACCCACCAAAAGGATGACGTCGATCTCAATCATGCGCACATCCTTCCGGATAGTTAGGCTCCGGAGGCCAGTTTCTTCGGCAGGACTAGGCGAAGTGATGCAAAGCGTCAGGAGTCACGACGCGAGCGGGCCCGTCGTTTGCCCTCGTGCATCGCCTGAACACGGGCGACCGGAATCGTGTGACCCTCAGCTACGAGATCAGCGTCCAGCTGCTGCGCTGGCGGCATGCGGTCGTTCCACGGATCGGCCCCGTCCAGCAGCTCGGCAGCGTTGTGGACCGTGAAATCCGCCGGAAGCACCTGGTCGACGTCCTCCCAAGCAACCGGGAACGAGACCGGTACGCCCGGCCGGATCCGTGGACTGTACGCCGCAACGACAGTGGCGCCACCAACACGCGTCGAGTCGAGGAATACCTTGCCCTCCCGCTCCTCCTTGACGAAAGCCGTTGTACCTAGATCCGGATCGATCCGCTCTGCACGCGCGGCCACGGCACGGGTTGCTGCGGCCACGTCCTCCGGTGAGGATCCGACCACGAGCGGCACGAATACATGCAGGCCTTTGGCGCCACTCGTCTTAACGGCGCCTGCCATCCCCACCTCGTCCAGCGTCTGGCGGACCAGCTGCGCAGCATGGATGACTACTGCAAAATCCGCTCCCTCCGGCGGATCCAGATCGAGCACGAGATAGTCGGGGTGCTCCGGATGGGCGAGCTTGAAGAGCGTGACGTGGTACTCCACGGCCCGTTGGTTGGCGAACCAGAGCAACGTGCGGCGGTCGTTACACAAGGCGTAGGAGACTTCCCGCCGAGACGCCTCGGCCCAGATCGACGCTCTGGGCACCCAGTCCGGCGTGTACTTGGGAAGGTTCTTCTGCATGAACGGCGGCTGGCCTGGCCGGATTCGGATAACAGACAGCGGCCGATCGGTTAGGCAGGGAAGGATGCGAGCGTGTAAGGCGTCGAAGTAGTCGACCAGGTCCCGCTTTGTCGCGCCTGCCCCATCGAACAGCTCCTCATCCAAGTGGGTAAACGAGACATCATCTGGCAGTTTGCTCCCGCCGCTCATGGATCAATCATCACCCCACATGCGCCCTGAGCCCGTCGAGGGTCCCGCTTCGAACAAGCGCCGTCCTGAGCCTGTCGAAGGCGCCGTCCTGAGCGCGTCGAAGACTCAGCGCCATCCACGCATGCGGGTAGTTCTCGGGGAAGTGGCACGCGACCTGGTGCCGCGGCAGCAGCTCGACCAGCGGCGGCTCCTGAGTCCGGCAGATCTCCTGCGCCTTCCAACATCGGGTGTGGAACCGGCACGCCGGCGGAGGCGAGATCGGGCTCGGCACATCACCGCTCAGCAGAATCCGCTCCCGCTGCTCGCGGCGTCGGGTGTCCGGCACGGGTACAGCTGACATCAGCGCGACTGTGTAGGGATGCATCGGCGTGCCGTACAGCGCATCCGCGTCGGCAAGCTCGACGATCTTGCCGAGATACATCACGGCCACCCGATCCGAGACGTGGCGCACCACCGACAGGTCATGGGCGATGATCACATACGTCAGGTCGAATTCTTCCTGCAAGTCCTCCAGCAGATTGAGGATCTGCGCCTGAATCGAGACGTCCAGGGCCGAGACCGGCTCGTCGGCAACGATGAGCCGGGGCGCAGCGCAAGAGTTCGGGCAATGCCGATCCGCTGCCGCTGACCCCCGGAGAACTCGTGCGGATAGCGGTTGTAGTGCTCTGGGTTGAGGCCCACCTCGGCGAGCAGTTCCTGTACCGCTTTTTTGACTCCACCCGGAGGGGATACGCCCTGCAGCCGGTACGGGGCGCCCACGATCTTCCCAACGGTGTGCCGTGGATTCAGTGATGAGTAGGGATCTTGGAAGATCATTTGCATGTCGCGCCGCAAGGGGCGCATCTGCCCATCCTTGAGATGGGTGATGTCGCGGCCCTCGAGGGTGATCTTTCCCGAGGTGGGCTCGAGGAGGCGGGTCAGCAGTCGGGCGGTCGTGCTCTTGCCGCACCCCGACTCACCCACGATGGAGAAGGTCTCCCCCCGCTTGACCGCGAAGTTCAGCCCGTCCACCGCCTGAACGGCGCCTACCTGCCTGCGCAGAATCCCGGCGCGGATCGGAAAGTGCTTGATCAGCCCTTCCACAATGATCAGGTTCGAGTCCTGCTCGGCGGCCTCCGCCGCAGGCCTTTGAGCGGGCGCGGTCACAGCTTCGGCACAATCTCTTGTTCCCAGATCTCCTCGCGGTTGGTCTGGGACAGATGGCAGGCCACGGTATGGCCAGGTTCGACCGGAGTCAGTTCGGGACGCACTTCCTCGCTGCGACCTTCGTTTCGGGTCGCGTATTCACAGCGAGGGTGAAATGGGCAGCCGGGCGGCACATTGATCAGGCTGGGCGGCGTGCCCGGGATCGCGAGCAGCCGCTCGCTCCTTGTCGTATCGAAGCGTGGCATTGACCCGAGCAAGCCCCAGGTGTATGGGTGAGCGGGCCGGTTGAACAGCTGATCCGCGCTGCCATACTCCACCGCGCGGCCGGCGTACATCACCAGCACATCGTCGGCGAGCTCGGCGACGACTCCGAGGTCGTGGGTGATCAGCACGACGGCGGAATTGAATTCGGATTGCAGGTCGCGGATCAGGTCGAGGATCTGCGCCTGGACAGTCACGTCGAGAGCGGTGGTCGGTTCGTCGGCGATGAGCAAGGCGGGATCGCACGACAGCGCCATGGCGATCATGGCCCGTTGCCGCATCCCGCCCGAGAACTGGTGCGGGTACGCGTCGACGCGGTGGCTCGGCTCTGGGATTCCCACTCGGCCCAGCAGGTCGATGGCGTGCTTGCGCGCCACCTTCTTGTTCACCGGATTATGGATTCGGTACGCCTCGATAATCTGATGACCCACCGTGTAATAGGGGTTCATAGCCGACAGCGGGTCCTGAAAGATCATGGCCATCCGCTTTCCGCGAAGGCTGCGGACATACTCCGGAGTCTTGCCCAGCAACTCTTCCCCATCGAGATAGACCTCGCCACTGATCTTGGCGCCCGGCCGCTTCTGGTCCGAAGCCGGCCGGGTGTGCAGGCCCATGATCGCCATGCTGGTGACACTCTTGCCCGACCCGGACTCGCCAACAATGCCGAGGGTCCGGCCACGGTCGAGAGCGAAGCTCAGGCCGTCGACCGACTTCACCAACCCATCGTCGGTTGGGAAGTGCACCCGAAGATCAACGACCTCCAGGAACGGCTCTTGGTCAGCCTGTCCCGGATGCCGGATTACAAGATCACGCAGTGCCGAGGTGGTCATTCGAGCCTCACCCGGGGATCGATGACGCCATAAAGAAGATCAACGAACAAGTTCGCCATGATCACGAAGAAGCCCGCGACCAGGGTGACGCCGAGGATCTTGGGCAAGTCATTATTGAGGATGCCGTCGAGGGCGTACTTGCCCAGACCGTTCAGCGAAAACGTCTTCTCAGTGAGTACCGCACCACCGAGCAGCAGGCCGACGTCAAGGCCGAAAATGGTGAGGACAGGGGTCAGTGCCCCCCGCAGAGCGTGCTTGAGGATAACCGTGCGCTCAGGGAGCCCTTTGGCCCGCGCCGTGCGAATGTAATCCTCGGTCATGGCGTCCAGCATCCCTGCCCTGGTCAGCCGGGCGTACTGGGCGGAGAACAGAAACGCGAGGGTGATCCAGGGCAGCACCAGCGAGTATGCCCACTGCGCCGGGTTCTCGCTGAACGGAACGTAATGGCCGCCGGGCGAAGTGATCCCAAGCCGGTAGCTGAAGAATGCCAGCGCGATCAGCCCGGTGAAGAAGATAGGCAGTGATACTCCGGCCAGCGCGATACCCATGGCTCCCCGGTCGAACACCGTCCCGCGCCGCAGGGCCGAAATCACTCCCACGCTGACACCAGCGACCAGCCAGATGAGTGACGCCCCGACCACGAGCGAGATGGTCACAGGGGCGCGATCGAGCAGCTCAGGCCACACCGGCTGGTGGGTGATGAAGGAGTATCCGAAGCAAGGGGCAGGGCAATGCTCCACGGCGGCGCCAAAGTCGTAGTCCGCGCCGACAAATATCCCCTTGATCCAATGCCAGTACTGCAAGGGTACGGGGTCGAGGAACCCGAGCCGTTCTGCGGTCAGGTGAACCGTCTCCGCGGTAGCGGCCCGCCCCACATACCGTGTCGCGAGCGTTTCTGGCGTAGACCCACCCAGTCGAGGGATCAGGTAAAAGATGGCGAAGGTGACCATGCTGAGCACGATCAGCAGCACTACCGCCCACAGCAGCCGTCGCACAATGTAGGCGAACACGTCACCTCCTCAGGGATCATGCGCGCTGAGCCTGTCGAAGCGCCTCTTCCACAGGCTCAGGGCGCAGATGATCTTTTGTTCCCTACTTCTGGGCTCCCATTCCCAAGTAGTCGTACTCACCGAATGCATCGGTGACCATGATGTTGGTGGCATTCTTCGACCGCAGCAGCAATGTCTTGGCGTACACGCCTGGGTAGATAACAGCCTCCTCCATGACCCGCTTGTCGATCTCGGCCCACGCCTGGTTGCGCTTGTCCGTGTCGAGTTCGGTCAGGGCCTTGTCGAGCATCTGATCTACCTCAGGGATGCGGACACTCATATTGGAGGAACCACCGGTCACGCGGATGACCCTCGAGTCGACAATCTGGGACAAGAAGCCGAAACCATCTGGCCAGTCGGCCCCCCAACTGTTGAGGCAGAGCCCCAGCTTGTTCTTCACCACGTATGGCGGGAGGCCGCAGTACTGGGCGAAGTAGTCACCCTGCGGATACGGCTTCAGCGTGAGCTTGATGCCAACTCGACCCAGCGCCTGCTGGAACGCCTCCGCAGTGGCCTTCTCCTTCGGCCGCTCGGCGCGATAGCCGATGTTGGTTTCAAAGCCGTTCGGCTGGCCGCAGGCTTCCAGTGACTTCTTGGCCGCGTCCAGGTCGCCCTTGTGGTCTTGGCCGTTCGGGAAGAGATCGAAGGCCTGATAGCCCGGAACGTTGGGCGGCAGGATTGTGGTTGCCAGGTCCCCACCTGCGAACGAGCCACCGTACGCGGCCTGGTAGCCCGTCTGATCCATGGCGTACATGATCGCCTTACGGCACTCGATGTTGTCCAGCGGAGCGACTGTAGGAATGATCGAGGTGTAGTTGAGCCGCGTACCGAGTGGGTTGTCCGCAGTCTCTTTCAGAGTCGGATCCTGAAGGACCCGGCTTTGTGCGGCTGGCTGGACTCCAACAGCCGAGACATCGACGTCGAGGTCGCCGCTGATGATTCGGTTGTCGAGGTCGTCGGGATTCACATTGAGGGCGACCTCGATGCGATCAGGGAGCGCCTTGCGATTGGGATCGGTCGCGGGATCCCACTGATCGTTGCGAACCAGGTTGAAGCTCTTGCCAGGCTGTAGGTCGGCAAACTTGTACGGACCACTAGAGACAACCGAGTTCCGGTATTTGGCACCAGTGTCTTTGTCCTTGGGCACCGGCATCGTGTCGGGTTGCTGCGCCAAAAAGTCGAAAGATGCAAACGGCTGCTTGGTATGGAAGACGATCGTGGACTTATCGGGGGTCTCAATAGCTGAATCAGTGTTGGCGTCCGGTGACTTGTAGGGACCCTTGTAGCCCTCTGGCAGATCGAGGATTGCGTCCCAGTAAGCCGGTCCGTTGGGGAATATTTGCTTGTCGATGGAGCGCAGCACCGCATATTTCACATCGGCGGAGGTGACCTCGGTGCCGTCCTCGAACTTGACACCTTGGCGCAGCTTATAGGTCCAGGTCTTGGCGCCGTTAGACGCCTGACCAGGGGCCTCGGCGAGATCCGGCACCAGCTGGTTGCCCTCCTTGCCAGGCGCGGCTTTGAACATCATCAGCGAGCGACCATAGTTACGCGCGAAGTTCCAGGACCAGGCGTAGTACGTCTCGCCGGGATCCAAGGTGTCCCAATCCCCAGGGTTGGCGAACTTCAGAGTGCCACCCTTCGTGTCAGAGGGGTTGACAACGCTCGTGGATGCAGCATTGAAGGCGGCCTGAGCGCCCTGGCTGCTCGACCCTTGTTGGCTACCCGCCCCGCCGCCCCCACCGCAGGCGGCCAGCACGAGTGCGGCTGAAACGCCTAAAGCGGCTAGGCCTCTAGCTCGCCAGGATCTTGAATGGTTCATTCCTGAATCCCTTCTTGTTTGTCGGGTCACCCCGATGGTGATTCCTATCGGTTGGCTCGTGGATCGAGGGCGTCACGCAGCCCGTCGCCGAACAGGTTGAACGCCAGCACGGTGAGAAAGATCGCCATGCCAGGCCAGAACATGAAGTGGGGTTGCGTGTAGTAGACGACGGCGTCGGATAGCATCCCGCCCCAGCTCGGGGTGGGCGGGCGAATACCGACGCCGAGGAAAGACAGCGCCGCCTCGAAGAGGATGTTGGTCGGGATCAGCAGCGTCGAGTAGACCAAGATCGGTGCAATGAGGTTTGGCAGCATCTCGGTGCGCAAGATGTAGCCGCGGCGGGCCCCAATGCTCTTGGCCGACTCCACGAACTCGCGCTCTCGGAGCGAGAGCGTCTGCCCTCGGATGATCCGCCCTATATAAGGCCAGCTGAAAAATCCGATGATGAAGATCAGCAACGCGATCCGCAACTGGTTGCCTTGGAGGCCGAACGCCTGGTCGGGGAAGACCCCGGCCAAGGCAATGGCCAATACCAGCAGCGGAAAGGCCAAGAACACGTCCATCAGCCGGCTGGTGAAGGTGTCCGTCAAGCCGCCGATGAAACCGGAGATGATTCCGAGTGTGGTCCCGATGAGCACCGACAGAATGGTCGCCAAGAAGGCGATCAGCAGGGATATTCGGCTGCCGTACACGATTCGGCTGAAGATGTCGCGACCGTTCACCGGCTCAATGCCCATGAGGTGATCCCAGCTCATTCCCCCGAAGCGGCCGATCGGCGCCAGCGTGCCGCCAGCTGTATCGATCAGCTCCTGGTGGAACTCATTCGGTGGATCACCGAGGTATTTCACGATCAATGGCGCGAATATGGCCACCAGGATTAGAAAGATCAGAAAGGCACCGCCGGCAAGGGCGACCTTGTCCTTCTTAAGTCGCATCCAGGCGATCTGCCCGAGGGAGCGGCCCTCCGTCGGCCCGGCACCAGCAAGCAGAGCCTCCGGGGCTGCGGTTGCGGCCTCAGCGCCGACCTCCGGCGGTAGTGTCAACTTTCGCCTCCTGCGGTGACCATAACTCGAAAGAGCAGCAGACGTCTCGATTCTGCGGTGGTTGTGATAGCAGTGATACGCCGCTCTAAGGCGACGCTGGAAATCGGGATCGCAGCCCTGTGGCGGAGCGGGCGACCCCGTCAGTTACTGATCTTGTTCCGTCGCGCGGCAGGGCCACCGCTCAGAGAACGGCTGCTGCCGCCTCGCCGAGAAGCAGCGCAACCGGTTGATTCAAGTCCGCTGTTGTTGAGGGCAAGTGGTCTCAGTCGTCATCATCATCGTCGTCGTCAAGCCCAACCAGCCATTCCTTGGCATCGTGTACCTCGTCGGTCTCGAAGACCTTGACCTCACCCGGCATAAGCCACCCGAAAGCCTTGACGCTGTTCTCCAACCAATCGGCGTCGGAGACGATCGCCACCTTCTTCCACGCCTTGCGGTGTCCTGCAAACAACTTGGTGTCGGCCCAGAGAGCGCCGGCCGAGTATGAGTCGAAGTCCTTGCCAAGGACATAGAGCAGCCGCACGTCGCCGCGCTCCAGTGCTGCGGTCACAGCTGGGACGAGCACGTCGCGGTAATCGTCGTCAGTCACCTTTCCCACGGCTTCCAAGCCGATTGTTCCGAGGGGCACGTTCTCGATGACTCTGATCATTTTGGCTCTCCGGTTAGACGTTGGCTGGATGGGGCGGCACTTCCCGTTCGGGCTGGCGGTGGCGGCGGGACTTGAACCCGCGGAGGGTTGCCCCTCACGCGCTTTCGAGTTCTGCGGCTGGTAGTTCAGACACGTCGGTTGGGTTCGGTCGCGCCTGAACCGTGGCTCGGCAGCCCACTGCGGACGCCGCCGAACTTACACGAATGAGACCACAAATGAGACCAACAGAAGCCGGAATCCAGGCCCCGCAGTCTTGACCGGCCCAGACAACAAACCCGCCTGCACCGGCGTGTCGTGTCGCCCGCCGGCTGTTACCTGTCTCGCGCGGCGGAGAGTTCGGCAATTTCGGCCCGTGCCGCCGCGACGAGCTCGCTGTTGGTGTGGGCGTGGCCATGCAGGCCCCAACCACCGTCCGGTGCCTCGGTGAGGAGCACCCACGTCCGGTCGGCGATGCCCGGGTCACCCGCGGCTTCGGCAACGAGCCGGGTGAGCTCCGCTACCACTGCGAGTTGCTTGTCCCGGTCGAGAGCGCCGGCGTTGGTGAGCACCTGCACCCTGACGTGCGCGTCGCTGCCGTCCACATCGGCAAGCATGCCTGGAGGGATCTCGCGTACGAATCCTGCGGTGTTCTGACGAAACATTGGGATGTCCGGGACCTGCTCGATGCTCATGACGGCCGCCGCGACTGCCTGGGCGAGTGCATGCGGATCGGCGAAGGTGCCCTCGGTCGCAGTGACGTCGATCATCGGCATGGGACTCCTCCGTCGGTAGTGGGTTCTGCGTCGTACGGGTGTTACCACGATCCCACCAGCGCAGACTATGATCAATGTCATAATGCATAGAGGCAGGGACCAATGAGGAACGAGACTCGCGCCACGATGATCGAGGGCGCGATCCAGCTACTCGCGACCCGGGGCGTACACGGGGCATCGCTGTTGAAGGTGCTCGAGCACACCGGCGCCCCACGCGGATCCGTCTACCATCATTTCCCCGGCGGGAAGGAAGAACTGATCCTCGCGGCCCTTGACCTAACCGGGGAGCGGCACGACCGCTTTGTCGACAAGTTCCGGGGCACATCGGCGGAGGAGATCACCGCCGGGTACCTCGAGCTGTGGCGCCGCATCCTTCTCCGCTCCAGGCTCGAGTCGGGGTGCCCAATCCTCGCCGTCACGGTCTCCGTATCCGCCGGCGCGCTGCTGGACCGTGCCGGGGAGATCTTCCGGACCTCTCAACGGCACCTCGTCGACCTCTACGAGGAGGTCGGCGTTCTCCGTTCCGCCGCGGAGCGCTTCGTGACCTTCCTCGTTGCAAGCGCAGAGGGCGCCGTCGTTCTCGCACGCGCACAGCAGGACATCGAGCCCTTCGAGGTGGTCGCGGACCAGCTGATCCAGCAAGCAGCGGCGATGCCGAGGCTTGTCTCGACGACGGGACCACCAGGTATCAGCAACTTGGACGCGAGCGAAGCGAGCACCCGCAAGCACCTCTCGACGGATTGAAATTCCCCGGCACTCCGCTGCTGGCGCAGTGTCCTTCGTCGAGTGACGCGCAACACGTCAGCCGGAATCTGCGACAGCGTACTTTTGGTCGAATTTCCAGCGGCGAAGCCCGGCTAACTGCGTTTCGGCCCGGTGCGCTGGATCTCTATCGCCGCCGCGTCGCGTCCGGTGACCCTGGGAGTGTCGGTTAGTAGTAGGTGGGTTGGGGCTCGGCTGGTTGAGCGGGGACGACGTCAAGCTCAGGAGCTTTAAGGAGTGAGTCCAGCGCTGCTTGCTCGGCTCCGATTCCGGCCCAGTGTGGGTCGACGTCTTTAGCGAGGCACCAACTGTGGTCAGCCGGCCAGGCGAAGGCGGGCGGGAAGTGGTATCCGCCGCCGCGGACGGCTTCATCCCAGCTGCCGAGTGATCCGTGGAGGAGGAAGTACCGCCGATGCGGGATGGTGACCATGGGCCCATGCAGCACTGAGGGCGGGAAGTTGAGGCCGGGATAGCCCTCCCAGACGCAGAAGTAGCAATCCTCTGGCGTGGCCGTGAAACGTCGCAAATGCTCGAAGGCTCGTTGTGTTTGCTCGGCGTCGGACGGGTGGTCCTCGGCAACATTCGCATCTGCTTCGGTTTGGCCGGGCTTGGTGGGGTCGGGGATGAAGCGCAGCCGGGCGTAGGCCGGGAAGTCTGGTGGGCCGAAATTGACGAGTTGCTCCCAAGGGATGTGAGCTTGGACGATCCAATCCGCTACGGATATGTCGCTGCAGTGTTGAAGCGTCACCTGCGACAGGCTAAGGCTGGCGAGGACCGGCCCGCGGCGGGCTAAGCGAGCGAGGACACGGACCGGTTTGGCGAACGCCTCGCACTCGCAGTGGCTCAGAATGGCCGCAGGCCACGCGCCGGCACTCACCGCAGCCCAGGTGCATATCTACACCCTGGTGGTCGCGACCGACGCGGTTCTCGACAGACATACAGTGGCAGCGGCCACCAAGCCGCAGACCAAAGGAGTCATGATCCATGTCAGAATTCCAGTCGCTCCACGCCAGGATCGTCGGAACGATCGATGTGGGCGGCGATCTAACGGTCAACCGCCTCGGCTTCGGCGCCATGCGTATCACCGGTGATGGCATCTGGGGTCCGCCCGCCGACCGCGACGAGGCGAAGGCGGTGTTGCGCCGCGCGATCGAGCTCGGCATCAACTTCATCGACACCGCCGACTCGTACGGACCCAACATCAGCGAAGAGCTCATCAAGGAGGCGCTCCACCCGTACCCAGACGATCTGGTGATCGCAACCAAGGGCGGGCTCGAGCGCACTGGTCCCGGCCAGTGGCCGACCAACGGTCGACCTGAGCACCTCATCGAGGCCTGTGAGGCAAGCCTGCGCCGGCTGGAGCTGGAGCAGATCCCGCTCTACCAGTTCCACAGGCCCGACCCGGCGGTGCCCCTGGAGGACTCGATCGGAGCCATCGTCACCCTCAAGGAGCAGGGCAAG
Organism: uncultured Actinomycetota bacterium; assembly: GCA_963740515.1. GTDB lineage: Bacteria > Actinomycetota > Actinomycetes > Propionibacteriales > Propionibacteriaceae > Microlunatus. The sequence goes on from CAVUEO010000018.1 coordinate 25,212, forward strand.
ATTCGACACATCGGGCTGTCGAACGTCACCGAAGGGCAGCTACGACGGGCACAGCGACTCACCCCGATCGTGTCGATCCAGAACCGCTACAACGCCGACGACCGCCGGTCGGAGTCGCTGGTCGACCTCTGCGAGCAGGAGCAGATGGTCTTCCTGCCCTGGGCGCCGATCCAAAATCTTGACAGCAACCGGACTGTTCAGCAGTTAGCGAAGCGCTACGATGCGACACCGCGACAGATAGTGCTGGCCTGGCTGCTGGCCCGATCGCCGTCGATCCTGCCGATCCCCGGCACCGGATCGGTATCGCACCTGGAAGACAATGTCGCCGCCGCGGCGATCAAGCTGACCCCGGCCGATGTTGCTTCTGTGAAGGACAACGTCGGCTGATTCGGTCAGGTCCGGTCGCCCGCAAAAGGTCGTGAATCCGGGGCTGGATCGGCCGCGACCACAGGTCCCGAGCGGGCAGCCTCGCAATCATTCTGCCGACGCGGCTCAGTGAAGGCGTGCAGTCGGAGGATGGTGCGCTTGTGCGTCAATCGAGCGGCACGGGTTGTGCCCTCACTCGTTGAGACTTCCTGAGCAACGACGAGTAAATGCTGAACAGCTCATCATCCCTTACGGCTGGCTGCGGCTCGTCTCCTCGACGACGCTCAGGATCAGCCGTGTCACGACCTCCGGCTGCGAGACCATGGACGCATGCGAGGCCACCACTTCCTCAATCCGCGCGTTCCCACGCTCGGCCATGAAGCGCTGCCCCGCCGGCGGAATGGCTCGGTCCTCCGTGCCCAGCAGATACCACGACGGGATGGACCGCCACCCGGCCGGGCCCGAGGGCGTGCCCGCCGCGGCGCCGCTCCAGGGTCGCTGCGTCGCCGCCATCACTGCGGCCGTCTCGGGGTCGACGTCGGCGCAAAACGCTTCGGGGAACAGCTCGCGATCCAGGTACAGGTCCACCACCTCGCTGCCGTCGGGGTTCGTGAACGGCAACGGTCGGAGCGCCGCCGCTACCAGACTGTCCGCGAAGGCCTCAGACTCAAGGAGCTGCTGGATGCTCTCACCCTCGTCGGGCATCCACCCAGCGATGAAGACAAGCGCCTGCACTTGCTCGTTCCCGGCAGCAGCATTGGACATGACCGCGCCGCCATAAGAGTGGCCGACAAGGACAATCGGACCTGAGATAGTCCCCAGCAGGGCCGCCAGCTCGGCGGCGTCCCCGGTCAAGTGGCGGAGCGGGTTGGCGAAACCGATGGCCGTAAAGCCACGGTCGCGCATTGCGCGAATTGACTCGCCCCAGCCGGAGGCGTCGGCCCATGCGCCGTGGACGAACACGATGGTCGGGGTATTAGCGTTCATCGTCGTCATAGCTCCTTGTTTTGAGGGTGGCTTTACAGGCCACCAATTGTCCTTGTTGGTCAAAGCTGGCGGACGCAGGGGTCGATGATCCGTACTGTCGGGCCATCACGCCAGTGGTTCTCAGCAGAGACGCACCGATCGGGGCCCATTGAGAGCACATTTGAGACCACAGCCAAAAACGCCCCGCGCCCAGGTTGCGACGCGGCCGGCGTTTGGCCTGGTCAGACGTACCGGTCACGCGACCGGCACGGACCAGACTGCGGCTTACCCAAGGGTCAAGGTCAAGCACGACGGCAGGCCGCACACCCCTTGCGCGCGTTCCTGTCCTACGCGGCACAACGTGCCGCCACGCACCGGCCATAGATCCGCCGGGTCGCACCCGCGGCTGCCAAGGTCAGCTGCGAGCCGGGCCGGAGCCAGCACTGAGCTGACCTCGCCTGATTCAGAGCGTCTGCATGTCGGTGGGGGGATCACCTCCGCGCCGATTGCGTCGTTGGCACGAACACGGACGGACTGAGCCGCGGCACCGTTGCCTGTACGTCGAGGCGGTACTCGAAGATCTGCGAGAGTCTCATGGTGACCCCCAAGGACAGTGGCGGCCTCCCGGCGGGGTTTTCCCGCTTCTGGTCGGGCGAGGCCGTGTCGGGGTTTGGCAGCGCCGTCACTGTGCTTGCGCTGCAGACGCTGGTTGTGGTGACGCTCCAGGGCAGCGCGGTTCAGGTCGGCTGGCTCAACTCGGCGCGCTGGCTGCCGTACCTGGCGCTCGGTCTGGTCGTCGGAGCCTTGGTCGACCGTGTGCGCCGACGGCCCTTGATGATAGCCACCGATCTCACCAGGGGCGTGTTGTTGGCCCTGATCCCGCTCACCTGGGCATTCGACCTCCTCGGGTTCCCGCTCCTGCTGGTCCTCGTGGTCCTGTTCGGCACAGCTTCGCTGATCAACGACGCTGCCTCCATGTCGTTCCTGCCACGTCTAGTGTCACGCGCCCACCTCCAGCGCGCTCATGCCCGGCTCGACGGCGCCGACGCGGTGGCACAGACGGCAGGTCCGGCAGTGGCTGGTGCGCTGATCAGGGTCGTCGGTGCGCCGCTCGCTGTGCTTGTCGACGCCGTCACGTATGTGTTCTCCGCAGCCATGGTGGCTTCGCTGCGGGGTGTGGCGGAACCCGCCGCCGAACCGGCGGCGACGAGGAGCGTCCGAGGGCTTGTCGCGGAGATTCGCGAAGGATTCAGATGGGTCTACGCCGGGTCAGGGCTGGGTCGGCTAGCGGCGGCGACGCATGTCTGGTTCGCGGGACAAGCAGTGCTATTGGTGGTGATCGTGCCGTACGCCTATATCCAGCTGCAGCTATCACCGTTTGAGTACCGCGTCCTCGGGACTGAGCGGCCGAGGTCGGCAGTGCACTTCGGCGAACGGCGGCGACCGGGACTGGAATGGAGAGAGACTGCGAGTCCGTAGTGTGCTCGTGTGGGCGGAGACGAGCCGGCTGGGGCTGCGGAGGAGCAGTTAAAGGGACTGGCGACGCTGGGCGACATCATGGATCGACACGGCTTGGACTATTGGTTGTTCGGGGGGTGGGCCGTCGATTTCTGGCTGGGCACGATTACGCGAGCGCATGACGATGTCGACCTGGCGGTGTGGCGCAGCGACTACGAGGTAATCAGGAGGGTTCTGGCACTGGCGGGCTGGCGGTATGCGCCGGTCGATGACGAGGCGATTGGCGCCAGCTTCAGGTCGGGCGCGGTGCTGGCGGAGCTGACGTTCGTCGTCTCCGACGACAGCAGGATGATGTTTATTCCGTTCCCGGACCAGCCCGGGCTGTGGTCCGCGGTGCCCTTCGGCTCGGACCGGCGGGAGTTGCGGGGCGTGAGTTGTCGGACCATTCCGTTGGCAGTCCTCAAGGCGGGTAAGTCGGTCCCTCGCGAAGATCCGGCGGATGCGGCCAAGGATCGTGCCGACTTCGAGGCGCTCACAGAGCGCTATGGCGAAGGGACCATCTGATCCGTCGGTCCGGGCAGGGGTCTTCGGCGCGTCCGTGGCTGTCCACCGGCGGCGAGGCTCGGCCGGGGCGATGCAGCCATCGACCGGTGAAGGTACGACCAGGTTGCTGTAACGGTTGCTGTCAGCAAGGTCGCTTCCTCCATGCGAGCCTGTGAGAGTGATCATCTGGATCAATGGACCCTTTGGAGCCGGAAAGACCACCGTCACCAAGCAACTCCTCCAGGCTCGGCCGGCCCTCGCCACGTTCGACACCGAACACGTGGGCTACCTGCTCCGTGCCCCGCTTCAGGAACGGAAACCCGTCACCGACTTTCAAGACTGGGTCTCGTGGCGCCGCCTCGTCGTCGCAACTCTCATTGAACTCAGCGACGAGCTCGCCAGCGACATCGTCGTACCGCAAACTGTCGTCGTCGAGCAGTACTGGTCCGAGATCACCGCAGGGTTGGCGGAGCACGACGTGATGCTGCGGGCGTTCACGCTGGACGTGGCGCCGGACGAGCACGAGCACCGGATCGCCGCCGATCAGGTTGAGGCCCAGGCAGCCGGTTGGCGGCGACAACGACGTTCAGACTTCGACACCGCCCTCCCCTGGCTCCGGAACCTCACCCAGGTGATCGACACAACCGCTTTCTCGCCCGCCGAGGTCGCGAAGATGGTCATCCAGGCGTTGGATGGCCGGCCCGACGAGGATCAGCCGATCGACAGGGAAGCGGGTTGACACGGCCTGACCAGGCTCGACTGTTGGAGCGTAGGACGGGAATCGACCCGCACTCTCAGCTTGGGAGACATCCGGGCCCATCGCGGGGTCCATGGTGGCGTGCCGAGCGAACCGTGGGCGACTCGTCGTGACTCCTGCTGACGACCCTGCCTTGGGGCCCGTCTGGGGCCCGGGAACGCGCCGCCCAGCCCTTGTCAGCGCGGCCAGCAAAGATCGGATCATGTCCGCAATGCCGCTCGCGATCACACGCCGACCTCGGCGTGGACTGCCTGCTCTTGCCGACCTATCCGGTCGATGCGATCTTCCGGACCAAGGCCGTCGCCCTGGCCGCGATCAACTCGTACTGGACGGCGGTCTGCTCAGTGGCCCAGGCGCGCCACCTGTTCTCCTCCGAGCTCCTCCGTCCGGACGGATCATCTGCTGGGACGATGCCGGACGGCAAGACCCTGTTTATCACCGTGCTCGACCGCGACGACCCAGACCTCCACGTGGCGCTCAACCGCGCGCGTCCCTGGCGGGCACGTGCCCGGAAAGTGCGATCTACGGCTACCACCAGCCAACCGACGACAGGGCGCCATGGCGAAGATCCGGGAACAGGCAAGCACCGGAAACTAGGGGAGGGAAAGGTACGAAAGATGGCCGAGGAGATGTCCACGGTACTCATCGTCGGGGCAAGCGGGAGCATCGGAAGGCTTGTCGTTGCCGAGGCGCTCGACGCCGGCTACGAGACCAAAGCTCTGGTGCGCAAGGACACGCAGGCGGCCACGTTTCCCGACGGCACGCGGGTCGTCGTCGGCGACCTGACCAAGGCGGAGACGCTCCGTCCCGCGGTCGCGGGTGTCACGGGCGTCATCTTCACCCACGGCAGCCACGGCAGTCCCCGTGACGCCGAGCTCGTGGACTACGGAGCGGTGCGTAACGTCTTGAGTGTCCTAGAGGCGCCGGCACGAATCGCGCTGATGACCACGATCGGGGTTACCAAGCACACGCCTGGTCACGACTGGAAGCGTCGAGGAGAGCGCCTCGTCCGGGCCAGCGGGCTGCCGTACACGGTCATTCGTCCCGGTTGGTTCGACTACAACGCTGCCGATCAGCACCGGCTCGTCATGTTGCAGGGCGACAAGCGCTGGGCCAGCGATCCCTCCGATGGGGTCATCGCGCGGGCTCAGATCGCTCAGGTTCTCCTCGCCTCACTGACATCAGATGCTGCCGATCGCAAAACGCTGGAGCTGGTCGCCGAAGACGGACCCGCGCAGACGGACCTCGACCCGCTCTTCGCAGGGTTGCGGGCAGACCCGGCAGGCGCGCTCGATGGAGTCCTTGACCGCGACAACATGCCGCTCGTCGACGAGCCGGCTGAGGTTGTCGCCGAGCTAGACGCCATCCGGGGGCGGTACTGAGCCTCGCTTCACGCTTCGGGTAAGCCGCTACGCACACGTCGTTGCTCCGATTCACAGCGACGTGGCGAGTCGGCTCGACGTGCTGCTCTGGTCGAGCCCAAATAGCGCAAAGGCGAACGAAATCTAGCCAGATGAGACCAAAAGATGAGACCAAGACATCGAACGCCGGCGTCCACCTTGTGGCGGCGCCAGCGTTTCGCCTTGTCAGTTGGCGGTGGCGGCGGGATTTGAACCCGCGGAGGGTTGCCCCTCACGCGCTTTCGAGGCGCGCTCTTTAGGCCGCTCAGACACGCCACCGCCGGAGAGATTACCCAAGGTGGCGCGGGCGTGCGAATCCGAACCAGCCGCCGTTTGATGATCGCGCCTGCCTTCACTCCCCAGCGATCGAGATCCGGGGCGGAAACCTGGGGTTTCTGCATCAACGAGTGGCGGTTCAACTGGGGTCTTCGCGCGCTCCGGGTTGGCGGTTGGCGAAGAAGTCCTTCAACAGTGCGCTGCACTCCGCCTCGAGGACACCACCGCGTACGTCTACACGATGGTTGAGCCGCGGATCCCGTACGACGTCAAAAAGCGAGCTGACCGCGCCGGCCTTTGGATCGAAGGCGCCGAAGACCAGCCGCTCGACGCGGGCCAGCACGAGCGCGCCGGCGCACATGGTGCACGGCTCGAGGGTGACGACGAGCGTGAGGCCGCTCAACCGCCAAGATTGCAGCCGCCTGGAGGCCTCCCGCAGCGCAAGGAGCTCGGCATGCGCCGTCGGATCATGCCTGATCTCACGTTCGTTGCCAGCGGCCGCCAAGACGTCACCGGCCTGGTCGAGGACGACCGCGCCGACCGGAACATCGCCGTGTCCGGCGGCCAACCGGGCTTGATCGAGCGCCAGCAGCATCGAGTCGTTCCACTGACTCAAACCGCTGGATTCACTCACCCACAGCGGCTTCGGCGGACTTGCGGAACTGCGGATTGAGTTTGATCTTGTCAGCGATCTCGATCAGCATCTCGACACTACTCAGATCGAGGTTGTCGACGATGGCACCAAGGTCGAAGTCGCTCAGCCCGAGGTCTGCGAAGATGCCCAGGTCGCCGATCGGCTCGCCCTCATCCTCGTCGTCCTCCAAAGGCTCCTCGCCGAGATAATCCACAACATCTCGGGCAATCGGCCAGTCACTCGCCGCCGCAGCATCCGACAACAACACCTGGACGTGTTGCCCGCGCACCCGCGTGATCACGAAAACCTCCTCGACCAGGCTGACGAACCCCAGCGCGCCGGCGTCGCCGGGCAACCGCCGCAGTTGGACGATCAACTCATCGAGATCGTTGGCGAGGTCCTTGCCGAGCGATTGCACGTAGGGCTGGCCGTCCTCACGGTAGGCGGCGAGCACGAAATCGATCTCGTCTTCGGCCGCGTCCTCAAGATCAACTTCGTCGAAATCTTCGTCATCGTCGACGTCGTCGTCGAGGTCGTCTTCTTTGTCTGCCGGCTCCTTAGCCGAGTCAGCGCTCCTGCCCGGGCCATCCAGCTCGAACGACTCGTACTCCTCGTCGTCGAACCCCGACATGACGTTCCTCCTCCGCACAATCCCAAAACCCGCTCCATCGTGTCAGACGTCTCGCCCAGACACGAGTCCGATCCCCCTCTCAGATCCACTCTCGCTACGGTTCCAGCGTGGAACTACGCATCGTCAACCATCCACTTGTCGCTCACAAGCTAACCGTGCTGCGGGACGAGACGACCGACTCTCCGACCTTCCGGCGACTCACCGAAGAGCTGGTCACGTTGCTGGCGTACGAGGCAACCCGCAACGTTCGGGTCAGCCCTCACGCCGTTCAAACACCGTTGCAGGCCACGGTCGGGGTGAAGTTGTCGTATCCCCGGCCGCTGGTCGTACCGATTCTGCGAGCGGGCCTCGGCATGCTCGAAGGGATGACCCGCCTGATCCCAACAGCCGAGGTCGGGTTCGTCGGCATGATCCGCAACGAGGAGACCCTGCTGGCCACCACGTACGCCGAACGACTGCCGAGTGACCTGACCGGACGCCAGTGCTACGTCCTCGATCCCATGCTTGCCACTGGCGGGACCCTCGGATCGGCGGTGCAGTTCCTGGTAAAGCGCGGCGCTGATCACATCACATGCATCTGCCTGATTGCGGCTCCTGAAGGGATCGAGCGGCTGAACGAGCTGCTTGATGAGCTGCACGTACCTTGCACCCTGGTGCTCGCTGGCCTGGACGAGAGGCTGAACGAGGTCGGCTACATCCTCCCCGGCCTCGGCGACGCCGGAGACCGGTTGTACGGAGTCGCGTAACGCCGACTTGTCAGAACCCAGTTGAGTTATAGGTCAACTGGATTCTGACAAGTCGGTGATGTGAGGGAGTCAGTAGTAGTAGGGGAAGGGGGTCCAGTCCGGGGGACGTTTCTCGAGGAAGGCGTCGCGGCCTTCAACGGCCTCGTCGGTCATGTACGCCAGCCGGGTCGACTCACCGGCGAACACTTGTTGTCCGATCAGCCCATCATCGATCGCGTTGAACGCAAACTTGAGCATCCGCTGAGCCGTCGGGCTCTTGCTGCAAATGATCTTGGCCCACTCCAGCCCAACTGTCTCCAATGAGGCATGGGGCACGACGCGGTTCACCATCCCCATCCGGTACGCGTCTTCGGCCGAGTAGGTCTCACCGAGGAAGAAGATCTCACGCGCCACCTTCTGCCCTACTTGGCGAGCCAGGTACGCCGACCCGAACCCCCCATCGAAGGAGCCGACATCGGCATCGGTCTGCTTGAAACGGGCATGCTCGGCACTGGCCAGACTCAGATCGCAGACCACGTGGAGGCTATGCCCTCCACCGGCTGCCCAGCCGCTGACCAGCGCGATCACGATCTTGGGCATAAAACGGATGAGCCGCTGCACCTCAAGGATGTGCAGCCGGCCGAGAATGGCGGCATCGCCACTTTGAGCGCTGGTCGCTGAGTCGTACTGATATCCGACGCGGCCCCGGATCCGTTGGTCACCGCCGCTGCAGAACGCCCATCCACCATCCTTCGGCGAGGGCCCATTTCCGGTAAGCAGCACCGCGCCAACGTCTGGGGAGGTCCGGGCGTGGTCCAGTGCGGCGTAGAGTTCGTCGACGGTGTGCGGCCGGAAGGCGTTGCGCACCTCCGGCCGGTCAAAGGCGACTCGCACCACGGGCGCTTCGTTCGCCCGGTGGTAGGTGATGTCGGTGAAGTCGAACCCTTCCACTGCGTGCCAAAGTTCAGGCGCAAACGGGCTGGTCACGCCCCCAAGTTAGCGGGCTCGCGCTCGTCCTCGGCATCGCGATGCCGAACCTGCCAGATGATGTAGCCCGCCAATCCGGCAAGCAGCACCACAAGACTGACAATGGCGGCCGGTGGTGATAGCTCATACACCCGCCGCCAGGCGGCAAGTGTTGCGAATCCCACAGTGGCGTATAGGAATGCCCACAGGATCGCACCAACGGTGAGCGCTGGCAGATAGCGTCGCAGCGGCATCCGCATGGCCCCGGCCGCCAGGTTGACCAGCGTCTGAATGCCTACGGTCAAGAACGACAGTGTCACAACCGGCGCCCCCCACTTGGCGACCGCCTGCTGCATCCGAGCAAAGCGAGGTTTGGCCATGAGCCGTGCGAGCCGGCTTCTCCGTACGCCCTCCTGCGCTGCCCGCCCAATCGCGTACGTCGCGCCTGCTCGGAGCATGACCACGAGGAACAAGGCAGCAACGGCAACCGGGTAGGGCCAACCCCTCCAAAAGTCCACTGGAGCCGAGTGTAGGCGCGACCCTCGATCACGAGCGGGGCGCGCCGCCGCACCGAGGCCGTGCGTGAGAAGCGCACCAAAATTGGAGGGTGTTAGTCATCCCGCTACGCCAAGCGGGCCCCCGTTTGACCAACACCCTCCAGGTTCCGAGCCGCAACCCTTCCATAGGAATGGTTCGGCTGGAATTCCCCCCTCAACCGGCCTAGCCCCCAAAGACCGCCTCACATATCTTGAACACTGCGGCAACTATGCGACCACGAACAGCAGACGAACAATAAGTGTCGCGTGGAACCGCCGATAGCCAGGTCCTACCAATCTGGCAAGAGGCCTTCGCAATGTGGCAAGGAAAAGATGAACCTGTTCGGTGAGGAGCTACGACGCCTGCGAAGGCGCTCTGGCCTCTCACAGGAAACCCTTGCCGCCCGCGCCGGCCTGAGCCCGGAGGCCGTCTCACTCCTCGAGCGCGGTCGCCGCTCACCCCGAATGACCACCATGCGACTGTTGGCCGAAGGACTGAGCCTGCCCGAATCGGACCGCTCCGCCCTGTTCGCCTCAGCCAACTTCCATGAACCATCCATCCCATTGCTTCCTGTCTTCGCCGACAGCCCGATCGGCCGCGATGCAGAGCTCAAGGCGGTGGCCGAGCTCTTTGAACGCGACGACATCCGGCTACTCACTCTGCTCGGACCAGCGGGAGTGGGAAAGACCAGGATCGCCGTCGGATACGCGTCCACGCAACCTCCACAGTTTCGCGACGGTGTGCACTGGTTCCCCGTAGGAACACTGAACGATCCAACGACAATGCTGGGTGCGCTAGCTGCAGCGCTCGGCGTACGCGGTTCACCGAAGACCACCGTGCAAGAGATCATCGACCAATTGCGGCCGCTCTCGAGCCTGCTCGTAATCGACAATGCGGAACATCACCTGTCGACCTGCGCTGAGCTCTGCCGCGCCATCCTGGCCGGCGCACCAAAGCTCACCGTCTTGATCACCAGCCGTCACCTCACCGGAGTCCCCGGTGAGTTGGCCTTTCCCGTGGTCCCGCTGCAACTGCCGCCGCAGGGCACGCCGGCCGATCAGCTCAGTGGGATTCCGTCGTGCCAGCTGTTCCTCGCCCGGTCATTGATCAGCAACCGGCTCGACCAGACAGCGGCCGATGCTGTGATACGGATCTGCCACCGGCTTGACGGGCTGCCACTCGCCCTGGAACTTGCCGCTGCCCGGACCAGTGTGCTCACCGTCCATGAGTTGGCCGACACCCTGGAGAGCGAGCTCAACATCCTGCAGACGCCGGGTCCAAGTGGCGAGCAGCAGCTGGTAGACGCCATCGTCGGCTGGACCTATCAGCGGTTGAGTGCCACCGAACAGTTGATCTTCGAGCGGCTCTCGGTGTTTGGTGGCAGCTTCACCAGGTCTGCCGTCGCGGAGGTGTGCGGCGGCCGCCTGGATGAGATCGCGGTCGTGGATGTGCTGTCCTCACTGGTGTCCAAGTCGCTCGTGGTGCGCGAAGACGAGGGCAGCCAGCAGGCCCGGTTCCGGCTGCTGCAACTGATCAGGCAGTACGCGCGAAGCAAGTTCGCGCTGCACCCGGACCGGGTCCTCACCCACCAGCGGTACGCCGAGTACTACCGTGATCTTGTCGAGCGAGCGGCACCACAATTGACCGGTCATGATCAACACGAATGGCTGTCGATCATCGACCGCGAAGTCGGCAGCATCCGCCCGGCCATCGCATGGGCGATCCAACATCAGCCGGATATCGCGTTGCGCACTGTTGCGGCGTTGGGTCGCTGGTGTTACCTCAGGGGTCGCTATACCGACGGGCGGCGGTGGGCCGCCGGCGCCCTGCGGGCCTGGCCGGACGCTCCCAGCGAACTGAGGGCGCCGGTACTGGTGCTGGCCGGGAGCCTTGCGTTCCTGCAGTGCGACTTTGCCGAGGCCAGGCCGCTGGTCGAGGAGGCGCAGGCGCTCTTTGCTGAAACCGGTGATCGGGCAGGCTTGGTCTGGTCGATTGGCAGGCTGGGAGCGATTGCGCGGGAGCAGGGCAGGTACCAGGAATCCGCCGGGCTGCATCGTGAAGCCCTGCGGCTGGCTCAGGAAGTCGGAGATGATCATGATGCTGCGGTCCAGCTGAACTATTTGTGTTTCCTGGCCTGGTTGAGTGAGGACCTGGAGACGGCCGAGGCGATGGGGCCAGACGTGCTCCGGCGGATGCGCGAGCTGGGCGACCAGCAGGGTGTGATCTGGGCCTTGATCAATTTGGGCACCACGGCACGCTATCGAGGAGATCTGACTGGAGCCCGGCTGCTGCTCAGCCAGTGCCTGGACATGTGCGAGGAACTGTCGTACCGCGAGGGGATCGCGTGGTCGCTCAATCAACTCGGCGTAGTGGCCCGGCTGCGCGGCGAAACTGAGCGCGCATTCGGAATGCAACTGGCGAGCTTGACCGAGCATCACCAACTCGGCGACCGGTGGCGAGAGGCGAGCGTACGCGACGAGCTCGCGGCGCTCGCCATACAGCGCGAGGATCCGGCCGAAGCCGCCAGGCAGCTCGCCTCGGCAGACCAGCTGAGGGCGGAGATTCAGGCCGGTGTACCTGCGGCCGAGAGAGCTGCCCGCGAGCAGACCGTGCAGGCGGCGCAGCAAGCGCTCGGCGCAGCGTACGGTCTCGCCGCCCTTACCGCAGGACTCAGCAGCTCGGGGGCCTGAGCCTCGGCCAAACCAGCAGGAGCTCGGCGGCTCGCGCCGGGCGCTGGTAGACATAGCCAAGTGGGAAGCCAAGTCATCGTGGCAGGGGCCGGCATCGTCGGGCTGGCAACCGCCCTTGAACTAACGCGCCGCGGGCATTCAGTAACCGTTCTCGAGAAGGAGTCGAGCCACGGTCAACATCAGACCGGCAACAATTCCGGCGTCATTCACTCCGGGCTCTACTACCGGCCTGGCAGTCTCAAGGCCACGCTGGGCAGGGCCGGGGCAGCCTCAATGCGGCGCTTCGCCCACGAGAACGGAATCTTCGTCGACATTTGCGGCAAACTCGTCGTGGCCACCGAACGCTCCCAGGTACCAGCTCTGCAGGAGCTCTATCGGCGAGGACAGGCCAATGGCGTCCCGTGCCGGATGATCAGTGCCGAGAACGCCAGGGAGTACGAGCCGTACATCTCCGCCGTCTCAGCGGTACGCGTCGAGTCAACGGGCATCGTTGACTTTCAGGGGGTCTGCAGCGCACTCCGACGTCACGTCGAGCAGGCGGGCGGCCAGGTCCGCCCAGGCCAGCGGATCGTCGGGATCGTGTCCCATTCCGATGCGGTGACGGTCACAACCAAGAATGAGGAGTTTCGCGCGGATCAGTTCGTCAATTGCGCCGGCCTGCACAGCGATCGGTTGGCTCGACTGGCTGGACTGACGCCAGACGTGCGGATCATCCCTTTCCGCGGTGAGTACTACGAGCTGACGCCGGAGACCTCATACCTAGTCAAGGGGCTGATCTATCCGGTACCCGACCCGGCGTTCCCGTTCCTCGGCGTCCATCTGACCCGAACGATCGACGGATCGATACACGCCGGCCCAAACGCAATCTTTGCGCTGGCCCGGGAGGGCTACACCAAGCTCAAGATCAACCCCCGCGATGTGCTGGACAGCCTGCGTTGGCCAGGCCTGTGGCAGTTGGGCAGGCGGTTCTGGCGTACCGGACTCGAGGAGGCAGCTCGATCGCTGTCAAAGAAGCGATTCCTGGCGAGCCTGCGAGAACTCGTCCCAGAGCTTCCAGACGACTGCCTGGTGCCGACGCATGCCGGTGTCCGCGCCCAGGCGCTGCACCGCGACGGAAGACTGGTCGACGACTTCTACTACCTGCGGGCGCCCCGCCAGGTGCACGTGCTGAATGCGCCGTCGCCGGCAGCTACCGCCTCTTTGGAGATCGCGAAACGCATTGTGAACGAGTTGGAAAGCGTCGAACTGAAGACTCCTTGAGCCTTCTTTAGAGCTGCAGGCCTGCGGGGATTGACTATGTGGCCTGAGCTTGTCGAAGGCCCTTCGACGGGCTCAGGGCGCATCCCCCAGAGCTGCAGGCCTGCGGGGATTGACTATGTGGCCTGAGCTTGTCGAAGGCCCTTCGACGGGCTCAGGGCGCATCCCCCAGAGCTGCAGGCCTGCGGGGATTGACTATGTGGCCTGAGCTTGTCGAAGGCCCTTCGACGGGCTCAGGGCGCATCGCCCCCTTGCCCTGTCAGCCTCAGCGCCGCGATCTGACTCGTCGCACGAGCCATGCGGTCAGCCCGGCCGCGGCCGCGGCACCGGCGGTGCCGACGATGATCTTGCGGCGCGGCGAGCTTGTGGTCGGTGACTCAATCGCCTCAGGCTCCTGCCCATCGAGCAGCCTCACTGTACCCGCATCGCCGTCTACCTTGATCATCTGGCCGCTGCGAATCCGCCGGGTCGCTACGGCTGTACCGAGCACGGCGGGAATGCCGTACTCACGCGCCACGATCGAGCTGTGGCTGAGCGGCCCTCCGATATCGGTCACTACACCAGAGGCCATGGCGAACAGCGAGGTCCATGCTGGTGTGGTGATGCTGGCGACCAGCACATCGCCGGGTTGCATCTGCCCGAAATCTTGGGGCCCGCCAAGCACTCGCGCCGGCGCGGTGACGGTACCCATGCTCCCAGCGATGCCCTTGAGCACATCACCGGTCTGCTCTTCCGATGCCGCCGGCATCCACCTGCGGAACACGTCCCCCCAGCCACCCTTGGGTAGCAACTGTGGCGGCGTCGCTCTGCGCTGGCCGCGCCACAGCTCCTTACGCTGCTCCACTTGATCAGCAAGGCTGTCCAGACCTTCGTCAATCTCGCTGCGGTGCAACCAGAACACGTCGTTCGGTTCGTTGATCACGCCCGCCTGCTGGAGCCGCCGGCCGATCTCGAGGAGCATGCGCCGCGCCTGCGGCCACGCCAGCCCAACGTCGGCAAGTGCATCCTCGCGAACGGGAGCCACGGACTGCGCCCAGTGCACCAGTCGGCGGAAGGCTCTGGCGCGTGCCGGATCGAGCCGCGCCAGGACCGCGGCGGTCGCCTCCTCTCGGCGGGCCGCGAGGCCCCGCTGCCGCTCGTACGGATCAACGCCGTTGCCATTGACAAAGAAGCGCAACGTCTCCAGCAGCGGAGCCGGATCATCCGCAGGCACCGGATTCATGAAGTCCAGGTTGTAGACGGTGTGCCCGTAAGCGCTCAGGTGAGCCTGAAAACGCGTGTGCCACTCATGCCACACCGGATCGTCAGATGTGGCCGCCCGCTCGATGAATTCCTCCGACGGCAGTCCGCGTAGCGACTCTGCCAGCTCGTGATGGCTGCGGGTCCAAGTCGCGAGGTCGTAGAGGGACTTCTCGGCCCTGATCGGCTCGCTGTCAAAGCCCAGCACGAACACCAGTGCCGGCGGAGCGTCCTTGCGGCGTGCCGCCGCGTTGTAGAACCAGGTGAACAGTATTTCGCTGGTGGCGGCGACCGGGATGATGGTTTGTACCGCGGTGTAGTACTCGGCGGCCGCATCCACCAGCTCTTGCACGCCTCCTAGCAACTCATCGGTGCTCTGTTCGGTGATGTTTCGCGCGGTCCAGTCGCTGACAATCCGGCGATAGCGCGGATGGGAGTAGCTGCGCCAGCGATCTTGGGTCCCCCCGCTCATCAGCAGCCGGAAGGCCGGCGCACTCTTCCACATGAGCCGGCCCATGCCGGAAAGGCTGTAGCGGTAATAGGCGTACCCGTTGACCGTAGGCAGCCCAACGTCGCTTGCCCTTATGACCTCCTCCTGCAGGAACTCACGGAACAGGCTCTGCAGCGAGCGGGTGACCGCGCCTTCAATCATGTCGGCGAACAGCGGGGAAAGCGGGTCTGGCAGCTGCTCGACAATGCTGGCCCGGACGTACATGGACTTTGGCTCGAGCACGGACCAGTCCGTCGGCATAGGCGCCTCGGCCTCGGGCAGAGCCGTGATCGGCCTAGCCTGCAGGATCCAGAACTTTCCGTCGGCGCGCGCCCACTCAATGTCCTGGGGTGCGCCGTAATGGTTCTCGATACGAGTTCCGGATGCGGCCAGCTCGGTGGCCTCAGCTTCGCTCAGCACGGGGCGTTTGCGTCGGTCGGCGGGCACCGGGCGCTCTTCGGTGCGCTGCTCGGCGTAGACGGTCATCACCGCTTTGTCGGCGATTTCGCTGGAGCGGACCATTCCGTCCGGTTCGAGCACCACGAAGTTGTCGGTGTTAACCGCTCCGCTCACCACGGACTCCCCCAAGCCCCAGGCGGCGCTGATTACTGTTTCGTCGCGACGACCATTGCTTGGATTGGCGGTGAACATGACCCCGGCGGCGTCGGCATCGACCATCTGCTGTACGACGACCGCCAGGCTGACGGTAGCTGGATCTATACCCTGGCGCGCCCGGTAAGCCATCGCGCGTGCCGTCCAAAGGGATGCCCAACAGTCCCGCACCGCGACCAGCAGATCCTCCAGACCACGGACATTGAGGTAGGTATCTTGCTGCCCCGCAAAACTCGCCTCCGGGAGGTCCTCCGCCGTCGCGGAGGAGCGGACGGCCACCGGCGCCACCGCGAGGGCGGCGTACGCCTCGGCGACCTCGGTACGGAGGGTCTCGGACAGCTCATCGCTGAAGAGCGCTCTGATCTGTGACGAGGCCTCGTCGTATCCAGCCGGATCGTCACTCGGCACGGCGAGTGCTGTGATTTTGTCGTCCAACTGGCGCTCCCCGACGTAAACCCGGTAGGCCTCGGTGGTGACCACGAAACCAGGTGGCACGGGGATTCCGGCGCGCGTCAGCTCACCCAGGTTGGCGCCCTTGCCGCCCGCCTGATCGATGTCGCTGCTGCCAAGCTCGTCAAACTGTTTGATGAAGATCATGGGTGTCCCTGAAGAATCTACTCAGAAGAATCTACCCACGGCCCAGATACGGCATCTTGGTGGCCATCACTGTCATGGTCGCAACGTTGGTGTCCAGTGGCAGACCCGCCATGTAGACGACGGCGCGCGCGACATCGCTGGCTTGCATAAGGGGCTCGGCCCGGACGCTGCCGTCGGCCTGCGGCACCCCTTCGGCCGTGGCGGCCGTAAGGTCAGTCGCGGCGTTGCCGACGTCGATCTGGCCGCAGGCGATGTCATAGGGCCGTCCGTCGAGCGCGGTCGACTTGGTGAGGCCCGTGATGGCGTGCTTAGTTGCGGTGTAGGCGATCGATCGCGGGCGCGGCGCATGCGCCGAGATCGAGCCATTGTTGATGATGCGACCGCCCTGCGGCTGCTGCCTGCGCATGACGCGGAACGCCTCCCGTGTACAAAGGAAGGCGCCGGTCAAATTCACGTCCACGACGGCCTGCCACTCGACCAACGGGATCTCGTCGAGCTCTCGCGGCGGCCCACCCATACCGGCGTTGTTGAAGAGCAAATCGACTCGACCATGCCGTGCGATCGTGGCGTCGAACAGGCTGCGTACCGACTGCTCCTCGGTCACGTCGGTTGGGACGGGATCGAGAAGCAGCTCCGGGCGCGCGGCTGCTAGCTCCAGCAGCGGGGCAGGCCGCCGGCCTGCAAGCACGACGAGCCAATCTTCAGTTGCGAGCGCAGTAGCCACCGCTGCGCCGATCCCAGTTCCAGCTCCAGTTACCACCGCAATCCTGTTAGCCATGGCCTCCCTCTCCCCACAGACTTGTCAGCCGTCTCAGCTTGCTATGACCGCTGAGACGGCTGACCGGTCGGTCCATGATGAGTGGAGGCGGGATTAGGATCGCGTGGCGGCCGGGGCCTCAGAGGCCCGATCCTCGCCAGCGCCGGGCTGGTGCCCCATCGACTGGTCATCGAGCGGAGGCCTGGTGTTGCGAATGAAGCACGCCAATACCACAGCCCCGATGCTGATCACTGCAGCGACGCCGAAGGCGGCCTGGATCCCGCCATTCAGGGCGGCCACCGGCGGCAGTCCGCCCTCGGTTAAGGTGGCGGTTCTGCTGGACATGATCGCCACCAAGAACGCAGCTCCCGCCGCGCCCGCCACCTGCTGGAGTGTGCCCAAGACGGCACTTCCGTGCGAATAGAGATACGGCGGCAGCGGGTTCAATCCCGCGGTGAATGAGGGTGTGAACAAGCACGCGAGTCCCAGCATCAGCAGCATGTGCAAGCCGATGAGCATCCAAATAGGCGTGCTGGCATCGGCATCGCTGAACCGCCACAGCGTGAAAGTCAGCAGGATGGCGCCAGGAACTGTCAACAGCCGGGGACTGTACCGGTCAATGATCTTGCCCACGGTTGGCCCGGCGAGGCCCATCAATAACCCGCCTGGCAACAGCATGAGCCCAGTAGCAAGGGAGCCGATCCCGCGGATCGTCTGCAGATAAATCGGCAGCAAGATCACCATGCCGAACAGCGCCAGCATCGCGAAGCACAAAAGCGCGAGGCTCAGGCTGAACATCCGGTAGCTGAACGGGCGCAGATCCAGCAGCGGGCTCCGACCGCTTCGGGTGAGTCGTAGCTGCCGCCAGCCGAAAATCAGTATGAGGACGAGGCCAAAGGTGATGAAGCCGATCGCAACACCTGGCCCTGACGCGCCGCGGCCCAATTGGCTGAGCCCGTAGACCAGGCCGCCGAAGGCTGGGATGGAGAGCAGCACCGACCGCAGGTCGAGCTTCTGATGGCCCGGCTGCCCGACGTTCACCAGCCGTCGCGAGCCGTAGACCAAGGACGCCAGCGCGATCGGCAGCACTAGGACGAACATGAACCGCCAGGACAGGAACTGCAGGACCAGCCCAGACAGCGTCGGCCCAATGGCCGGCGCCACCGAGATCGCAATGGTGATGTTTCCCATCACCACGCCACGGCGCTCCACCGGAACCAGTGTCAGCACGGTCGTCATCAGCAACGGGATCATCACGGCTGTCCCCGAGGCCTGCACGACACGGGCGAGCAGCAGCATCCAGAACCCGGGCGAGACCGCCGCAAGCAAAGTGCCCGCTGAGAACAGGCCCATGGCCAGCATGAAAACCGTTCGGGTTGAAATCCGCTGCAGCAGGAATCCAGTTGTCGGAATGACGACTGCCATCGTCAGCATGAAGGCCGTCGTCAGCCATTGCACGGTACGCGCGGAGATACCAAGATCGACCATCAACCGTGGCAGCGCCACGCTCATGATCGTCTCGTTCAAGATCACAACAAAAGCTGCGACGAGCAGAATCGCGATGACCTGGCGGTCCCGCGCTGGCAGCGGTTGCGAGACGCCTTGGCCCGAGGGATTGGGCGTCCCCTGGCTGGTTTTGGTGCTCACCAGAACCATCCTCACTTTATCGACACTGCACTTTATCGACACTGCGTACGGCGACTCCGCCGTGCGAAATGCACGGCGCCATTGCCGTACTTACAAACATCGGACTCACGGTCGCAGCCAAACTCATCGCCACCGCCGGGCGCCACCGTCCAGTCGACGCCACTTAGTCCCGACAACGTTATGACCGGCCGCTGACATTCCCCAACGGAATTACTGTTCCCCCAGAGCTGACTGACACTACTGTCGGGCCATGGCGAAGAAGCAGCAGAAGCCGCCGAAGATCCGCAACGAGGTCTACGCAGCCGAGATCTTCCGGATGCAGACGGAGCTGGTCAAGCTTCAAGAATGGACGCGGCAGACCGGAGCCCGCATCCTGGTGATCTTCGAGGGTCGGGACGCGGCGGGCAAAGGTGGCGCGATCAAGCGAATCACCGAATATCTGAGCCCGCGTGTCGCCGGGATTGTCGCGCTGCCAACCCCCACCGAACGCGAGCGAGGCCAGTGGTACTACCAGCGCTACATCACCCACCTGCCCGGCCGAGGCGAAATCGTGCTCTTCGACCGCTCCTGGTACAACCGCGCCGGCGTCGAGAAGGTGATGGGCTTTTGTACGCCGAAGGAGTACGACCTCTTTCTGCAGCAGACCCCGATCTTCGAGCAGATGCTGATCGACGACGGCATCATCCTCCGCAAATACTGGTTCTCTGTCTCCGATAGCGAGCAGCTGCGCCGCTTCAAGTCCCGGCACCGTGACCCCGTACGTCGCTGGAAGCTGAGCCCGATGGACCTGGAGTCGATCAACCGCTGGGAGGACTACTCTCGCGCCAAGGACGAGATGATGGCCCACACCGACACTGCGACCAGCCCTTGGTTTGTGGTGGAATCCGACGTCAAAAAGCATGCCCGGCTCAACATGATCGCGCACCTTTTGGCCGGCATCCCCTACACCGAGGTACCGGCACCCGAGGTGGAGCTGCCTAAGCAGCTCACTGCGAGCTCGGGCTATCAGCGGCCGCCTCGGGAGAAGTTCACCTACGTACCCGACTACGCAACCACCTTGCTGGGAGATCAGGAGCCGTAGAGCCGATCCCCCACCCACGATCTGGCTGCCTTACCCGTCCGGAGACGACAAATGGGGGTCAGTACGGCTCATCGCACACACATTTCCCGTCTCGAGACCGCCCGATGTTGCATCGTGAGCGGCCCCGCTCCCGCAACACACCGAATAGGATTTGAGGTTGATGTCTGATTCTGATGAACCTCTCAAAGACGAGACGTTCTCGGTCGACATGCTGCTGATCGAGGAGTTGGTTGACGAGCTCGGCTTGGATCATAGGCCTGCCGATTCGGAGACCATTCTCGAGGTCGGCAACTTTGAAGACACGCGCGTACTCGCGATCCGGCATGGGTTGTTCACCGTCGAGACCACCAGCCGCGGCGAGCGCTCGATTGCTGCTGCGTTCAGCTACCCCCGTGACGCTCGCCGCTACTTGATCATGGATCTCGGCGAATCCCTGCGCTTTCGGACTCGGATGGCACCAATTGTCATGAGCGAGCTTGCGACTGGCAGCGAGCTCGAAGAGGTACCTAGCGGACATCGTGTGAGCTGGCCCGGCGGTGAGGCCACCTTCTACCAGCGACACGAGGCCGTGACATTCAGCTGGGTGATTGACGGTGACCCGGCCACTATCGCGGCGAGCTATCGGAACATCAATGGTGAGCCACTATTTGACCTGGGGATCCGGGCCGAAACCGAGCTTGCCGAGCGCCCCCGCGGGCGCGTGATGGATCCGCCACCAATCGAGGTGCCACCACCCGACACCTACGACATCGATCTGGCAACGATTGACGCCGTACTTGCCGATCACGGCTGGAAACGCCGCCAACCGTCAGGTTCTGACGTTCTTGCGGTCGGGGATAGGCAGGTTGGCCGAGCGATCGCTTACCGGCAATCCCAGTTCGTCTACGAGTCTGTGGTGCGCCCCGACTACCGCAACGTCATGTGTACGTTTTCCAGTGCCGCCGCCGCCCGTCGATTCATGATCATGGAACTCAGCAGGCTACTCCGAATGCGGACCAGGCTGCCAAGGATCCAGCTCAACCGGCTCGCGACCGGATGCACGATGGAGAAGGGACCCACCGACTTCGAGCTGGCGTGGCCAGGCGGCGATGCCACCTTCCCGATCGGCTATGTCGGTCACCAACGTGCCCTGGATTTCAGCTGGGTCGCCCTGGCGGAACTCGCAGCGATCGCCGCCAGCTACCGGCACCCCAACGGGGAACCGCTCTTCGACCTGAGCCACCCCTCACAGACCGCTGGCCCTGATCCCTGCTGATCACTCCGCATCAGAAAGTCGGACTGTGCCTCATCTGCAGAGGCTGTCGCGCGAATGCGTGATCCGGTCAGGCCGGGGGAGCCGCCGTTGTAGGTGCCGGAGACTATTCCGATAGATCAGACCGCGCGGGACCTTGACAGTTGTGGGGGCGACCCAGGCCGGCTAGCAGGCGGGCTGCCAGGTCAGATGCCGCCAGCATTTGAGCAGATTGTGTGCGGCCGCCATCATCTTCCACTCAGTGTTGACCTTGTCCCGGCCGCGATGCCGCATCCGCGGCCCGCCGAGCTGTTTCATCTGACCAAACACCGGCTCGATGATGGTTTTGCGGCGCGCGTAGAGCCGGCTCCCCGCCGGGTTCGCCAGCCGTTTAGTCATCCTTCCCCGTGACAGGTCCTCTCCCCGCCCTGGATAGGTTTTCCTCACCTGGCCCTCGGCCGGCTTCTTGCCACCCAAACGCGGCACCGCCACCAACAGGATCGGGTTATCGCCCTGCACCGCAGGCCGGGTTCGGTTCTTTTTGTTGGAGTAGCCGGCATCGGCCACGACCGCCCGGATCGGATCTGCCACCCCGGCCGCGTCCAGGTTGGTGCGGGCAGCGTCCAGCATCGGATGAAACGCATCGAAATCGAAGTTGTCCGGCACTACCTCCGCAGCCACAATCACTTGGTCGCTGGTCACCACCGCCTGCCCATTGAACGCCTGCCGAAAGCCGTCCCGGGTGTGCATGATCCGGCTGTCCGGGTCGGTCAGGTTGGTCTTGCCATTCCGCGGCCCACCCCGCTTCGGCGGCCTCACCCCCGGCGGGCCACCCTTCCGGCCGGGCGCAGTCTCCCAGGCCGCCCGCCGTTGATCTTGGACCCGCTGCGCCTCCGCAGCCTCGGCGTCCAATCGTTGCTTAGCCGCCTGCAGCTTCGCCAGCCGCTGCGTGCGGTTCCGCAACTCCGGCGGGGTAGCCGAGTCGTCCCGATCCTGCTCCGCGGCATCCTCGGCCGCATCCTGCCCGGCGGCCTCAACCAGCATCTGCTGCAGCTGCTTCTCAAGCTCACCGATCGCCTTCTCCAGCCGGTCCCGGTCATAGTTTTGGAACGAGGAGGCATCGGCCTGCAACTTGGTGCCATCCAACGCCAACAACCCCACCCGCAGCAACCCGGCGTCCGCGCACAGCCGCAACACCTGCACAAACACCGCCGGCAACACCTGCCGATGCCGATCCCGGAACCGGGCGATCCTGGCATGATCCGGAACCCGATTCCCCGCCAACACCCGATAGGCAACATCGCGAACACAACGCCGCTCAATCTGACGTGAGGACCGCACCCCCTCGCAGTAGGCAAACAACAGCAACCGCACCATCACCTTGGGTGCATAAGCGGCGCCCCCACGGCCATCGGACCGGTAGCCAGACTCGAACCCAGACAAGTCGAACTGATCCACCGCATCCATGACGAAAAAGGCCAAATGGCCCGGATCCAGCCAATCCCGCATATCCGGCGGCAGCAGAAAACCCTGATCAACATCACCGTCTAAGAAGTTGAACCCCACAACAAGATCCAACCCTTAGCCGGTCCCTCGCACCCCACGACACACCCGATTCATGCGACAGCCTCTGCAATTGCAGCGCTGTCCAAGCAATTGACGCTAGGTGTGCGGATAAGTTACCAGCGATCGTGAATCTGGGCCCGCAGCTCCCGGTCATACAGCTCTCGTACGCCGGCCAGGAAATCGTCGCCAAGCGCCGGCAGGTCACCAGCCGCCGCGTTGGCTTTTGCCTGCGCGACGGTCCGCGCGCCCGGAATCACTGTCGTGACGCCCGACTGTTGCGCCACCCACGCCAGGGCCGCCTGCGCCGGGGTAGCCTCGAACGGCAACTGGGATACAAGATCAGCGAACTCTTGCGCCGCACGTACGCCGGTCTCATAATCCACACCGGAGAACGTCTCGCCCACATTGAATGCTTCGCCGCTGCGGTTGAAGTTCCGATGATCATTCTCGGCGAACGTGGTAGCGGTGGTGTACGCCCCGCTCAGCAGGCCGCTGGCCAGCGGAACCCGCGCGATGATCCCGACGCCGTTGGTGATCGCCGAAGGCAGCACAGCCTCGAGCGGCTTGAGACGGAACGCGTTGAGGATGATCTGTACCGTCGCGGTGCCGCGACGAGAGATAGCCGTCAACGCCTCATCGCAGGTTTCCACGCTGACGCCGTAGCTGGCGATCACGCCGTCGGCCACCAGTGTGTCCAACGCGTCGTAGATCTGATCTTGGGAGTAGACGGCGGTCGGCGGGCAGTGCAGCTGGACAAGATCTAGTTGGTCCACGCCCAGATTGCGCCGCGACCGGTCTGTCCACGCCCGGAAGTTCTGCAGCGTGAAGTTGGCCGGAACCTGATCAACTCGCCGCCCCATCTTGGTTGCCACCATGATCGTCAAGTCAGGGTGCTGGGCTCGGAAGCGACCGATCAATTGCTCGCTGCGGCCGTCACCGTAGACGTCGGCCGTATCGAAGAACGTCACTCCGGACTCGACGGCGGCACCGAGCACGTCCAGTGCGGCCGTCTCGCTCACCTCACCCCAGTCCGCACCGAGCTGCCAGGTACCCAGACCGATGACAGAGACTGGACGTTCAGTACGACCAAGCACGCGATCCTCCATGCCCTTACCCTATGGAGCGCTCCTCGGGTGTGATTCTGCGGTTCGCGGGCGTAAAACGTCACGGCGTTCGATTGCGTTGCAAACTGAGAGCCTGAGGTTACGGGCAACCGTGAGCCCTCTAGTCGTCGGAGCGAACAGCTCACCAAAGTGCAGTGGTCCTGACGCCTCGCATATGTTGCAACGTGTGCAGAGCGACAGCAACGTGGGGTTCACCCAGGTTCGGGCAGATGGGCTGGTGGAAGAGCCGATGAGGTCGGTTTTTGATCAAGGAGAAGCACCGTGACGTATCAGAAGGATCCGCGGGTCGACGAGTACATCGACGCGCTCCCGGCCTGGCAGCAGGACATCTGTCAGCAGGTCCGCGACCTGGTCCACGCCGTGGACCCGGAGGTTGTCGAGACGATTAAGCGGCGGGTGCAGCCCTACTTCGTGCTCCAGGGAAACATCTGCGCACTGCTGGCCGCGAAGGACCACGTCAACGTCTTCCTGTACGACGGAACGATCGTTCCCGATCCCGAGGGCATCATCACCGCCGGCCATGACAACAAGACCGCCCGCATGGTCTCGATCCGCGAGCACGAGAAGATCAACACAGGCGCGCTCGGCGAGATGTTCCGGCAGATCATCGCCAACAATCGCGCAGGCGGCTGGCGCAAGATCCAACGGGAAGGCCAGGGCAGCTGGTGACCGGCCGCACACCGATCCCCGCGCGGGTGTGGCAGCTCGACGCCGCGAGTCTCTCCGACGCGAACAAGGCACTTCGCGTGCTGCCACGGGAGCTTCGCCCGTACACCCATGGCGTCCGCATGGTGGGCCGGGCGGTCACGGTCGCGGCCTCCGGCGACCTTGTGCCGGTGCTTGCTGGTCTGGAGCGATGTGAAGCTGGCGACATCATGGTGATCGACGCTGGCACCACCGATCACGCGGTGCTCGGTGAGCTCTTCGCCACCGAGGCCATGCGACGCAAGATGGCCGGCATTGTCATTTACGGCCTATGCCGCGACACTGCGACCCTGGCGCAGCTACCGCTGCCGATCTACGCGCTCGGCACGATTCCCCGAGCCGCCGGGGCGACCCTTCCTCCGAGCACGCCGGGGCCAGTACGTCTGGGAGATGTGGAAATCCACCCCGGCGACATCCTGGTTGGCGACGACGACGGGATTGTTGTTGTCAGCGACGCGGAGCTGGACGCGGCGCTGGAGACTGCCGAGGCGATTCAGCGGCGCGAAGGGACGATTCGATCTGCCATCCAGAGTGGCACGTCATTGTTCGAGCAGCTCAACTTCACCGAGCACCTCGAGAACCTTCAATCCGGACGTGCCAGCTCGCTGACGTTCACCGTCGAATGAGAGCTCAGTCCGTGCAGTGGGCTTCGCGACCCGGGGCGCGCACGCTCACCGCAGAGAAGCGCTGGTGTTGATCGGCACCGAAGGCGCGGTTTAGTGTCGCGCTAGAAGGTGGTTCGGCCCGGAGCTCTAGGAGTTGATCATGGTCGATCAAGCCAGCGCGGACGCGTACAACAGCTGGTGGCAGTTCCGGGCAGATTCGTGGTCTCGGCTGGAGGAGGCGACCGGGCGGATCGTCACCGCGTTGCGACGGGTAAAGCCGATCGATCAAAGCATGACCGATGCTGTGCACGCGGAGTGCGCGGCATTGGCGCCGCTGGAGCAGTTTTGGGCGTTCCCTGGCCATGCGGCCTTCAGCGTCGTCCAGGAGCTTGCGGCCGCCGGAGCTTGGGAACGCCTGGCACGGCTGGTGGCTCGGATCAATCGCGCGCTTGTCACGGAGTCCTACCGCCTCGGTTCCCTCGATGAAATCGCCCAGGGTGAGCATCGCGACGACAGCGAGGATCTGATTCTCAGCAGCTCGCAGCATGATCCATTCAGCCGGCCCTACTTCGAGGTCCTCGTCGTTGAGACCATGTCGCCGGCACAGGAGCAGCGCCTGCGTGAGGAGGTGCACACTTGGCGCCGGCCCGGAGATCCCTTTATCTATGACCTGGTCGTCGTCGGCAGTGGCGTCGAGGCAGCCGTGGCTATGCGACTCAACGCGAACATCGAGGCATGCGTGATCAGGAGACGCTTCGCCCATGCCGCGGTACGCGACCTCACCGACCTCGCCAACTTCTCCGACACAACGCTGGAGGACGATCTCGCGGACCACTCCCCCGATGAACGCGCACAGATCCTGGCGCCGCGCCTTGCCCAGATCCGTCCAGAGGTCGACCTCTACCTGATGACCGACATTGCCGTGGAGGAGGTGGCCGGCAGGGTGAGCCATCACTTCCGGCGCGTGTTCCACGCCCGAGAGGGCGCCCTCGAGTTGCATCTGACGATTCTCGCCGGCGTCACGGCCCGTTACCGCACGCCGTTCTTCGAGGCGCTGCGAACCTACAGCCAGCGGCCAACCGGTGTGTTCCACGCGCTGCCGATCTCGCAGGGCAAGTCGATCGTGGACTCGCATTGGATCCGCGACATGGTCGACTTCTACGGCCTGGAGATTTTCCTGGCAGAGACCTCCGCGACCACTGGCGGGCTCGACTCCCTGCTCGAGCCGATCGGGCCACTGCGTGACGCCCAAGAACTGGCCGCTGAGGCCTTCGGGTCCCGACAGACCTATTTCGTCACGAACGGAACCTCCACTGCCAACAAGATCGTCGCGCAGGCGTTGCTCGCGCCTGGCGACATCGTCCTGGTTGACCGCAACTGTCACCAGTCGCACCACTACGGCCTGATGCTCGCCGGGGCAGAGGTCTGCTATCTCGACGCGTATCCGCTCAACGAGTACTCGATGTATGGAGCCGTACCGCTGCGGGAGATCAAGTCCAAGCTCCTCGCGATGCGAGCGGCAGGCAAGCTCGATCGAGTCAAGCTCTTGATGCTGACGAACTGCACCTTCGACGGCATCGTCTATGACGTCGGCCGTGTCATGGAGGAATGCCTGGCGATCAAGCCGGACCTGGTGTTCCTGTGGGACGAGGCGTGGTTCGCCTTCGCACGCTTCCACCATGTCTATCGACCGCGTACGGCGATGGAGGCAGCCCGTGCGCTCACCGACAAGTTTCGCTCCCCGGAGTATCGCGCGCGCTACGAGGCGAACTTGCCAGGCGACGACAGCACCGAAGCCTTGATCAAGAACCGGCTCAGCCCTGATCCTGCGCGTGCTCGCGTCCGGGTCTATTCGACTCAGTCGACGCACAAGACGCTGACCGCGCTCCGCCAGGGGTCGATGATCCATGTTTACGATCAAGATTTCGCGCTGAAAGTGGCCGAGAGCTTCCGCGAGGCATACATGGCGCACACCTCGACATCGCCCAACTACCAGATCCTGGCTTCTCTTGATCTTGGTCGGCGCCAGGCCGCGCTGGAGGGCTTCGAGCGGGTGCAACGACAGCTTGAATACGCGATGAAGCTGCGCGACGCAATTGATCATCATCCGCTGCTCAGCAAATACATGCACTGCCTGAGTACGGCGGAAATGATCCCCGAGCAGTATCGAGCCTCCGGAATTGCCCAGCCGCTGCGTACCGGGCTCAGCAATATGGTTACGGCCTGGGAGCAGGACGAGTTCGTGCTGGATCCGTCGCGGGTGACGGTCTACATCGGTCTCACCGGCATCGACGGTGCGACGTTCAAACGCGAACGGCTGATGGACAAGTTCGGGATCCAGATCAACAAGACCTCCCGCAACACCGTCTTGTTCATGACCAACATCGGCACCACCCGAAGTTCGGTCGCCTATCTCATCGAGGTCCTGGTCAGCATCGCGCGGGACATCGACCTTCATACGTCGGAGATGAACCTGGCAGAGCGGGCCGTGTTCGAGCGCTCGGTGATGCACCTGACGAATCCAGCCGCTCCCTTACCGGATTTCAGCGGCTTTCACCCTGCATTCCTCATCGAAAGCGATCCGCCGACGCCGGAGGGTGATGTCCGCAAAGCCTTCTTCCTGTCGTACGACCACACCATGTGCGAGTACTTGCTGGCCAATGAGGTGAAGGAAAGGATGGAGTCCGGCGAATCAGTGGTTTCGGCCACGTTTGTCACGCCTTATCCGCCGGGCTTCCCGGTGCTGGTGCCCGGGCAGGAGTTCAGCGAGGAGATCTTGTCCTTCATGCGCAGCCTCGATACGCCGGAGATCCATGGCTACGAGGCAAAGCTGGGCTACCGCGTCTACACGTCCAAGGCGCTGGAAATGGTCGCTGAGCGACCCAGCGCTTGACTTGGCTGCGGTCTAGGCTTCAGGCCTGGCCAGCTCGGTCGCGCAGGAGCAGCCAGCCAACGACGGCGACCAAGGCAAGCTGGAGCCCAATGCCTGCTGTTTGAGCGACTGCGTCGAAGGTGCTGAAGCCCTCCAGGTGGAGAGCGTGGTACACCGCGTGCGGCACGGCGAATACGGCGAGCGATCCGATTGCGACCACACTCAGCAGCCACCGGCCGGTCACCGCGGCCACCGTGAGCGGGACCGCCAGGGCAAGATTGAGCGCACCGACGTCACGAATGAGGTGTTCGTTGTACGGCGGAAGCAGTGCGACCCAGGCGTGTCCAGACACAGGGAAGCTGCCGTAAAAGCTCGCTGGGGCTACGAGCGCCCAGACACCAACGACTCCCTGCAGCACAGCGAGGATCCCGAGCCCAGCTCGTACGCCCACTGATGTGGTACCCGCCGTGGGCGCAGCCTCGGATCCGGTCACGGTATGTGTGACGCAGTGGCTGGAGCTGGGCTGCGCCGCGGGAAACACAAGTTGATCATGGAAGTGGCCCAACCTCCTATGCCATGACTGTTTGATTGGCCGGCCAGAGTAACGACAACGCCCCCTGATCAGCCTGATGTGATCAGGCAATAATGGCCCGTGCGGCTCCCGCCCTGTCTCGCGGGCAGTGGCAAAAACGGCCGGGGGATCGGCTTAACACGGGCTCAATCGCCTGCGAGCTGCTCCGGAAGTGGTGCGCGCGACGATCCAGAAGCACTCGGGTGGGTATGCATTGGAAATAGAGACCACACAAGACAGGGGACCACGGTGGAATTTCGCTACGTCGGAAACTCAGGCATCAAGATCTCGGAGATCACCTACGGCAACTGGCTGACGCACGGCTCGCAAGTGGAGAACGATCAGGCTATTGCTTGCGTGCAGGCTGCACTCGACGCCGGCATTACGACCTTCGACACTGCCGACGTCTACGCCAATACCAAGGCCGAGAGCGTGCTGGGTGAGGCTTTGAAGGGTGAACGGCGTGAGTCGATGGAGATCCTCACCAAGGTCTACTGGCCCACCGGTCCGAGAGGGCACAACGACGTCGGCCTGTCGCGCAAGCACATCATGGAGTCGATCAACGGATCGTTGTCCCGGCTGCAAACCGACTATGTCGATCTCTATCAGGCTCATCGCTACGACCACGACACTCCGCTCGAGGAGACCATGCAGGCGTTCGCTGACTTGGTGCGCTTGGGCAAAGTGCTCTACGTCGGCGTCAGCGAATGGACGGCCGAGCAGATTCAGGACGGCCATGACCTCGCCGAGGATCTTGGTATCCAGCTGATCTCCAACCAGCCGCAGTACTCGATGCTGTGGCGGGTGATCGAGGCCGACGTGATTCCGCTCAGCATCTCACTCGGCGTCTCCCAAATCGTCTTCTCGCCCATCGCGCAGGGTGTGCTCACCGGGAAGTACCGACCGGGTGAGCAGCCGCCGGCCGGATCGCGGGCAACCGATGAGAAGGGCGGGGCAGACATGATCAAGCGGTGGATGAGCGATGACGTCCTGAAGCGAGTCCAGCAGCTCGAACCGCTCGCCAAGGAAGCCGGACTGTCCATGGCGCAGCTGGCTGTGGCGTGGGTGCTACAGAACGGTAACGTCGCAAGCGCGATCATCGGCGCATCACGGCCTGAGCAGGTCCATGACAACGTCGCAGCGGCTGGAGTGAAGCTGGAGGACGACCTGCTGAACAAGATCGACGAAGTCCTGGATCCTGTTGTTCAGCGCGACCCTGCTAAGACCCTGGAGAACTCGCCTAAGACCCGCTGATCATCCCTGAATCGTCAGCCCTCGCCGCGTTGACGCGGCAATGGGAGCTGGCTGACGCTCCTGACCGAAGAGCTGCGCCGCGACCGCGGACAGGAATCCGAACAAGGCTGCCGTCGCAATCACGAGTCGCACACTGAGTGTGTTGAGGTCAGGCCAGCCGGCGATGACCAGGACCGCCACGACCGTTGCAATAGCTGCAACCGCCCAACCTCGCCGCCCGAGTGCTGCGTACCGCCGCGCGAACACCCCGCAGGCGGCGATCGCGCCCACGAAGCTCAGCCCGAAGCCGACCTCGTGCAGCACGCCATGCCAGCTCATCGTTGGCGCTCCCGCCGGAGCACCTGGCGGAAATCCGGCACCTGCGTCGGTGGTGAAGACTCCGGCGACGATCAGCCCGACGCCGGTGATGGCAACAAGCCGGGGAGCCCACATGCTGCCGCGACCCGGTCGCAGCGCCTTCCGCAGGCCGACAGCACCGGCCACGTACAAGACTCCGCTGACGACGAAGTTGGCAATCTGGAGCCAGCCGAGGGAACCAAGGCTGAGCAGGCTGATCGGGTGTCGACCAAGATCGAACCCAGTGCGGGTGAACGCCTGGGCCAGGCTAGCCACGACGAATAGCGGACCAGCGATGATGCAGCAGCCAAGCAGTTTGCGCTTCATGATCGAAAACCTCTCTCCTTGCGCGGCGCTCCGTTGGCGCCTCTCATTGGGACGTCGGAGCAGAGGAGGCTTACCGGACATGAATCCGGACGGTTATCAGTGATCGAGTAGGCGTGTCGCGCGGCCGATCAGGTAGCGCTGCTGGGGCAGGTTCCTGGCCCTGCGAGCTGCTGCGCGATACGCCTCGCGAGCAGCGGCCGTCTCGCCATTCATCTCCAGCAGGTGGGCGCGCACGGCGTACAGCCGGTGATCTTCAGCCAATTGCTTGTCCGCTGCCAGCGTTTCAAGTCGCTGGAGTCCGCTGGTCGGGCCATCGGCCATGGCGACGGCGACGGCATGATTCAGCGCAATGACCGGATTGTCGGAGATCTGCAGCAGCAACTCATAGAGCGCCTTGATCTGCGGCCAGTCGGTTTCGGTATCACTAGGGGCCTCATCGTGAATGGCGGCGATCGCGGCCTGGAGCTGGTACGGACCGGCTGCCCCACGCGGCAACGCTTCGGTGATCAAGGCGACGCCCTCAGCGATCTTGTCGGCATCCCAGAGCGTACGGTCCTGATCGGCTAGCGGCACCAGCTCACCGTTCGCGTTGGTCCGGGCGTGACGGCGGGCGTCGGTCAGCAGCATCAGCGCCAGCAGTCCGGCAACCTCGCCGTCATCGGGCAGCAGTTGATGGACCATCCGGGTCAGTCGGATCGCTTCTGTGGAGAGTTCGACCCGATACAGACTGTGGCCGCTGGTGGCGGCGTAGCCCTCGGTGAAGATCAAGTAGAGAGTGTGAAGCACAACCGCGAGACGTTCAGCGCGCTCCGCTCGAGCAGGCAGCCGAAATGGAACACCACTGTCCTTGATCTGCTGCTTCGCGCGTGTGATTCGTCGGGTCATGGTGGCCTCGGACACCAGGAAAGCGCGGGCGACCTCGGCCGTGGTGAGGCCGCCTACCGCCCGCAGGGTCAGTGCTATCTGCGACGACGGTGACACCGCGGGATGGCAGCACATGAAGAGCAAGATCAGGGTGTCGTCAGAGTCATCCGGCCTCTCGGCGGCATCAACCTGCTGCTCAGGCAGCTGCCACCGCGCAACGGTGTCCTCGCGGCGTCGGCGAGCCTGCTCGCTGCGGAGGAGGTCGGTGAACCGGCGGGCGGCGACCGTGATCAACCAGCCCTTAGGGTTGTGCGGCAAACCCTCACTCGGCCATTGGGTCGCAGCCGCGAGCATGGCCTCCTGCACGGCATCTTCGGCAATGTCGAAGTGACCGTAGCGGCGTACCACAGCGCCGAGAGCCTGCGGCGCCAATTGGCGCAGCAGGTTCTCAACATCAATCTCGGACACGCCGGTCTCGTCAGTAGCTCATCTCGGCAGCCGACTCCATGATCGGCCGCACGTCGGCGTACGCGTTGGCTACGACCTGCTCCGGCGCGGGACAACCGGCCAGCCGGCCGGCGATCTCGGTCGCGCGGTCGAAACTGTCGCATTCCACGATCCAATAGCCGGCGAGCACCTCCTGGGTCTCGGCGTACGGACCGTCGGTGACGAACGACACGCCCCGCTGCGCGCCCAAACGTCGCGTGTGCACCGGCGCGGCCAACGCTCGGGTCTCCACGAGCTCTCCGGAGTCGGCCAGCTCGGTGTTGAAGGCCTCCATAAAGGAGGCCATCGCCGCAAAGTCCTCCGGCGACCACGCCTGCCCGTCGCTGGCCTCACCGGCCATGCCGTCGTAGTCATGCTGTGAGGCGTAGGTCAAGATCATGTACTTCATGTCCCTCTCCTTATCCGTGCGGCACCCTTCTTGGTGCCGCTCACCTGTGACGTCGAAGCTGCTGGAGCAATCCGGACACTTCGCTTTACAGAGTGCACTCTGACTGGCGGTCGCCGAATTCGCCTCCCTTCGTCGCCCGCAAACGCGCGCGAACCCCCTACCTCCACCAACCGCGAGCTCCTCCAGTCGGCGAAGCGGTCCGCCCGTCATAATGGGTGGGCGTGCCAGGATCGGGCTATGACCGAAGACTCCGCGCCGCTCCCGGTGGCGTCCGCGGCCGGTACCGACCACATACATCCTGATGATCTACGCAAAGAGGGCTGGACCATGGCCCTCTATGTGGCCATCTGCCTGATCGCCGCCCTGACCGCCTTGGCTAACGTGACTGCCGTACCCGGACACATCCTGGGGCTGGTGTGGGGCACCACGGTCGGGCTGGCGGTCGCGCACGTGTTCGCGTTCCGCATTGCTGGTCGTCTCGTCCATGACGGCGACCTGCCCATGGCCGATCGCATTATCTCGCTGGTCCAGTTGGCTGCTGCCGCCGCAGTCGCGGTCGTTGTCAGTGTTCCGGTTCTGCTGGCCCCGACCGTCAACGAGATCACATGGGCTCGGTATACCTGCGCCGCCATCATCGGTGTGGTCGGCTACTTGGTTGCTCGCGGCGCGGAACGCAGTCGGATCCGATCCGTGCTGTTCGGCCTCGGAGTACTGGCCGCTGCTTTCGCCGTCGCCGCGCTCAAACACGCGCTGTCAGGTCACTAGTGCCCTGGAAGGGAAATCTCTTGACGCTTCGCGCCGCCCAGGCACGCACCTCGCGGCGTTCTCCTCGGTCGACATACGACCCGGTATCCCTCCCTCGTCGGCCTTGCGATCCACGCACCTGAACGTCGCCAAGCGCCAAGGAACTTCCCTTCCAGGGCACTAGGTCGCTGTGTCCGACCGCGCCTCCGCGCTGACGATTTCCACGATCGCGACGGTGATGTTGTCTGGCCCGCCCCCGGTTATGGCTGCCCTCCACAACTCGAAAGCCGCCGCCACGCCCCGGTCTTCTTCCAGCACAGCAGCGATCTCGGCGTCATCAATGACGTCGCTCAGCCCGTCGGTGCAAACCAGGTAGCGCGTGTCCTGGTCGATGGGATGGGTTGAGACGTGCACATCGAGAGGTTCCGGCTCGCCGTACCCACCGAGGATCTGGGTGATGATCGCGGTGTGGGTCGCCCCCGGCGGCAATGGTGGGCTGTCGTCGACGCTGATCTGCAGCATCCCTTCAGGTCCGTAGGTGTAGACCCGGCTGTCACCGACGTTGAAGACATACGCCTCGCCAGGCGTGAGGACCACACCGGCGATTGTCGTTCCCATTCCTTCCCGAGCTGGATGACGCGCCGCTTCGGCGAACACCATGCGATTGCACGCTTCCACGGCTTGGCGTACGGCGTCCGCATCATTGAGTTGTGGTGCGAGCCGGGCCAGTGTCTGCACCACCACGCTGCTCGCCACTTCGCCGGCGGGATGCCCGCCCAATCCGTCCGAGACAGCGATAAGCACCGGATCTACCAGCGGAAGGGCGAAGGTCGCCGGCGCAGTCGTGACGGTCGCGCACGTGGTCCACGGACCGACGACCACGCTGTCCTCATTGTGGTCGCGCACCAGCCCATCGTGGGTAATGACCGACACCTCCGCGAACCGTTCCGCCATGGGTCCAGCCTGCCGTGTCGCCGGGCTATCCGCCGTCAAGCAGCGGGATGGGTTTCAGCTCGCTGCGGGCGTTGATCTTGCTGCGTAGGGACTTCACGGCTGCCCGGACTCGCTGCAGACTCGGCGGGCGCGGTATCGAGCGCTCGGCGTCGGCGAGGGCCTCGACGGCTGCCCGTTCTATTACCGCCAAGCGTGCCGAGCCCGGAGGAAGCACCTCAACAACGGTCTCGAACAAGCGAAGCAGCGCCAACATCACAACCAGATCGCTCGAGCCGTAACGTCCAAACAGCCCGCCGATGAAGAAGATGTAATCAGCGAAGTTGTTTTCTGGTATGACGACGCGCCCTCGGCCTGCCGGACCGGTGATGATCTTGGTGCCAAGCGGCCGGACCGCGAGGTCGCAACAGACAACCGCGAGGTGGTCAATTGCCTGCACCGCGGTGTAGGGATCGTTGATCGCTGGAGACAGGGCTTTGCAGCCGATGTCGATCTGCTGCCGGATGCCGAACGCGATGTCTTGTTCGATGGTGCGCTCGAAGCCAATCCGAACGTCGGCGTCAACCGCCTCTTCAAAGGGCTCGGCATCGGGCGCGGGGTCCTCCGCCGAGGGCGCCCAGACCCAGCCAATGACGGTTTCCCCAACCACATGCTCACCGACCCGCTTGCGCAGGCAGATAGTGACATTGGCATCGCTCACCAGGGGAAGCAGTAGCAGCGGGTAGACGGTCTGTATGTAGCCGGACCTTCGGCCCCGCAACGGCACCGCCCACTCCGGAATCTGCGGAGCAGCTTCTTCGACGGTCGCCGTGTCCTCCTGGGCTATTACGCGGCGAGTGTTGCGCTCAACTCTGCGATTAATGGCGTCGATCTGAATCGAGTGCACGAGGTGGTCGGCGAAGTAAACCACCATTCCCAGACTGACGAAAAGCAGCACGATAGCGACACTGACAGCGAGCCGCGGATAGTCCTCAGTTCGGGCACCGGCATCCACCCCGACGGTGAACAGACCTGCCGCGCAGTAGACGAAGGTCGCTATGAAGGCGCTGAGGACCACTTGGGTGGGACGATCTCGGAGGAAGTTGCGCAGCAGCCGCGGTGAGAACTGGGTCGAGGAGAGCTGGAGTGCGACCACGGTCAGGCCAAGGACGAGCGCGATGACCGTCACGACCGTGCTGGTGATGGATATCAGGAGCGCCCGGGCGTCATCGGCGGTGCCCTGGAACGCCAGCCAACTCAGTTTGGAGCTGGCGGGTATCTCGATCTGGGAGATCCCGAAGCCCACAACGAGTGCAATCAACCCGGCTGCGCTCGGTAGCACCCATAACGCTCCGCCGACGTACTCCTTGAGGGCGTGCCAGCGTACGGACCTCCGTATGTTGCGAACAGAACGCTGGCTTGAAGTTCGGCTCATGGTGCGAGTCAGGTTATCGCCACCAACATGGCCAGTCAGGTGACTCGGCAGCTTCGTTGACGCGGCGACCGGACAGCCCGCGCGCCGCTCTAGCCGGAATTTCGCGCGTCTTCGCAAAAGGTCGCAGCTGGCCGGACTTCGACGAAATCGCCATCATTTATGGACTTGTGAGGGGAAAAGCGAGTCAATGAGAAGGAACGCGGAGATCGTCCAGATCCCCTACAGGTGGGATTGTCCTGTCATGAGCGCATCGTCCTCGGCGGTTCGAAGCGTCGCACGTCATCCGGTCCTGGCCTTCATGCTGATCAGCCTTGGGATTGGCTTTGTGACTGCGGCGATCCCGCCGATTGTGGATTCCGAGATCTTGCCGTTCGACCTTCCGTTGCACGGAGTTTTCATGTCGCTCGGCGTCGGCCTCGCAGCCTTCCTGGTCACGGCCGCGTTGTCAGGCCGGGCTGGCGTCGCGGATCTCCGACGTCGCAGTCTGCGGTGGCGGGTCCCGGTGCGCTGGTACTTGATCGCGCTGTTGTCCGTTCCGATCGGGGCGACACTGATCTCGCTCGCGATTTACGGACCGCCTGCTCTCGCGACGCCGTCCGGCGGCTGGCCGAGAGCGCTGGCGGAAGTCGCCGCCGTGTTCTTGCTGCAACTGGTGCTTTTCCAACTTGCCGAGGAGATCGGATTCACCGGGTTCCTTCAGCATCACTGGCAGGACCGGTACCACCCGTTGAAGCTCACCTTGTACGTGGCACTGCTCTGGGCGGTGTGGCACCTGCCCGACCACTTCGCTGAAGAAGGCTGGGGAGTCGAGCAGCTCATATCGGCTCCTGTCGTCTTCGCTATCGAGGTCGTCTCGCTGTTCTTCGCCCGCGCCTTGTTCGTCTGGTTCTACAACCGCACCGGTAGCAGCGTGCTGCTGGTCGCGATCTTCCACGCCAGCTTCGATGCCGCAATCAACCAGCTCTCCCACGATGTAATACCGGCGTCGAACACAGCAAGATTCTTGATCTTCAGCGCCGTGATCATTCTTTTCGCAACGGTGGTGATCATCGCGACCAAAGGCCAGCTGGGGCGACGTGCACGCTCGGTGGAAGGCGAGGTTTCTGGCGAGCGAATCGGATGACCTGCTCGGCCTTGCGTCACTGCTGTTGTAACGCCTCGCCCTCGCTCAGACGTTGCTGGGGCAAGGCGGAGCATCTCTCGGGCGACCGTGGGACCGGCATTCTGGTCTGTCCGTCGTCGCCATCTCCCAGAACGACGATCACACTCAACGGCTACCCTGTGCGCGGCTCGGCCAAAATAGACGGCACTCCTTCCCACGGCCCAGTCGAATCGAAAGCCGGCGGTCTGTAGCGTCGATTACATGACTGTGCAGTTGAACCACACGATTGTCCGGGTACGGGACAAGCAAGAGTCAGCAACCTTCCTAGCCGAGATTCTCGGCCTGCCCCACCCATCGCCCTTTGGTCCGTTTCTTGTTGTGCAGGTCGCAAACGATGTTTCACTGGACTTTGCCGACGATCACGGCCCGTCAAATCCGCAGCACTATGCCTTCCTGGTCAGCGAGTCTGAGTTCGATGAGATCTTCGGCCGAATCCAGCAACGCAGCCTGCCGTTTTGGGCTGACCCGTTCAAACGCCGGCCGGGCGAGTTCAACACCAATGACGGAGGCCGCGGAGTCTACTGGGAGGATCCCAGCGGGCATTTCCTGGAGATCATCACCCGCCCGTACGGCAGTGGCGGCTAACGCTCCGGCATGAGAGAGTTGATAGGCAAGTGGTTACTTGCCTATCATGAGGGATGTGGGTGATGTATTCAAAGCCTTGGCCGATCCCACCAGACGCAAGATCCTCGACGAGCTGGCTGATCGCGATGGCCAGACGCTCTTCGAGATCTGCAATCGGCTGATCATGAGGCACCAGATCTCATCC
Source organism: uncultured Actinomycetota bacterium (assembly GCA_963740515.1). Taxonomy (GTDB): domain Bacteria; phylum Actinomycetota; class Actinomycetes; order Propionibacteriales; family Propionibacteriaceae; genus Microlunatus. The sequence continues at coordinate 62,231 of CAVUEO010000018.1, forward strand.
TCGCGGCAGGCGATCTCGCAGCACCTCGATCTGCTCGAGGCAGCGGGTCTGGTGCACACCCGCAGGGATGGCCGTTACAAATTCCACTACCTCGACACGGCACCGCTGGACCGCATCGCCGAGCGGTGGCGCCCTAAGGAGAAGAAATGAAGATCAATCTCGCCAGCGTGTTCGTCGACGACCAGGACAGCGCACTCAGCTTTTACACCGAGACGCTGGGCTTTGTGAAGAAGACCGACATGCCGGCCGGCGAGTTCAAGTGGCTTACCGTGGTGTCGCCGGAAGATCCCGATGGCGTCGAGCTCCTGCTGGAGCCATCCGACCACCCCGCCGTGAAGCCTTTCAGGGACGCCATCGTCGCTGACGGCATTCCCTATACGTCGTTCGCTGTCACCGACGTGCAGGCCGAGTACGAGCGGCTGAGCGCGCTCGGCGTGAAGTTTGTGCAGGAGCCGACCAGCATGGGCCCGGTCACTACTGCCGTCTTCGACGACACGTGCGGCAACCTCATTCAGATCGCAGCGATGAACTAGAGGGCGAAGTTCTGCTGTCGGAAGCTGGCGGCCCCGAGAACCCCGCGGATCAGGACCGTCTACGCCGCCCCGACCGGTAGGTGCGAGTATCGCCGCGTGGGTTCAGTGCTTGTGGTGATCGGCGGACTCCCTGCGACCGGGAAATCGACCATTGCGACAGCGCTTGCAGGACGCACGGCGACGCCATATCTGCGCGTTGACCGCATCGAACAGGCGATTGTCGCCTGGTCCTCGCTGTCCCATCCGCTCGGACCAGTGGGCTATGCCGTTGCCTACGCGCTTGCGGAGGAGCAGCTCCAGCTCGGCTTGGACGTCATCGTGGAGTGTGTGAATCCTGTCGCGGTCACCCGCGACGGCTGGCTGGATATGGCGGCAATTGCCGGCGCTGTCCCGATCGAGGTGGAAGTGATTTGCTCGGACGAGGCGGAGCACCGGCGCCGCGTCGAATCCCGCGTGTCCGACGTCGACGGATTGTCGAAGCCGACGTGGTCGGCAGTTCTCAAGCGCGAGTACGAGCCCTGGAGCAGGGAGCGCCTCGTGATTGACACCGCGACGACCTCTCCTGAAAGCGCCGTTGACAGGATCGCAGTGCAGATGGCTTCGGCCAGGCCAGGTAACACCGGCCGCATCGCACCGTCGTGATGTGTACGTCTCGCTCATCGCAGGCCGTCGAACGTCAACCACTGGAGCAGTCCCACCGCTAGGCCAATAACAAGAACACTTGTCCCCAATCTTGCCAGTGGCAACTTTCCACTGGTAAGTTAGCTGCGTGCTCGGCAAGTATCACCATGGTGATCTTCGGGCGGCTGTCCTGGCAGCCGCAGCGGACGTCATTGCGCGCGATGGCGTTGATCAGCTGAGCCTTCGCTCACTGGCGGTCGAACTTGGCGTCAGTCACACGGCGCCTCGTCACCACTTCGGCAGCCGTGAGGGTGTCCTGACAGCGCTGGCTTGCGAAGGCTACGAACTTCTTGCAGACGCACTCGAGAATGCGGCCTCAAACGGCGACTTCGCCGCCGTTGGTGTCGCATATGTGCTGTTCGCGGTCGACCATCCAGGGCACTTCGCCGTCATGCATAGGCCGGAGCTGGTTGACGGTGCCAATGGCGACCTGCAACGCGCGCAGCACCGTACGGCCGCCCAGCTCAACGATGGCGCTCGCACTCATGGTGGTGGATCAGCCGAGGGCATCGCGGTGGCATCCATCGCGGCATGGTCGCTGGTGCACGGTATGGCCACCTTGCAGCTCAGCGGAGCGCTAGACGCCGCCGGCCTGCCTCAGCAGGCGGGTGGTGATCTTCGCTCGATTGCATTGCGGGCTGTTCACCAACTCTTCAGCGGCCTATCACCCATCGAACCAACCACTCGAAGGGAGAACTGACATGGTTCTCACCCCCGGCGACACGATCACCGCCGGCGCCGTACTCCTTGCCGTCGTCGCAATCGCCTACGGCGGCACCTTCCTGCTCCGTGTTCATGCCGGGACGCCGCCGACCAACGACCTGCAGAAGGCGTTCTTTCGAGCCGGGCACGCCCACGCCGGCGTGCTTGTGATCTTGGGTCTAGTAATCAAGATCTTGACCAGCACGGAGGGCGTGCCGGCGCTGGCGCAGCAACTGAGCAACGGTGTGCTGTATGCCGCGATCTTGATGCCAGCCGGATTCTTCCTTTCCGTTACCGGGCGCGATCCGCAGAAGCCGAACCGGCTCTTCGCCTTCTTGTGGATCGGGGCCGCCTCGCTCACTGTCGGCTTGGTGTCTGCCGGGGTGGGCTTGATCATGGCCGGTACCCGTTGAGCCCGCTGGACAAGGCCGGTGACCACGGGCGGGCTGTCGGAATGATCACGATCGAGGGGACCGTCGGATGGCCTGAACGACGTACTCGGCGTGCGCGCGTACGGCAGGGAGATCCGCCCAGCGCTCCTCGTCCACGCCGTCGAGGTACATTGCTCGCGCTCGAGCGAGGACCGGTTGATGCTCGGGCGGAAGCCGTTTGAGCGCCCAGGCCGCAGCCGCGTCCTTGGAGCGGATCTGCCCAGTTTCCAGCGTTGTCCAGATCCGGGCCAAGGTGAGCACAACGTTGCGGGTGTCGGACTCAAGATCGCTCAGCAAGTGCGGTATGCCGGCCACCGCACCGCGGAGCAGGTCGGCGTGTGGCACCGGGTCCAGCAGCTGCGCCGGCGGAGGTCCGACCAGCACAGCGTCTCCCTGCAGCACCATGGTGATCAGGATGCACAGATCGGGAGCTGGCTCTGGCTGGGGCGCTCCGCTGAGCTCGTACGTGTCGCGCAGCCACTCACCGTACAAGAACTCCTGGCGGGGCGGATAGCGCCACGGCCTGACGTCGCTCGCGACGACAACGGTCAACTCGACCGGCCGCGCGGGCCCGTGGTGAGCTCGTGCGCCCGACACCTCGAGAAGTCCGTCGACGAGCGAGCGACGCTGCGTGGCGGTCGTCGGGCGGTCCAGGACGACGAGGACATCGAGGTCGCTGGTCGGGCGCAGGCCACCCAGTACGGCCGAGCCGTGCAGATACGCGCCGAGCACGTCGCTGCCGAAGACACCACTCACCAGCTGCACGATGCTCTGCAGTTGCCCAGCATCCGGCCAGCTCGGGTCAATAGCAATTCGGATCACAGAAGCACGTTAGTGACATCAGCCGATCAAAATCCGGTCGGCATCACCTTCACCAATCCGAACTACGTCGGGTAGCGAGCCCCTCCCGCGGCGTTTCGGGCCGCGAGTCCGGACAGCTTGGCCACGGTGAGTAGCACGGCGCAGTCCTCGAGCGCCTCGAGGCTGTGGCGTTGATCAGGCATGATCAGCAGATCACCCCGAGCGGCATCCCAGGACTCGCCCGCTGCCGCGAGCCGTACGCGCCCATGCAAGATCAGCGCAGTCGCCTCGCCGGGATTCTCATGCTCGGCAAGGCGAGCTCCGGCAATCATGCCGATCACTGTCTGCCGCAGCACCTTCTCATGACCGCCATAGACAGTGTCCGCGGTGTGTCGACCGCCGGCAGTTGCGGCTAACTTCATCTGCTGGCGTCCGAGGGCCTCGAGGGAGATCTTCTGCATGCCAACAGTGTCCCAACTCGAAGTGACGCAGGCAGGTCGGGAGTGCGGGTTGGCAAGCAGTGTCGTACGGCCCCATGCTCAGTGCATGCCGTTCCTCCAGCCGCGTCGCTCGCTCGGCGCGACGATCATTGTTTCCCTATTGCTGGGATGCAGCGCGCCTGAGGACACTCGCAGGGCCAAAGAGACACCGCGCACGAACCAGCAGGTCTCCTCCGAACTCATCGCGTTCGTGTCTGACCGGGACGGTTCCGATGCGTTGTTCGTGATGCGTTCCGACGGTTCCGGCGTACGACGTCTCACTGGGGATCTGCCAGCCGTGTCTCACCCCGCCTGGTCGTCGGACGGGCAGCGGATCGCGTTCAATGCCGGATCGCCGACCCTCAGTGACATTTACTTGATCAACCTCGATGGCTCGGGCCTGACCAAGATCACCAGTGGCACGCGGGCCAACTTCTACCCCACCTGGTCACCAGACGGCTCTCGATTGGCCTTCAGCTCCAATCGAGACGGCGACTGGGACATCTATGTGATGAACGTGGACGGTTCACGGGTACGTCAACTCGTTGATTCTCCGGGGCTGGACGACAAGCCTCAGTGGTCGCCGGACGGTTCACGGATCGGCTTCGCCACGAACCGCAGCGGATCCCCAGAACTACTGGCGGTCGACCCGGCGACCGGCAAGGAGGACACCCTCTTTCCGCAGCCGACCAGCGGCCTGAATCCGGCCTGGTCCTGGGATGGATCGCAGGTCGCATTCAATGTTGTGACGTCGAGCGGGTTCGACATCGACGTGATGTCCCCGGACGGCCGCGATCGGCGATCGGTTGTTGCCGGTAGTGCGTCTGAAGAGCGGCCGCGCTGGTCGCCAGACGGCACCCAGCTCACTTACTACTCCGACGCCGGTGGATCGTGGGACGTCTACACCGTCCAATTAACGACCGGGGCGACACGATCGCTCACCGACGGGCCCGGGTTCGACGGGCAGCCGGCGTGGCAGCCGATCCCCCGCTAGGGCGGTGAGCCTCGACCTGACGGCCGGCGTGATCAACTCCGCATCAGTTTCTTGGACGCCGCCGCGTCTGCAGATGGGGCACAGTCCAAGTAAACGATGCGGAGTGTCGGAGGTGCCAGCGCAATCTGCCGACAGTTTCTGGTGGAGAAGTCTCTGATCACCCGGTGAGGTGGTCGAAGTCCCCTCGGACCCACGCGACATAGCGGCCGGCTGATCGGCGTACCCAATCAGCGGCGTCACCGATGACCTGCCCGGCGAAGTTGTCGTAGAGCCTGTCGAAGTCGAGCTGCAGTACCCGATCAGCAACCTTCGCCGCGACGGCAGCCGACAGCGGAATCTTGTTCGGGTAGCTGCGCATGAACGAGACCCAATGCTCATCCGGCGTGCAAGCCACGGTGTCACCGCTCAGCAGCACCCCGCGACCGTCAGCACCCACAAAGTGAGCGACCGCACTGCCCGGAAAGTGGCCGCCGATTCGATGAAGCATCACCCCGGGAAGCACTTCAGTCTTCTCATCCCAGGTTGTGATCACTGGGTCATCCCGCTGGATCCACTCCCGGTCTGCAGCCTGCACGTACACCGGAACCCCTCCGAACCGGTGCGACCATTCGACCTGCACCCCGAACATGTGTGGATGACTGGCAGCGACTGCTGCCACCCCACCCAGCTCACGAACGGTCGCAACCAACTGATCGTCTAGGTATCCGTTCGGGTCCCACAACAGGTTCCCCGATGGCGTCTGAACAAGCAGTGCACGCTGACCGATCCCGACCGTTGGCTCAATTGTGATGCCATACAGACCGGGCTCGACTTCGGGCACCGCTCCCCGGTGCCCGGCAAGTCGCAGCTCCTCCAAGGTGGTCCACTGCTGGCCGGATGGGCGTACATACTGACGCTCATCGCTGCAGATGGCACAGACAGCGGCAGGCTCACCGGTGTCCGGTTGCTCCACAGCGCAGGTACGACAGACAAAGATCGTCATGATGCCTCCGTGGGTTTCGGCCTGACTTCTATTCAAGCCTGCTCTATGCGATGAGTTCTTGCAGGTGCCGCCCAATAGGATCACTCTGTCCCGGCTCCCACAGGGCGGCAGCAGCGCAATGGTCAACGCAGGCGACGCGATCGATGTCGCGGAGATGCGCGAACTCGTCATCGACGCGTGGACCATCGTCGTGCCAAAGCGGGTTGCCGCCGAATATCTACGTGATCATCCGTCGGCGACTACGACGAAGCAGCTGCCCCCGGTGTCCGCGAGGACAACAAAGTCCGCGCCCTCCGGGTAGTCGTGCCAATCCACTTACCGACACGACCCACAGCGTCAGCTTTCCTGACTGCCGAGGCCGACGGCTGCCAGCTTTAGCGAGCCCTAGCGCAAAGGCCAGGTTCAGGGCGCTTACGCCTCTTTTTCGTACTTGAAGGACAGCTGGATCCTCGTGCGGTAGATGAGCTCGCCGCCGTCCCCGATGTGAATGTCCTGCTTGACGATCTCGGCGACCCGAAGGTCCCGGACCGATTGACGCGCCGTATTGATCGCGTCAGCGGCAGCCTCCTCCCAGGAGGTTGTGCTCGTGCCAACGACGTCGATCACGCGGTAGACGCTCATAGTTGCCCTCTCGCTGGACGTGTGCCGATCGGCCAGATTCGGCACCGTGATGATCTCGCACACACGGGCCCAAGGGCAACCAGGCACGCGGTTCTACTGTGCCGACGCCGCCTACTGCTAACCGAGAACAACCCCCTAGCGTTACTGACGTGGATCTGCCGATGGCTGCTCCGACCTTCACTCCTTACGGCTTCATGCACTGGGCCGTGCTGGTCGGGACCGTCATCGGCGCAGTGTTGCTGGTCCGTTTCGGGCGCCGCCACCGGGGAACACCTGAGGAGCAGAGGTTCACGCGGGTGTTCGCGATCGTCCAGTTCGCAGTGACGTTCGGCTTCATGGCGTTGTGGCTGATTCCGCCTTTCTTCAACCTGCAGCAGTCGGTCCCGTTGCACCTCTCGGACGTGCTGCGGGTGGTCACCGGCTACGCCCTGTGGAGTCGGCGACCCTCGGCGTTTGCGCTGACCTACTACTGGGGTCTCACCCTCAACCCGCAGGCGTTGCTCACTCCCGATCTCCTTCCAGACATCGCACCCGTCCTGGAGATCACCTCCTACTGGGTCCAGCACGTACTGGTCATGTGGGCGGTGATCTACCTGACCTGGGGTCTGGGACTGCATCCAAACTGGCGCAGCTACCGACTGACACTCCTCGTCACCGTGGGTTGGGCGGCGGTCGTCTTCGTGATCAACCGCGCTCTCGGGACGAACTATGGGTACCTGAACGGCAAACCGGCAGGGGCCTCGCTCCTGGAATTGCTAGGCGACTGGCCTTGGTACCTGCTGGCGGCATTGGCCGTGGCAGCTGCTGTCTGGGCCTTGATCACCTGGCCTTGGACGCGGCGTACGAGCACACAACGGTGAACTGGCTTCGCGAGGGTTGCTTGTGATCACAAACATCTAAAGGGCCTCAATCTGGGACGTAATCGGGTCGTTTGTGATCACAAACGCCGACGATCTTCCGGTAGGCCGCCGAAATGAGACCAAGCCCGCGCTAGCGAGGCATCCGTAGCGCGGACAGAGGGCCGGCGCGCAGTGGGACCGTTCGCCAGCTGGCCTGGAACGTCCCGTTGGCCAGCGAGCATGTGAGCCCGAGCCGGTGGGGCGTCTCAAGAAAGATGACCTCCGCTCGGAACGTGTCCTCGTCGGTCCAGCCACCGCTGACGGCAAGCGGAACACCCGTCGTTCCGTGGTCTGTCTCGGTGAGGTTGGTACGCCAGCCTGCAACACCGACCGTTGCACCGAACGCAGCATCACTCTCGATGAAGGTCAGCTGCCACAGCTCGCCATCGTGGTGCAGCCGAACGGCACTGAGTGTCGGTTGCGCCTCTGATGATCCGCCGGCCGGCAGGAACGAGGCCTCTGCCCAGGCGGCTATCGACGAGTTCGGAGCACGCTTGGCCTGGAACGCAGCCAACTCCAGCCCGGCGAGTCGGTCCGCCAGCTGATGCGCGAGCGGCGACGGGTCAACCGTTGCGGCCGTCATGGCAGGTAGCAGATTTGCCCAGGCCGCGTCCAAGATCCCTTGCATGTTCTCGGTTCCCGCGGTCGTGGCAATGACCGCATCCTGTTCGGGAAGCACCACGCAGAATTGCCCGTACGCCCCGTCACCGCGGTATCCGTGTCGGGCCATCCAGAACTGGAACCCGTAGCCCTGCTGCCAGTCCGGCTTCAGCTCGTTCGGGTCCTCCATCTCGACCCGGGTCTTCACCTGAAGCCGGGTTGCATCGGCTACCCACTCCTCCGACAGCAGCCGCTGACCGCTCCAGACCCCGCGTTGGAGATAAAGCAACCCGAGCCGGGCGATCGCGTCGGTGCTCGCGTGGAGCCCTGTATACCCGAGGTCGCGACCAGCGGCGTCCCGCTGCCAGCCGGCCTGACCGATGCCCAGTGGGTCGAACAGTCGGGGTCGTAGGTACTCGATCAGGGTCTCGCCGGTCAGTCGCTGGACAATCGCGGCGAGAGTGTAGGTGCACGGCTGGTTGTAGGCGAACACGCTGCCCGGCTCCCGATCGGGCGGGATAAGCAGGAACCCGCGCACGGGTTCGGTTGGATCGAGCGCCAATGTTCGCTCGGCAGTCTCCTCGAGATGCCCGCTGGCCATCGCGGCCACGTGGCGGACCAAGATCGACCGACTCCGCCGATCAGTGATCTCGCTGTCGAGTTCGGGAAAGTAGGAGAGCACAGTCGCATCGAGGTCAAGCAGCCCTTCGGCGATGGCGAACGCCGCGGCAGTCGAAGTGAAGCTCTTGCTGAGCGAGTAGAGCAGGTGCGGCTGCTCCGGCAGGTACGGCGACCACCAACCCTCGGCCACGACCTTGCCGTGCCGGATGATGATCAAACTGTGCATCTCGATGTCCGGCGCAGACTCCACTTCGTCGAGAAAGGCTAGGATTCCGGCCGGATCGACGCCCTGGGACTCCGGCGAGCTACGCGGTAGGTCGCTGACACTCATGGACGCGAGCCTAAACGTCCGGAAGTGACCTGGCGAGGGCGTCCAAGATCACCCCGAGCCCGAAGTCGAACTCGTTCCCGAAGTCGTAGCCGGGCTTCAGGACGTACTCGTTAGCCATCTCGACGAAGTGCGGGTACGCGTCGGCCGGGAACTGCTGCAGCATCGGCTCGGCCACGTCGCCGACGGTCTCCGGGCCTTCGAAGGGCAGGGAGGCCTCCTGCAGCGCGAATCCGTAGATGTAGCTGTCGAGCAGGGCATACGCGTGGGCAGTCATCTCCACTGAGAAACCGGCCGCTCGCAGCGTGCCGATGGTCGCGTCGTGGTGGCGCAACGTTTCCGGCCCCGGCGTCTTGCGAGACTCCATGAGCCCGATGGCCCACGGGTGGCGTCTCAGCACCCGCCGGGCTGACTCTGCCCGCCTGATGATCTCCGACCGCCAGTCACCGTCGGCAGACGGCAGCTCGATCTCACTGAAGACCAAGTCGACGATGCCGTCGAGAATCTCCTCTTTGCTGGCCACGTGGTAGTAGAGCGCCATCGGCTTGACGCCGAGTTCGTGCGCGAGTGATCGCATCGTCAGGGATCCGATTCCCGTGGCATCGGCGATTACGACGGCGGCGCGCAGCACCCGTTCTCGACTGAGCGGGATGCGCTTCTCCGGCGTCCCGCTGGCAGGTCCTGGCATGGCCCTCCGGACACTCGCACTATTTGTACTTTGTACGATACCGTGCTGTACTAAGTACGGCTAGCAGTTACAGGCTGCCCGCTCGAAAGGACATACCTCATGGGATTGGAACGCCAGGACACCCAGGGCGCCAGTGACGGAAACACTCCGACGCCGCCGGAAGGCACCATGCGGGCCGTCGTGCAAGGCGCGTACGGCTCCCCCGACGTCTTTCGTCTTGCGCAGATCGGAATCCCTGAGGTCGCCGACAATCAGGTGCTGGTACGCGTGCATGCAGCTGGTTTGGACCGCGGCACCTGGCATCTGATGGTGGGCCAGCCATATGTGCTCCGCCTCGCATTGGGATTTCGCAAGCCGAAGACCCCTGTGCCTGGGCTCGATCTCGCTGGCACAGTCGTCGCAGTCGGCTCGGCGGTGACCAAATTCTCCCCAGGTGAGGAGGTATTCGGGACTGGCCACGGCTCCTTCGCCGAGTACACAGTCGCACCAGAAGATCAACTCGCCCGCAAGCCGCGCAGCCTTTCCTTCGAGCAGGCTGCGGTGGTTCCGGTGTCCGGGCTAACCGCCCTGCTGGCCCTGACCGATGTCGGCCGCGTCGAGACGGGGCAGCGAGTGTTGATCATCGGCGCCTCCGGCGGCGTCGGCAGCTACGCCGTACAGCTGGCCAAAGCTCTCGGAGCCGAGGTCACCGGTGTCAGCAGCACCAAGAAGCTCGATTTAGTGCGATCCCTCGGCGCCGACCACGTCATCGACTACACGCGCGAGGACTTCGCAGACGGCGCCGAACGCTACGACCTGATCCTCGATATCGCAGGAAATCCCACGCTTACCCGGCTCCGTCGCGCCCTCACGCCCACTGGAACGGCCGTCATCGTCGGCGGCGAGCAGGGTGGGCGCCTGACCGGTGGACTCGACCGGCAGTTCCGCGCCCTCGCCCTGTCACTCTTCGTACGCCAGCGGCTGACATTCTTCGTCTCCAAGGAACGCGGCAGCGACCTGGAACGGCTCAGCGAATTCATCGAAGCCGGCGAGCTGACCCCGAGTATCGACCAGATCTTCTCACTGGACCAGGTGCCGGAAGCCATGCGCCACCTTGCAGCCGGCAAGGCACGAGGGAAGGTCGCGATCACCATATGAGCAATCGCTCGACGCGGCTTGACCTCATCGTTATCTGAGCGGTAGTTCCGGAGCTACTGCTTCGGCGGAGCTCTCGGTACCGTGAAAAAGGTGAGCGCCGCCACGCGAGCCGTGATTGCCGGGGCGGTCGTCGCTGCCGCGCTGGGGACTGGCGCGGTGGTCGCTCTCGACGGTCGTCGTCCGGCTGCGCAGGCTGAAGGCGCGAACGCTTCTGCTTCTGGGGCCCGGAGCGCGCAGCCGGCCCCCAGCCCGACATCCGCAAGTCCAACGCCCCCGGGCTCGGCGCTGCTGCTGCCCAATATGCGGAGCCTGAATCCGACCGATCTCCAGATCGAAGTGGTCGGCAACGAGCGCCGATTGCGGTTTGCAGCATCCCTGGCCAACTTCGGGCCGGGGCCGCTGCTCGTACTGCCGCAGGGTCGCTCGAAGTGTCCGCGGGGGCAGCACCCAGCCCTGCAGGTGGTGCATCAGGACACGAACAATGATGGCGCTTTCCAGCTGAAACGTGACGCGGCTGAACTGCGCCGCGACGTCGGGTGCATGCTCCACCACCCCGGCCACAAGCACTGGCACTACGACGCAATGGCCCGCTACTCATTGCGCCGACCCGGCAGCGACGAGGCCCTAGTCGCGCGCAACAAGGTCAGCTTCTGCCTCCGCGACAACCGTCGCGTAGCTGTGCCCGCTCGGATGCAAGTGGCGCGGCAATTCCGCCGGTGCACACGTAGCAGCCAGGGGCAAGGGATCTCACCTGGTTGGACCGACCTCTACAAGGCTGACCTCAACGGGCAGTGGCTCCGGCTCCCCGGAGGGGTGGACGGCGATGTGCTCTGTCTGGATCTGGAGGCCGACCCACGCGGGCAGCTGGTCGAGACCGACGAGATGGACAACGCGACCTCGATCGCCATCCGGGTTGACGGAACCAAAGTGCGTACGGTCAGCCCCGCACCGTGCCGCTGAGCGTCGGCGCCTGTCGGAAAGTGGTCACAAGCCACGCGGATCTCGGCGGTTTTCGTGTGGTTGGTGACCAGTTTCGGGAGGCCGGCGGCGGCATAGCTGTGACCGCGGCTTCTCGGTCGACGACCCGGATCCGGCGGCGCGCGGCGATGACGAATGCGAGCGCGACGGTCGCGAACACGATGTTGCCGGCCCAGCGCACCGGATCGCCGGGCTCCACCAACCACGTGAGCACGAACCCGAGCCATGCGTACGTCCCGAGCGCCGCCGCAACTAGGGCGAACTCAGACCGGGAACCCCACGACCGCTGGCGAGCGAACCGGGACAGCAGGGCGGCGAGCAATGCCAGCCAACAGATCCCGAAGACGAACCCGGCCCAGCTCTCGGGCCGCGCCTGGTAAACGCCGAGGGCGACGAATACGCCCAGCCCCAAGGGCAGCGGCCGAGGCACCCACCCGTTCCCGACGGGCGGGACGACTGGCCGACAAGCGAAAGCCAGCCCGACCAGAACCGCCGCGACCGCCGCTGCACCGGCCAGTTGGCGGGGCGATGCTAGGAACGCTTCGGACCTGTACACGAACCTGCCGATGACCAAGCAGCCGGCGAGGTAGCCAGCCGCGGTCAGCACCAACCCGGCCCGGCCGAGCCACGGAGTACGTGCGCGGTCAGGGAACAGCAGTTCGACAAGCGCGATGGGTACCGCGATGCTCCACACGCTGTGGCCGATAACGAAGGTCCAGGCGTGCCAGGCACTGATCCCGAGCGCCGGCACCGGCGTCACCGCCTGGAAGTCCCAGCCTTCGAAGGATGGGTTGAACAGCGACTGGTCCACGATGCCGGCTTCGATCACCCCGTACGCCGCACCAAGCAGCAGGATTGTCGGCCAGCCGCGGCCGGTCCGGCGGGTCACCTCCCGGATCAACAGCGCCCCGCACCCGTACAGCAGTGCCAAGATCAACAGGGCGGGAAGCTGGCGTACGGAGATGTTGCCGAGCAGAAACTCCCCGACCCACGGGGCCAGCAGGAGCACCGCAAGCACTGGGAGGGCGCGCTTCATCGGTCGATCTCACCGACCTCGAGGTGGCGCAAGACGCGCGCGATCATATCTTTGGCCGTGTCGAGGGCGGCGTCCATATTGCGATCGGGCTCGGGGTAACCGCGACCGAGGAAGCTGTCGGTGACGGTCAACACCCAGCGCGCAGCCTCCTCATCAGGCAGCCCAGGATGAGCGACTCCGGCTTCCCGCAGCCGGCGGACAAGCCGCGCGATTCCACGGATCTGACGGCGGTCGTTCTCGGCCAGCCCTGCCGCAAACTCGGGAATCACGGTGCGCCTGGGCGATCACCTCGACCAGCAGACCGGCCATGATCGGCTCGGCTGCGTCGGCCGCGAGCTTGTCCACGATCGCCATCAGCGCCGCCCACGGGTCCGGATCGGCCTCCGCGGCCGCGAAAACTTCGTCCCACTCAGTCCTGTCGAGCTCCCAGATGCCGTAGAAGACCGCCTGCTTGGACGGAAAGTAGTGAAACAGGGACCCGGTGCTGATGCCCGCGGCTTGGCAGATATCAGCAGTTGTGGTGTCAGCAAATCCCTTGCTGGCAAACAGAACCACTGCGGATTCGATGATGTGGGTCCTGCGCGCCCTGTGTTTCTCCGGATCAACAGTGCGCATCACTATCCCCCGCCCGTCCAGCCTTCGCTCGCCGGCGGAACCGATTGCCATCAGTGTTCACACCACCATTATTAGACCGAGCGCTCGGTTTATCAATAGTGCTTGCCGCTGACTGCGGACGGGCACTGATTACCGACCCTGCACCAATTCGTACGATCTGTTTCATGCAGCTGCGCCGCAAGCGCTTCGATCGCCCTGACGAGGTCCGGACGGTCGAGAAGGCTCACATCGATCTGGTCGAGCTAGGAGAGCTGGCTATCGGGCGGGCCGTATTCGAGCCAGGCTGGCGTTGGTCGGAGCATGTCAAGCCAATCGTCGGTACTGAAAGCTGCCAGGTGCACCACGTCGGGTACGTGGTGTCCGGGCATCTGCATATCGAGATGACCGACGGTGCCTCGCTGGATGTTATGGGTGGCGATGCTTTCGAGATACCGCCCGGTCACGACGCGTGGGTCGTCGGCGACGAGCCGTGGGTATCGGTTGACTGGGCCGGCCGTCGGCTCTTCGCGAAGTCGCCACAAGAGATCTCCGATCGCATCTTCGCGACCGTCGTCTTCACCGACCTGTCCGGGTCCACGGAAACGCTGAACCGACTCGGTGACGCCCGGTGGCGGCTGTTGCTGGCCGAGCACAACGAGGCGGTGCGTACGGAGATCGAGCGCTTCGGCGGGCGAGAGGTGAAGACCACCGGGGACGGCTTCCTCGTTCTCTTCGACAGTCCGGCCCGTGCGGTGCGTGGGGCGGCAGCGATGATCGACGCCGCCGCCGACCATGGCCTCACAGCGCGCGCGGGGATCCAGGCCGGGGAGGTCGAGCTTGAGGGCGACGACGTGCGAGGGATCGCGGTCCATGCCGCAGCGCGCATTCTCGGCGTGTCGCAGCCGGGCGAAGTCTTGGTCTCCGCCACCGTGCGCGATCTGCTCTCGGGCTCAGGGATCGAGTTCGCGGACCGGGGCGAGTTCGAACTGCGCGGCCTCGACGGGCGCCGCAGCCTGGCGGCGTTGGTTCGCTAACTCTTTGACGGAAGCTTCTCCGTCAACCAGGATCGCAGCACGCCGGCCGGAGCAGCCCCCACCTGCTTGTCGATGACTTTGCCACGGTTCAACAGGACCAATGTCGGGATTGCTTGCACCTCGAACTGGTTGCTGACGCCCGGCGAGTCGTCAGCGTTCACCTTGACCAACTTCAGGCGCCCTGCTAACTCGCCCGCGAGCTGCTCGAGCGCCGGACTCACCTTCCGGCAAGGACCGCACCAGGGCGCCCATACGTCGACGAGCACTGGGATGGTCGCGGCCTCGGCAACGGAGGCGAAGTCCGTGTCGGTTGCGTTTACCACCCAGCGCAACGGGGCATGGCACTTTCCGCAGCGCGGCGCACCTTTCGCCACGGACGGGACGCGGTTCTTCGTCTGACAGTTGGAACACACCACAACTTGCGTCGTGGAGTTCCCACCGTTTGCGCTCATCCGGCTGCCCTCTCCTCTGGCTGCGGGCCGCTCGAGTCTACTTCGGTGAGTCCGCCTTCGACCACGTCGACGGAGATGACTCCACCGTTGGAGAGTTCGCCCCGCAGGAGTGCCCGAGCCGCTCAACATCCCACGCTGCGTGGGATGCTCACGCTGTGCAGGGCGTGCATGCCTTGTACAGCGTGGGCAACCTAGGTACGGCTCAGAGGCTTGCCGTCTCCGCGCGGGAAACGCGGGGGTGAGCGCTAGGAGCGGATGAACGGGTCAGCCATGGCGTACACCTCGAACTGGTGACCGATCACGCCGCCGGCACCCGCCGCGTGTACCAGATCAATCCCGAAGGGCTCGCCGGGCTCGAGGCCTACGCGCGGTCGTTTTGGTCTACAGCCTTCGCCCGCTACCAGCGTGCGGCCGAGCGAGCGGCCGCCGACAGCGTGAGTCGGAGCGAATGATGACAACGCCCGGCGACCCCAACACCGTCGGCGCCGCCTCGCTTGCCGTGCGCCAGTCGGTCCACGTCGAGCTGCCACCGAGCGAAGCGTTCCGCCTGTTCACCGATGGAATCAGCGAGTGGTGGCCGCTAGCGGAGGGCTACTCGTACGGGGGCGACCGTGCGTACAGCATCTTCCTGGAGCCGGTTATCGGCGGCCGCTTCTTCGAACGTTTCGTCGACGGTGACGAGATGCAGGTCGGCACGGTTCTCTCGTGCTCGCCTCCCGATCGGATCGTGTTCTCCTGGCGGAGCCCGGAGTGGCGGGGCGAGACCGAGGTTGACGTCCGTTTCGTGCGCGACGGTGGGGGCACCAGCGTGCTCCTCGAACACCGCGGATGGGAAGGGCTCGGCCCCGACGGCGAAGCCACCGCCGCGCTATGGGCGAATGGCTGGCCCGGGGTCCTCGGCGCCTTCGCGGGCCACGCCGCTGTCGGCTAGGGGACCGTCTTAGGGATCCTCCCGACGTAGGCCTGTTACAGACCTTCGGTGGATATTAGGCGTCCCATGACGGCAGATGTGGGGTGTGTGCCAGCTCGAGGGTATTCAACCGCCAGCGGTCAGCGGAACGCCGCAACCGCCGCACCAAGCACCGCTAAAACCAGCAGGGCTACCAGGAACGCGACGATCAGTTGCCGCGCGCCCTCGCGGTGGTCGAGGGCTGGGTTCCATTGTGGACTCGGCCGGCAGGTCGTGCGTGACGGCTGCGAGCTCGCCGTGGGTACGGGCGCCTAGCACACGGTCCACCCGCTCGGCGTACTCGTCCATGCTCAGCCGCCCCGCGACCGCGTGCCGCTGCAACTGCTCGACGAGCCGGTCCCGGTCGTCGTCGGAGGCCCGCAAGCTGTGCTCGGTCGACATGGCGCCCTCCGGGGCTGATTAATCCTGATTGATCACGCGGTTGGTGACCGAATGATAACGTCCGGCCATGGCGAATCCCCCGGGACAGAATCTGCTCGTCATCGAACGTATTCTGCGCGATCGCGACGGAATCTGGCGGCAGATCAACGATGAACGCGACCTGCGCGGCCTTATCCTGCAGATGCTGACGAGCTCGGCCGTAAGCCTTGCCATCTTCGGCCTGGTTCTGGGCGCCTCCAACGGCTTCTGGCAGGCGCTCTCATCGATGGTGAAGCTTCCCCTGCTCTTCCTGGCCACGCTCGCGATTTGCCTGCCGACCCTGTACCTGTTCAACCTGGTCTTCGGCGCCCGGCTGTCTATGACGCAGACGGTCGCCCTTGTCATGGTGTCGATAACCGTCATTTCGGTGCTCACGCTCGCCTTCGCACCGATCAGCCTGTTCTTTCTGATCACGGCGCAGAATTACGAATTCTTCAAATTACTCAACGTCTGCATTCTGGTGCTGACTGCCGTGATCGGATTGCTATTCCTGACCCGCGGCATGGCCGCCCTCAACACCTACCACGCGGCGGTGGTCGCGGCCGCGCCCGCCGCTGAGGTGGCGGTCGAGGTCGAGGACCGGGAGCTGGCACTCGTCGGCACCGGGAACGGCAATGGCCCCCTCCCGGCTGCGCCCGTAGCGATGGCCTCGCCGGAGCGCGCCGCTTCGCAGGCGGCAGCCGTGTCTGCCGAGCGGCCCACCAGTATGGCGCTGGTATATGTCTGGATCCTGCTGTTCGGCTTCGTTGGTACCCAGCTCGCCTGGACACTGCGGCCGTTCTTCGGCGATCCGGATGCCCCCTTCGCGCTGTTCCGCGAGATCAGCGGCACGTTCTACACCGACATCCTGCAAACCATCGGCAACGTCTTCGGGTGATCGCCTAGCTTTGGCGGCGGGCCGGCGCGGCCCTGACGTGCAGATCCGCCGCTGTTCAGGCTGACCTTCTGGCCTTGGCCGCCTGCTCGGGCCCTTCGTCGACGCCCTCCTCCGGGAGCAGGCCTTTCTGGTCGAGCGTGTACAGCAAGGCGAAGGCGGGCACGATCAAGAGCACGGCGAGAGCGGTCGCGACGAGCACTGCCGTGATCGTTCCGGGCGGCGCTGCCGCCTGCGATACCGTCAGCGATTCGGGAAGGAGGTAGTCCCACTGGGCAACTCCCCACCCGAGGACGAGCGCTCCCGCAGCAACGACCGCTGCGACGCGGCCCCCCTCGGTGCGGCCGGCCTCGAAGCAGCACAAGCGCGCCAAGCCCCGCCAGCACCGAGACAACGACCAGGGGTAGGGCGCGCGACGTGAGCCCGTCGAAGATGTACTTGGCATCGCTGCGCACCACGAACAGGCCGACAAGGGCGACGACTCCAGCAGCAACGCCCGCTGCTACGGCGCGGATGCGGAAATAAGCCACCATCGTCTCGTCGGAGAGCCGCCCGGCATCCCACGTCAGAAGGACAGCCGAGACGTACGCCGTCACGGAGACGGCCAGCAAGCCGGCAACGATCGAGGTCGGGTTGATCCAGCTGGTCACTGGATCGCCGGCTTCACCACCGGCGGGCACCCGCCCGGAGGCGATCCCTCCCGCGATAGCGCCGAAGCAGTAGGGCACCAGGACCGAAGAGACGGCAAAGATGGCTCCGAAGTGGCGCTTGAGACGGGTTCGAAACACCGCTTTGCGAAAAGCAAAACTTGCGCCGCGTAGCACGATGCCAAGCGCCGCGAGCGTGAGGGGTACAAACATTGTCAAGGTGATCGACGCGTACGCCTCAGGGAAGCACGTCCACAAGACGACGAAGATGAAGATCAACCACACATGGTTCGCTTCCCACACCGGGCCGATCGAGTGATCGATGACTTCGCGCGGCCGCTTCCCACGCTTCGCGCCCCCCGCCGTCAGGTCCCAGAAGCCCGCACCGAAATCTGCTCCGCCGAAGATCGCGTACATCGTGACGGCGGCGAACAGGATGATCGCGGCGGCGGTGCTCATCCGGTCCTCACCCGGGCTTCTCGGCCAATTCACGCGGCCCGTATGGGCTGTCGGTCTCTTCGAATCCGTCCCGGGCGCGCGCGCGGCGACTCATCCCGCGCAATACGAGGATCGTGGTGATGCCCAGTCCCGCGTAAAGGAGCGCGACCACGATGAACGTGATCCAGACACCTTCATTGGTGGTTGCAGCGTCTGAGACCCTCATCAGGTTGTAGACAATCCAAGGCTGGCGTCCGACCTCACTCACGATCCAGCCTGCTTCCATGGTCACCACGGCGAGGACGCCGGTGACAGCAGCGACCCGGAGGAACCATCGACTTCGAGGCATGTCTCGTCGGAAGATCCACGACGCCCAGTACCAAAGTGTGAACAGGAACAGCAATGTGCCCAGGCCAACCATGACGTCCCAGCAGAGATGGACGATGTTGACTTCCCGGATCGACGGTCGTTGATCAGCAGCAACGCTGTCGAGACCTTGCACGACGGTCGCCCTGCCGGTGCTCGGATCCGACAGCCAGGACGCCAAACCGGGGATCGCTATGCCGCCCTCCACTTCTCCGGACGAGTTGAGATGGCCCAACAAGATCTCGGGCACATCGCTGCTTGTCTGCGTCACCATCTCGATTGCGGCGAACTTGGTCGGCTGGTTGTCATAGACCCATCGAGCGAGGAGGTCCCCGACCCCGAGCTGGACTGGTGTCGCGATGGCTGCGACCGTGAACGGGATGATGAAGCCGAGCCGGTGGTAGCGGTCCCGTCGCCCGCGCAGCATTCCTGCGGCGTAGACGGACGCGATCAGGAATCCGCCGACCAGGTAGGCAGCGACGATCATGTGCGCCGCCATCAACGGCATCGCATCATTGAAGATCACCCGGACCGGATCAACGTCGACGATGTTGCCGGACGAGTCGAGAGTCACGCCGTCAGGGGAGTTCATCCACGCGTTCGCGGCAATCACTGAGGCGCTGCCGAATATGCCGGCGATAGGGATTGGGATACCAGTCCAGAAATGCGCCCATGGTTTGAGCCGCTGCCAACCGTAGATATAGATCGATATGAAGATGGCCTCGGTGAAGAAGAAGAGGCCCTCGAACGCGAAAGGTACGCCGAATGCTTCTCCCCATTTCCCCATGAACTGGGGCCAGAGCAGGCCGAATTCGAAGGAGAGAACCGTCCCCGTCACCGCCCCCACCGCGAACGTCACCGCCATGTACTTCGACCAACGTTGCGCCAGTCGCAGAGCGTCACTGTCGCCGCGCCTGATCGCCCGGTAGTTGGCAATCAGCGTCATCGCCGACCACGACACCCCGAGCGGCACCAGGATGATGTGAAACATGAGGGTGAAGGCCATCTGTGCCCGTGCCCATGGAACCGGGTTCACTTGCATCAAGACAGGACCCAACAGGTCCGCGAACGTCGGGGTCACCGGGCACCACCTTCGACGCTGGCGAGGCGGCACTGGATGTTGTGGTCGTCCATGGCGGCCTTAGGCCTCAGCTGAGGCGTTCGGTGATGTGATCGCCGACCCGCAGCGCGTTCGCGATCGCAGTCAGCGACGGGTTTACAGCTCCGATGCTGGGGAAGAAGCTGGTGTCCACCACGTAAAGGTTGTCCACGTCGTGCGCCTTGCAGTTCACGTCGAGTGCGCTCGCGGCGGGGTCGGTGCCGAACCGGACCGTTCCCGCCTGGTGGGCTGTCGCGCCGATCGGCATGCTCTTGTGTAGGTACAGGCTCCGGTCCAGCAGATGATGCTCGTGCATGCCCAGCTGGCTGAGCATGCCGTCGAGTTTGTGGCGCAGTCGCTTGACACCCTCGACGTTGTTCTTCTCGTCAATGCTGAGGTGGATCGCCCCTTCCGCGTCGACAGTGACCCGGTTGTCCGTCGGTCTCCAAGCGCTGCACATTGGCCCCGGTCGCGGCGATCGCTACCCGGACGGACTCGCCAACAGCTCGCTGGCGATGAACGACTGGTATCTGGGATCCGACGACTGGGACTATCCGCTCGGCGGGATCCAGATGCTCGGCAAATCTGACGACGAGGAGATCCACGCACAGGCGCCGCGATGGGCCGGCAAGATCTCTCCGGATCCACACAGATGACCTGGGAGTCGGACTTGGCGTTCAGGAGGCATGGGAATCCGTCGACCCGGTCGCAGCGGATGCACACGCTCGCCCGTGCGGCTCGGCCCGGCTCCACCTCCTGGAGGTTCACTCCGATCGGCAGGTGGAAGGGGTGCAGCCCAAGCTTCTCCAGGTCATCATTCAGCTGCTGGATGCGGGGCTCGTGAGACACCGGCGGGTAGGCGTACTGCTTGCTGGCCGGGCCCTCCGTCGGGTCCTCTCCGTGCTGACCGTGCACCAGGTAGAGGTGCTCCGCCTGGGTGTAGTAGGGCTCCAGGTCGTCGTAGGAGATCGGCCAGGCCGGCGAGATCCCGCCATGGTGGCGGAGCTCACCAAAGTCCTCCGGACGGAGCCGGAACAGTGCCGCGCCGTAGAACTTGGTGTTCCCGCCGACGTAGTAGTTCACTTCGGGCTGGAACTCGTTGCCGTGCCGGTCGTACCAGAGCTCTTGTGCGAGGTACTTCCCGCGTACGAACACTGCGTCGGTCTGCCAGTTGTCGCGCTCCCGTGGCAGGAACGGGCCCCGCTCCAACCAGAGCACCTTCCTGCCGTTCGTGGCGAGCCGGTGCCCGAGCGTCCCGCCCCCGGCTCCCGTCCCGATGATGACAACGTCGAAGTGCTGGTCCTCTGCCATGCCGGATCCTCCTGGAGCGGGGTTCTCGGATGTCCGATGCTGTCTCTAGACACTTGAGAATGTCCTGCCTGGGCGACGACGTCATCACCCGCGCCGGGTGATCACCACCGCATGCGAGCAGAGTCACCCGCAACGGGTGACGACTGGATCGTCAGTCGGTGGTTGACTGCGGACAGGTCTGAGCCGGGGTCCCGCGGCTGGGCTGCGGCGAGACCCTACGAGTGGAGTCGATGACGCCAGGGAGGTAACAAATGGCAGCGACGATCGAGAACCAGACCGCGCCTGTACGCGGCCGGCCGGAGATCACGGGCCAGCGCCCCGCTGACGTCTTCGTCATCTTTGGGATCACCGGCGACTTGGCGAAGGTGATGACGTTCCGATCGTTGTACCGGCTCGAGCAGCGCGGGCTGTTGCAGTGCCCGATCGTCGGAGTTGCGGTCAACGATTGGACGCTCGACCAGTTGGTGCAGCGTGCCCGCGAGTCGATCGAGGGCACTGGCGAGACCATCGATCCCACTATCTTCGACCGTTTCACCGCACGACTGTCGTACGTGCAGGGCGATTTCGGCGACGCGGCGACGTACAAAAGGGTCGCAGAAGCGATCAAGGGTGCCGACAGTCCGGTGTTCTACCTCGAGATTCCACCCTTCCTGTTCGGCACGGTCGTCAAGGGCCTGGCCGAGGCTGACCTGACCGCGAAGGGACGCGTGGTTGTGGAGAAGCCGTTCGGGAACGACCGAGACTCCGCCCACGCCCTGGCCGAGGAACTGCACCAGTACATCGACGAGTCCCAGCTGTACCGGATCGACCACTACCTAGGAAAGATGGGCCTGGAGGAGATCCTCTACCTGCGCTTCGCCAACACCATGTTCGAGCCGCTTTGGAGCCGCAACTACCTCGAATGCGTGCAGATCACCATGGCGGAGAACTTCGGCGTCGAGGACCGGGGACACTTCTACGATCCTGTCGGTGCGCTGCGCGATGTGGTGGTCAATCACCTCATGCAGGTCGTGTCGGCAGCCGCCATGGAGCCGCCGTCCGGACGTGACCCGCGGACGATCAAGGACGCCCAGCTTGCGCTGTTCCGCTCGGTCTCTGAGGCCGATCCCGCCAACTACGTGCGCGGCCAGTATGACGGCTATTTAGGCATCCCTGGCGTCGCCGCCGACTCCACCACAGAGACTTACGCCGCGTTGCGGCTCGACATCGACAATTGGCGCTGGTCAGGCGTGCCGTTCTTCATCAGGACCGGCAAGAGGCTCCCGGTCACCCAGACGGAGCTCCGGCTTGTCTTCAAGCAGCCGCCCCGGCTGGGCTTCGGCTTGCATGCCGATCAACGACCGGAGACCGGCCACGTTGTCATCAGACTCGATCCATCGACTGGAATCAGACTCAGATTCAATGCCCGGCGCGCGGGCTCACGCATCCCCGAGACCATCCACCTCGACATGGAGTTCGCGGAGGAGGGCGGCGAAGGCCCAACCCCGTACGAAGTGCTGCTGCACGCCGCGATGGTCGGCCAGAATATGCGGTTCACCCGTCAGGACGGGGTCGAGGAGACGTGGCGAATCATGCAGCCACTGCTGGACGCGCCGCCACCTGTACACCGGTACGCTCCCGGCTCGTGGGGGCCGTCGGCTGCTGATCAGCTGACGGCAATGAGCGGCGGTTGGCACGAGCCATGGGTGGGGCGATGAGCGCCAAGGCACAGCGGGAGGAGAAAGTGCAGAGTGCTGCCGCCCCCTCCCCATTCCCACCGATTGCTGACTTTGCGTTCCTGTCGAACTGTCACACCGGTGCCCTGATCGCGCCGGACGGGGCGGTCGCCTGGCTCTGCGTCCCTCGCTTCGACGCGCCGAGCGTGTTCGGCTCCCTGCTCGACCGTCAAGCGGGCTATTTCAGGCTGGGGCCGTTCGGGATCAACCACCCCACTGCGCGCGAGTACGAGCCTGGTACGAATGTCCTCACGACGACGTGGAAGACGCCGACGGGCTGGCTGTTGGTCCGTGACGCGCTGACGATGGGTCCCCGGGAAGGCGAGGACGAGACCACACCACACACCCGACCGCCTGCCGACGACGACGGGGATCACATGCTGGTGCGTACCGTCACCTGCATAGATGGCTCAGTCGAAGTCGAGCTGGTCTGTGAGCCTGGGTTCGACTACGGCCGATCGCCGACCGAATGGACACTGGTCGAGGACAATCGGCATTCGGCGGACGCGAGTGGCGCCGGCCAGACGATCAGGCTGAGGACCGATCTTGCGCTCGGCGTCGAAGGCGACCGGGCGCGCGCTCGGCATGTTCTCAGAGCCGGCGAAGAGTGCTACTGCGCACTGTCGTGGGCCGAGGGCCTGGCGGCGCCGAGCGACGTAGCGGAGGCCAGCCGCCGCATCGATGCCACCACACGGTTCTGGCGCGACTGGCTGGGACGGGCGCGAATGCCTGACCACCGCTGGCGCGACCCGCTACAGCGCTCGGCACTGGTCATCAAGGGCCTCACCTATCTACCAACCGGCGCCACGGTCGCCGCACTCACCACGTCGCTGCCAGAGACTCCGGGCGGCGAGCGCAACTGGGACTATCGCTACACGTGGGTGCGCGACACCACATTCACATTGCAGGCGCTGCACTTCCTGAACCTGGACTGGGAGGCCGACGAGTTCATGCAGTTCGTCGCCGACCTCGAACCCAACCAGGACGGTGGGCTGCAGATCATGTACGGAATCGATGGACGGCGCGACCTGACCGAATCGACTCGGGACGACCTGTCGGGCTACGCGGGAGCTCGGCCGGTGCGAGTCGGCAACGGCGCTTTCGACCAGCGCCAAAATGACGTATATGGCGCTGTACTGGATTCGATCTTGCTGCACGTACGCCGCAGCGACCGGCTTCCCCGCCGGCTATGGCCGATCGTGCAGACGCAGGCTCAGTGCGCAACCGCAGTGTGGCGCGAGCCCGACCAGGGGATCTGGGAGGCTCGCGGCAAGCCTCAGCATTATGTGTCGTCCAAGCTGATGGGGTGGGTCGCGCTGGACCGCGCGTCGAAACTGGCCCATATCGGCGGCGATACAGGCCTCGCGGCGACCTGGCAGGCCACTGCTGCTGAGATCAAGGACGACATCCTCGCTCATGGCATCGACAAGCGCGGCGTGCTACGTCAGCACTACGACACGGATGCGTTGGATGCCTCCACGCTGCTGGCAGCCATTTTCGGATTCCTTCCCCGCGACGACAAGCGACTCCGCGCAAGCGTGCTCGCCATCGCCGACGAGCTGACAGAAAACGGCTTCGTGCTTCGCTACCGCACCGAGGAGACCGACGACGGCCTGTCCGGCAAGGAGGGGACATTCCTCATCTGCTCATTCTGGCTGGTGTCCGCGCTCGCCATCATCGGCGAGGAGCAGCGCGCGCGTGACCTCATGGAGCGCTTGCTGCGGGTCGCCTCGCCGCTCGGACTTTTCGCCGAGGAGTTCGACGTCGACACCGGTCGACACCTCGGCAACTTCCCACAGGCGTTCTCACACCTCGCGCTGATCGAGGCCGCGTCGCGGATCATCCTCAACGAGCGGCTAGCAGAGATCTCCTGACCGGGTCGATTATCACGTGATGCTCCTGGGTCTGCTGCTTCGGCTGAATCCCCGAAGGCCAAGAAGTTGACCCGATGAAGCTTGCACCTGGCCTGCATCGCATTGGCTCGGATGTCGTCAACGTCTACCTGGTCGAGGATGCCGCGGGTGTCACGATTGTCGACGCAGGTCTGCCTGGTCACTGGCGTGAGCTGGAACAAGAACTGACACAGCTAGGCCGGTCACTGGATGACGTTCGGGGCATCGTGCTCACTCATGGCGACAGCGACCACATCGGCTTCGCAGAGCGGCTCAGGCAGCAGAAGGGCATCGTGGTACGCGTCCATGAGCTTGATGCGGCCCGGGCTCGCGGTGAGGTCAAGAAGCCGAACTCTGGCTGGGGACCCATCAAGGTGCGTCCGCTGATGAGATTCCTGTGGTACAGCGCTCGCCATGGCGGCCTCCGTATCCGGCCGGTGCGCGAGGTCACGACATTTGCCGACGGCGATGTGCTCGACCTGCCCGGGTCGCCGCAGATCATCCACGTTCCGGGGCACACACCCGGCAGCGTCGCTGTGCACATACCCGCGGTGGACGCGTTGTTTGTTGGCGACGCCATGACCACAGGCAACGTCCTGACGGGCGAGACCGGGCCACGGCCCGCGCCTTTCACCCTCGATCCGAAGAGTGCGCTGGCGTCGCTGGACAAATTGGAGGCCGTTGTGGCCACTTGGGTTCTGCCCGGCCACGGCGCACCGTGGCCGGGCGGAGTAGCAGAGGCGGTTCGGCAAATCCGACAGGCAGCCGCTGATGGTTGAGGTCCCCGGCGAGGTCAGATCCTCGCCGGGGCAAGGTCGTCGAGCCTCAGGACCGGGCGGTTACGGAACCGAAGAAGGTGCGGAGGTCGCCCACTAACAGCTCAGGGACTTCAAGGGCGGCATAGTGGCCGCCGGTGTCGAACTCAGACCAATGGACGATATTGGCGTTGTCACGCTCGGCGAGTGGCCTGATGGTTTGGAAATCATCGGCGAACACCGCCACACCAATCCGCCCCTGGCTCACCGCAGGTTTTGCGCCGGAGTGGCTTTCGCTGTAGTGATAGCGCACCGCGGTGCCCGAGGTATTAGTGAGCCAGTACAGCGAAACCTGAGTGAGGACCTGATCCACCGTTACCAGGCTGGTCCCATTGCCGAAGTTCTCGAACAGCTCGTTGTAGGCGAGTTGACCCACCGGTGAGTCCGAGAGCGCAGCGGCGATGGTCTGAGGGCGGGTTCCGTTCATCTGGTTGTATCCGCCCACGGACTGGAACCAGCCGAGAAACTCCAGGGCCGCGTACTCCTTGGGGCCGAACCGCTCGAACTCGGTCGGGTCTCCGGAGGGGAAGGAGAAGAGCTGCAGCACGTGCGCCCCAAGGAAGCCGGGTGGATCCAGCAGAGCGAGCTCACGTGAGATCATCGCACCGCCGTCGCTGCCATGGGTGCCGTACGACTCGTATCCCAGCCGTCGCATGAGCTTGTCGTAGGTCTGTGCGACTCGGGCCATCGTCCAGCCATCGCCGACCAACGGCGTACTGAAACCGAAGCCCGGCATCGAGGGAATCACCACGTGGAAGGCGTCCTCAGCACGCCCGCCGTGGGCGACCGGATCGGTGAGCGGGCCGATCATGTCGAGGAACTCCGAGAAAGACCCCGGGTATGTGTGCGCTAGTAGCAACGGGGTGGCGTCGGGCTCGGTGGACCGGACGTGTACGAAGTGGACGGTCTGGTCGTCGATCTCAGTAATGAAGTTCGGGACCGCGTTCATCCGAGCTTCCTGTTCACGCCAGTCGAACTGCTGCCAGGCGGTGATCATCTTTTGCAGGTAGGCAACCGGAGTCCCGTAATCCCAGCTGTCCCCTGGTGCAGCGACCGGATAACGCGTGTTGGCGAGGCGGTGCTGTAGATCGTCTAGCGCCTCTTGGGGCATCGTGATGGTGAAGGGACGAATCGTGCCGGTCTTGTCGGCTGCTGATGTGTTCATATCTCGTACGCTAAGGTCGATTTAGGAACATTTCGTTCCGCTTCTAGCGCGAGACTGCGGGATATGCAGAAAAGTTCTGGCCGTCTGCTTGCCCTACTCGGGCTGCTGCAGGCGCGCAGCATGTGGAGCGGTGCCGAGCTCGCGGAGCGGTTGCGGGTCAGCGGACGGACCGTGCGCAATGACATCGAACGTTTGCGGCAGCTGGATTATCCGGTGTATGCGGTGCGCGGTCCTGGCGGGTACTACCGGCTCGGAATCGGCGCCAAGCTGCCGCCACTGCTGCTCGACGATGACGAGGCAATTGCGGTGGCAGTCGGTCTCCGCGCGGTGACTGGAGTCAAGGGCGTCGAGGAGACCAGCGTTCGGGCCCTCGCAAAGCTCGAGGCAGTGCTCCCGCATCGCCTTCAGCGGCAGGTCAATGCCATACGGGATGCGGTGCAAGCCGGACCCGAGAACACCGGAACCAATGCGCCCGACCCAGTAGTCGATGCAGGCCTACTGATGTCGATCGCGGCCGCCATACGCGACCACGAGGAGGTCCGTTTTCTCTACCGGGACGACCAACGGTTCCAGGTCGAGCCGTACCGGCTCGTCAGCTGGCAGCGACGCTGGTATCTGGTGGGCCGCGACGCCTCGACCGACGTAGTGGTCCAGCTTTCGGCTCGACTGGATGCAGCTGCGGATCCCGGCGGCCGGCGATTCTCGCCAGTCGAGCTGCCGGGCGGTGACTACCCCGCCTTCGTACTACGCACTACAGCGTTCGCTGGCTGGAATGTGCATGTCCGGATCACAATCGACGCGTCAGCCGCAGAGGTTCTCGGTCGGATCAATCCCACCGTAGGCGTCGTTGAAGCCCTAGATGATCACACGTGCGTCTTGGTCACCGGGGCCGACACTGTTGAGACGGTCGCTGTCTACATCGGCATGCTGGGACTCGACTTCAGCGTGACTGAACCGCCCGAGCTCCTCGCCCATCTCAGAACACTAGCTGAGCGTTACGCCCGAGCCGTTTCGTAACGATGCTTCTCAGACGGGCGTCGCGATGGTCACGATGTTGGCTCGCCACGCGCTGCCGTCCCAATCGTCGCAGGTGATGATGACCAGCCTGCCGGCGCCGGTCTGGGCGAAGATCTCTTCGGCGTTGCGAGCGACCTCCTCCTTCGACAGCACATTGATGGACTTCACGCGATAGCTCAACGTGGAGTCCGATCCGTCAACCTCGATGGCGTCGCCGCGGCTCACTTCCCCCATGTCGTCGAAAACGCCGCCGCCGTTGTTGCGTACGGTGTGCCCGACCAGTACCGCCGATCCTCGCGTGTCGCCAGGAGCGGCGCCGTCGCTCCACCAGCCGACGACGCTGGGGTCTCGTGGTGGGTCGAGTACCCGGTTCTCGTTGGCCTGGATGGCCACAATTGGGGCGTCCACACCGATTCGCGGGATCCGCACACGATGCGTGGTCGGCTCCTCGATGCGCTCAGTTTGACTCGTTGTCGGCTCGGGTGGCGCCTCAGTCCCCTGCGGCGACGCCGTGGTCCCGGGAGCCGGCGATGCCGTCACCGCGGGCGTGGACCCGGCTGGGGTGACATCGTTTTGGTCGCTGGAGCTGCAGGCAGCTACGACGGCCACGAGGGCCAGCCCGGCAATGAACCGGGCCAGCCCTCGTGGTGCCCGGCAAGCCGGGCGAGTCGTCAGATCACGAGTCATGCAGGAAGCGGCGCCTAGCCATTACCGCGGTTCCGGCCACCGCACCACCGGCCACCACTGCCAGACCCAAGAGCCCGGCTGCCGAACCCCCGCCGCCGGCGGCGTCGGCACCTGCGGGCACCTCAGTGGGCACCGCTGCCGGCGACTCGGACTCGGACAGGCTTCGCCGACTCGGTAGGCTTCGCCGACTCGGAAGGCTTCGCCGACTCGGAAGGCTTCGTCGACTCGGGAGGCTTCGCAGGCGTGGCATGGAGGCGTCTCGGTGGGCACTCTACCCAGAAGCACCTTGTGCTTGACGTCGTTGCCCTTCGAGCCCTCAGCTGGACGGTCAGCTTGAATTGGCCAGACCACTGTCGTAGATGCGGCTGTCGCGGACACCACCGTGCTGACTAGTCGATTCGATTTCGCGTCAACATAGTGAGCCACCTCCGGCCGGGATCAACCTCCAAGCGGCACAACTTCACTCTCGCCAGTTCTATGCCCATGCCACGTGATGGTCTGGCCGGCGAAGTCCCTCACTTCGATCTGGTTGATCACGAAATGTACTCGGTAGAGTCGCATCCGTGGCTGTCAGCGCCACGTGCGGCTCGTTGTCTCGCGTGAGCGCGGAGCGCCACGCCGCCACCACCTACGAGAGGAACGATGTTACCGGGCGCCGCGAGGGCGGCCAGAGAATGAAAGGTGCGGCGACTGGGTCAGACAGGCAGCCGAAGAGGCTACCGCCCCGCCAGCGCGACGTGCGATTCGTCCACACTATGCTGAATTCCTGCCCGGCGAAGTCCGCTTGTCAAGGACCACCCGATTTGGCCTTAAGCGCCAATAACGTAGCAACCTGAGGACCGCAGCGAGTCTTACCTCGTAAAGTGTCGCCCGTCCGCAAACAACCGTTATCTTGCTGTAACCGGCCAGAGCGGGTCAGTCTGTGAAGCATCGAGAAGGTTACGAAATCGCACCACGATCCCCGGACACCGCCCACATGGACCAGCGGTCACCCACGCGGGAGCTCAACTCACCGTCTTGGCTCTAAGATCACGAGTGCGGTCTCAGACGAACGTAGCGCCGCGTAGCCATCTAACTCTGGCTCCACTTCACGCCACTTTGCCCACAGGCGGGACCGCTCCGCTCCCTCTGCAGCGTGTGCTTTGACCGAACGTGGCCCGTCGGCCAGGACGACCGTCGCGTTCGGATTCGCCTGTAGGTTAAGCCACCAGGCGGGTTCGCCGTCGGCCCAGCCGTTCATCGCCATGGTGATGAGATTCGGGCCGTCTTCAAGGTAACCAAGGATGACGCTGCGCTCTTGGTGGGTGCGACGCCCAGTCGTCGTAAGGCGCAGGGTGCCCCAGCGGCTGGGTCTTGCCCTCCACAGTCCGACGCGCCCACCGGTGACGCGGTACAAGGCACGGTGGGCGTACCAGGCGAGGCGGACGAACCATCGGGGAGGAACCCGCGGCACTCGCTCGCGTACGTTCGACACTGGCCACTCCCAATCTCCGGCTCTAGCCCTTTGGAAGGCATCGCTCACAGGGTCTCGCGCTCGCCCAGTGATCAACTCTACTAAGCCGACTTGGTCCTCTGGGCCTGGTGCTGTCTCGGATCGCCAACGTGCACAGGGATATGAAACCCCAGCCGACCCTGAGGATGCCGGCCGGCTACAGATGCCGATCATCGTTGCGCTGGTCGAAGCATTCAGGTGCCTCGACGTCCTCAGGAAAGACGGTCGGGTAGCTGACGTCACATCAGGCGTCACGCCTCGACCCTTTGCCCGTGGCGATGTCCAGGGACACCATGAAGGGATGGTCACGCCAGGGCGGTTCCGGCGAGTGGTTGTGCTCGGGCTTGTGACCCTGTGCCTCGTGGGATTGGCGGTCGGCATGTTGACAGCGCTGCAGCGGCAGCTGATCTATTTCCCGGACTCGACAACGGTCCCGCCTGCCGGCGAGGTCATCGAGGGGGCGCGCGACATCACTTTGCGCACGTCGGATGGACTGGCATTAGGTGCGTGGTTCGTGCCCCCGAACTCGGCTTCGGACATGCGCATGGCCGTGCTCGCCGCGCCCGGAAACGGTGGTAACCGGTTGGGTCGGGTAGGTCTGGCGGCCGAGCTGAGCCGGCGAGGGCTCGGCGTAATCTTGATGGACTACCGCGGCTACGGGGGAAATCCGGGCAGCCCGAGCGAGGACGGGCTCGCCAAGGACGCCATGGCTGCCGCACTGACACTCGAAGAGCTGGGCTACTCCGCGGAGCGGACGATCTACTTCGGTGAGTCGTTGGGCACCGGCGTGGTGGCGGCCTTGCATGCTCGACGTAAACCGGCGGGATTGGTGTTGCGGTCACCGTTCACCGAACTGGCCGACGTGGGAGCGCACCACTATCCCTGGCTCCCTGTGCGGATGTTGTTGAGGGACAGGTTCCAGGTCACCGTGCATCTGTCCAACAGCGAGGTGCCGGTGACCGTCATCTACGGGGACCGGGATTCGGTCGTTCCGACTGAGCTGAGTGCTCGGGTGGCTGACGAGGCGCCAACCCTTGTCGAACGGGTAGTGATCCGCGGGGCCAACCACAACGACGAAGTAATGTTCGGGCCGACCGTGGCGGACGCGGTCGCGCGGCTCGCGAAAGCAGTCTCGTGACGGCCCCAGAGTCGCGTATCCATCGGTACGGTCGAGAAACCTGTCTGACCGCTGAGCGTTCTGGTCAACAACGCAGGCGGGTGGCGGCCTGGACCGCAGTTCCCCGATACCAAGGACTGGAGCCGCAGCCTGGACCTCAACCTACGGATGCCGATGCTGGCGACCCAATTGGCGCTCACCTTGCTGGGTCCTGGTGGCGCACGTAGTCAACAGCTCCAACCGCCTAACCCTTCGCTGGTGAACTTGGAGTCTGGTTCGTCGCAGCCACACTGCTCAGCTCAGGGTTGGGGGCGAGCTTTGGGTCATGGGCGAAGGAGGACCTTGATCGCTCGCCGTTCATCCATCGCCCGGTAACCCTCGGCGGCCTGCTCCAGAGGCAATTCGAGGTCGAAGACCTTGCCCGGGTTGATCTTGCGGTTCCAAACCAGGTCCATGAGCTCTGGCAGGAAACGGCGCACCGGGGCAGGTCCGCCGTGCAGGTGCACATGGGAGAAGAACATCTCCTCACCGGGCAGCTGCACATCATGAGCGACGCCGACAAAGCCGACGTGACCGCCCTCGCGAGCGGAGCGGATGGCCTGCATCATCGACTCCTGGGTGCCGACCGCCTCGATCACCGAGTGGGCGCCCAACCCGTTGGTGAGTTCCTTGATTCTGGCCACGCCCTCGTCGCCGCGCTCGGTGACGATCTCAGTCGCGCCGTACTCCCGGGCAAGCTTCTGCCGCGGCTCGTGGCGGCTCATCGCGATTATCCGCTCCGCGCCAAGCTGCTTCGCCGCCAGCACAGCGAGCAGACCAACCGCGCCATCACCAACCACGACAACGGTCTTCCCCGGACCCGCTTCGGCGGCGACGGCCCCGAACCAGCCAGTGCCGAGTACATCGGAGGTGGCCAGGAAGTCGGGGATCAAGTCGTAGGCGGGCACATCCGGGGTGGCCACCAGAGTGCCGTCTGCGAGCGGGATACGCAGCATCTCGGCCTGCGCGCCCTCCGAACCGATTGCCTCGCGGTTGACGCAGGAGCTTTGGTAGCCGGCCTGGCAGATCTCGCAGGTGTTGTCAGAGGCGAAGAACGACCCGACCACGAACTGGCCGGGCTTGATCGTCTCGACACCTTCGCCGACCTCCTCGACGATGCCGACGTACTCATGCCCCATCGGCGACGGCTCGTCGACCACATCGGCTCCTCGGTAGGGCCACAGATCCGAACCGCAGATACAGGTGGCTGGCAAGCGGATGATCGCGTCAGTTTCCTTCAAGATCTGAGGTTCGGGGCGCTCCTCGACCCGAACATCGCCAGGGCCGTACATCGCTGCACCACGCACAATGGTCTCCTTGATCTTGCTGTAGTTGAGCTGGGCTAGCTGGACGACCCCATCAGTCCACCCTCCACGGCGGCGCGCGCCCGAGCGCGCAACCGATGTGGGATCGTCTCGTTCACATCATCTAGGAAATCCGTTGCTCACGTCGTAAGGAAGTCCCCTGTCAAGAGGCGTCCTGACATGGCGGTGTTAGGTTCGGCGGGAGTACCGCCTCTCTTGCCCTGATGCGTGACAGGAGGCCCTTGTCCGTCCGAGTCCGGCTCGTGCTGGCCAGCACGCTGATGCTGTTTTTGGAGCTGTCGCTGATTCGCTGGTCGGGCGCCCAGGTGGTCCATCTCAGCTACTTCAGCAACTTCATCTTGCTTGGCTCGTTCCTGGGCATCGGCCTCGGCTTCCTGCGGGCCAACCGATCGAAACGTAGGCAGCCGTTCTATTCGATCGTGGCACTGCTGGCCTACGTAGGCTTCCTGACCAGGTTCCCGGTGGCGGTCAATCGCGACCAGGAGTCGGTGATCTACTTCACCAGCCTGAGCACCTCCGGACCGCCGATCTGGGTCACTCTGCCGGTGATCTTCCTAGCGGTGGCTGCCATCATGGCCGGCCCGGGCGAAATGGTGGCGGACTGCTTCTCCCAACTGCCCCGGCTGGACGCGTACCGCTGCGACCTGATCGGCTCGTTGATCGGCATCGCCGGCTTCACAGTCTGCGCGTTCACCGGTGCCCCGCCCCTTGTCTGGTTCCTGCTAGTGGCCGCGTTGTTCATGGTGCTGCTCGCTGGAGCTGGTCGAGTCGTGACGATCACCGTGCTGGCTGCCATAGTGGCGACGTTCGCCTACCCGCTCATCAATGCGACCGGAGTCTTCTGGTCGCCCTACTACCGCGTGACCACCTTCGCCCAGCCCGACGGCAACAACGGGACCCAGTGGCAGATTTATGTCAACGGGATCCCACACCAGAGACTGACTACGGCAGCGACGCGGCTGGAGCAGGAACCGTTCTATGACGAACCGTATCGGCGGGTCACCAAACCACCTGAGCAAGTGCTGATTGTCGGGGCCGGAACCGGCACCGATGTGTCGATCGCCCTGTCCCACGGGGTTACGCACGTCGACGCAGTAGAGATAGACCCGCGGCTGCTGCGCTTCGGGCGAGAACACAACCCGGACCGCGCGTACGCCGATCCTCGGGTGACCACCTACGTCAACGACGGCCGCGCATTCCTGGAGCGGACTGACAAGAAATACGACCTGATCCTGTTCGCGCTGCCGGACTCACTGACCTTGGTCTCCGGGGCGAGCGCTCTGCGACTGGAGAGTTATCTGTTCACCGAGGAGGCGATCCAATCGGCCCGCCAGCACCTCGCCCCGGGCGGGGTGTTCTCTATGTACAACTTCTACCGCGAGCAGTGGCTCGTAGACCGGTTGGGGAACACGCTGGCCGTCACTTTCGGCCACTCGCCGTGCGTGCTGTCAAGCCCTGAGGCGGTTTCGCTGGCGGTGTTCGCGGTCGGCGCGACGCCGGCCGACCAGCGGTGCGAGACGACCTGGACTCCGACGGGAACGCCGCCCGAGCCGTCCACCGACGACCGGCCGTTTCTCTACGTCCTTGAAGACACCGGGTTCTTGGGCATCCCGACGATTTATCTAGCGGCGATCGGCTTGATCATGTTGTTCAGCGTGCTGGCCATCGGTCTGGCCGGCGGTGTGGGTCAAGCCCGAACGATGTGGCAATACCGCGATCTGTTCCTGCTGGGAGTTGCCTTCCTGTTGCTGGAGACCAAGAGTGTGACGGGGTTCGCGCTTTACTTCGGCACCACGTGGCTGGTGAACGCGCTGGTCTTCGCCGGCGTGCTGGTCGCCGTGCTCGCGGCGGTGGAGATCACGCGCCGCTTCCGGACGCCGCCGTTGCGGATCATGTACGTCGTTCTGTTCGGCAGCCTGGCCCTGGCCTGGCTGGTGCCGGCTTCCTGGGTGCTCTCGCTGCCGTTTCCCGCGCGGCTGGTGGTGGCTATCCTGCTGGCCTTCCTGCCGATCATGGCCGCGAACATCATCTTTGCCAAGCGTTTCGAGTCGAGCGCCCATCCAGTGACCGCATTCGGCGCCAACCTGCTGGGCGCGATGATCGGCGGCTGTCTGGAGTACGCGGCCCTGGCCACCGGCTACCGCTGGCTATTGGTCATCTGCGCGTGCCTCTATCTGGCGGCCTACCTGATCACGCCGCATGGGTCAGATCGTCGGATGGAGTTGCGGGCTCCCGGCGAACGCGATGTCCTCACGGGCTCGCCCTAGGAACCCAAACCTCAGGGGTTCGATCCGCTAAACGTGACCGCCGGGTAGCCCGGCCGCTCTACGCGCACGCGGATGTAGCGAGTCTGGAACAGCTCTGTCGTATCCTCCACTCGGAACGTCTTGCTGATCGTGCCTTTCGCCCCTGAAGCGATTACGGTGGCACCACTGGACACCAAGGGTGGGACCAACTCCTGGCCCCGGTCGCCGTGATAGGCCAGGCCCATCGCGACGTCGTCGGAACCAATTGCCGCGCCGGCGTTCTCGACCAAGACCGACACCGTGACCTCCTTGCCGGGGATCTTCGGTGGCCCGTCGGGACGATCGTTGTCCACCTCCGACATCTTGAACTCGCCGAGCTCGTAACGGGTGCCGTCGGGCAAAACCGCTCGCTGATGCAGGGTTAGCTCGGTCTGCCCGACCTGAGCGGCGCAGCCGCACAGCAAAATGAGGCCGGCGATCCCGACTGCGACTCGTCTCACGGTTAGGAGCGTAATGCGCAGGCAAACGGCAACGTGTCCTGTGGTAGTCTCCGCGCGGCTTCAGTCGCCGTTCCACGGGGTGTCATGCAATCTGAGTCACATCGCGCACAAGTCCCGACCTCTGGGGTTCTCTACGGCCTAATGGCTTTCGTCTTTGCCGTCGTCGCCACTGCAATTGCAATGATTCGCTTTCGGCCTTCGCCGCTCTACCCAGCATTTAACGATGTCAATTCTGACGTCTACGTTTATCAGTTGATCGGCAACTCGTGGGTGGACGGACTTCTTCCATATAGAGATGTATTTGATGTGAAGGGGCCGTTTCTCTTCCTTCTATTCGGACTGTTTGCTCGACTCCGGCCATGGTCGATGGGACCGCCTATCCTCGTTCTCACGCTTTTGGCGTTCGCCAGCATCTGGCTCGCCTACGCCATCGCCCGCTTATACATACTGCAGCGGCCGATTGCTGTTCTCGCTGCGCTCGCGTCGAGCTTCCTGATCTACCTCAGCCCTATGTCTGTCGCTTCTTCCTTCACCTGCGAGGAGCTTGCCGTTCCCGGCATCCTGTTGATGCTGTGGCTCGTCCTGCGCTGGCTTCGAGAGCCCGACAAGATCGCAGATGCGTGGTGGGTCGTCGACGGCCTCGTGCTCGGCGCGCTGTTCTGGAGCAAGTTCCTGGTCGTTGCGCCCTGGGCGGCGATGCTGGTCGCGCTTCTGGTG
Source organism: uncultured Actinomycetota bacterium (assembly GCA_963740515.1). Taxonomy (GTDB): domain Bacteria; phylum Actinomycetota; class Actinomycetes; order Propionibacteriales; family Propionibacteriaceae; genus Microlunatus. The sequence continues at coordinate 97,674 of CAVUEO010000018.1, forward strand.
CTCGCAATGCGCGGTCAGCTTCTCGCCCGGGATCTGGGGCGAGTGGTCATCCTTCACCTTATCGGCGTGGCAATCGCAACAGTACTGATTCTGCCCTTCTATGCAACGGTGCTCCCTGAAATGATGCATGGTTATTTCCGAGCCATGAGTGCCAACTTAGATTTCAAAGATGAGTTGTTCGCACTGCGTCAGTTCGCTGCGGAGCAGATCACGAGCAATACAGCAGTCGCCATATCTTTTGTGAGCATTTTTTGCTGGTTCCTTCTACGGGCCAGGCGCAGTGGCAGCAGTGACAGCATCGCGCTGACGATAGCGTTCGGCCTGTCGCTGTTGGGGTCTATAGCCGTCGACGCTCACCCGAATAGTGTTTTTGTCCCGTTGTCATTTGTCGCGGTCGCCATACCCCAGGTTCTGTCGGGCGCAGAGTCGCACAGTCGCGCTGTCAGCCGCATGGTCGCGATCAGCGTGACTTCACTTTCGCTTGCCGCATGCGTCGGGGCGCTTGGGCAGGGCATGTCGAGTTATGGCTTGTTAAGGCATGCGCGGCCTCTGACGTGCTACAACTTATCGACATTACGGAGCACAACGACCAACAAGAATGTGTCGACAGTGTTTGCCGAGGCTGCGGATGGCCGGCCGATCCTGTCGGTGGGGACGCTCTTTGCGGCTAGGAGTTCATATGTTTCGCGGTCATCGATGTCGCACCCGTTTCAGATCGACTACTACCGCTACTCGGCGGAAATGGGGTCCGGTGAAGTTCAAACGCAGTATTTGCAGGACCGCACTTTCGATTACGTTTGGATTCACATCGCTGGGCTTGACAAATTTCATGACCTCAAGGCTCAGATAGCACATGAGACGTACGGGATTGGCCCGACTCAGGCTGCCCAGAGAACGTCACTAGTCAGAAACTACGTTCCCGTTGTCTCCTGCAACAACGAGATACTATTGCGCGCACGTTAACGAGCAGGCCTGCGATCCGGGCAAGATCACTTGTCGCACACCTGGCCCTCCTGGGCGGAAGGCATAACAGAGTCGGCTCATCGACCAATGAGGCCGTGCAGCTCAATGAGGGCGTCGACGTAGGCGCCGATGACCGCTCCGCCGTTCTCGATGCGTGTCAATTGGGTGCTGCGGGCGCCTGCAACGTCTACGGTGCTGAATGCGCCGCCGGCGTAGACGAAACCGTGGCCGTTGTCGGCGGCGTCGGTGTAAGAGCCGGCGATCTCCCCACTGTCGTTGATGCCGAACGCGCTCGTTCCGGCCGCGAGCGGAAAGTCGATTGGGGTGAACACGCCGGCCTGAAGCAAAAAGCCGTGGATTCCCGTTGCATCCGACCATGCTCCGACGATGTCGCCGGCTGCATTTATCCCGCCGGCCGAGGTCCGGGTGGCCCCAGGGAAGTCGATCGCCGTGAAGGTACCGTCGCTGCTGACGAATCCATGCTCGACGCCGGCGGCGTCGAAGTAGTCGCCCACCATCTGTCCGGCATCGTTGACGCCGATGACCTGAGTCGAAATGGCGCCAGGGAAGTCTACGTTGCTAAAGGCGCCACTATTGTTCGCAAAGCCGTGCAGCGTGCCCGCCATGTCAAAGTACAATCCAACGATCAGACCAGCCCCATTGATGCCCGAAGCGACGCTTAAGGTCGAGCCCGGAACCGTGAGAATCTGGTAAACCCCGCGCGCAAAAGTGAACGCGGTGATCCCGATGTCGTTGCTGGGATCGAAATCGAACGCGCCGACCGCGGTGGCGCCGTCACTGTCGAGAACCACAGACTGCGCCGCGCCCGGATAGTCGACGCTCGCGAACGCGTAGACCTTCGCTGCAGCCAGCCCCCGAGCCACGGCGTCTTCTACGGAGACCTCGGCACGTTTGGGGCCAAAACTGGGTCGAAGATCCAGTAGGCCTTGCAGAACTGCGCGTCCCTGCCGGTACGGCTCTGCCACTGCTGTCTTATCCATGTCGATCTCCTGATGCCTCTGAGATGGCTGCCAATGCCTAACAGTCTGCAGTAACTGCTTCCGTGTCAGCGAGCGCCCGGCGAACCATCCGGGCGCGCGAAGTCGCGCATTGGCCTGATTCCGGTTCGGAACCTGGGGTCAGACCCATCGGCGCTAAGGTCCCAGGTTGTGGCTTTCTATGTTTTCGACGCCTGCCCGACCTTCGATGTTCCGATCACCGGGCTGATCCACGTCGGCGCCAATCGTGGCAGCGAGTACGCGACCTATTGCGCGAGAACGCACGGCCCACTTCTGTATATCGAGGCGATTCCGGAGCTGGCGGAGTTGGTCCGTCAGCGCCTCGACCCCCAGCGCCCGCACTTCATGCGGCAGGCCGTCGTGTCGGACGTCGCCGGTGAGGCCGTGTCGTTCCACGTTGCGTCGAATAGCGGCGGCTCGTCGAGCCTGCTCGCGCCCGGTCGCCACGCCGACCTCTACCCTCAGATCACCTTCGAGAAGACGCTGGACCTCGTCGCCGAGCGCCTCGACGACATCGTGGCCGAGCGTCCTGAGGAAACGAGCTACAACGTGCTCGCGCTCGACGTCCAGGGCGCGGAGCTCAAGGTGCTCAAGGGGGCACCCGAGTTGCTCGCCAGGGTTGACGCCGTCTTCACGGAGGTCGCCTCTGAGCCCCTCTACGAAGGAGGCTGTACCTTCCTCGAGGTCACGAACCTGCTCGCCGAGGCGGGACTCGTGTTCCGCGCGGCGGAGATGAACGCCGAGGGCTGGGGCGATGCCTTCTACTCCCGCAGTCGCGGGACGCTCCATGACATGCTCCGGACGAACCTGGCACTGGGCAGGCCGACCCGGCAGAGCAGCTACTACGGCCGAACTGCCCAGGCCGAGCGCGTGGTCAGCGAGGTATTGCCGCTTGATTACGGTGTGCACACGGCGGCGGGTGACGACAGGCCATGGTGGGAAGTCGACCTCGGGGACGTCACCGCGATCTCGCGCATCATCTATCTCGACCGACCCAAACACGTCGCGCGAGGCGCATCCCTGAGGATCTCGACATCGGCAGACGGAGAGCGGTACGACGTGGTCTACAGACGCGATGGCAAGCCGCTCGAGCGGATCATCGACGTCGCCGCGCCCACGAGCGCAAGGTTCGTGCGCGCCGGCCTCGAGGACGGCGGCCCCCTCCACTTCCGCCAGGTCATCGTGCTCTGAAGCCACTGATCTGCGAGGCAGCTCACGCTTCACACAACGCAAATACGCACGCCGTCCATGGCAGCCGCCGACTGGGGTGTGCGACTCCGAGACGTTACATTGAGCACCTGGCGAGCGCCCTCGAAGAAAGGTGCCGACATGACGCCGCAGGTCAATTTCGACTTCTCTCTCGCGGGCAAGGTTGCTGTTGTGACCGGCGGCGCATCGGGAATCGGCGCGGCAATCGTGGACGCGTACGCCGCCAAGGACGCGACCGTGGTGGTGCTCGACCTGGCTTTGGATGCCGCTCAGCGCAAGGTGAGCGATGGCAGTGCAGCTGCGGCTTACGGCTGTGACGTGACGAATGAGCAATCAGTGATCGACGTGATCAACGCAGTGCACCCAGAGTTTGGCCACATCGACGTTCTCGTCAATAGCGCGGGCATTGCCGTAATTGATTCTGCCGAGCAGCTGTCAGTCGAGGCCTGGGACCAGACCATGGCCATCAATCTGCGGGGCGCCTTCCTGGTCAGCCAGCAGGTAGGTCGGATCATGCTCGCCCAGCGCGGCGGCACGGTGATCAGCTTGGCCTCCCAAGCGGCGACGATCGCATTACCGGGCCATCTTGCCTATTGCGCGTCGAAGTTCGGCCTGGTCGGTATGACCAAGGTGCTTGCTTTGGAATGGGCCGGACGAGGAGTCACCGCCAACACCATCAGTCCGACGGTGGTGATGACTCCGCTCGCCAAGGAGCTTTGGGACACCCCCGAGGGCGAGGCGCTGAAAGCACAAATTCCAACCGGACGTTTTGCCGAACCCGAGGAGATCGCTGCTGTCGCTGTCTTCCTCGCCAGTGACGCGGCGAAGATGATCAATGGCGTGGACCTGCTGGTTGACGGCGGCTACACCGTCCGTTGATCAAGCATCAGCCGGGCGGCTGAACGCGACCTGCTCACCGTCACGCGCCGAGAACATCGCATCAGCAAGAGAGAGGGACCTACTTCCATGACCCAGACCACTAACACAACGAGAACGACTATTCCTGAGCGGATGCGCGCCAGTGTGCTGACCGGTGTGAAGACACTCAGCATCGAGCAAGTGGCCACCCCTCCCATGGCCGGCGACGAGGTGCTGGTCGAGGTGGCTGCTGTGGGTGTCTGCGGCTCCGACACTCATTATTACCGACACGGGCGAATCGGCGACTTCGTTGTCACAGGCCCCCTGATCCTCGGCCACGAGCTGTCGGGCCGGATCGTCGCTGTCGGAGAGGAGGTGCCGAGGAGTCGAGTCGGCGAGCGGGTGGCCATCGAGCCGCAGAAGAACTGCCGAAGGTGCCGCGAATGCCGTGCCGGCCGCTACAACCTGTGCCCCAACATGGAGTTCTACGCCACTCCGCCCATCGATGGCGCCTTTGCGCAGTACTGCGTGATCAGGACCGAGTTCGCCCACAAGGTTCCAGACTCCATGTCGGACGAGTCAGCAGCTCTGCTGGAGCCGCTGTCGGTAGCGGTGACCACGATGCGCAAGGCGAAGATCGTCCCAGCGTCGAGCATTTTGGTCGCCGGTGCGGGACCAATTGGCATCATGTGTGCCCAGGCAGCACGGGCCTTCGGCGCGTCGGAGATCATTGTCAGCGACCTCGTACCTGAGCGCCGGGAGCGAGCGCTACGCTACGGCGCCACGCGTGTACTCGATCCTCGTGAAACCGACATCGCCACAGCTGGCCTGGACGTCGAGGCCTTTGTCGATGCCAGTGGCTCGCCGCATGCGGTGATGTCAGGTATCAAGGCAGTACGTCCGGCGGGTACAGCGGTTCTGGTGGGTTTGGGTTCATCGGAAATGACTCTGCCCGTTGAGCACATTCAGAACCTTGAGATCACCGTGACCGGCATCTTCCGCTACACCGATACCTGGCCGGCAGCCATACATCTCGTTGCCAGCGGTTTGGTTGAGCTCGACTCTTTGGTCACTGGCCGATTCGGTTTGGAGCGTGCCGACGAGGCGCTGGAAAGCGACCTAGATCCGAACAGCCTCAAGTCTGTCGTCTACCCCAATGGCTACGAAGAAGGCGGCATCTCGTGACGTCTGGGCTTGCTGATAACGCATGCGCACACCGATGGAGGACGGAGACGTCATGGCAACGATGAACGGCGTCGTCCTTCCCGGCGACAGCACCGTCAAGCATGTTGAGGTCGATGTCCCAGAACCGGGACATGGTCAGGTGTTGCTGCAGATGAAGGCCTCGTCGATCTGCGGCAGTGATATCCGCGCCATCTACCGGGAGCATCTGGGTAGCGGGCCGGAGGCGTACCGGGGCGTGATCGCTGGGCACGAGCCGTGCGGTCAGGTGGTGGCGGTCGGTCCCGGTTGCCGTCGACTCTCCGTGGGCGACCGGGTTGTGGTGTATCACATTGCCGGCTGCGGTGTGTGTGAGGAGTGCCACCACGGCTACATGATCGGCTGTACGTCTCCGTTGCGAGCAGCCCACGGCTGGCAACGCGACGGCGGACACGCTGAATTTCTGCTTGCCGAGGAAGCCACCTGCATCCTTCTGCCGGACGAGCTGTCCTACGTCGACGGTGCGCTTGTGTCGTGCGGTTTCGGCACGGCGTACGAGGGCTTGCTCCGCCTGGAACTGTCCGGACAAGACACGTTGCTCATCACCGGGCTAGGGCCCGTGGGGCTGGCTGCGGCGATGCTGGGCCGGGCGCTTGGTGCCAGTCCCATCATCGCCACCGATATCTCACCGGAGCGTCGCAAGATGGCAGAGAACCTGAACCTGGTCGATCATGCACTCCCGGCGGACGACACCGCCGGACCCACCGTCGCTGAAGTGACCGGCGGTCGGGGTTGTGAGGCGGCCATCGACTGTTCGGGCAGTGGCGTTGCCCGGGTGTTCGCTCTGGAGAACACCCGGACCTGGGGCCGCTGCGCTTTCGTCGGTGAGGGAGGGCAGATTACGTTCGCCGTCTCGGAGTTGCTGATCCACAAGCAGATCAGCCTCTACGGCTCCTGGGTCACCTCACTGCGTCACATGGAAGAACTGCTTGAGCACCTCGTGCGCTGGGACCTTCACCCGGATCGGATCGTCACACACCGCTACTCGCTGCAGCAGGCCGACGAGGCCTATCGCGTCGCCGATCAAGGCGCGTCCGGCAAGGTCTGCATCGTGTTCGATTGATCCGCGACGCGAATGGTTGCACGAGCTGATGGACAGATACCAGATATGCATTGCGCTCGAAGAACGTTTCGGGCCCAACGACGTCAGCGTTGAGGTCCGCACCGATCCGACAGATCGGAGAGTTTGATGCAGCGTTGTCACGCGAAGATTTGCTGCGCCTCGGGCCTGTCTGGGATAAATCAGGGCTATCACCTAGACATTTGGCGAAGTTTGCGCGCTACTGGATATTAGGGCCGGTACAGGGGGGAGGGACTCCAGTCGTGTGGCGGCGGAAGGTCTGAACCGGCTGGAGTCTCCCTGTGGGCGCTCACGTCGCAGTTGGCTAGATCAGGATGTTGCCACGCGGAATGACAAGCCCATGGACGTCGAAGGCTTCTGTTGCTTGCTTAATCGAAGGTGAAGGCTGATCACCAGCCAGCTCCCGCATCAGGGGGAAGACGATGTCGGTGTTGGCGCGGTCGTAATGCTCCTTGGACTCCCAGACTTCCAGCACCTCGAAGCCGTCGGTGATTGCGCGCCCGACGTGCACCAGTAAACCGTCGATGGACGTGCCGGCCCGCCTGGTCATCTCAGCATGCACGCCGTCGTACATCTCGACGGGTGCTGGCACGGTGGTGATGATTCCGTACATCTGCACCTCCTTATGTCTTGAGGGCTGGCTGCCCTCCTGGATTCTCCTGAACGCTCGATGATCAGCCTTGGTCCGCCTCGGCACGCGGCAGTGCAGATCGCTCGGTGATGGTGTGCACGCCCGGGCCTGACAGGTGCGGCATAGCCGTCGCGGTGCGCCCGGTCAACAACAGCAAAAGCATGCCGATCGGACCCCGAAGTTCGACTCCTGTACCGGCGGACCAGTCAGTGTCGGTGGCGACCACACGCACGCCACGTAGGCGGTGGCGGGCCCAGAACGGCCATCCCATCGTCCACACTCGGCTGGCACCGGCCTGCGCAGCCTCGGATGGCATCGGATAATCCCGGCCTAGCGGAATCGCGATGTCCTGAGTGTGGACGAGCACATCGAAGAGGGTGTTGTGGTAGTTCGTCACCGCCGGTAACCGGCGAGAATCCGCGTGCATGCGCATCTCGGCAACGATGTCGTGCGTGGGTCGGGCGGCGTGGCGGACGGCAACGTCGTGGTTGAGTCGGTGGAAGCTCCCGCGCGCCCGGATACCGTCGGCAAGCATCGCCGTCAGCCCGGGAGCCTGCGGCGCCATAGCCACGTGCGCTGCTACGTCACGGACGCGCCATCTCGGGCACAGTGACGGCTGCTCCCATTCAGAATCGGACAGCCCCTCGAGCACCCGGGCAAGACCCAGCCGCTGCTCGGTGATCACCTGCCAGCTCTGCTCTCGATCCATCAAGCGCTCCTCGCGCTGGCTATCTTGACGTCCATGGCGCCGCGCCCGGCGGACCCGGACCGGCTCGATTCCTGACCTGGGCGCCCACGCCACCTACCTCCTCGATTCTCCGATTCTTATTGGTAAGATAATCTGACGATTTTAGTCAGAGGCACTGACTAATGTCAAGGGAGGGATCGTGATAGACCGCGAGCAGATCGACGAGCTGAACACCGGATTGCTGCTCTACATCCCCTACCGGGCGATGGAGGCGCGGGTCTTCAAAGCCTTGGCTGCCGCAGGCTACGACGACTTCACACCGGCGCAGGCGCGCGTGTTCCAGCGCATCGCACCTGGCGGCAGCCGGCTGACCGACCTTGCCGAGCAAGCATCCATCACCAAGCAGTCGGCAGGCTTCCTCGTCGACCAGCTGGAGCGGGCCGGTTACGTGGAGCGCATTCCCGACCCCTCCGATGCCCGCGCACGGCTAGTACGCATCACCGAACGTGGCCGCCAGACGCTCCCTCTTGCGGCGACAGTCGTCACGGAGGTCGAAACTGAGTGGACCGAGCACATCGGCAAGCGGCGCATGGGACAGCTCCGCGAGATACTGGCCAGGCTGCGTGAGATCACCGACCCGTACGCCCCAACCAGACGTTGACAACAGGCTCGTGCTCATCCGACACGCCGTCGCTTTGGGGCGTCAATGGTCGTGACCGAGATCAGGCTGCTGCCTAGTCCTCACGAGATTCAACAGACGTCATAGATACACTTAAAGTTTCTGTCGCCCACACGCCTATGCCAAACCCAATACGACTCCGAGGATCAGGAAGGCAAAGTACACACTTTGAGCAGAGTGAACGATGACGCCCATCCAGGTGCTGCGGAAGCGCCAACTTGGAAATGCGTACAGGAAGACACCACTCACGACGAGACCCTGGGATTCCCCAGGGCTGTGAAGGTGATAGAAGCCAAAGAGCACCCCGTTTGCTACCCAGCTCCACCTACCAAATACGCCCTCCATCCTGGGCAACAACACACCCCGAAAGAGAAACTCCTCTCCCAGGATCGTATTGACCAGACGCCGGATTAAAGCAACAGCTGGAACGGCTTGGTCTTCTTTGGGATATCGAACACGATCGTTCAGGTCAGCTGGTTCTCGGTGATCTCCTCCAGGAACATATTCGAGTCCTCGAGATAGGCCCGCACCTCAGTTGGGACGAGAACTCTTGCCCTCCTTGTTGATCAACGTCTCTCAACCCAATGGATCGGGGTTTTACCTTTGGCGCAATGCGTCCATGACCGCAGGCCAAGTTCTTGCCCCAGCTTCGTAGCCAAGTAGACCGTTGACACTACGTGGGTCGCTGGTGTTGCATGGTCGCCAATGGGCTGAAAACAGTCCAATGCCCGTTTGGGGAGACCATGAACACACCTTCCGGCATGCTGACTCTCGACCAGCTTCGTTCGATTGTCGAGGCGGGCGAGATCGACACCGTCCTGGTGGCCATCACGGACATGCAGGGCCGGTTGCAGGGCAAGCGCTGCACCGCCCGGTTCTTCCTCGAGGAGGTCGCCCGGCACGGCACCGAGGGCTGCAACTACCTGATGGCCGTCGACGTCGAGATGAACACTGTGGACGGTTTCGCGATGTCGTCGTGGGAACGCGGCTACGGCGACCTGCTCATGCGCCCGGACATCAACACCCTACGGCGGATCCCGTGGTACCCCGCGACGGCGCTGGTGCTGTGCGACGCGGTATGGCTGGACGGATCGCCGGTGCTTGCGTCCCCTCGCCAGATCCTGCGCCGTCAGCTCGAACGCCTCGACGACCTGGGGTACGACGCATACGCCGCTACCGAGTTGGAGTTCCAGCTTTTCAACAACTCCTACGAGGACGCGTCTCGGCGCGGCTACCGCGACCTCGACGCGTCCAGCCAGTACAACATCGACTACTCGATGATCGGCACCGGGCGGGTCGAGTTGCTGCTGCGCGACGTCCGCAATGGCATGGCGGGTGCCGGTATGTACGTCGAGACGGCCAAGGGAGAGTGCAACCTCGGCCAGCACGAGATCGGCTTCAGGTACGACACCGCGCTGACAACCTGCGACAACCACTCGTTGTACAAGACCGGCGCGAAGGAGATCGCGGTCGGGCATGGCAAGAGCATCAGCTTCATGGCGAAGTACGACGAGCGCGAGGGCAACTCCTGCCACATCCACTTCAGCCTGCGCTCCAAGGCCGGCGATGCCGTCTGCGCCGGGGAGGGGAAGCATGGCTTCTCCCCGCTGATGGAGCATTTCCTGGCCGGCCAGATCGCCTGCATGGAAGAGCTGACGTACTTCTTCGCACCCAACATCAACTCCTATAAGCGCTACGTGCCAGGGAGCTTCGCGCCGACGGCAATCGCGTGGGGGATCGACAATCGGACCTGCGCCCTTCGCGTGGTCGGCCACGGTGAGTCGCTGCGGCTGGAGAACCGAGTGCCCGGTGCTGACGTCAACCCGTATCTCGCCGTGGCAGCGTTGATAGCGGCTGGACTGCACGGGGTCGAGAACGAGTTGCCGCTGGAGCCCGCATACGAGGGCAACGCCTACGCGTCGAACCTGGTGCACGTGCCGTCGACACTGCGCGACGCGGCCGCCAAGCTGGAGGGCTCGGAGCTGGCGCGGAAGGTGTTCGGCGAGGAGGTGATCGACCACTATCTGAACGCGGCCAGGGTCGAGCTCGCGGCGTTCGATGCGGCAGTCACCGACTGGGAGCGGGCTCGTGGCTTCGAGCGTCTCTGAGCCACGACGGCCGCGGATCGGCCTCTCAACGTACCTCGAGGTGGCGTCGTGGGGTGCGTGGAGCCGGCCGGCCGCGATCGTGCCGCAGGTCTATCTCGACGCGGTGACCGGGGCAGGCGGCCAACCGGTGTTGCTGCCGCCAACGCCGACCGACCCGGGTGTGCTCGACGTCTGTGACGGGCTGCTGCTGATCGGTGGCGCGGACGTGGAACCGGCGTTCTACGGCGCACTCCCCCATCCAGCCACGGACGGGACCCGGCCAGCGCGAGACCGCCACGAGAGGCAGCTCTTCGAGGCCGCAATGACTAGGGGCCTGCCGGTGCTCGGCGTGTGCCGCGGCGCCCAGCTGATGGCGGCGGCGCTCGGCGGCACGCTGCACCAGCACCTGCCGGAGCTGCTCGGTCACGACGGGCACCGCCCCGAGCCTGGTGTGTTCGGCACGACCACCGTCCGCACCCTGCCGGGCAGCCTGACGGCTCATGTCCTCGGCACCGAGGCCAAGGTGCCCTGCTACCACCATCAGGGACTGGGTGCGATCCCGAGCCCGCTGGTCGCGACCGCGTGGGCGGACGACGGACTGGTCGAGGCGGTGGAGCTCGCGGGCGCCGACTGGGTGCTCGGCGTGCAGTGGCATCCCGAGGAGAACCCCGAGGACCGGAGGCTGTTCGAGGCGCTGGTCAGCGCGGCCCGTGAGCGATCGGAGCGGCAATGACGACATACGACGTGATCAACCCGGCGACCGAGAAGACCGTCGAGTCGGTCCAGCTGGCCGATGCCGAGCAGACCGACGCGGCGATCACCCGGGCGGCCAGCGCGGCCGCGGCATGGAGGGCGGTCGCTCCGGCGGACCGTGCCCGGCTGCTGCGCCGGTTCGCCGAGGAGGTCGGCGCCGACCTCGAGCATCTGGCACAGCTGGAGGTCGCGAACGCCGGCCACACGATCGGCAACGCGCGCTGGGAGGCGGGCAACGTCCGCGACGTGCTGCACTACTACGCCGCCGCTCCGGAGCGGCTGATCGGCCAGCAGATCCCGGTCGCCGGCGGGCTTGACGTGACGTTCCACGAGCCGCTCGGCGTGGTGGGCGTGATCGTGCCGTGGAACTTCCCGATGCCGATCGCCGGCTGGGGCTTCGCGCCAGCCCTGGCGGCCGGGAACACCGTCGTGCTGAAACCCGCCGAGCTGACTCCGTTGACCGCTATCCGGCTGGGCGAGCTGGCGCTGCGCGCCGGCCTTCCCCAGGACGTGTTCACCGTCTTGCCCGGCAAGGGATCCGTCGTCGGTGAGCGGTTCGTGAAGCATCCCGCCGTACGCAAGATCGTGCTCACCGGGTCGACCGAGGTCGGCAAGCACATCATGGCCGGATGCGCGGACCAGGTGAAGAGGGTGACCCTCGAGCTCGGCGGGAAGAGCGCGAACATCGTCTTCGCCGACGCCGACCTCGAGCGTGCTGCGGCGAGCGCACCCGGTGGGGTGTTCGACAACGCCGGCCAGGACTGCTGCGCGCGATCACGGATCCTCGTGCAGCGGCAGGTCTTCGACCGGTTCATGGGCATGCTCGAACCGGCGGTGCGGGCCGTCCGCGTCGGAGACCCCGGCGACGAGCAGACCGAGATGGGACCGCTGATCTCCGCAGCCCATCGGGACAAGGTCGCCTCCTACGTGCCGGACGGCGCGCCGGTGGCGTTCCGCGGCAGCGCGCCCGACGGGCCCGGCTTCTGGTTCGCGCCGACCGTGCTCGCACCCGACTTCCCCGACCACCCCAGCATGGTCGAGGAGATCTTCGGTCCGGTGGTCGCCGTATTCCCCTTCGACGACGAGGCCGATGCGATCCGGATCGCGAACGATACCGAGTTCGGCCTGTCCGGCTCGATCTGGACCCGCGACGTGGGACGTGCGCTGAGGGTGTCGCGGGGAGTGGAGGCCGGCAACCTCTCGGTCAACTCGCACTCGTCGGTGCGTTACGGCACGCCGTTCGGTGGGTTCAAGCAGTCCGGCCTCGGGCGCGAGCTCGGCCCGGACGCGGTGGCCGCGTTCACCGAGACCAAGAACGTCTTCATCTCGACGGAGGATTGACCGATGGCTCAGATCTTCCCCCGGCTGCAGGGCCGGGTTGCGGTCGTCACCGGCGGCGCCAGCGGGATCGGCATCGCGACCGTTCGGCGGCTCGCCGCCGAAGGTGCCAAGGTGGTGGTCGCCGACCGTGACACCACCGGCGGATCCGTCGCCGCCAAAGAGGTTGACGGGCTCTTCGTCGAGGTCGACGTCACCGACGAGCAGGCCGTCGGGAATCTGTTCGCGACAGCGCACTCGACATGGGGCAGCGTCGACATCGCGTTCAACAACGCCGGCATATCGCCGCCCGATGACGACTCGATTCTCGAGACCGGCGTCGACGCGTGGCGCCGGGTGCAGGAGGTCAACCTGACGTCGGTCTACCTGTGCTGCAAGAGCGTCATCCCCTACATGCTCGAGCAGCAGAAGGGCTCGATCATCAACACTGCGTCCTTCGTGGCGGTGATGGGGGCAGCGACGTCGCAGATCTCATACAGCGCGTCGAAGGGCGGGGTGTTGTCGATGAGCCGCGAGCTCGGCGTGCAGTTCGCGCGGCAGGGCATCCGGGTCAACGCGCTGTGTCCCGGGCCGGTGAACACGCCACTGCTGCGGGAACTCTTCGCCAAGGACGCCGAGCGAGCGCAACGCCGGCTGGTCCACGTACCGATGGGACGCTTCGGTGAGCCGGAGGAAATGGCGGCCGCTGTGGCCTTCCTGGCCAGCGACGACTCGTCCTTCATGACCGCCACCACGTTCCTCGTCGACGGTGGCATCTCGGCCGCCTACGTCACGCCGACATGACCAGCGAGCTAGCTTCGCCCGTCGGCGGGCTCACCCGTGCCGACGAGGCGGTCTTCCGCCCGGTGCGGGAGGGCAACGCGTTCGAGGAGACCGTCGAGCGACTATTGCAGGCGATCAAGCTCGGCGTCGTCGTCTCCGGCGAGCGGCTGCCGGCCGAGCGCGACCTGGCGGTCCGGTTCCGAGTGTCCCGGGTGACGCTGCGGGAGGCGATCCGGGCGCTTGCCGACGCGGGGTACGTCGAGTCGCGTCGCGGGCGGTACGGCGGAACGTTCGTGCGCGCGGAGCTGCCACGACGCAGCCGGACTGACGCCCGAACCGCTGCGAAGCGGCTCGGGCCGGGGCTGGAGGACGCGCTGCTGCTTCGGGCCGTGCTCGAGGTCGGAGCCGCGGAGGCCGCCGCGGCCGCCGCCCTGACCCAGGCCGAGCGGCACCACCTGCGGACACGGCTCGACGGGTGCGCAGACGCCAGCCTCGAGGACTACCGGCGGATGGACTCTCGGCTGCACCTGGCGATCGCCGAGGTGACCGGCTCTGCATCGCTGACGGCCGCGGTTGCCGACGTGCGGATGGGGCTCAACGAGCTGCTCGACGCGATCCCACTGCTCGAGCGCAACATCGAGCACTCCAACGAACAGCACGAGCGGATCGTTGAGGCCGTGCTGGTGGGCGACTCGGACGCGGCGCGGCAGCAGATGGCCGAGCACCTGTCCGGGACGGCGGCCCTGCTGCGCGGCTTCCTCACCTGACCGTGGCCAGTCGAGGCTGGGCTAATGCCGCCCACCCAGGTAGCGGTCGAGCCGGAACGCTGCGCCGACTTCCGAGCCCGACCCGTCCAGCACCAGCCGCCGGATCTCATCAGCCGTACCCGGAGCCAACGTGAGCCCGAGCATTCCGTGGCCGGTGGCGACAAATACACCGTCCGACCCGGGCACCGGCCCGATCAGCGGCAGGCTGTCCGGCGTGGCCGGCCGGAGCCCGGCGTACGCCGCGCTCACCACGCTGCTGCGCCATGAGGCGAGGTAAGGCTCGGTCCGCCGCAGCACCACGCGCATGCGGCGCTGGGGGACGTGGCGTGCCGACCGGCCGAGGTCGAAACGACCGGCGATACGCACTCCGTCGTCGAACGGGGCAAGGGCGATGTTCGGCTCAACCAGCTTCAGCGCATGGCTTGGCGAGATCCCGCTGCCCGTCGACGTGATGCTGTAACCCGCGGCCGGTAGCAGCGGAACACGCAGGCCGAGGCTGCGGAGGAGGCGACCCGTCCACGCACCGGCGGCGCACACGACGCTGTCGGCGGACAGCAGGTCGTGACCCGACCGAACCGACCATCGTCCCCGGAGGGCCGGGATGATGGCGTCGACCGGGGCGCCGTCGACGATGGCGCCGCCGAGTTCGATGACGCTCTTGCTCAGTGCGGTCAGTAGATCCTCCGGACGTACCCACACCTCCGATTCGGCGTGCACCGCACCGACGACCTCGCGACTAAGTGCCGGCTCCAGGTCTCGGGCCGCGGCGGAGTCGAGAACCCGGTATCGCCCTTCGTACCCGGCGGCCGCCGAGTCGTCGAGCAGACCGAGCGCCTGGCCCATTCCCGCCTCAGTGCGAGCCGCGAGCAGCAGCCCGCGATCGTGCATCTCGAAGGGCACCTGGGCGCGGTGCAATTCTTGGTAGGCAGGAATCGCGGGAGCGGCCAGCGCGAGGATGGCGCGTATGCCTTCCCGGTATCGGTGTTCCGCGGCGCTGGCGACAAAGCCGGACATCCAGCGGAGCATGGTCGGGGAAATCGACGGACGGAATCCGAACGCGGCCTCGCGACGCAAGACCTGGTACACGGTCTGCCTGAACACGCCAGGCCCGGCTAGAGGAGCCGACAGTGCCGGCACCACCCACCCAGCGGCTGCCGGGGTGGCCATCGCACGGTCGCCACGGTCGATAACCACGACCTCGGCCCCTTCGCGGAGCAGGGCGCGTGCGCACCACAGGCCGATGACGCCCGCACCGATGACGACGACCTTCATCGGCCGCACACCATGCTCTCGAGGGCGTGGAGTTCTGCAAGCACCGCGAGCATGGTCAAGACACCTCCGGTTGCTTGTGTTGATGCGCGTCGGTCGTCACCTGTCCAACCTGTTCCGACGCTAGGGGCCGGCCTCGGCGGAGTCACTGTACGATTTGCCCAGAGGACCAGAGCTCTCTCGTCTGAGTTCGCTGGATGATTCGTATAAGTTGCACGGAAGATGGGGTCGTATGCTCTCAGGCACGCTCGCGCAACAGATCGCGGGCGAGACGACCGAAGCCATCGGCTACAACGTGATCATCACCGACGCCGAGGGGATGGTTATCGGAAGCGGGGACACCTCGCGGGTCGGCAGCTTCCACGAGGCGTCGATCGAGGTGATGCGCACCCGGGAGCCGGCATGGCACAACCCCGAGGAGGCGCGGGCGCTACGGGGTGTACGCCCAGGCATCACCCTGCCGCTGGTGATCGGTGACGAAGCGGTCGGCACCGTGGGGATCACCGGCTCGCCGCGCCAGGTGCGCCGGTTCGGACTCGTGGTGCGGCGGCAGACGGAGATCCTGCTGAAAGAGTCGGCGTTGGTGCGCTCGAGGCTGATGCGTGAGCGCGCCCTCGAGGATCTAGTGAATGAGGTCGCGGCCTTCGACCCCGAGCTGGTCGAGCCCGAACTTGTGGTGTCCAGCGCCGCCGAGCTCGGCTTCCGGCTGCTGCTACCGCGGTGTGTGTTGTTGTTCGATGTCGACGGCGCTGCCACCGGACCCGAGCTGCTGCGCGTGCTCCGCTCGGTCTTCCACCAGCACGAGGACATCGTCGCGCGGCGCTCGGCCAGTCGGTGCGCGATTCTGGCGCCGGTCGACACCCGCAGTGTCCGGAACGTCGAGTCGGAGGCTCGGCGTGCGATCAGGATGGCCCGCGAGGGGCTGAACCTGCGTCTCAGGGTGGCCATCAGCCCGCCCGCCGACACGGTCGAGAAGCTTCGCGACTGCTGCAGCGACGCAGCAGAGGCGCTGTGGCTCGGAGCCCGAGTGCAGCCTGCGGACAGCGTGCTCCGGGTCGCCGATCTGCGCGCCCAGCAGGCGCTGGCCGCCATCGGGCACCGAGTCCGCGGCAGGCTGGTCGAGCAGGAGCTCGGTGGGCTGCGGTCGGCGGCCGACTGGCTGCAGCTTCGTGCCACGGTGGTGCACTGGTGCGAGAGCGGCTTCAACCAGGTCGCCGCGGCGAAGGCTTTGAACATCCACCGGAACACGCTGCTGTACCGGTTGGACAAGATCGAGCGACTCGTCAGCCGGTCATGGCGCGACCATCGGGCGATGCTTTCCCTCTACATCGCCTGCCTTGCCGACCAGCTCGGACCGCCGGAGTGACAACCTGGTCCGCTGCGGCGGCAGGGGGCCTGGATGGGCAACTGTGTACCGGCTGCACGCACGCGATTCGCTGTACGGAACGTACATCCAATGGCACGGGATCGACAGCTCCGCTGTGAGTATTGCCCAATGACGCGAGGGTGCGGCCTTCCTATAGTGGTGACCGTCTTGACCCGTTGCCACGCCAACCCACGGAAGGCCCACCATGTCCAGGAGTCGTCTCACGCGGAGGCGGAGCGCAGGTTTCACCGCCGCCGTCTGCGCAGCGCTGTTGACCCTAGCCGGATGCGGCGGCGACGAGCCGGTATCCGTGTCCGAAAAGGCCGCCAACCTTGACACCATCACGCCGGGAGTCCTGAAGGTCGCCATGCAGCCATATGCGCCGTACACGGACCTGCAGGGCGACACGATCGTCGGGCTGGACGGCGACATCCTGCACGCCGTCGCCGAGAAGCTCGATCTCAAGGTAGAGCCGGAGGTCGCGGACTTCGCCGGCATGTTAGCGGGCGTGCAGACGCGGCGAGTGGACATCACCATCGGTGGGGTTGCCTGGACCGCCGAGCGGCAGAAGCAGGGCCTGTTCACCGACCCGCCGTATTACTCACCGCCTGCGATGGCAGTCAAGGCAGGCAAGAAGTTCCAGACGGTGGAGGACCTCGAGGGCCTCGACCTGGGCACGGTCGAGGGCTATGTCTGGGTCAAGTCGATCCAGGCGGTGCCCGGCGCGAAGTTGCACGCGTACCCGGACGGGACCGGCGTCTTCGACGACCTGGGCGCGGAACGCATCGCCGTTGGCTTCCTCGACCCGCTGCTGATCATCGCGGGCCAAAAGCAGCGGCCGGACCTGGGGATCGAGACGCAATACCTCACGCCGCCCACTGCGGAGCAGGTCAAGGAACGCCCTGACTACCAGTACTTCCAGCCGTACATGACTAGCTTCTACCTGCCCAAGGAGTCGCCGAAGCTGGAGGAGGCAATCTCCGCAGAGATCCGCAAGATGTACGAGAGCGGCGAGATGACCAAGCTGATCGAGAAGTACGGCGGCGACCCCGAGGAGTTCCTCAAGCCGGCGCCTGGCCTGGCTGAGAGCCGCCAGGGTGTGGATCGCCCGGCCGACTGGGCCCCACCGGCCATCTAGGGAGATGTCATGTTCGATGTGCCTTGGTCCGAATACACGCCCTCGCTCTGGAAGGGACTGCAGCTAACCCTCCTGTACACCGTGATCGGATTCGCCGGAGCAGCAGTGTTCGGCTTGCTACTTGCCCTGTTGAGGTTGAGCAAGAGTCGGATCCTTCGGGTGCCGGCGGCGCTGTACACCGAGATCTTCAAGAACATCCCGTTGCTCGCGATCATCTTCATCATCTACTTCGGACTCGCCTCGATCGGAATCAAGCTGGGTGCCGTCGCAGCGGGCTCGCTCAGCCTGATCCTCTTCTACGCGGCGTACCTGTCTGAGACATTCCGGGCCGCGATCGCCGGCGTACACGCCGGACAGCAGGAGGCGGCTGAGGCGCTCGGCCTCGGGCGGATCAGCACCTTCCAGCTCGTGATCTTCCCGCAGGCACTCCGGCTGGCGCTCCCCGGCACCAACACCTTCCTCGTCGACCTGCTGAAATCGACGTCCCTGCTTGTGACGATCTCCGCGGCCGAGCTGATGTCCGTGGGGCGGCTCATCACGTCAGCGACGTTCCGCGCCCTCGAGGTGTACCTCGTCATCGCGGCCATCTACTTCTGTCTCTGCTATCCGCTGTCGCAGGGCCTGCTCTGGCTGGAGCGCAAGGTCCGTGCCGGCATTCCGTTGACCCCCCGGCGCAGGCGGCGCTTCAAGCGAGCCGCGGTGCTGCTCGAGCAGGAAGGAGTCCTGGTATGACGGTTCCAGCCAACGAGGCGGCCGAGGCGATCGCGCATGTCGATGCGATCGCGCACGAGCCACTCGCTGCCGACGCACCCGAGGTGGTCGTCCGGATCGAAAACCTCAGCAAGTCCTTCGACGGGCGCCTCGTCCTGGACAACGTCCACCTCAACGTCCACAAGAGCAACATCGTGGCCATCATCGGCCAGAGCGGCAGCGGCAAAACGACGCTGATGCGGTGCGTGAACCTGCTCGAGATTCCCGAGCGGGCCGAGATGGAGGTCGCAGGCGAGAAGATCTTCTCGGGCGACCAGATGCTCTGCAAGGACCTCGCCAAACTCCGCCAAACCGTCGGAATGGTGTTCCAGCGCTTCAACCTCTTCCCGCACCTCACCGCTGTCGAGAACATCATGCTCGCCCAGCTCAGGGCCGGTGTCCCCGAGGAGGAGGCCATGGAGCGAGCCATCGGGCTCCTTCGACGGGTCCGCCTCGCCCACCGCGGCATGGCCTATCCCGACAAGATGTCCGGCGGGGAGCAGCAGCGGGTCGCGATCGCCCGTGCCCTGGCGCTGCAACCCGCGGTCCTGCTCTTCGATGAGCCGACATCCGCTCTGGATCCGGAGTCGACCGGCGAGGTGCTGCGCGTCATGCGCGAGCTCGCCAGGGATGGCATGACGATGGTGCTGGTGACCCACGAGGTGCCATTCGCCCGAGACGTCGCTGACTGGGTCGTCTTCGTCGACGGCGGTCACATCGTCGAAGAGGGCAAACCGGCCGAGGTACTCGGACGGCCGAGCCACGAGCGAACCCAGGCATTCCTGGCCAACTTCCAGGCATCGCACTAGTGGCGCGACAGCCA
>CAVUEO010000019.1:0-269995 GCA_963740515.1 uncultured Actinomycetota bacterium
GAGAACACGTCATTGACTGAGGAGCTGACCGCCGAGCTGGCCGGGCTTCTCTCCTGGCCGTTGGACACGTTGGACTGGCTGACCCGTCAGGGGAAGTTCACTGAGCTGAAGTCCTCCACCGACTCCATCTTGGCGTTACAGGATTTCGTCTCCCCGGTTGCTGCGTTCGTACGCGACGGCGGCGAGGTCGGCATTGGTCACGAGATCCCGATTGCGGACCATTTCGGCGATTGGCGTTTGTGGTGCGAGGACAACGGACATAAGCCGGGGTCGGTCCAGACCTTCGGACGTGATCTGCAAGCAGTGATCCCAATGCTCAAAGTCACCAGACCCCGCGCCGACGACGAGCGCCGCGGGTACGAGCTGGATGTGTGGCGTACCGTCGAGGCATCGGGACCGTTCAGGTTCCCAATCGAGGGACCAATGATGTCCGACAAATCACCGCGTAAGTCCATGTCGAAGAAGTCCGGAAAGTCGCTCAAGGAAAAGCGAGCCGATAAGAAGGCGAAGTCGAGCGAACCCACTGTCATCGAGACCGCGTTTCATGCCAAGAAACGCTGACGCTCGACCGCTCCTCACCGTCGGCGTCGTGGCGCATTCTCGCAAGGAGAACGAACGACGGCTTCCGATCCATCCGATGCATTTCCAGCGAATCGACGCCGACCTTCGGGAACACATCTACCTGGAGAACGGGTACGGCGAGTCGTTCGGCGTGGCCGACGAGCAGTTGGCGCCGTACGTGGGTGGGCTGCTGCCCCGGGACGGGCTGCTCGGCGACTGCGACGTCATCGTGCTGCCGAAGCTTCAGCCCAGTGATCTTGCGGAGATGCGGGAAGGTCAGATCGTGTGGGGCTGGCCGCATTGCGTCCAGGATGTTGAGATCACCCAGCTGGCCATCGACCGGCGGCTGACCCTGATCGCGTTCGAGGCGATGAACCACTGGGCCCGTGACGGTGGCTTCTTGCTGAACGTCTTTCACAAGAACAACGAACTCGCGGGCTACTGCTCGGTGCTGCACGCGCTCGAGCTGATCGGGACGACCGGCATCTACGGTCGTCGGCTGCGCGCGGCGGTCATCGGCTTCGGTGCGACCGCCCGGGGAGCGGTGACGGCGCTCAACGCGCACGGTGTCGGCGACGTTCGGGTACTCACCAACCGCATGGTCGCTGCCGTCGGCTCACCGATTCACTCGGTGCAGATCGTGCACCTGGACCACGATTCCGACAACCCCAATCTCATCTGCGCGGTCACCAATGACGGCCGAGTGGCGCTGGCGCCGTTCCTGGCCGAGAACGACATCGTCGTCAACTGCGTTCTGCAGGACATCGACGCTCCGTTGACCTTCCTCACCGAGCAGGACCTCGGCGCCTTCCTGCCGGGAAGTCTCATCGTCGACGTGTCCTGCGACGAGGGGATGGGCTTCAGTTGGGCCCGCCCAACCTCGTTCACCGCTCCGAGCTTCGTGGTCGGTGACAACGTGCACTACTATGCCGTCGACCACAGCCCGTCGTATCTGTGGAACTCGGCCACCTGGGAGATCAGCGAGGCTCTGCTGCCGCACCTGCGGACGATGCTGGCAGGCCGCGCCGCGTGGGAGGCCGATCCGACCATCGGGCGGGCGATCGAGATCCGCGACGGCGAGATCCTGAACCCGAAGGTGCTGTCCTTCCAACATCGCGGCGACGTGTATCCGCACGCGGAGCGGGATCCTGTACTAGCTCGGCTAGAACCTGCGAAGGGGGGCGGAATCTAGCAAACGTCGCAACGCCCGACGGTAGGCGGAGGTTGCGATGGGACGGTCCCGAATGACGGGTGCGGGTCGTGCGCTGACGGAGATACAGGATCGGTTCGTTCGGTTGATCGCGCAAGGAGTGAGCAATCGCGAGGCGTGCGGGATCGTCGGGATCAATCGCAGGACCGGGACACGCTGGAGACTCGGGCGCACGATCCGAAACACGGCGGGCGAGGCGGTGCACTATCCGCCCGTGCGCATCCTGACGCCGCCGGAGCGGCACCCTCGGTACTTGTCGTTGGACGAGCGGATAGTGATCGCCGGCCTGCGGCGGGAGAAGCGCACCGTGCGCGAGATCGCGCGAGAGTTGGGTCGTTCCCCGGCGACGGTCAGCAGGGAGCTGCGGCGCAACGTCGACGATCACGGCCGTTATCTGCCCCGCAGTGCGGACCGGGCCGCGACCGAACGCATCGCACGGCCGCTGCACGACGCGTGATGGTCGATACCGAACTGCGGGCCGTGGTGGTGGACCTGCTAGGCAAGCGGTGGAGTCCGGAGCAGGTCTCCCACGAACTGCGCGAACGGTTCGGAGACCAGCCTGCCCGGCGGCTGTGCACCGAGTCGATCTACCAGGCGATCTACGACCCGGACGCGCCCGTTACCCGCCCGGCCAAGCGCTGCCGGCGACGCCGGCGGCGTCGCGTCCAAGGCCTGGAACGACGCGGCCGCCTCACCGCGATGACGATGATCGCCGACCGTCCGGCAGATGTGGCCGACCGAATCCAGGTAGGGCACTGGGAGGGCGACTGCATCATGGGAGCCGGGAACCGGTCAGCGATCGGCACTCTCGTCGAGCGGCGCACCCGCTACTTGATCCTCATCCACGTCCCGACCGGCAGGCCGACCGCCGAAGCGATGCGTGAGGGCCTCATCGCCGCGCTGGAACAACTGCCCGCCCAGCTGCGCCGCACGCTGACCTGGGATCAGGGCAAGGAACTGGCGATGCACCAGCAAATCAGCAAGCAGACCGGCACTCGGGTGTTCTTCTGCGACGCCCACTCGCCGTGGCAGCGCGGCTCAAACGAGAACATGAACGGGCTGCTGCGCGACTACTTCCCCAAGGGCACCGACCTGCGGCAGGTCGCGTCTGAGGAGCTCACTCGCGTCGCCGACGAGATCAACAAACGGCCCCGCAAGACACTCGCCTGGGCCCGACCCGCGGATCTGCTCGCCAGCGAAACCGTGGTGGCGAGCGCCTAATCTTCGCTCATCCCCAGAAGATGGCGGTCGGATCGCGGTCGACCTCCGCGAGCAGTTCATCGACGCTCGCGGAGGCAGGCACGCGGTCGTACTCGTGGAACTTCAGATTGCGGTCGCGCCAATACAGCGACCACAGCCGCGTGGCTTTCGAATAGCGCAATCGAGCGATCGGGAACCGCGTCCACTCAGGACCGAAGTCCGCCCGCCACGGCGCGCGGCACTCCACGATCGTCAGATGCCGCTCGGCGACATCCGCCTCAACTCGAACCTCGTCGCGAACATGCTCAGGAACCCTAGCGCGGCACCACCGCTGCACCCGAGCAATGTCCGTCTCCGGCAGACCCGACACGCCCGCTAGTCTGCCGCCCAGAAGTCACCCACGTTGCGACGCTCGCTGGAATCCGCCCTGTCACACTCAGGCAGCGTGCTTGTCATTGCACTGATCGGTGGAGTGCGAATCCATCGGATCCGGCTGACATTCGACAAACGCCGACGCTAAGACGTCGGGTCCACCGCCTCACCGGGCGGAGGTGCGAAGGCCAGGCTCGGTCGGTCGGCCTCAGGGCAGTCCATTCTTCACTGCAACTCTCGGGCTGTCCCGCCATATCGGCGGAGAGAAGACGTCGGCACCGCTCGACGGGGCGGCCCTGCCGACCTGGAGGGTGCTCTGCGCGGCCATCGCAGTCACATCGCTCATGTGGTTGCGTTTGCGCAAGGCGCGGCGTTGCCGGCTCGCTCCGTTACCACAGCGGACGACCTCGGACAGCATCGCCACAGCCGCGCGGTATTCGCCCAGTTCCTCCAGGGCGGATCGGACATGGCAGACCAAAAGTCCGAGCAGGTCGGGCGCCGGAACCACGAGGTCCGAGGTCAAATCGATCCCGTGCCCTGTCAACCCCTCGCGGGCGGCCATGGTGTACCCCGCCTGCAGCGCCTCCGCAGTGATTTTCGGGGCGCACCCGCCCCTGGTGATGGACCGCAACGCCGTCATCACCAGCGCACGTACCACCGTCGCGAGCAGAACTGTCTCGTCGACGGTCCCGGGGACGTCACTGACTCTCACCTCGACGGTCGGCAGATGAGCCGATGGCCGAACATCCCAATTGATCATCCCCTCGTCGAGGATGACACCGCACTCGACCATCTCTTCCACGACCGCGTCGTAGTGCTCGACCGAGGCGAACCACGGCGGCGGCCCCGAACAGGGCCACCGCGATAGCATTATCGACCGCCAGCTCGCAAACCCGGTATCGACGCCGCGGTGGATGGGGGAATTGGCGGTCAGGGCCAGCAGGGCCGGCAGCCACGGACGCAAGTAGTTGCCGACCTGCACCGCGGTTTCCCGGTCAGGTACGCCCACGTGGACATGGCCCGCGCAGACTCCCCGCGTCCAGGCAAGATATCCGAACCTGCTCGCTATCGTGCGGTACCGACGAATGTCTGTGATCGGCAACACGGCGGAACCGAGCACCGGCACGCCCACCGCCAGCAACCGAGCGCCGCACTGCGCGGCAGCATCGGCGGCCGCCGACCGCATCTCGGCCAGCTGCGTACGTAGTTCGTGAGTGTGCCAGCACACCTGCGATGTGGTCTCGACCTGGCACTGGGTGAACTCCAATTGAAGCCGGACACCAAGCTTTTCAGCCGCCTCGACAACCGCGAGGTTGCACGTGAGGGGGTGTCCAGTCGACGGATCGACGAGCAGAAACTCCTCCTCGACCCCCATCGACGGGTGGACACACCGGTCAGGCTCGACGGTGCCGGCCTCGTCGGGTCGCTCGGGCTCTGACATGTTGGATCTTCTCCCAGTGTCGCGACGGCAAGCCGGTCAGGCATGGCGCCTGCTCAGTGATCGCACGCTGATCGCGTATTGACCGATTCCGCATCCCGCAACACCCGGAACCTTTCGAGAATACTCCCGCCTCGCAGATCTGCTCCCACGGAAAACACGGTGAGCACCATCCCCGGGGCAATCACCCGACGTTCATCCGCTCTGGAGACAGCATCTTTGCGGCACTCGAACACCCCTCTGATCAGTGGAGTTGCGATCACCGCGAGAACCCAAGGGGCCAATACTCCCTGGCATGGTCGGGACCGCGACGCGCTTGTGACCTTGTCGAGACGGCTCTGGAGCGGACGCTGTCTGAGCAGATCATGGGAGTCGGCAAGAAGCCGCAGATCATGCGGCTCAAGGCCGGCCACCAGCTAACCAGGCAGGGCGAGCGAGGCAACCAGCTGTTCCTGCTGCTGAACGGCAACACCACCCGAGCCTCACTCCGATCGAGCGGTGTTCGCGTACTGGCCGCCGCGGGTTTCGCCTTGCTGAGCTGGCCGTACGCGTCCATGCCGGTCAGCCGGTGCTCGACCAGCTTCTCGGCCGGAACCGACCATGCGGCGATGCGGCGCTCACCTCTGGACCGACCACCTCGGCCAGGTCGCGGGCCAGTGTACGAGAACGACATCGTCATCGACGGTGGCCGTGGTCTTGACGCGCTCGACCGTGTCGAGGTCGGCGGCCATGGCCGTCTCCGCCCAGTCAGCGCCCGTCACCCGCGCGCCGGAGGCCACCGCCGACTTACTGGTCCCTCGAATTCAAACTCCGCATTGGTTGGAGATTTGACGTTGAGTCGCGACATCAGGCTCGAAACCCGCACGGGTCGGATTCTTGGCTTTGGGTTTTGGCGATGGCCCTCACATCTGAGAAAGCCAAATCGATATCGAACTCGTTCTGAGAATGGCCATGGTCTGGGCGACCCGTTTCGGCGCCATGGCCTGGGCGATTGCCGACACCCGCTGCCCTCAGCGCTAATGGTCAACAGGTTGGGTGAAGGATCAATCTGACCGACTGGCGCTCGCTTGGACCAGCTGAGCTCCCCACTGTTTCGCCCGCTCAATCTCGCCAGCGCGAAGCGGCCCGTACGCATCTTCCACGACGAATCCCTCCGGACCGCTCAAGAGCTCGTAGCCGTGCCTGCGCAGTCGGCGGGCGATCCCATGGGCCGCTCCACCAGCCATCCGTGAGTCGAGGCGGGTGTCGAATGCGGCGGCCTTCTTGCCGTCTCCGATTTTCTGGAGGTCGTCGAACCATTCCCGCAAACCAGGTCCCTCGGCATCCGGCTCGAGCTCGTGCGTCGGCTCGCCTTTGGCTTCGGCTTTCTCTTCGCCGCTGATTCCCATTTTGCGGCTGAGCCCTGTCGTCATGCCGCGGATATGAGTAGGGCCGCCAACCATCAGCAGGTCCGTCGAGCCGACCTCGGCCGAGGCCTCTCCGACAGGAACACACTGGACGTCAGCATCCGGATGTGCCTCTCGAACGCCGTCGCCGATCGCCTGCGCAACTTCATGGGTATTACCAAACATACTTTCGTACACGATCGTGACTTTCATACTGACACCTCCAGGAGCCACACTGAACGATCGGTCGTGGTGTGCCTAGGGGAATTGGTCCCAATGGCCATCGCATCAGCTGCCGGGAGATCAGCTGGTGCCAGCTGGCCAGAGCCCACGTAACGATCACCACCGTCAGGGCGGCCGGAAAACGCCTATCCACGTTCGGTTCGGAGGTCTCTCAGCTTCGAATTTACTCCTCGACCAACACCGGAGAGTTTGATTAACAAAGAGGGCAAGAGTGCTGCTCCACCCTGAGGCGTGGGCCTATCTCGAGCACTCGAATTCGTTCTTGGAGGAGATCAACCCCGTCAGCCAGTTGATGCCATTGGGCCTGGCCGCTGAGGCCGAATCGCCCTGACACCACCATTTGCATTCTGTGACGTTCGATATGTGGAGGTGATGGCGAATGTCAACCGCGAACCATGGGGCGCCGACGCGGCCGCCGGCCCCCATCACCAAGACCGGAGACCGGCTACGAATGGTGCTGCTCGTCTGCGGTCCGCTATCAGCGCTGGTGTACATCGGCTGGCATGAGCTGGCCGCGTTGCGATGGGAGGGCTATAGCCGGATCTCGAACGCTATCAGCGAACTGCATTTTACCGGCACTCCCAGCAATTCGTTGCTGGATCCTTGGCAGGGGTGGGTCGACAGCGTTTTGCTCGCCGCGTATCGGTATCTGGCTATCGGCTCAAGGCAGCCGTTCGCTCCGCGTGATTGGCGCAGTCATGATCGTGCCCGCTGCCATGATCCCGCTGTGGATGATTTTCGGGGAGGCAAGCATTGCTGCGCACCTCGCCCTTGTTGGTGTGGGCATCCTTCGCTGGCTGGTGGCAATGGGGTTCGGTGCCGCAGCACTTGGAAAGAGGTTCCGGATCTATTCGCTGGTGAGCCTCGGGCTGGTCGTGGGGTTCTTCGCGCTGGGCTTTTCGTACGTACCGGAGGCCAACGCAGGACAACCAACACCGCTCTTAGGGCTCTTCGAGCGCATCGGCTTCAGCGCCTATTTCTTGTGGCTGGCGGTGCTGGCGGTGGCCCTCTGGCGTAGGCCGGCGATCAAAGACCGCGACGCAGACCTAGAGGATCGTACGCGGGCGTCTGCCCTTCGAGGACCTGGTTCTTGAGATCTACTGACGTATCGGCGTAGGTCACGAGTTAGGCCCCTTCCGGCCGCCAGGTCATGGGTCATGGCGAGTCTGGTGGGGCCGTCGCGTCGTCGGGCCTAGGCCGGTCCGGTGGACTTCGCCGGTCGCTGGGTGATCCCATTTCTCCTCGGCGGATTGAGTTCGTGCTGATCGGGGTACGTGGCCCGTTATGGCTTCTGAAACTCGAACAACCACCAATCGCGACGAGATCCGTCGGTGGGTGGAGGAGCATGACGGCTCGCCGGCCGCTGTCCGCAGGAGGCGCTCGAAGGACTCGCCCGGCGTGCTCCGTTTCGACTTCCCGGGCGGCGCCGGAGAGGACGAGTTGGAGCACATCGACTGGGACGACTGGTTCGATGCGTTCGACGACAACAACCTAGCCTTGCTCTATCAGGAGCAGAAGAGCAGCGGCGAGGACAGCACATTCTTCAAGCTCGTCAGCCGGGACAAGTCTGAGTAGTTCGCAACGGGCATCGACGTCCCGGGAGTACTGCAACGCGAACCGGGACCGCCTAATTCAAGGTATCTCACCCCCGGTAGCGCTCATCAGTCCGTCACAAAACACGCTCAGATGCACAGAGTCGGGTCGTCCTTAGTCTGGGATGACAGAGCCCGAGGAGCGTCCCGGGGCTCCTTTCGTCTCAGCGTCGGCTTCTTGTCCGCGGCGACAGTGATCGGGAATGCCACCAGCCGCCTAACGGCAGGGCGATCCGTAGCCTGCGGGTGCGGGTGTTCGTGGAGAATCGGCCAAACTTGCCGCTCACACTGGCCCCCCGTTTGGATAGGTTCAACCCGAGTGGGCCCAGCTTGTTCTGCTTCCTGAAACCCCAACTCATGGCTGGAGTATCCACCCGAGCACGAACGCGACCGCATACAGGCAACCCCTGGTGTGTGCCATGTCGTCGTCGGTGGCCGTGTCGCTCCGGAAGCCAGCGAGCGTATTTGAGATATCCACAGATTGACCTCGAGGAGGTTACGCGACGACGGCTACATCAGTCATCCTTTGGTCAGCGCCGACCAGAGGGGGCTGACATGTCGACGACCACGACATCGTCGCGTACGTCATGCGTTCAGTGGCTGATCGAGAGCCGGCCGCCCAGCCTCACCTGGTCACGGTCCTCGCCTCCGCAGCCCAACCAGCCGCCGCTGGACTTGACTGACCAGGATGCCAACGATGCCGCGGCTGCAGTGCTGGACCACCGAGGCGTCCGGGTGAGCTTGGTCAAGGCAGGTTGGGCCGCCACACAACGACCCGGACTACCCGATGCCCGGGAGTGGAGTACCGCGCTTGCGCTGGCGCTGATTCAGGCGCTGCTGGGCCAGCGGCCGGTTGCTCAAGCTATTGTCTGCAAACGTGACCTAGTCTGTCCTGGCAGTGCAGTGGCTACGCCTTGCTGTTCCGACCGCATCTGCGCCCGCCGGTACACCGCCGCTGACATCTCCGTCGTCGCCACAGGCGCCGCCCGCACCCTGATCAGCTCAACACCTGACCGCAGGTGAGTTGGGGCAACCATCACATCGAGGACCAGTTGAACCGCAATGCGCTGGGGCGGATCGACAAGCAACGCGCGTCAGCCGGGAAGCAGACGCACGTGGGGGACACCGTCGATGAGATTGAGCGCCATCATCTCGCGAGGTCGTTCTGATGGGACACAGTTATCAGCTGGGGGCGCAACGAACTTGGGACGTCTTAGAAAGCAGCGCCGTCGGTTGATGATGCCTCCTCACCCGGTGCAGTTGGCGTGGGAAGTGTTAACGACTTCTCCAACGGATGAGGCGATACAGCTCCTTACCGAGGTAGTCGAGGAAGCGCAGGAGCAGAACCTCGAGCCGGCAGAGATCGAGACACGTCTGCGCGGTACCGCATCTGGCACTGGCTGAAGGTGATTGCCAAGAACGATGTGCGGATGGCGACGGATCTCATGTTGCTGCTGATGATCATCGACACCTTGTTGAGGTTTTTCCGTCTCAGCCAGCTGCTGACCCTCGGTTCGTCGAGTGTGAGCGCGCTTGCCCAGGTGTTCCTCGGTCCCGGGCCGGCAAGCAGATCTGGCACTCACCCGTCCAGGTCCTCATCCTGCCGCGGCACGCCGACGACTGAATCGCCCGCCAGCCGGCGAAGCCGGACGGACAGGCAGGTGACGCAACCTTCGAGCTTCTCGAACTCGGTGATCGGCACCGTCACCACCTGCAGGCCGCGACCGCGCAGCAGGTCGGCGGTGCGCGGGGCGTCGGCGGACATGATCACCACGCCGGCGCCGAGGTCGACGATGGCGGCGCCGTGCTCCTCCGGCACTGGCAGGAACGTCGGGAAGATGAGCGGATCGTCGACGAGCGGCTCGTAGCCGATCACCGTGCCGTCCGGCAGGGCGGTCACCCCGGACTTCAGGTGCAAGACCTTGGTGACGGGCACCGGGACGACCCGCCACCCGCGCGGCTCGATCAATGTGGCGAGTTGGGCCACGCCCTCTGGGTTGGTACGCGAACCCTGCCCGACATAGGCGGTCCGGCTGATCTTGAGCACGTCACCGCCATCGAGGGTTCCCGGCAGCGCGATGCGTGCCACGGCCAGCCGGCCGATCCCGTCGAGACTGGCCGCGGTCGAGTCGACCTCACCGCGCCGCGACGCCACGCCAGGCGAGGTGATCACCGCGAGATCGTCGAAGATCACCACAGTGTCCTCGACGAACACCCCGTCCGGATGCTCGTCCGTCGGCGCGATCTCGGTCACGGCCCAGTCGTGGTCGGCGAACGCGGCGACATAGCCCTGCCACTGAGCCAGAGCCAAGTCCGGGTCGACCGGCGAACGCTGCAGATGGGTCAGCTCGCCGGCCTCGAGCCGGGCCGACGGGCGGCGGACCAGGATGCGGTGTCGATCGTTCATTCGATGAGCCTGCCAGTGTCTTCTACTTGTGCACTATCCCGGTCACGCCAGTCACCGTGTCGCCGCCGATCCAGACGTCGTCATCAACCTGGCTGACGTAGACCCGGCCACGCCAGCCGATGGCAGTCCTCATTGACACGCTAAGCGTCGCGGCCGCGCGCCCGGAAACCGGTCGGCTCGCGGAACTACGAGCGCGGCCCAGAGGCTTGCGCGGGCTGGGCTTGAAGAGCGTCGGCATTCGCTGCGCTCGGATGTCTGATCGCATTGGTGAGCATCATGCCCGGCCGGGCCGACTCGGCCGGGTTGAGATGTCTGCGGCGGGATACTCCCGAGCTGGCGACTCATCGCCGGGTGATGCCCGTAGGTAGGTCGCCGATGATCTGATCCCAGCACCTAGGGGCAACGACCCTACCAGCGCGGCCATCGAGGCTTGTCCAACCTCCCGGATCAGCGGAGGCAGGCTGGCAGTTGTGCGAGCGCGTCGTCGACAGTGAGTAGCCTCGCGGCGGTGATTTCTTGGGCACAGTCCCTCCGCTGCGGCAGCTCGTGAGTGGTAAGAGACCTCGAGCCTTGCCCCGAGGGACCCCAAATTCTGGACCGACACGGCCGGCCCGCTGTCACGGAAACGGAGATCAGCTGTCCGCGAGAAAGGAGATGTCGTGTCCGCCTACAGGGATGTTGGCGTGTCCGCTTTCAGCTGACCGGGAGGTGCGGCTGAGCGTCCTCCCGGATTGACGTGGAGCCAATAGCGATACGACCTCGGCTGGTCAGGTGCTTTTGCGCGTCGCCAGGTGACCGGTACGTCGGATGCCCCAGATAACGGCGCCGATGATCCGCAAGCCAACACCGGCCAGCTGAAGTTAGCGGCAGAGTGATCGCCAGCAGGGTACGGCCGGCCACACGCCTACGGGTGCTCGATATTGGAGCTGAGGCCGCCCATCAAGATTGTGGCCCAGCAGTCGGCAACATTGCGCGACGTACGCACTCGTTGGCTGACGAAGTCGATGAGACGTCGGCTGCCACCATCGGCTTGCCCTTGTGATTCGTGGCAAAGGTCGCGCCCATGTGGCCGTGGATTTGGCGTGATCTGGACACTGAAGCCGTTGGTGGGGGAACGGGAACCACTGCAAGTTTTGCCGACCTCGTCGCGAGAGTGCTATCGCCACGTACAACAGACGCGGCCGTCATGTTGCTGCGAGTGCGAGCACCCGGCAGATGGCGAGGTGCTGGACTCGAGATTCGCGGTTAGGCTGTCAGCCGCCGTCGGCTAGTCATTGATCTTGCGCACCGGGTCGGGTGGACTTGCTTGAAGCGCCCGAGGGGCTCGGTGCTAGCAGGATGATCCGCAGTCGACAGGATGCGAGATCCGGATGGATCTGGAGCCGGCGTGTAGAGCGCAAGAGTCGTCGTTCAGCACGGCGTCTCGGCGTTGCTGCTGCCTGGGACTGCTGTCGCCGTCATCATTTTCGAGCGCTGCGGGGTGACCGTCGAGCGCGTGTCCGGGCAGCCCTTTGGCACCTCTGAGTCTCGGCGGCCGTTCGATGTCGACCTGCGTGAGGGCTCCTAACGGACTTCGGCGGTGACCTTGCCTGCAGCAACGGTCATTCCGAGCTCCTGGTAGGTCGCCAGTGCCTCCCGAAGAAGGTCGCCAGCTGCTTCGCGGTCTCCGGGCGCACCCCGACCAAAAGAACTCGAGCATGATCGGCCTTCGCGTGCGCGCTCCAGGGCAGGGCGCCTATCCGATCGTCCGCTTCCGCTGACTCCTGAAGGAACAGGGCTGCTTCGTCGAGCCGGGAGAGGGCAGCAGCGAGGAGGCCGAGGTATCGCGACACGGATCCGATGCGGATGTGGTCCGACCCGGCGACGAGCGCGGCATACGGCCGCAACAACTCGTACAGCGTCTTGACCTGCTCCGCGTTTCCCACGATGGCCGCGACGTCGGCCAGCAGCGTCATCGCCAGCAGCCAAGCCATATCCCGCCGCACGGCGCCGAAGCCGTCCCTGGCCAGAGTTTCGAGCCTCGCTTGTGCTTGCCGCTCCTGCCCTAGTTCGCAATCGAGCCGGGCAAGCAGAGCCGGATAGATCGCATCGTCTGGGCGGTCGGCCTCCATGCGTTCCAGCGGTAGCCGCAGCTCTTCGAGCCCACCTCCCCGTTCCAAAAAGAGCAGCAAGCGCTGCAACACCGCCGCCTGCATCGCCTCGGCCGGATGCGCTGCGCCGCGGCGAAGCGCCTGATCGATGCAGGCCGCAGCCTCGGTAAACCGTCCCATGAGCAACATGAGCTCTGCCTGATGCACGGCCGCGTGCCAAGAGTGAGAGGGCAGCTTCAGTTCCTCAGCTAAACGGATGTGGCGCTCCAGGTCCCGACGCGCTTGACCGACTTCACCGCGCGTGAGCTGGATTTCGTAGCGAACGGCCAGCCCGTCGGCCAAGTCCTCCCACGCTCCAGCCTGTTCTGTGACCGCGACGATCTCATCGGCGAGGGCCAGCATTTCGTCCAAACGATCAGGCCCCCACAAAATGAGGAATCTGACCATGAGCGCCGAACCCAGGGTCGCGGGATCCCCGATGCGGCGAGCAAGTTCCACTGCCTCACGGCTGCGCACTTCCTGGAGTTGGCGCCGCGCGCCTCAACCGGACCGCCCCGGTAGCTGACGGCAGCACACGCGAATCGAGCGAGCACCTTCGCCCGCAGCAGGCTGTCTTCTGGGAGCCCGCCTAGTGCCTCCTCAAGCAATGTGGTGAGCGATTGGGTGAACTCGTGCTCCGGCTCCCAAACGAACCTCCCGCCGTAGCCGAGCGCGGCACGAGCGAGCATGTCGGGCGAGCCCGACTGTCGAGCGATGTCGGCCACCCTGAGAAAGCTATGCCGGGCCGAGGCCGTCTCGCCGGCCATCGTCTGCGCGCCACCGAGAGCCAGCAGTAACTCGCAGCGGGTTTCTGCGTCGGCGTCAGGCTGAGATTCGTGCGAACGCAGAGCCATCGTGAAAAGACGCACGGACTCCTCGTACGCGAGCTCGTCCCGCGCGCGTTCGGCTGCCCTAGCGGCATACCGAACGGCCTCGCTCGCGGTGCCGACGGGGGCAGCCATAGCGAAGTGGTGGGCGAGCTCGGCGGCGTGCGGATCGAGTTCGGCCGCGTAGATCAACTCAAGTGCTTCTGCCACCCGACGGTGCAAAGTCATCGCGCGAGGCGCTGGCAGTCCGTTGTAGAGCACCTCGCGGACGATCTCGTGTGCGAAACGGTAGCGGCCCGGGGTGCTTGGCACCGCCAAGAGCGTGCTAATGGCGAGGGCTTCCTGGAGATGACCTACGGCATGTGCCGGCTCAACACCGCTCGCGGTCGCGAGAACGTCGATGCCGAATTCACGGCCTACGACGGACGCCACGGTGAGCAGCCCTTTGCACTCCGCAGAGAGCAGGTCCAGCCGTTGTGATACCACCGCGCGGACTCCTTGTGGCAGCACATTGAGGTCGGAATCTGTCGCGAGCAGATGGGCGAGCTCGCCGACGAAGAAAGGGTGGCCGTCAGTCCGCGCGTAGATCCTGTCGACGAGCTCCTCAGGCGCGGCAACGTCACCGGTAGCGGCGACGAGCTCAGCGACGTCGTCCCGAGAGAGGCCGCCAAGGCGAATGTGGTGGAACCGCTGGGCTCGTGCCAGCTCCGCCAGGGTGCCGGCAAACGGCTCGGTCGCTGCCCGGTCGCTGCTACGTGTTGTCGCGATCACCAGCAGGCGCGAGTCGGTGAGTGTCCGCGCCACAAAACGCAACAGCAGAAGCGACGAGGCGTCCGCCGCGTGCAGGTCCTCCAGGACAAGCACGATCGGCTTGGTACGAGCCTCCTCGCGCAACAGGGTAGAGACCGCGTCGAAGAGTCGGAAACGCAGGCCTTCCGCGTCGGCGGAGAGCGGCCGCGGCAGGTCGGGGCCATATTCACGCAATTCGGGGACGATCTCGGCAAGGTCCGCGGCGCCTACGCCGAGTTGGGTGGCGAGCATGCCGGGCTCCGATTCGCGCACGAGGACGCGCAGGCATTGCACCCAGGGCCAATATGCCGGGGCACCGCCAGATTCCCAGCAGTGACCGGACAACACCCGAGCCTCCTGCTCGGCGACGTGTACGGCGAACTGCTCAGCTAGCGCGGTCTTGCCGATCCCTGGCTCGCCACTGATCAGGAACAGCGAGCCGTGGCCCCGTTGAATGTCGTCTAGACCGCTGCCAGAGGTCTGCGAGTTCCTGCTTCCGGCCCACGAAGGCCCGGTTGGCTTGATCAGCCCGCCAGGACTGGCTGGTGGGGCTGTCCAGCCGAGACTGGGATCTTGGTTGAGCACGCGGCTGGCGAGCGAGCGAAGCTCCGGACCAGGCTCGATGCCCAGCTCGTCGACCAAGCGGCCGTGTGACCGCCGGTAAACCTCCAATGCCTCCGCCTGGCGCCCGGAGCGGTAGAGAGCCAGCATGAGCCGACCGCTCAACCGCTCACGGTAAGGGTGACGTTCGGTTAAGACTTCGAGTTCGCCGACAAGATCTGCATGTCGCCCGAGCGCAAGATCTGCCTCGATTCGCTCCTCCAAGCAGGACAGCCGCAGCTCCTCAAGTCGTCCAGCTTCGGCCTGCGCGAATGGCTCATACATGACATCGGCCAGGGCTGGTCCCCGCCAGAGGACAAGCGCCGTGCGCAGTAACGCGGCGGCGCGACCAGGGTCGCCCGTGGCGAGCGCCTGCTTGCCCTGCGCGACCAACCTTTCAAAGCGCTGCACGTCGAGCTCGCCGTCCTGGACGCGAATGAGGTATCCGGGAGCACGCGTCTCCAACACTCCGGCACCGAGTATCCGGCGCAGCCGGGAGATATAGACCTGAAGCGCCTTGCGAGCCGTTGCCGGCGCGGCCTCGCCCCACAGCACGTCGATGATCCGCTCGGCGGAGATGACCTCATTGGCGTGAAGAAGAAGCAGGCAGACAACCACTTTCTGGCGGCGCCCGCCCAGGCCCAGCTGACTGGCCGTCTCGGCTGATGTGGAGAGGACCGAGAATCCGAAAGTCCACGGCACACCTCTCTGACGAGCCAGCAAAGCAACGACACGCTGTACAGCGCGCCCCCCGCCGACGGGCGGACACTCACAGCTCGAGCGGGACGAGTCTTCCGCCGCGATTTACCGAATTGTAGGCGCCTTGAAACCGTCCACAGCCACGCTTTACGTGTCCAGCCCGAGTCAAGGGAGTGATTCAGATGAGGAAGTGGTTTGTGGGCGTTGTGGTTGTTGCGTTGGCGGCGATGAGCGGGCAGGGCGTCGCGCTGGCCGATTCCAGTGCGGCGGAATTGCCGCCGAACTGGCATATTCACGATGGGGGGAGCGGGCCGCAGCACAAGGCGATCTCCTTCTTCCCCAGGATCCTCGGCATCAGCGAGGCCGCTTATCTGGAGGATCCCGCGCGTTGCCCGAACGCAACCGACAAGGCGTTGCTCCCCAGCGATCCGGAGAGCAACAGCGATGTGCTGCGCGCCGGCCACTGCGTGACCAGCACGACGGTCATCCACCTACGAACCGTCCCAACGGGTACAGCCGGACCCGCGGGTTGGCAGTCGCTCACCACGCCTAGCGAGCCAGACCACGTCACCTACTACATGGTCACGCCGAGGTAGCCTCCGCAAGTTCTGGAGCGCTGAGTCCGTACTTATCGGCGATCTGCTGCTCGGACCGAATCGGAAACGTTGTCACGGACTCGCTCCTAACGGTGGGTCCTGGGCCCGACCGGTGGACTTCGCCGGTCGGGCTGACGATGCGCCAACGCCTGAAAGGTGGCGATCTGACCGGCCGACAGGTCGTCAGCCAGACCGGGTCAGTATGGTCCGCAGCGGGGTCGTTGTCAGGCACTTAGTCAGGCAGCGGTAGGTCATGCGAATATCGGTAAAGACGACCCAGGACTGTCAAGTAGTCTTTCCAGCTGTGTCCCACATCGTCGGGCCTGGTAACCACGTGACTGTCGCCAACCAAGCCGCTCAGCATGCGGTTGTCCGTCCCCAGACGATCCGCACTCGCATCATCATGCCTCCCCACGCCGCACTTGCTCAGGTGGTTGAAGAGCTGGTACAGAACCCACTGACCGATGACGAGCTGCGGGTGCTGAGTGACATGGGTACGGCGACTGACACGCTCGTCGTCGAGAAGGTCGAGGCCCAGCTCGAAGGAACTCGCATCCTCGCACTCCTGCGGATATTGGTGGCCAAGACCAACATCACGGTTTCGGACTGCATCGTGATCTTGCTGATGATCTACCAGACCTACGTCATGCTCCACCCTCCTCAGCCGGAGCCCCCGCCTGCTCCACAGGTCACGGTGAACGTAACGGTTGACTCGGACGAGATAGCGCAGAAAGTGGCGAAGCGGCTCCAAGATGAGGGGATTCGCGTTACCACGGAGCCGTCTGATGGAGAGACAAAGCCACACAAGTAGCCCCCTTTGCGAACAAGCATTGGGCGGGTTTCTCGCCAGTAGGCTGTTCCAGAACGTCAGTCCAACTCGGGGAGATCATCATGGCCGACGACGAGGTACCGCCTGAACCTCCTGATCCGCCACAACCAGTCGTCGTCCCGACGTCGGACATCTACGGGATAGTCGATGAGAACAGGCGGTGGCGCCGAACCTACGGTCGGACCGTTCATTGCCTCAAGTGCGGGACTCATATCGAGGAGGGTGAGTCTCCAGACCCGATGAACCCCAGGCCCTGCCCCAACCCGGAGTGCAGGTCGCTAGAGCGAAGGGTGACGTTTTCAGCCGGTTCCATCCCAACAACCGCAGTGCGCGGTACTGCCACGGAAGTCGAGACAGCAATGCCGATCACGCCAAAGCGGGACTATTCCAGGCGGAAGACGACCACCGTCGGCGTGGCGGCACACAGTTGCGAGGTCCGGATGACGCCGCCTATCGACGATCTTGAGTGTTCATGGTTGGCTCCAGCGACGCCAATCCACAGCTACCCCGAACCGTCGGCGGCTATTCGCCCGCGAACCCTCGGAGACAGCGAGGTTAGATGTCCACAGATTGCGCTTCGGAGGTTACGCGGCACGGGCTGCATGAGTCAGCCTGGTGGCTGAATCAAGGAGGCCGTCATGTTAGCGACCACATCGTCGTCGCGTACGTCCAATGTTCAGTGGCTGATCGAGAGCCGACCGCCGAGTCTCACCTGGGCGCGGCCATCGCCGCAACAGTCGAACCAGCCACCCCTCGACTTAATTGATCATGAATTTGAGCATGCCGATGATACTGCGGCAAACCATCGAGGTGTCCGGGTGAGCACCGTGAAAGCGCGCTGGGCGGCTCGCCCGCGACCCGGGCTGCCTGACGCCCAGGAATGGAGCAGCACGCTGGCGTTCGCGGTGATTCAGGCACTGGTGGGCCAGCGGCCGGTTTCCCAAGCCACTCGCTGAAAACGTGCCCTAGCGATGGTCAGGAAATCCTGAGCTGACTCGAGCTCGCGCTCGCGGAGCCGACGCCTACCAGGCCATGAACAAGCGCCACGCCATCAAGGTGTTCGTGCGCCCCTGATCGCGCGACGCGCGAGCCCTCAGAACGAGTACTAACCACCAGCAAGGCCAACGCGAGGAAGGTGGACTGGTCAACTCCCTCTGGGACCGGACAGACTCCAGGTCGCCAGCTCGTACTCAGTTAGACCTCGTCAACGGCGTTTCCCATTGACCAATCCGGGCCCGAGACGGCATGCTGCGCAATGGTGCCTGGGGGGATCGCGGGCCCGAACCGATCGGGGGAGCAATGAGATCGAGACTACGGGCCTGCGCGCTCGTGTTTGCCGTGACCGCAACGGTGGTCGTCACACTGACAGCGGGCCCGGCTTACGCCAAGCAGCCCGACCCCAGCGACCGGGACAACTTCGAGGTCTACGAAGGCACGGTGACCCCGAAACAGCTCGATGAGCTGCGGAGCGTCGGTGTCGACGCGAAGGACATCACCCAGGAAGCCGACGGCAGCGCCACGAAGGTGGAAACGGTGCTCACCGGGCGTCAGGCTGCCCGGTTGGCGGCTAAGGGTGTCAAGCTGGAGGTCAAGCGGATCGGCGGCAAGGCGGGCTCGCAGGTGCTGCGCGAGCAGGCAGCGGCGGGTTTTGACGCCTACCGCTCCTACAGCGAGCCCGGAGGCATCCGCGACGAGATCAACGCCGTCGCCGCTCAGTACCCCATGCTGACCAAGGTCGTCAAGATCGGCGAGACGGTCCAGGGCAAGCCGATTCTCGCGGTCAAGGTCACCAGGAACGCGAAGCAGGTCGCCGATGGCTCCCGCCCGTCCACCGCGTACGTGGGCGCGCAGCATGCCCGGGAGTGGATCACGGTCGAAATGACCCGCCGCCTGCTGCACTACGTCCTCGACAACTACAGCAAGGACCCCGCCATCACCACCCTGGTCAACCGGACCGAGCTGTGGTTCGTCCCGGTGGCCAACCCGGACGGGTACGACTACACGTTCACCGAGGGCAACCGGCTGTGGCGCAAGAACCTTGCCGACAACAACGGCGACGATCAGATCACCACTGTCGACGGAGTCGACCCCAACCGCAACTACTCCTACAAGTGGGGCTGGGACAACGAGGGCTCCTCGCCTGA
Organism: uncultured Actinomycetota bacterium; assembly: GCA_963740515.1. Classification (GTDB taxonomy): domain Bacteria; phylum Actinomycetota; class Actinomycetes; order Propionibacteriales; family Propionibacteriaceae; genus Microlunatus. The sequence continues at coordinate 19,022 of CAVUEO010000019.1, forward strand.
CCCTTCCAGCGAGACTTACCGGGGACCGGCAGCGAACTCTGAACCGGAGACCAAGGCGCTGGACGGGCTGTTCCGGCGGATCGGCTTCGAGTTCTTCATCAACTACCACTCGGCCGCCGAACTGCTGCTCTACGGCGTCGGCTGGCAGGTCAGCACGCCCACACCGGACGACGAGATCTACAAGGCGATGGCAGGCGACGACGCCGACCCCGCGGTCCCGGGCTATGACCCCGACATCTCGGCAGAGCTCTACACCACCAATGGCGACACCGACACCCACATGACGGTGCGCTACGGCACCCTGGGCTTCACCCCTGAGATGACCACCTGTCAGACCGTCTCGGCACTCCGACCCCGACGACGAGTGGGATCCCGAGGACTGCGTCAGCGGCTTCAACTTCCCCGACGATGAGGAACTGATTCAGGCCGAATTCGAAAAGAACATCCCGTTCGCACTCGCCGTCGGTCGATCGGCGCTCGATCCCGATGACCCGGTCTCGGTTGTCGGCGAATCCACGCCGGATTTCGTCATCGACCCGTTCAACGTGTCGTACGGCACCGAGCAGCCGGTTGCCACGATCGCGAAGCGTGCCCTGAGCGATGTGCAGATGCACTATTCCGTCAACGGCGGTCAGACCCACTCGGCAGGCGTCGAGGAGTGGAAGGGCGGTGAGCGGTACGGCGACACCCACGACGACTACTACGCCGAGTTGCGCGGTACGGTCACCGGCACCGATGCCGGCGACGAGGTCGAGGTGTGGTTCAGCGGGCGCAAGCGCGGAGCGGGCCAGGTGACCAGCGAGCACTTCACCTACACAGGTGCACGACGACATCGGCGGCGAGGTGCTGATCCTCGCGGTCGAGGACGTGACCGGCATCAGCCCGGCACAGCCCGGTTTCACGAGTGCGAAGTACGCCGACGAGATGGCGGCGGCGCTCACTGCGGCCGGACGCACCAGCGACGTCTACGACTTCGACACCCAGGGCCGCAAGGCCCCGCATCACCTCGGTGTGCTGTCGCACTACGACGCGGTGCTGTGGGAGACCGGGGACGACATCATCCTGCGGGCGCCCGGGCAGGTGGGAGGTACCACGATGAAGGCCGCGCTGGACATCGAGCTGTCGGTCCGCGACTACCTCAACGAGGGCGGCAAGGCGCTGGTCAGCGGCAAGTACGCGCAGTTCGCCCAGGCGGACAATGGTGCCTACTTCTACAACCCGTTCACCCCGCCGGAGTGCACCACGCCGAACGTATATCCGTGCCTGCCGGTGCTGAACGACTTCCAGCAGTACTGGCTGGGCGCCTACAACTACGTCGACAATGGCGGCACCTCCGCCGACGGCAGCACCTATCCGCTGACCGGGATCGCCGACCCGTACACCGGGTGGGACGCCGACCCTTGACGAGAGCCAGGACCATACCGCGTCGTTCCTGCCGAGGTCGAGCTTCCTGCCGCCGGCGGAGTTCCCGTGGTTCGGGCCGAACTCGGCCCGGTCGACTGGGCCCGGCCGGGCGCCGCGCCTTTCGAGCCGCACAGCGGAGACTGGCATCTGTTCAGCGGGAAGGCCGACGTCTCGTACAAGCGGCTGACCCGCACGGTCGACCTCACCGGTGCCACCGCCGGGCAGCTTCGGTTCTTCACCTCCTACGAGACGGAGTTGGCTTGGGACTTCCTGTTCGTCGAGGCGCACGAGGTCGGCACCGACACGTGGACCACGCTGCCGGAGGTCAACGGCCACACTGACACCGACACCGGCGACAGTTGCCCGGAGGGTTGGCACGAGCTGCATCCGTTCCTCGCCCACTACCAGGGCGCGGACTGCTCGCCCACCGGGACCACCGGCGACCTGGAACGCGGCGACGGGGACCTCGGCCGGCTCCGAGGAGTGGGTCATCGACCTGACCCGCGTACGCCGGCAAGCAGGTCGAGCTGTCGATCAGCTATGTCTCCGACTGGGCGACACAGGGTCTAGGGGTGTTCCTCGATGACGTGTCGATCTCCGCGAACGCAGCGTGTCGTCACTGAGACCTCGTTCGAGACCGACCTGGGCGGCTGGACGGTGGCCGGGCCTCCAGAGGGTTCCGCGCCGAACCCCAACAGACTGGGCGCGCAGCCAGCTCGCCTACGAGGAGGGTGCGGTCACGGTCACGACGGACACGATCTACACCGGCTTCGGGCTCGAGGGGCTTTCGGAGGAGGAACGCGCGGACTTCGTCACCCGCTCGATGCAACATCTGCTCGGTGGTGCATCGCCCGCCGTTGACCTCGCGGCCAATCCCGCCAACCGGCGGTAGCTGGGAGGTTCGGCGGCATCCGAGAAGCGGTAAATGCGCCCTGAGCCTGTCGAAGGGCGGCGTCGACCCGGCAAACATCCCGACCCAGTCGACAGCTGGTCCCGCTCTCGCTGACGCCCCACTTTCTCGTTCACGCCCCCTGGATCGGGCGGCGTGAGGACCCAAACGGCCCCCTGGATCGGGCGGCGTGGGGATCCAAATTGGGGGCGTCAGGGCATTAGCCCGGCTGTTCCACTTCAACTTTCTGGCAGACCGGTTGTGCAGGCATGATCGGCGTTTGAGCAGGAGGTGAGGCGATTGGGTCGACCGCCGATGATCCCGCCGGAGAAGAAGCCAGAGTGTTGGCGATCTTGTCTGAGGAGATGTCGATCGCTGAGGCGGCGCGGAACGAGAAGGTTTCGGAGCAGTCGATTGGCCGGTGCAAGGCGGAGTCATCGAGGCCGGCAGGACCGCGCCGGTGGCGGGTCGCTCGGGGCCGTCAAGCCGGGAGGGCATCTCGTCATATGGCACTTTCTTGCTGGCCATGCCGTGAACGACCAGGCCACCCTCTTCCTCATTGCAGAAGCGACTCATGGACTCAGCTAGCTTGATCTTGCCGGCATCGCAGCTCAACATGGTGCTGCCTCTTGACCTTCAGCCAGTGGCCCTCGGGTTGACCGATCAGTACGTTTGCGTGGCCACCGCGGATCAGGTCACCCGCGATGACTCGGTTAGGCCGCCACATCCATGGCTTCGGCTGTGCCGTGAGGACCGCATGTTCCCCGCCGAGTGGGGCACGTCGCCACCCCCGCGAGCGCCTCGGGATCGAGCAATTAACAGCGGCCACTAAAAGCCCTCCCACGAGTCGGGTCTGCCGCCAGGAGCAGCGTTGCCCGGGACCCCGGCACCCGGGATGCCTTCGGAGGATCCTTGGGCTTCCACGGCGGTTTCGGCGCCTGATTAGTCAACATTCAAAGGTAAGCGCCTGACGTCTTGGTACCACCGAAGCAGTCGGTGACCGCCAATACCAAAAGGCGCACCAAGAATCACCGGCTGGATTCGGTGCTGCTGGCCCGCTCGATCAATTACCCCAACATCTTCGCTGACGGCGATCCAAGATCAACTTGGCCGCAGGTTCCCAGCAGGGCCACATCACTGGACAACGCCGAACCCCTTCGCCGTTCGGCGACATCAACTCTTAGAGGTTGGCTCCAGCCACGCCAATCACAGCTAGCCCGAACCGGCGGCGGCTATTCGCCCGCGAACCCTCGGAGACAGCACTGAGGTTAGATATCCACAGATTGCGCTTCGGAGGTTACGCGGCACGGGCTGCATGAGTCAGCCTGGTGGGCGCTGAATCAAGGAGGCCGTCATGTTAACGACCACATCGCCGTCGCGTACGTCTTATGTCCAGTGGCTGATCGAAAGCCGGCCGCCCAGCCTCACCTGGTCACGGTCCTCGCCTCCGCAGCCCAACCAGCCACCGCTGGACTTGACTGATCAGGATGTCAACGATGCCGCTGTTGCAGTGCTGGACCACCGGGGCGTCCGGGTGAGCTTGGTCAAGGCAGGTTGGGCCGCCACACAACGACCCGGACTACCCGATGCCCGGGAGTGGAGTACCACGCTTGCGTTGGCGCTGATTCAGGCGCTGCTGGGCCAGCGGCCGGTTGCTCAGCTCAACCGCTGGGTGGTCGATGAGGTGCTCGTTGCCATCGGCATGTATCGACGCCGCAGCCTGGCGCTGCACGGACGCACCGCCATCCCAGCCGCAGTGCGCTCAGTTCGCGTCCAGCACCCGGATCCGGGAGTGGCGGAGGTGGCGGCGCACGTGGCGCTCGGGCAGCGATCGGCCGCCATGGCCTTTCGCTTGGAGGCCCTCGGTGACCGCTGGCTGTGCACCGCCCTAGAGCTCGGCGCTCGATGGAATCGCGTAGTCGGATCCGGCTAACCCACGACCGAAGACTGAATTGAGTAGTGCGCGGCGTGGTATGTGTGGCGGCCGAACTCCACGAACTGACCGACATCGTCGTAGACGAGACGGTCGACGGTCAGGCATGCCGCTGGTGTCTCCTCATCGAGCAGCTCCGCTTCCTCCTCGGTCATCAGCCGGGCGGAGATCTGCTGATGGGCGATTTTGAGGTTGACGCCCAGAGCCCCCAGGCAGGCGTAGAGGCCCTTACTCCTCAGGTCAGCCTCAGTGATCTCGAAGCGGGCCGGCAGATAGTTGGTCAAGATCGCGAGCGGCACCTCATCGGCCAACCGGAGCCTTCTGATCTTGATGAATTCAAGGTCGGAAGCCGCCGTGGCGTCGATGGCATCGCGAATGTCCTGATCGAGGGTGCCGATGGAGAATTCGAGCAGCTTGGTACTCGGCACCTTGCCGGCTTTGGCTATGTCCTCGTTGAGGCTGCTGAGCCCATCGCTCCGCCGGAACTGCGATCGCACGACTTGTGTGCCGACCCCTCGTTTGCGTACCAGCAAGCCCTTCTTGACGAGCTCCTGAATCGCTTGACGAGCCGTGGGCCGGGAGAGACCCAGCCGGCTCGTAAGAGACAGTTCGTTCTCAAGGCGATCACCTGGTGCCAGAGCGCCAGTGTTGATGGCGTGCTCGATGGACTGCGCAAGCTGGTAATAGAGGGGGACAGGGGAGTTGCGCTCGAGGGTGATGTCGAGCTCGCGCACCGGCGGCGCCTCTGTCATGGACGAAGCATAGATGTCCGGATCGCACCCCTATAGAGCAGATGGCATTTTGTCAGAACAATTTCACTGAGGGAGTGTCACCCAGCGGCGGCTACGTCCCGACTCGGCCATTGCCTCAATGATCTCGGCGGCATAGAGCGCGTCCTCAACGCTCGCTCCATGTGCCTTGCCCGTTGCAATTGACTGGACGAGGCTATTGGCCTCCACGATCTTGAGGTCGTCGAAGCTCATCGTGATGCCAGCCGCAGGCTGGAACCGAGCCAAATCCCCATCGCCAGGCGCCACGTAATGAGTGCTGAAATAGGCGTTCTGATAGTCCTGGTCAAGACACAGCTGCAACTCGCCCATCCGCCTGAAGTCCCAGGAGAGGGCACCTCGAGCGCCGTGCACTTCGATGCCATAGGTGCACTGCTCGCCAACAGAGGCACGGCTGGACTCAAGTATTCCGCGGGCGCCGCCGCCAAAACGTAGCAGTGCGGCGATGTAGTCCTCATTCTCAACAGCTCCCATCGGACCTCCCGTCCCCCGGGAAAAGTGCGAGACGGTCATGTCAACCTGGGGTCGCTGGGTGATGAAGGTGGCGGTGTCACACAGCAGGTCCGTGATCTCGCCAACAAGATGGCGGCCAAGGTCGACGCCGTGACTGGCCAGGTCGCCGAGCACGCCGGAACCGGACAAATCAGACTTGAAACGCCAGGTCAGCGCGCCGTCCGGCGGTGCGGCGTAGTCAGCGAGCAGCCGGATGTAGATGTGGTTGATCCGGCCTAGCCGGCCGTCGGCGATCAGCTGTCGGGCCAGCTCAACTGCCGGTACGTTGCGGTAGTTGAATCCGGCTGCGGAATGCACTCCGTTGACACGCACGGCATCTCTGATCGCTCGAGTCTCTGCAGCGTTCCGCCCGGCCGGCTTCTCTAACCAGAGGTGCTTCCCTGCCTGAGCCGCGGCGACTGCTACCTCCCGATGGATGAAGTTCGGGCCGGTCACACTCACCACGTCGATGTCATCTCGCGTGACCAGATCTCGCCAATCCGCATGCGCATCGCAGAAGCCGAAGGTGTCGATCGCGTGGGCTAGCCGATCGTCCACGGCGTTGTCGGCAACCGCGACCAGAGTCGGCTTGAGCGGTGCTTCGGGATAGTGCTGGCGTAGCCGCGCATAGGCGCGAGCATGCACCTGACCCATCCAGCCCCAGCCCACGATGCCAACCCCTAGCAGGGGCAACGCTTCGCCGGTGTGGTCGTTCACCATTGGTAGGCCCTACCTCTCAGACAACAGCGTCACCATGATCTTCCTCGCCTGGCACGGGACCGTTTTTCAGCCACAACCCGGGATTCGGGCTTGCGAGCGACCGTATCACGATATATCTTGATAGAGTCGTTTGAAAGGAGAAACAAATGCGACACGGAGATCGACGCGGTGACTTTGAACGCCGGCGGGACGCTGGCCGGGATAGTGAGCCGTACGGCAAGGCTGAGCCTTGGGCGGAGCAGCACCATGCTCACGGCCACCGCGGACGAGGGGGCAGAGGTGGCCCGGGTCGGGGTAGCCATCGCCGCGGGCGTGCCCAACGGGGCGATGTGCGGACGGCAGTCTTGTTAGTGCTGGCCGATGAGCCGATGCACGGTTATCAAATCATGCAGGCGATGAGTGACCGCACGGGTGGCGCCTGGCGCGTGAGCCCAGGGGCGGTGTATCCCACGATCGCGCAACTGGAGGACGAAGGCCTGGTGACGACGCATGAGGAGGGTGGCCGCCGGTTGGTGACTCTCACCTCCGAAGGACGCACCTACCTTGAGGAGCGCAGCGCGCGACTGGGCGACCCGTTCGCCGACTTCGCCGACCAGCCTTCCTGGCCTGACCTGAGAGAGCCAATGCAGGAGCTACAGGCGGCAGCACGACAGATCGTCGTGAATGGGAGCACGGCGCAAGTCAAGGCTGCCGCGCAGGTGCTGGCACAGGCGCGGCGCTCGCTGTATTTGATCTTGGCAGGGGAGGCGGAGGATGCAGAGGAACGAAGCGATGACTGAGCTGCTGTCCATCGCTCCTCGCCTGCCGGCCCGAGGTCAGGGAGAGAACAACAAGACCAGGCCGGCGCAGGTGTAGCCGACCATGACCAGCAGCAGGGGCAACTGACCGCGCAGCGCGCGATCCTGCGGCAACAGCGCGACGGCCTTCTCATGCGCGCACACGATGCCGAGCACATGTCCACCGACAATGGCGCACAGCTGCACCAAGGCGATCGCAGTGGGGTAGTTGAAGATCGCGGAGTTCACTCCCATCTCCGCTGATCCGAAGACATTCCAACCACGGCCGAGAGGGTCGGAGAAGTTGATCGCCGTCCGCTGCCCCTCGACAATGAGCAGGGTTGCGTAATGTGCCACCACGTACCCGAGGACGATCGGTAACAGGGAGCCCACCATCAACCGCGGATACGCCCCGGCCTCTCGGCTTCCATACCGTCCCATCCAGGCAGCTGCGAGACTGAAGCTGACGAACACGATGATGATCATCGCAAGCAGGCCGCCGGTACCCCACACGACGGTGGGCAGGTTCGAGTTCTGGACGACTCTGATCCACCAGCTGGTGTTGGTGAAGCTGTCGAAAGCGGTACTGCCCAGGAGCGCGGCCACCACGCCGGTCGCTCCCGGGGGAGCGTGCCAGACGTTCAGGCCAGCCAGCGGATTGACCAGCCTCAGCTGATCGCCGACTCGCCGCCAGATCGACACCTGAGCGAGCGTGCTCGCGAACACCTCGAAGGGATCCGCTGCGCCGATCCAGCGTTGTCCGAACACGATCGCGCCGAGCACCAAGATCACCAGCCAGGCGAGCGCCCACACCCGGAGCACCGCAAGTGTCGTCCGGTCGGGTTGGACCAGCTCAAGCCAGGCGAATCCGAAAATGCCGGCTACGGCCGGCCAGACGCCGACCCTGGCTGGCAGCGGTAGGAGCCCCCGTTCGGGGTCGACGCGGGCCAGCGCACAGAGCCCGCTATGGATTGTCCGCAGCGGGTTGGTTGCTCGCCAGAACTGACCGAGTAGCAGCGATATGGGGACCAGGCCCACCCACATCCAGACAAAGACGAATCCGAAGATCGGATTGGTCAGCAAGTCCTGGCCGGCCATCATCGCGAGCGCCGCCCAGACGTACGCGGCGAGGACCACTGCACGTGCGACCAGCCGGGTGATCGGATGGTCGACGACTGCGGTCAGCCCCGGCATGGGGTGCCCGCCCACTCGGTCGAAGCGCGGCTGGCGCCAGGCAAAGATCAAGATGACGAAGGAGATCGTCAACGCCAGCACAGCGCCGACCACGACGAAGGAGAACGGCAGCGGCAGATCGTGCCGGGACGCGATCCCGTGCAGCGGTACCAGCATGAGACGTCTGCGCCGGTCTAGCGCGCGTTCAAGATCACGATGGTCTTCTCGAGATGGTGGGACTCCACCTCGAAGCTCCCGGGGCTGTCAAGGGTGAACGATCCAGTGGCCGGCCTACCTGCCCGCACCGCCAGCTGATAACCGTTCTCACCCAGATGCGCATGGATCTCATCGTCGGTATCGCTGGTCACGTTCAAGATCACCTTCTGCCCCACCCGTACGTTGATCTTCTCTGCGTTGGGGATCGTTTTGCCACCTGCGATCTCGATGTTGATGGTCAGCGCGTACTCGGCATTGAGCGACGGAGATCTCGCGGGAACCGACGTTGGTGATGTGGCTGGCGAGGACGGTTCGCTTGGACTGCCGACCACCGCCGATGGGCTGGCTGACGCCTCAGGGTCGGCGCTACTCGTACAGCCGCTCAGCAGCAGACCGAGGGCCACCGTCCCCAGCATCAGCGCGCTTCTTGCCGGCATGCTTTGTGTCCCTCTCCGTCAAGTGTTGGACGTTCGGCGCCGTCCAGGCACGCATTTCGCGGCGCTCGCCTCATGCCACGATCCATCCATCCTCTACGAAGCTGGTGATGGCTGGGTTCCCGGTGGCGGGATCACCGGCCCGGCCGCGGGGTGGCCATCCTCAGCGGTAGTACCGTAAGGCTCCAGGCATTCGCACGAGCATCGGAGGGCTTCCCATGCCGCAGCGGCTGACGCCTCTCGAGGTGTCGTTGCTGGCCCTGGATACGGCACACACCCCAGGCCATACCGGTGCCGTACACATTTTCGATCCTGGTCCTGATGGCTTCGAATACCAACGGCTGATCGCGCTGATCCACGAACGGCTCGCCTTCGTCCCGCGCTATCGACAGCGGGTCCGCGAGATCCCTGCGCGACTCGCTGCGCCGGTGTGGGTCGACGACGAGAAGTTCGATCTCACTTTCCACGTGCGACGGTCTGCGTTGCCGCGCCCAGGCACCCTGGTCCAGCTCCAGGAGTTCGTCGGTCGCGTACTGGCCAGACGACTCGATCGGTCCCGGCCACTGTGGGAGATCTATCTGGTCGAGGGTTTGGAAGGCGATCGGTTCGCACTGCTGGCAAAGTCACATCTGTGCCTTGTCGATGGCATCGACACAGTCGAGATCGGTCAGGTGCTACTCGACTCAACCGTTCGCTCGCACGCGATCCCAGGCGTTGCAGCCCATGAGGACTCCTGGCATCCGGTCCCCGAGCCGTCGTCGTTGGAGTTGGTTGCTGGGGCCCTCTGGGAGAGCGCTCAAGACCCAGCGATGGCCATTGAGAACGTGCGAGGGGCGCTGACCAACGCGCTCGGTGTCGCCGTTGCAGTCGGCGAAGTGGTAGGCGGTGTTGTCGGAGCGTTAGGAGAGCTGGCTGCAGATGCCCTGGGTGGCGGGCGTCCAGCCTCCGACTCGCCGTTGACCGGGCTGGTGTCCGAGCAGCGCCGCTTCGCAACTGTTGTCGCTTCGCTGACTGATCTCAAGGCAGTCCGCCAGGAGCATCACCACACGATCAACGACGTGGTCTTGGCGATGATCGCTGGAGGGCTGCGCTCGTGGTTGCTGACCCGGGGCGAGTCGATCATCCCTGGAAGCTCCCTGACCGCACTGGTGCCAATGAGCGTCACCGAGGATGATGGCGAGCCCACCTCGCTCGGAAGTCAGGTGGCGCCCCGCTTACAGCGCTTGCCGATCGGGGAGCCGAACGCGCTGATGCGACTGCACCAGGTCGCCTACGACACCCAAGCCCACAAGGACTCCGGGCGAGCGGTGGCTGCGCGCTCGCTCGCCGACATTGCTGGCTTTGCCCCCAATACTTTGCACGCCCTCGGCGTACGCACCTCCACCGAAGTGGTCCGCAAGCAGCACGACTTGCTGATCACCAATGTTCCGGGTCCGCAGGTTGGGCTCTACGCTGCGGGGGCGCAGCTCGTCGCGAGCTACCCGTTCCTCCCTCTTTCTGCGGGCCACGTCCTTGCCATTGGTGTTACCTCCTATGACGGCGAGATCTTCGTCGGTCTCACCTCCGACCGGGACGCCATCAGCGACCTCGATGTGCTCGCTCAATGCCTGCTCGATTCCCTCGACGAGCTCTTGGAGACAACCGTCCGAGCGACGTACGTGCGTCAGCCCACGCGCAAGGCGTCTGCCTCGGCCCGCCGCTCCGCTGCGACGAGGGCAGCGGCGCGGCAGGAAACAGCGCGCAAAGCGGCCGGCATGAGACGTGCCGCAGTACGCAATCTGGTCTCTCGCGCTGCCGAGCTGGGTAGCGGTGCCACCGCGGCTCCGGTCGCGGCGACCCGAGTGAGCTCAGGCGAGCCCAGCTTGCCCACAGCGGAGAAGCAGCCCACTGCCCGGAGGTCGCCGCTGCCAAAGGCCGTCGCCGAGAAAGGCCCCGCTGCTGATCCGCCGAACAGTTCATCAGCTGCCGGGCCGGAGCCATCTCCTGCCATGCCGGAGGACCCGTCAAATAGCGACGCCCCCGACACTTCAGCTGCGCCGTAGTAGCGCGTCATGCGCTGATGCCTGAGATGGTTTTCGTACCGGTGACCTGGGACGCGGCTGCGGATCTGCGCTCCGGTACGACGGCGGACTATCGGGGGTGCGCGGCGACCTCAACCTTGGTTGACTCAATGGAGCTGGGCACGTTGATCGAGGAGGCCGAGTACGCCGCGCTCAACTACGCCGGCGTGCTTGCTCTGGTGCTGAATCCGGGCTCGCCACGGTTAGTGGTCGCCGCCAGGGTGCAGCCAGGACAGGTCCGTGACCTGGGCGAACCGCTGGGCGAAGTGGAGGTCCGCGGTCTGGCCTGGACTCAGGTGCGAGCGCTGTTCGCCGAGGAATCGGCTGCCATCGAGGCGGCAGGGCGAGTCGGCGAGGTGGTAGCAGGGCAAAGCCTGGCAGCTGCGCTCGCCGAGCCTGAGGTCGGAGAGATGCTCGATCGCTACGACCTGTTGTGGTTCGCTCCGGAAGAGCTCGACCAGCTGCAGCGCTGATCCAGCGATGCGCAGGCAGGTAGGGATCCCTCGGCTTAAGGGCATCAGGGGAACCGTCAGTCGGATCGGGCAGACTAGGAGCATGCCTCGCTCAATCTGGAAGGGCGCCATCTCCTTCGGACTGGTCACGATTCCTGTGAAGCTCTTCTCGGCGACCGAAGAGAAGGACATCAGCTTTCGCCAGGTCCACCCAGACGACGGGGGTCGGATCAAGTACAAGCGTGTCTGCGAGAAGTGCGGGAATGAGATTCCCTACGGCGAGATCGCCAAGGGTTATGAGATGCCGGACGGACGGATGGTGATATTGGCTGCCGAGGATTTCGAGGCACTCCCACTGGCGACCACCAAGGCTGTCGAGGTCGTACAGTTCGTCGCCGAGGAAGATGTCGATCCCACATATTTCAACAAGACGTACTTCCTCCAGGCTGACGGGCCCGGTATCAAACCGTATGTGCTGCTGCGAGATGCCTTGATCAAGAGTGGCCAGAGCGCCGTGGTCAAGGTCGCGCTGCGCTCCCGCGAGGCGTTGGCGCTGATCCGACCCAAGGATGGCGTACTGCTGATGCACACGATGTTGTGGCCAGATGAGCTTCGCGATGGTTCGTTCGCTGCACCACCTGAGGATGTCACTGTGTCCGATGCGGAGGTCACGATGGCACAGTCGTTCATCGATGCACTGGCAGCTGACTTCAATCCCGAGGAATTCACCGACTCCTACCGCGAGGCTCTCGAAGCGTTGGTGCAGAGCAAAGCCGAAGGTGTGCCACTGGCCGAGGAGCCTGAGGCGCCGAAGGAGGCCGAAGTGGTTGACCTGGTGGCCGCGCTACGAGCCTCCGTCGAGGCTGCGAAGAAGCGGAGGGAAGAGGCCGAGAGCGCCAAGGCCGTGTGAGGTCCGATGCGGTAGCGAGCAAATTCAGCACGGGTAGCGTGGTTTTGTGAATGCCTTCGTGGATGTGCCCGTGCCGGTCAACGAAACTGTGCTCGGTTACGCTCCGGGTTCGAAGGAACGGGCTGGGATCGAGTCAGCACTCGAGCGGATGGCGGGCGAGGATCCTCTCGAGCTGACAGCAACCATTAATGGGGTGAGCAGGCCGGCGTCGGGCGACTCGTTCGACGTGACGATGCCGTCCGACCATTCCCACATTTTGGGGCACTCGGCCCACGCGACCCGGGCCGATGCGATGGAGGCCATCGATGCCGCCCTAACAGCCGCTCCTCGATGGGCCGAGCTGGGCTTCGAGCAGCGCGCTGCAGTTTTCCTGCGTGCCGCCGACCTGCTCGCCGGGCCCTGGCGGGACACCTTGAATGCAGCCACGATGCTCGGTCAGGGCAAGACAGTGCAGCAGGCCGAAATCGATGCGGCCTGCGAACTGATCGACTTCTGGCGGTTCAATGTGGTGTTCGCGCGTCGCATCTTCGAAGATCAGCCGATCTCGTCACCCGGAGTCTGGAACAGGACCGACTACCGCCCGCTCGAGGGCTTCGTGTACGCGATCACACCGTTCAACTTCACCGCGATTGCAGGCAACCTGCCAACCGCAGCGGCATTGATGGGGAACGTGGTGATCTGGAAGCCGAGCCCGACCCAACAGTTTGCCGCGCACTTCACCATGCGACTTCTGGAAGCGGCTGGCCTGCCACCCGGCGTGATCAACATGCTGCCGGGTGACGGGATTGAGACTTCTGACGTTGCGCTGCGTCACCCGGCTCTCGCCGGCATCCACTTCACCGGATCAACCAAGACCTTCCAGCACCTGTGGCAGAGTGTCGGAGCCAACATCGGCGGCTATCGGGCCTATCCACGGCTCGTGGGGGAGACCGGCGGTAAGGACTTCGTGGTCGCCCACGCCAGCGCCAGCCCAGACGTGCTGCGTACGGCACTGGTCCGAGGGGCCTTCGAGTACTCCGGGCAAAAGTGCTCCGCCGCGTCTCGCGCGTACATTGCACGCAGCGTGTGGGATCAGATGGGCGACGAGCTGGTCGACGCAACCGAGGCTCTCAAAGTCGGTGACGTACGGGATCTGTCCAACTTCACCTCTGCGGTGATTGATCAACGTGCCTTCACCAAACAGGCAGATGCCATAAACCAGGCCCAGAATGCTGCGGACGCGAAGATCATCGCCGGTGGAGTGACCGATGATCGGGAAGGGTGGTACGTCCGGCCGACCTTGATCATCTCCGACAACCCCAGGAACGACATCTTCAGGACCGAGTACTTCGGGCCGATACTGGGCGTTTACGTGTTCGACGACTCAGACTTCGAGGCGGTCCTCGATGAAGTTGATCAGGCGGCCCCGTACGCGCTCACCGGAGCAGTGATCGCCGATGATCGCTCGGTACTCGAACTGGCCGGCCGGCGGCTGCGGAAGGCAGCTGGAAACTTCTATCTGAATGACAAACCGACCGGCGCGGTGGTCGGCCAGCAGCCGTTTGGCGGCTCCCGAGCCTCCGGCACTAATGACAAGGCCGGCTCGATGTGGAACCTGATTCGCTGGACCAGTCCGCGCTCGATCAAGGAGACCTTCGTGCCGCCGACTGATCATGGCTATCCCCATATGACTTGAGGGGTCGGAGCCTCCCTGCGTAATTGATCTGCCAGCGTTTAACTCCGCGTCAGTTGCTCTGACTCCGCAGCATCTGGTGGTGATGCTCAGTCCAAGTAACTGAGTCGGAGTGACGTTGCGAGGCCGCCATCAGGATCAGGACGCGAGCCAGCGATCGCCGACCTCCTGCTGCTTCTTATAGCCTTCGGTTATCGCTGGCGCCGCGGATTCCTCTAGTTTCTTTCCAAGTATCGGGATCGCGACCTTCAGCTCGCCAGTGATGTCCACGACACTTCCCCGGCCTCCGGCGGAGAGCTGGAGCTTGCCTCGGAACTTAACGGGCTGGCCGAGAACTGTCATCGTCACAGTTCCGCTCCGCGATCCATCAGACGACGGGTCTCCCCACACGACTTCGTCATTGACCGTCAATTTAGGTCCGGTGAATCGTGCCGCAGAATCGGGCGCGGGGAGGGTCCGTGAAGTCCTTGTGGTCGAGCCGTTCACCGAAACGTCGTAGCTGAGTGATCCACTGGCGACGCAGACCTCGTCCAGGTACTTCTGGTCGGTCATCATGGCGTACACGTCGGCGGGCCTGGCAGCGAAGTCAAGGTGGCTCGAGATGTCCATGACGCTCATGATGTCACCGCCGGGCATCGCAATCCTTGCAATCTTCGGGCGCCGCACCGGCGGGCTGGGCAAACGTGCCCGTTGGGTTCGGCGGCATGGGGCGGGATGCAGATGCTTAGGCTTCAAGCATCTTAGGTTTGCTACGCCCGCCGGTGCGGCGCCCGAAGATTGCCGGCGACGAAGCCGGCGGCATGAGCGCTCTGGTGGGCCGGAGCTGGGGTTCAGGCATCTTAGGTTTGCTACGCCAGCCCGCGCGGCGCCCGAGGATCGCCGTCCAGGCCGCCATGGTTTGCCAGGCCAAAGGAGCGGGTCGTCCTCCTTCGTGTGGCGTCTGAGGCCGAGGGCTAAGGTCGGAGGTAGCCGTACAGCGGGGTGCGGTGGCAATGATCGGACGGTAGGACGTGACCACTTTCGAGGTCGAACTCGAGGAGAAGACTGAGAAGATCGCACAGGCAGCCGCTCGGGGAGCGAAGATCGCCGCTGAGTTGGGTCAGGACCCGGACGCCGTCCAAATGTTCCTCCAGCACTACTTCCGACATGTTGACGCGGACGATGTCGACGAGCGCAGCGTCGAAAACCTCCTCGGCCTGGTGGAAAGCCACTACCGAGCTGCGATGCACCGCCCCGCCGCTCGCGCCCTGATCAAGATCCGGACACCGCGCGCGAACGATGACGGCTGGATCCCCGGTGGCGCCACTGTGGTGCAGATTGTCACCGACGACCGGCCCTTCCTCGTCGACTCGGTCACCATGGAGGTCTTGCGCCAGGGCTGGAGCATTCGCGAGGTCTTTCATCCACAGTTCCTGGTCCGACGGGATCTACAGGGAGCCTTGCAGGGGATTGTCCGCTCCGCCGAGGCCGATCGCGATCCAACCGTCATTGCTGAGTCCTGGATGCATCTGGAAATCCTTCCTCCCGTGCGCCCGGACAATCGCGACTCGCTGGTGTCTGATCTAGAACACGGCTTGCTCGAGGTCCTGAGACTGGTCGAGGAGGCGGTTCAGGACTGGCAGAAGATGATCACGCGGTCTGAAGAGACCATTGAGCTGCTGAGAGACCGCGCGGTCAGCGGCGGCCGCCTAGAACAGGCGGATTTTGCCTGCGAGCTGCTCAGCTGGCTGAACGCCAACCACTTCACCTTCCTTGGCTACCGGGAGTACGAGGTGGTGAGCGACCAGTCCGGCGTTTCGTTCAAGGTTCGCCCAGGTACCGGCCTTGGCATCTTGCGCCCCGATCAGGACCCGCCGAGAACTTTCCATGCGGTACCGCTGCCTGGCGCCGAACCTGAATTGATGATCATCACTAAGGACAACCAGAAGTCCCGAGTACACAGGCCGGCCTATCTCGACTACGTCGCCTTCCGCATTTTCGACGCGGAGAATCGGGTTATCGGTGAACGCCGCTTCCTCGGGTTGTTCTCCTCATCGGCGTACTCAGAGAGTGTCGCCCGGATACCAGTGCTCCGGCAGAAGGCTGCGGCGGTGATCGCCCGCTCGGGCTATAGCGAATCCAGCCACGGCGGCAAGGCGATCATGGACGTGCTGGAGACCTTTCCTCGCGACGAGCTCTTCCAGACACCGGTGCCCGAACTGGCCTCCATCGTGGAGAAGATCGCGCACCTCAAAGAGCGCCGTCAGGTCCGGATGTTCGTTCGGCGCGACCCGTATGGGCGCTTTTTGTCTTGTTTGATTTACCTCCCCCGAGACCGCTACACGACCGCGGTACGCAGGCGGATGGAAGAGATCCTGATGGGTGCTCTTGGCGGAGCCTCGGTCGAGTACACGGCGCGCGTTACCGAGTCGGTGCTCGCGAGGCTCCACCTGGTGGTGCGGATGCCGGTCGGCAGGTCCCTGGGCGAGGTTGACGTGCGCTCCCTGGAGCGTGAGCTGACCTTGACAACCCGCTCCTGGGACGATGACTTCGCCGACCTGGCAGCTGGGATGGACGACGCTGATCAGCTTGCCGCGTTAGCGGGCGGACTGCCCGAGGGCTACAAGGAGGATTACACCCCCCGACAGGCAGCGCAGGACCTGACCGCGATGGTGGCCCTCGAGGATGTCCATGACATGTCGATGGCGATGTATGTCCCTGATCGCGCTGACGATGAGGCAAATTTGCGGCTGAAGATACTCCGGCGCGAGGCGTCGCTGTCACTGTCGAAAATCATGCCCCACCTGTCGCTGCTCGGTATTGACGTGATTGACGAGCGGCCGTACGAGCTGACCACCGGAAAGGATCAGCGGGCGTTCATCTACGACTTCGGGGTCCGGGTGCCAGGTGGCGCCGACGCCGTCAGGAGCCGCTGGACACCCGAGGCGCGGCAGCGGTTCATGGATGCCTTCTCGGCTTCCTACGACGGCCAGAGTGAGTCCGACGGCTTCAACGCGCTGGTAATGGGGGCCGACCTGGACTGGCGTGACGTCAGTGTGCTGCGGTCCATCGGCCGCTACCTACGGCAGGTCGGCTTCACCTACAGCCAGAGCTATTTCGCCCAGGCGCTGAGCAGCAACGTCGACATTGCCCGGCAGCTCATCGAAATTTTCCGGACTCGTTTCGATCCCAGAACTGGTCTCGACGTCAAGGCTCGGGCGGCCGCGACCAGCGAGCGCGTCGACAAGCTCAAGAAGGCGCTCAACGACGTGGCGAGTCTTGATCATGATCGAATCTTGAGGTCCTTCCTTGCAGTGATCCAGGCGGTGATTCGCACCAGCTTCTACATCCCTGGCCGCGAGGCGATCGCGCTAAAGCTGCTGCCGCGCCAAATTCCGGAGCTGCCCGAGCCTCGACCGGAGTTTGAGGTCTTCATCTATTCGCCGCGAGTGGAGGGCGTGCATCTGCGCTACGGCCGGGTCGCCCGCGGCGGTGTGCGTTGGTCTGACCGTGCCGAGGACTTTCGGACCGAGGTGCTTGGCCTGGTCAAGGCCCAGATGGTGAAGAACACCGTAATCGTCCCGGTCGGTGCCAAGGGCGGGTTCTACTGCAAACGCCTGCCTGATCCACGGGAGCGCGAAGCCTGGCTGGCCGAAGGGCTGGCCTGCTACGAGCTGTTCGTCACCAGCCTGCTCAATGTCACAGACAACATCGTCGGCGGCGAGGTCGTCCCACCAGCCGATGTCGTCCGGTACGACGGGGATGACCCGTATCTGGTGGTCGCAGCGGACAAAGGAACCGCGACGTTCTCCGACGCAGCCAACGAGATTTCGATCGACTCAGGATTTTGGCTAGGTGACGCGTTTGCCTCCGGCGGATCGAGCGGGTACGACCACAAGGCCATGGGAATCACTGCTCGAGGTGCCTGGGAGTCGGTGCGCCGGCACTTCCGGGAAATGGATCTCGACCCCCAAACCGCCGACTTCAGCTGTGTCGGGGTCGGTGACATGAGTGGCGATGTCTTCGGCAATGGGATGCTGCTGAGCAAGCACATCAAGCTCGTGGCGGCGTTCGATCATCGACACGTCTTCATCGATCCGCATCCTGATCCGGCGCGCAGCTGGGAGGAGCGCGCACGGTTGTTCGCGCTGCCGCGCTCGAGTTGGGCGGACTACGACACCACTTTGATTTCCGACGGCGGTGGAGTGTATCCGCGGACGTCGAAGTCTGTCGTGATCACCGAACAGATGCGCAGCGCCCTGAGCCTCGATAAGTCGATCGAGGCGCTGACACCTGCCGAGCTGATCAAGGCATGTCTCAAGGCACCCGTTGATCTGTTGTGGAACGGCGGCGTCGGAACATTTGTGAAGGCGATCACCGAGAGCAACGACGACGTGGGTGACAAGGTCAACGACGTATTGCGGGTGGACGGCTGTGAACTGCGCGCCAAATGTGTCGCCGAGGGCGGAAACCTCGGCCTCACCCAGCTCGGGAGGGTTGAGTACGCCGAGACCGGCGGCCGCATCAACACCGATTTCATTGACAACTCCGCTGGCGTGGACACATCCGATCATGAGGTCAACATCAAGATTCTGCTGACAGGAGAGGTTGCTGCCGGTCGGCTGTCGTCGGACGACCGTGACGAGTTGTTGGCGTCGATGACCGACGAGGTCGCTGACCTGGTGCTTGCCGATAACTACGATCAAAACCTTGCCCTGGCCAACGCCGTGTACCACTCGGTGTCGATGGCAGGCGTGCATGAAGACTGGATGGAGCGATTGGAGAGCGGTGGTCTGCTCGATCGGAAGATCGAGCACCTGCCGACCACCGAGGCTATGGAGATCCGGCGTAGCAGCCACAAAGGGCTGACCTCGCCCGAGCTTGCCACGCTTCTCGCCTACACCAAGATCGTTCTGGAGGAGGAGATCCTAGCCTCGGACCTGCCCGATGACCCCTACTTGGAAGGGCGGTTGATCAACTACTTTCCGAGCGCGATGCGCCAGCGCTACCCCGACCAGATGCGAGGGCACCGGCTGCACCGGGAGATCATTTCCACGGTTGTGGTCAACCAATTCGTGAACGAGTCGGGCATGACCTGTTTCCACCGACTTTCGGCGGAGACCGGGGCACGAGCGGCCGACGTGATCCGGGCACAGATCGCCGCTCGCGCGATATATGACGCCGCTGATCTCGACAAAGCCATCGCTGCACTTGATCATCAGATCGGCGCGCAGATGCAGACGGCACTGCGCATGGAGGTGCGCACCTTGGTGGAGCGTGCCACCCGCTGGCTGATCAACAACCGGCGTCATCCGGTCGACATCGGCGCAGCGGTCGAGCAGTTCTCCGATGGGGTGCGTGCGATTCGGCAGGCCCTGCCTGACGTCTTGACTGGGCGCGACAAGGATGCACTTGAGCACCGGCTCAAGGGATACCAGGCCGGGGGAGTACCTGACGAGTTGGCGACTGCCATCGCCGCACTACCTCCGGCGTACGCGGCACTGACAATTGAGGAGAACGCGTCGCAGTCCGGTGTTGAGGTACTAAAGGTGGCCGAGCTGCACTTCACACTCGGTCAGCGGCTCGGTCTCGACAGGCTGCTGGGACGGATCATCGAGCTGCCCCGCGAAGACCGGTGGCAGACCATGGCGCGGGCCGCCCTGCGCGATGACTTGCATGCGGTACACGCCCAGCTCACGGCTGAGGTCCTCACCACCAATGGCGCTGCGACCAAGGGTGCCCGGGACGTGGTGCTTGGTTGGGAGAGGTCGAACGCCGCGGTATCGGAGTCGGTGAAGACGCTTCGCTCCATCACCAGCGGTCGACCCGAACTCGCGCGGACGTCAGTGGGTCTGCGGGTCGTCCGCCGATTGCTCTCAAGACTGTGACGCAGACCAGGACGCCGTATTCGGCTGCGTGGTAGGGCTGAGACATGCGGATAGACCTGCATACTCACTCCTCGGTCTCCGACGGAACGGACGCGCCAGGTGAGCTGGTGCGCAAGGCCCTCGCCGCCGGTCTCGACGTGGTTGCCCTGACTGATCACGACACCTTCGACGGCTTCGATGAAGCAGCGGCCGAGGGCGAACGGCTCGGCCTTGGTGTGGTCGGCGGAATGGAGCTCTCCTGCTCGCGTCTCGGCAACAGCGTGCACGTCTTGGCGTACGGCGCCGATCCCGCAAGTCCGGCGCTGGCCGCCGAGATGGCGCGAGTCCGCGACGGCCGGCTCGGTCGGCTCGCCGGCGTCCTCCGCAAGCTGGCTGAGCTCGGTGTGCCGGTCAGCGAAGCGGAGGTAATGGTCCAGGTCGGCAACAGTCCCTCGGTTGGTCGTCCGCACATCGCCGATGCGCTGATAGCGGCCGGCCATGTTCGCGATCGACAGGAGGCATTCGACCGCTTCCTGGCCGACGGTGGTCCAGCCCACGTTCACCGCTACACGATCGAGGTGGATCGTGGCATCGACCTAGTGCACGAGGCAGGCGGGCTCGCGGTGATCGCCCACCCCTGGGGGCGAGGCCGCGAGCAGCTGCTACCAGCAAGCGTGCTGCAGGGCCTGGTGCGTGATCACAAGTTGGACGGCCTCGAGGTCGACCATCAAGATCATGATTCGGATATCCGGAGGCGGTTGCGTGCGCTGGCCGAAAACCTCGGGCTGCTCGCAACAGGATCCAGCGACTACCACGGCACCGGCAAGCTTGATCATGATCTTGGATGCAACACGACCGACCCCACGGTCTTCACCGAAATGCAGCGACGGCTGGGAATTTCTTGAGGGCTGCTCGCTCATTCGTCCAGGACAGCGGCGCGCCAGCCTGGCCCAGCACCGCGGGCGAGAGATCTCCTACGCTAGCTTCTCGCTGCCGACACTGTTCATCGTGCGGAAGCCCTGATTGCCTCCGTGTCCTGATCAGTCGCTCGGTCTGCCAGCTCGGTATACAGCTGGTCGAGTTGAGCAGCCGGCGCGCCGAGGCCATCTATGGCGTCGAGCTGGCGAGCAATCCTCTCCGATCGCCATTCATACGCGAGCAGGTCTAGTGCAACCCACACGGCCAAGGCATGGTGGTGCAGGATCGCATCCAACTGGCGGCGACGCTCCTCGTTTTCCGGGTCGTCACAGGCCCGCGGAAGCAGATCGCGAAGGGCGAAGAAGCGGCGTACCAGCGGCCCACCGCGCGGAGCCAGAAAGCCGAGGCCCTCACGCGCCCGCGCGCCTCGAATTACTGCTTCGGCTTCGTCCTGGAGAATCACCGCCTCAGCGGCGACCCGGCGCATCATCGCCCGCGGGTCACTCGGCGTTCCAGCGTGTCCAGCCACGGTCTGGCCGGTCCCTCCAGGCTGCTCGACTGCCGGGATCGGCGTTGGCCTGCGGCGTCGGAAGCCGCGCATGTGCCGACTTTAGCTCCGCCGACCGCATGCTCAATCGCCTGTGACATCTTCGATATCGCCATGGGCGTGGCGGTGTCCTCCGCTGTGGGCGCTAGGGCTACGATGCGGCGCCACGTCGCGGCGTGGCGCTAGGGCTACGGATGCGGCGCCACCATGACCAGGAGGGAGGTTGTCGACAAGATCACGAAGGCGATGCAGAGCTCGGCTCCCATCACCACGGCGAGGGTCGAGATACCACCCGCTCCAACGGGCACGTCTGGGCGCTGATGCTTCATCCGGAACGCTGCGCGGGCCGCGTACTTGCGACCTTCGTTACCCATCAACAGCATGAGGCCGAAGATCGAAACCTTGATCAGCAGAACCAGCCCGTAGCGAGAGCTAGCTAGCTCGTATACTCCACCGGCGACCGCCAGAGCATGAACGATCCCAGTCACAATGAGAGTCACGACACTCAGCTGCGCCACCCGGGAGAACCGGGGGATGAGCTTGTCAAGCTCCTGCACCTGCTCTCCGGGGATCAAGACTGTCGCCAAGGCCAGCAGTCCGCCGAGCCAGGCGCAGGTTGCCAGCACGTGCAAACCGGTGGCAGCGATCTTGGCAACCTCCCAGGGGCCGCCGATAGCGTTCGACTGCGCCACCATGGACGCCGCGATCATTACGACTAGCGTGAGGGCGAGGATGCGACGCCACCCAACCACGGCACCGCTGATGATGTCCGGGAGGAAGAACATTGCGGCCACTAGTGCGGCCAGCCTCGCCAGCTGGGCGGCGCCACCAATTGGGCTGACGATATCGCCGAGCAGCCGGCCGCCGAAGATCAGCTGAATGGCCGGACCGGCAAGCGTGCCAATGATCATCGCCGTCGTCCCGGCGAGCGCCAGCATGACCAAACGCCGATTCCTGCGGCCGTCCGGCCACACGACGCTCCAGAAGGTCAAAGTGCCTGCAAGTAGCACATAGCCGGCATAGGTCAGCACCCGGTTCGCGCCAAGGGCCAGATCAACGAGATCTTGGATCATCACTCACCACCCAGCCCCATCAGCCAACCCTCTGTCGCCCATCTCATTGCGGCCTTGGCAAGTCGAACTGGACAACGATCAAGGCGCTACTCCACGGCAGTCTTCGGTTGACGCGAAGATGTGGCGGGCGTCCGGTGGAACATGCCCGGTCGCGCAGACGCAGCACCGGGCACTCGATATTGAGCACTGTGCTTCCGCTGACCATCAAAGCGACCGGGAGGCTCGTGGGAACACCTTCGACGAGGGGACTGATGGCGGTCAGCGCACGGCCGGCACGCGACGGAATGCTGCGCATGGTGATTCCACTCAGGTTGTACCGCAGCTCGATCCGCTTTGTGGGGACGACGAGCGCAAGCTGCGTGCGCTGGCTCACGCGACCACCAGGCACCCTGATCGGCTGGTCGTCTGCGCTTATCTGAACTTGAGAGGCGACCGGCTTGGCCTTGGTGAAGCGGCTCCCAGCCAGCGTCAGCTTTGGCGGACCGACCCAAATCGACGAGGTTGAAGTGGCCAGGAGCACGATCTCGGCTACATCGAAGCTCCCGTCACGCAGTGGGCTGGCCATGAGGAGGATGCCGGGCTGGGTCGTGCCGGGCCCATTCGGGAGCTTCATTTCCGGCGGGTTAGTCGGGCGAGTCGGTGTGGGTGAGCTCGTAGGCGAAGGGGACGCCGAAGTCAGCGCGGTTGGGGCCGGAGTTGTCGACTGAGGAGACCCACTCGTCGTCCCACTGGCAGAGCGGGGAAATGTCGGGGCCGCGCGATAGAAAGCGACTGCTGATACGAGCAACCCAACGATCAGTGCCAGGCCGATAGCCCGCCGCAGCACGACCGCCGATTGACGACCAACCACGGTCAATTTGCCCAAGGCGGCACCCCCGGTGGCGATTGGCTAACGCTTTCTGGGGTCCCCAACGGGCGCAGCCTTCGGCACCCTATATTACGCTTTGGATCTTTGAGTCCTTGGGGAAGAAACGACGAGCAACAGACGGGATGTGGGACATGGTCACCAGGCGCGCTGCGCGTTGGTCGAAGCTGGCTCTGCTGGTCGGCGGAGTCTTGGGCTTGGCAGGCCTGACGATCAGTCCAAGCTACGCGGCCAATGACACGGAGATCTACATCGTGCAAGGTCTGCCAGGCAAGGACCTCGACGTTGCAATCGACGGCGAGTCGGTCGCAGAGGATGTGAAGACCGCGGCTATAGCCGGTCCGTTCAAGGTCAAGCCTGGTAGCCGTATGGTGACTTTCAGCGAGAACGGCACCACCGTTCTCGAAAACACTTTCTCGATCAAGGAAGGCTCCAAGGCCGATATCGTCGCGCATTTGCCGGCTTCCTCGTCAGGCGATCCTCTGGTGACGGTGTACAAGTACGACTCAATCAAGGTGCCCAATGGCAAGGCTCGGCTGGTCGTTTCACATGTCGCGGCGGTGCCGCCGGCCGATATTTTGGTGAACGGTCAGGTGCTTTTTGCCAACATCGCCAATGGCGAGTCGCTCGAGCTGGTGGTGCCCGTCGCCACGTACAAGGTGTCCATCGTGCCGAGCAAAAAGACCGAGCCCGTCTTCTTCGGTCCGGTCAGCCTGACGGTCAAGGGCGGGGCAATCAACCGCGTCTACGCTGTGGGTGATCCGGAAAAGAAGACCATGAACGTTGCGGTACACGTCCTTACGGCTGGCACAACCGGCTCCGGGAAGCCGTCGGAGGTGAACACCGGAACCGGCGGTCAGGCCGTTGGCGACGGTCCATCTCTGGCGGTGAACTTGGTGCGTTGAGGATACGAGGCCTCCAGCTACAGTCCCGGTTGCGGCGCCGCTCCAAGTGGCACCGACCAGGACTACGGCGCTCCATCGTGAGCGTGCTCTGCATGCTGACCTGTCTCAGCGGTTGCGCCGCACAGGGAGCGCCTGGTACCTCGACCGCAGGCAACGTGTCGCAGGGTCAATCGTCTGTCGCCCCCGCTCGCCAAGGACGGGCTGCCGAGAGCCAGCGCATCCAGTTCATCCCGGAGCACCTCACGCTCCCCGAACAGGCGACTGCGGCGGTATTTCCGGCAGCAACGGTCGACGGCGTGCTTCGTGTGCCGGAGGACGTTCATCACGTTGGCTGGTGGGATGGGAGCGCCCGTGCGGGCGAACCCTTCGGCTCGACGGTGATCGCCGGACACGTCGACTCGGCAACAGCTGGCATCGGATTCTTCGCTCGCCTGCTGAAGATCAAGAAGGGCGACACGATCACCCTGCGCGCAGACTCACATTGGCTCAAATATCGCGTTACGTCGGTCAAGAAGGTTGCCAGGAAGGCACTAGCTACTGAAAGTCAGGCCTTCAAGCAGACTGGCCCGCACCGGCTGGTGCTGATCACCTGCACTGGTAACTTCCACCGGGACCGAGGTGGCTACGACAGCAACCTTGTCGTGGTCGCTGAGCCTCTGGGGTTGGCTCGCTAGGTGTTGACTATCTGCTCGGCCTCGTTTGTAAACGGTTAGCAATGCGCCCAGCCGGCCAAACGAGTCGGCTCAAATCGATAACAAGGGAAATTCGTCCGAGACCCATCTCGATCATTACTTGATCTCGTTACGGTGAAATCATCGAAGAGAAAATGGTCGTTATCTCCCCTCACTCCAGTAGCGCCTGCTGACATGATCGGCGTACATCCCGTGCCAGAGTCGATCACAGCCAGCACCTCGACGCCCTCGCGGTAAAGCTTGAGTGCCACGCCACCAGGGACGTTCTGGACGGACGCGGTTACGTTCTGCCAGCTCCCGGCCGGGATCGGGTATCCGGACCTCTCAGCCAGCGCGTAATAGGTGCCGCCGTTGGTTGGACCGCCCATGCACTTCTTCTTGATCACGACGCGACCGTCCCGGCGATTCACCGAGGCGTAGTACAGGCTCTCCCGGGATTGGTAGCGCAGGAAGATGTGGACACCGTCCCAGGCCACGGCCGGCGTTGAGGGAGTTGAGACTAGCTTGTTCTGGTAGAGCCGGAAACCCACACGCACGTTGCCAAAGCTCTTACTCCTCGTTGTCAGACGAAAGATCGCTGAATTGTTACCACTGCTGGAATCAGCATTCGGCTCTTCGTCGTCGGGTACGCCTGTCCAGGCTGCCCCGCCCTTGACGAACAGGCTGCCGGAGGTCATCTCCCAGGT
Source organism: uncultured Actinomycetota bacterium (assembly GCA_963740515.1). Lineage (GTDB taxonomy): Bacteria > Actinomycetota > Actinomycetes > Propionibacteriales > Propionibacteriaceae > Microlunatus. Next base: position 44,473 of record CAVUEO010000019.1, read on the forward strand.
GGCACTGCGCTTGGCGGAGCCGTCATGACGGTTCCAGTGGGCATACTCGTTGGTGATCAGGCCGTTTGGCTGGTTGAACTTGTCAGTCAGGAGTGCGCGAGCTTGGCTCCATGTAGGAGTTGGCGACACGGCCGGTGTCGCCGAGGCGCTGGGCGCTGGGCTTGGCCGCTCGCTGGGAACAGATTGGTGTATGGCCGCGATAATCGCCAGTCCGAATGTCAAAGAAAGTGCGCCAAGTAGTTCACGTGCGTGCTTCACATCAGTGGTCCCATTGACATTTCATCGATGATCTTAACGCTTCTGCGGGCGCGAGCTGATCTTGGTCCGGCAACCGTTGCTTGAAGTCGATCAAGACAGACTGTTGGCTCAATGCTAGGCAGCATGGTTGCAGGGAAAGGGTTGCCAGTGTGCGGCTCCTGCCAGGTGCCAAGAGTTCAGTCGGTGGCGGTCCCGTGATCACGTGAGCGGGTGACGACGTTCTTCCGCTCAACAGGGACGCCATTTCGGAGCCGCCGCCGGGTGCGTGCGCGGGTTGGGTCCCTATCGGGCCGGAGCCGGGCTGGCTTTGAGGGACTGGACTGGTCCGGTCTCTTCGATCTGAGCGGCCCGCTCGGTGCGATGGTGCCCTGAGCCGCCGGGTCGATCCCGAGATCGTGGTAGAGGTGCGGCGAAGTGGAGTATGTCTCCTCCGGCTCCTCGAACGGCAGATCCAAGCTGTGATTGATCATCTTCCAGCGCGCCAGGTCCGCCCAGTCAACGAAGGTGATCGCGACTCCCGACGCTCCCGCCCGCCCGGTGCGGCCAATCCGGTGCACGTAGTCATTGTCGTCCTCAGGGCACTCGTAGTTGATCACATGACTCACGCCCTCGACGTCGATCCCTCGCGCTGCGACGTCAGTCGCAACCAGGACATGGACGCGTCCTTCGCGGAAGCGCCGTAATGCCTTTTCCCTCGCCAACTGGTTCAGGTCGCCATGGATAGACGCGGCTGCGAAACCGCGGATAACAAGATCATCGGCCAATCGCTGGGCCGCCCGCTTGGTACGGCAGAAGATCATCGCCCGGGTGCAGTTTTCTGCCTGCAGAATGCGGGCCACGATCTCGGGCTTGTCCAGCTCATGAGCCTGGTAGACAAACTGAGCCGTTGCGGGCACGGTGCTCGTGTCGCCAGCGGATTCGGCGCGGATGTTGACCGGATGACGCATGTGGCGACGAGCAAGGGAGACGATCTCGGCTGGCATCGTCGCTGAGAACAGCATCGTCTGGCGCAGCTCAGGAGTCTCCGCCAAGATCCGCTCAACGTCTGGCAGGAAGCCCAGATCCAACATCTTGTCGGCTTCGTCGAGAACCAGTACCTTGATGTGACCAAGATCAAGCGCGCCACGGTCGACCAAGTCGAGAAGGCGCCCTGGAGTGCCTACCACGACATCAACTCCCCGACTTAGCGTGCTGAGTTGATGTTCGTAACCAACGCCACCATAAACAGTCAGCACTCGCGCGTGTCTGCGTGTCGATGCAGTTACCAGGTCGGCAGCGACCTGACTTGCCAACTCGCGGGTCGGTGTCACCACAAGCCCCTGCGCGGCGCCTGGCTTGGAAAGCTCGGCGTAGTCGCGTTCGCCCGGTACGACGACCCGCTGCAGCAGCGTGATGCCGAACGCAAGAGTCTTTCCCGTACCGGTACGTGCCTGACCGATCATGTCCGTGCCAGTCAGAGCGATGGGAATGGCCATGGCCTGAATCGGAAACGGTGTGGTGATGCCAACCTGCTCCAGGGCGTGCGCGATCGGCTCGATCACGCCGAGGCTGGAGAACGTGGTCGTCGGCACCGTCCCTGTGTGTATTGCAGGCCCAGTTGGGGCCTCATGAATGGCTTTCGTACTCAGAATCGCCTCGATGCTCGTTTAGGTTGATAATCGCTCAGCGGCGCGTGATGCGCATGGTGTTCAGAGCGCCGCGACATCATCGGTTGTGAACTTGAGGTAGTCTACCGACCTCTCAGCCTGGGGTCGTCCCGTCAGCCAGTCGGAACGCCAACTCCGTTCGCCAGGGAGATGTCGAGTTGCTCGAGCGGGTCGGTGTGGTAGACCTCCATCCGGCATCCCCAACGCTCGCCAGCTCAAGGTGGCCTCGGCACTATCCTGCCTCCATGAGCGAGGGGTCGCAGCCATCCGATGTCGTTCCTGTGGCGCCGGCGGAGCCGTGGGTTTCCGAACCGGCGTATCGCGAGGGCGCCGCCGACCTGCTCGGCATCCTGGCGTATGGGGCTTTGGCGGCCTTCGACCGCCTGGCAGAGGATGCGCGTCGGGCGCCAACGGTTGCCGACAAGGTATACATGGCATCGCTTGCGGCGCTGCAGATCAAGCATTTCGAGACGGTACGTGCCCGACTGAGCGAGCTGGACGTGGACGTCATGGTGGCAATGAAGCCGTTCCACGCTCCGTTCGATCAGTTCCACGCGCAGACCAAGCCGAAGGACTGGTTGGAGGGGCTGGTCCTGGCCTACGTCGGCAACGGCTTCGCTGCTGATTTCTACCGCGAGGTGGCGGCGTTCGTCGATGTAGAGACTCGCGCGGTGGTGCATCAGGTGCTGGCTGACGAGGGCCATGCGGACTTCGTCATCGAGGAGGTGCGTGCCGCCATTGCCGCAGATCCCCGCGTTGCAGGTCGATTGGCACTGTGGGGACGCCGCCTGGTAGGAGAAGCGCTGAGCCAGGCCCAGCGGGTGGCGGCAAACAGGGAGGCCCTGACCCACCTGCTCACCGGAACCGTCGACCGTCCCGGGATGGACCTCGCGGCAATCAGCCGGATGTTCTCACGATTGGTCGAGAACCACACCCGCCGTATGGCCAACCTCGGCCTTCAGTCCTAATTCAAGCGCCGGGTGCAGGTCGAGCCGAAACCGGGGGATGACCCTCGGAGCCCATCTGAGAGAATCAGACCGCGCCGAAACCGACGTGTCGGGCGTTTTCTTCGCCCAGATCGACGTAGGCGATCTTCGACACAGGGATCAGCACCTTGCGGCCGCGTTCGTCGGAGAGCGTGAAAACTCCGTCACCACCGATTGCCATTGAGCTCAGCAGTTCCTTCTCCACATCGGTGGCCGACTCTGTGCTCTCCACCACGATCTCCCGACTGACATGCTGAATGCCGACCTTGACCTCCACTGTTCCTCCTGGTGAGAGCTGACCTTGCCGCGGGTAGCACTGAAGCTACGGTGCCACACTCCAGAGGCGAAGCCTCGCAATGTTCGCGCAGAGCGTTGTGCCAGCGTACGCGACTAAGCGAGCGTTGCCTTTTCGTCCTCCGTCGCTCGCCGGATCACAATACGGGTCCACGCACCCACATAGACGCGATCATCAGAGGCGAGCTCATGCTTGGCGCCAACCGGAATGGGGTCGGCCGGCAGCGGGCCGGTAGCCGGCGCGACGAATGTTCCGTTGGCCGAGTCCAGATCCTCCACCCACCACCGGGTGCCGTCGGTTGTCAGCTGGGTCTGGCGGCGGCTGACACCGGAGTCAGATTCACAGTCGATGTGCGGATGGATGTTCCGACTCTGAGAGGTACGGCCGATCAAGATTGATTTCGAACTCAGTGGAACGACGGCCGGCAACCCGGGGGAGGGCATCGGGTCCGGGCTTTGCTGGGCTTCGTACCAGGCAGGATCGATCCAGACCTCGGCTACCCAGTCGAATGTCTCTGCTGCCGCGCTGCGGCCGTCGCCAGTGCTCGGGGCGGTGACGATCGGGGTTCGCTGCACTTGATCGGTGCGACTTGCATCTGGCGGCTCGGAGGCGATCAGTGGCCTGGGCATCGTTCCCGTGGTGAAGTCGTAGCCGCAGTTCTCGCAGAACAACGCATCGACGGAATTTGCCGCTCCGCAGTTCGGACAAGGCTGCTGGCGCGGTGCGCTGCTGACAGTGCCAGTCGTCGGTCCAATGGCTGGCCCGGTCGCTGGCGGTGCTGCTGTTGTGGAGTCGATTGGCAGCCCGCAGACGTCGCAGTAGTCCTGCGCCAAGGATGAGTGGCCTACCGGACAGATGGCAATCATCGCTGACGGCCAGAGTTCGGGCTCACGGTCGAGATCATGCGTCGCGCCTTCTTATCGAGGGGGACCGATCATCCCCTGATCCTGGTTGTCTTGGTTGAGGCGGTGTCCAAGGCCATCTCATCCGCCTTGTCCACCGCCCGCTTCAGACGCACCGTACCGGTTTCAGAGTCGTCGATGTCGACCACCTTACGGAGTCTGGTGGTCGCTTCCTCGTTGCCCGTTTCTGCGGCAAGCTGCACCGCGCGGCCGAGTTTCTTGGTTGCGGTTTCGTCGTCGCCGGAGGCCTTGGCGGCCAACCCCTCCTGGATGGCCTCCGCGAGCTCAGTTTGGCCGGTGTAATGGGCGACTTCGGGATTGATTCGGGTGGTCAGACCCTCGTCGTCAGACCACTGTGCTTTCGCCAGACCCTGCGCGACAACTTGATCGCCGACGGCCAGTTGCAGGCGCGCCGCGAGCTGCTCTTGCCCAATGGCCTTCGCCGCCAACCGCACACATACGTGATAGTCACGAGACTCATTCCCCCACGATCCTGTCGGATACCCGCCGGTAAGCGGATTGATCTCCACGCGGCGGGAGGTCAGATCTTCCACTGTCGGGGAAACCTGGCGCACGAACAACACCTGCGCGCCCTGCGGCGCCCAAACCCGCAACTGCGCGTCGGCGACACCACGACTCATCGACTGTTGCATCAGCTCGGCGAATACCTGACTCATCTGGTCGGGCTCCGGAATGATGTCTACAGTGCCCAGCAAGGCCTGGGCGATGCGGCGCACCTCGGCAACCTTCCAGTCGACACCCACTCCTCGGCAATCACATTGGAACTTGCCCGTCACACCGCGAATCGCGTTTGTCAGCTGTTCCGACGCCTCGTTGTGGTTCTCGCCATCGGTCAGCAAGATCGCGTGTCGCTGCGCCAGCATCGGCACGGAGTCGAACAGCCGACCGGCGAGGGTGAGCCAGGTCCCCATCGCGGTGCCACCGTCGGACCGGAACTGGCTGATCGCCTGATGAGCCGCGTACCTGGCGTTGCTGTCCATCTGCATCATGCCTCGACCGGATCGGACGAGCGGGAATGCCAGGTAGGCCTGGTGGGTGCCGGCAACCACAGCGAACCAGGTGCCGTCAATGATCTGATCGACGGCTGCCGCGGCTGCTACCTTGGCGGCCTCGAGTTTGGCCCGACCCATGGAACCCGAGGTGTCGACGATGATGATCTCCCCGGCATCACCTGACCCGGTTTGACCGGCCGATCCCGCCGCGCTGCAGGTCATGGTGACGATGGCGTTGACGTCGGTTCCTCCTTCTGGCAGAAACTCGTTCTGGTACACCTCGGCGGTGAAGTCGGCCATGATCAACTTCCTTTCAAGTCCTGGCTGGTTCAGTATGCCTTGAGAGACCAGGCCGCCCAGCCGAGCGTCACAGACGTGCCAGCGCTACTGAGATGTTGTCCTTGCCGCCCTCAGCGTTTGCCCAGTTGACTAGCGCGATCGCCAACGTGAGCGGTTCGCAGTCCGGGGTGCTGAGTTGGGCCACGAGCGACTGGAGCGTTGCGGCCTCTGATGCGTAATTCCACAATCCGTCAGAACACACCAAGACCCAGCCGGGCGATTCGACGACTGTGGATCCGGTACGTGGTACGAAGTCGGGGCTGTCGCGCCCCAGCCACTTGGTGATGGCATGCGCCTGCGGGCCGTTCTCTGCCTCGGCGCGCGGAGTGCCCATGGCAATTCGTGCCTGGGCAACCGAGTCGTCGACGCTGAGCTCGGTGGGACCGCCGGTCGAGCCATGATCAGGAATCCAGTAGACCCGGCTGTCGCCCACGTTGCCGAACACGACCAGGTCCCCTTCGACAACTGCCGCAGCGAAGGTGCAGGACGCGGCGTTCTCGCTGTCTGGTGCCGTATTGTCGACCACCGCGGCGTTGGCGGCAGCGGCTGCCTTTACCACAGCGCCCGCGGCCGCCGCCACGCGACTAGCGGGCGTACCAAGTCCGGTGGGCCGGTGGGAGACGAGGACGTCGCGCGCCGTCCGAGCGGCCGCCAAGCTGGCGATGTCGGAGTCGAGGGACGTTGACACCCCATCGCAGACCACCAATACCGCTCGCGAACCCGGTGTCGGCTCGGCCGCGACAGCGGTCGCATCCTCATTGCGGTGATGTCGCACGCCGCGGTCACAGCACGCGGCAACCCATACTGCTGGATGCTCGGTGTAGTGGTCCCGTTCTGTCGGGGCCTTGGTGCCGCAGGTCTCGCAGTAACCGTCGGCCCCAATCACACCGCCGCAGTTAGCGCAGGGGCGGGTAACGACAACAGTGTCCTGGTCGTCGGCGTCGGTTCGGATCGAGCGCGTGAGCTCGATCGGGGCTGCCATCTCCTCAGACTCATCTGCAGGGCTAGCCGTGGGCCTGAGGGCGATTCCGCAGGCCTCGCAGAACGCCTCTTGGGCTGCCACTTCAGCGCCACAGTTTGGACAGCGAAGACTCCCGTCTGCCTGATGGATCGCGGCGGGTACCGCGGCAGCAGACTCGGTCATCGTAGGGTCCACCTTCGCACGGCGTTCGCTTGGTCGACCAGCGCATAGCGGCGTTGCCGATCGGTCTCGATTCCCGCCAGCTGGCGATAGGTGGCCTCCAAGCCGTCGCGCAATGTCTCATCGCTCGCCTGGTACGGGCCGATCTTGATATCACTCTTCGACCCGTTCTTACCCACCTCCGCTATGGCCCGCTCCAGGATCTGCGCCGTCAGCTCGGACTGTTCCCGCGGATCCAGGCGGACTCCGCTGATGCTGTCCATCGCCTGGGCCAACGCCGGCAAACCGTGGCCCGACTCGTAGAGCTGCACCGCCTGCAGCCGGCGCGCCTCTGGGTAACTTCTACTTGTCGATGGCACCAGGTCCAGGGCCTGCACCGCACCAGGTACGTCGCCGCGGGTGGCCCGGACACGCGCCATCCCGAATGCAGCAGGAGCCACATAGTTGGCATCCGTGCTCGCACAGATTTGGTACAGCCTCTCAGCGATGTCTCCCTCACCTCCGCGCTCGCAGGCTAGGGCCAGGGCAAGTTTCGGAGCCAGCTCTCCCGGCACCTGGCCGTAGACGGCGTTGAAGGATGACTGGGCCGACGCGAAATCGCCGGCGTCGAGTGCCGAGAGGCCAGCCACCCAGACTGCGCGCCATTCCCATGGATCCTCCGTCAACATCTCGTTGACGATCTGCTCTACCAAGTCCCCTCGTCGCAGCTCCAATGCCGCGTGGGCCTGTGCCAGCCGGACTTCAGCGGTGGCAAGGGGCGCCTCTCGGAGCTCCTCGAGGCGCTTCTGAGGATCGTCAACCGAGATATTGCTGAGCCAGGCGTACTGCGCGTCGCTGGTGTCGACGCGCAATGCCGGCAACTCGTTCCACTCCAGTGCCTCGCCGGTGATCGCCGGCGCTTCGAAGAGCACCGACGCTGCCGAGGTCAGGGCTGTTCCAGGTGTCTTTGCTGCGACTACCTCACGCAGTACGCCGAGCAGCTGTACCCGGAACTCATCGACAGAGGCGAACCGGTCCGCCGGGTCTGCTGCGCATGCCTTTGACAACAACCGGTACAGGGAGTCGTGTTCGGCGAACAGTGGCGCCTCTTCGACGGGCGGCAGGCTGGCGACGTACTTGGTCTGGTAGCCCCGGAATTCCATCATCAGCACGACGCAGGTGCGCCCGATCGTGTAGATATCGGATGCCACAGTTGGTCCCACCTGGGCCACCTCGGGTGCCTGGTAGCCGATGGTGCCGTAGATCGCCGATTCTTCGTCATCGACGCGTCGTACCCCACCAAGATCAATGAGCTTGACCGCATCGCCGATCTGAATCAGGTTGTCTGGTTTGAAGTCGCAGTAGATCAGACCAAGATCATGCAGGTAGCTGAAGGCGGGCAGGATCTCCAAGATGTAGGCCAGCGCTTGGTCGACCGGCAGCGGATCGAACCTTCCGTTGTTGGCCCGCATCCGGTCCTTCAAGATCTGTTTGAGCGAGGTTCCGCCTACGTACTCCATCACGATGTAGCCCTCATCGGCGTGGGTGACGAAGTTGTAGATCTCGACGATCAACGGGTGCTCGACCTGCGCGAGGAACTGTTTCTCCACAATTGCGACGGCCAATGCGTCCTTGTCGCCGGTATTGAGCAGCCCCTTCAGCACCACCCAGCGATCCGACACATTGTGGTCCCTCGCGAGGTAGATCCAGCCCAGTCCGCCGTGCGCCAGGCAGCCAGCCACCTCGTATTGGTTCGCCACGAGATCGCCTGGCTGCAGCTTGGGTGTGAACGAGAAGGCAGTGCCGCACTTCGGACAGAAGCCTTCAGTACGTCCGGGCTGGCCGTCTCGCGACCGACCGACCGGCGAGCCGCAGTTGGGGCAGTTCCGCTTCTCCTCCGGAACCTGCGGATTCTTCATGATCGCCTGTGCGGGGTCGATCACAGGTGCTGGCGGGACACGCGTGAGTCCAGCGCCGAGCCGAGCGGACCGGAGCCGCTGGGAACCTGAGCGGACTCGTTTGGTGATCTTGGAACCATCTCCGGGAACCCGTTGCGAGCCGAGTGCGGTGGACTGCAGTCGGGCGGAGCCACCGGTGATCGTCGAGACTGCGCCACTAGCGGAAATCGGCGACTGATCCTCGACAGCAGGTTCGTCGGCTGCTGCGGCCGGACTGCCGCAAACGTCGCAATAGCCGTCGACGATGGTGCCGGTGCAGCCGGGTTGTGTGCAGCGCACGCCAGAGGTGCCGGGCGTCACGTCGTCCTGGGCGCTGCCCGCGCCAGGAGCCTCAGCCGTTGTGCTGACTGGTCCAGGGCTGCCGCAGACGTCGCAGTACCCGTCGACAATAGTGCCGGGGCAGCCCGGCTGGGTGCATCGTGTCATTCCAGCGCCCTGTTCAATTGGTCTCCGATGATGTTGCTGGCGTCACATGCGGCGCGGCGGTGGTTTGCAGATAGGTCTGGTAGACAGTAACGAGCTGTTCGGCAAGCACCTTCCGGCTGGGCCTCTCATCTAGCGCATGCCGGGCCAGCTGGTACGCCTGGGCGACATCGGGGACCTCCGCTACGCCGGTGACTACCGCCTTTGCGTGATACGCCTCGAGTCGGCTGCTGAGCTCCTCGTGATCGTGCAGCGCCTTCGCGTACGCCGTCTGCGCGATGGTCATCGCACGAGAGACCTGGTCGAGGCGTCGCAGGTAAGCCTCCAGCTCATCGCGCGTGTTCGGCACTGGCCCAAGGGCCGCGCTGTCGGGCACTGCGTAACGCGGCGCAGGGTCGACGCGGCGTAGGCATTCTGCGACGATGCCGTGCAGTGCAGCCTCTCGGGCTTGCAGGTCGACACGTTGTTGACGCGCACGCTGCACCAGTGCCGCTGCGTCGCGACGGCGCGCCCCACCAACGATCAAATCCCGTTCAAATGTGGACGCGTCGATCTCCAAAGGTCCCAGCAGTCCCGTCACGTCACCGCCCCGGCCAGCCTTGTCAGCCAGCTCCTTCAGCTTGCGTGCCAGTCGGGATTGCTCGAGTGCTGACTGCTGCTGGGCGGCGCCTGCCGGCTCGAGGTCGATCTGGTCCCGAATACGTTCCATCTGAGCACGGAGCTGTCGAATCCGTTCGGTGATCTCCAACCCCGACGGATCCAGCCCGAGCTTGACGCGGAGCTGCGATAGCAATGCATCTGAGAGCCGGCACGCCTCTGGCAGCGAGACCGAGAGCCCTGAGGCGGTGCTGGCATCCAGCCGTCCCCAAATCAGTGTTGACATCCGTATCAGCTCGGTGGCACCCACTCGCCCGGAGTTCCAGGTAGCGAGCAGTAGCTCGTAGCGATCCGACACCGCCTTCCACAACGCCATCGACAAAAGGATGTCGCCGGTGGCGGCCGAACCTGTGGCAGCTTGCAACGCAGCCTTGTCCAGTTCGTCCAACTCCCTGCGTCGCCCGTCCCGCCAACGGCCGAGTTCACCGATATAGACCTCGGCAGCCCTCGCCTCCAGTGCCGAGCCCATCTGCCCAGGTGCGAGCGGGGCGGTCACCTGCCCAGCAGGCGTGATCACGGTCATCACGTCCTGCCATAGACCGCAGTGGGTGGTTGTGGCGCCGGTCCGAGAACGTCCTTGAGCCACCGGTCGTAGACCCTGGTCCACTCACCGCCGGTACGCATCGCATCCAACCGAGCGTTGACGAAGCGCACGAAATCCACATCATCTTTGTTGAAGCCAAGTCCGTAGGGCTCGACAGTGAACGCCTTCTGGTCCGGCACAACTGCGTACGGGTCCTGTGCTGCGAGACCTGCCAGCACGGTGTCGTCGCCAGTGATGGCCGCTACCTCACCCTGCTGGAAAAGCGTCAAGCAACCCGTGTGGTTGTCCGCACCAACCGGTACGGCCTTGGGGGCTTCCTTGATCAGGTTGTCCATGCTGGAGGTGCCTTTCGGGGCACACACCTTCTGTCCGGCGAGGTCCTCGATCGAGTTGGCTTTCGAACCTTTCCGGACCAAGATCTTCTGACCCGACCGGTAGTACTCAGTGGAGAAAGCAATCTGCTTCCAGCGATCACAGTTGATCGTCATGTTCCGAGCCACGATGTCGACCTCGCCCTTTTCGAGCGCGGGAATCCGTTGAGCCGCAGTGATCACCTTCAGCTGGTAGCGCTTCTCGTCACCGAAGATCGATTCCGCTACGGCCTTGACCATGTCGATGTCGAAGCCCTCGATCTCGCCGGTGAACGGGTTACGCGACCCGAGCAGGTAGGTGTCGGCCGACACCCCGGCGATGAGCCGGCCACGCTCCTGGATCTTGGCCAGGGTGGATCCGCGGGCTATGGCACTCGGCGCATAGGAGGCAAGCGGCCTGGAACAGCTGCTTGGTTTCGCTGCCGAGGTGCTCGTGGTGGGCTGCGGGGTCGAGGATGCTGACGGCAGGGGTGTCGGGGTGTAGCTGAACAACGTGCACGCCGACAGCGCGGCCGCCGAGGCGACGGTTGCCAGGGCCAGCAGCGGCGTACGCCAGAGGCGGTTCATCGGTATTCCTTCAGTCGAGCGCCAATGCCCCAGCGTCCCAGGAGCGCAGCCACCAATCCGCCGATGAGGATGAGGATGGCGCCAACGACCATGAGTGGCTGTTCGCCTGCCAGCGAGCTCGAGGTGTCCTGACTGACCTCGTCGAGGTAGCTGGCCAGGTTGCCGTCGAATGTACTGAAGACGGTGTTGGAGGATTTAGCGCTGGAGCCGGTGGCTAGGGACACTGCCTTGCCCCACTGGCCCCCGTCGTCGAGGGTACGTATCTCGCTGTGCACATCGGAGTAGGCCTGCCATTGACTCACCAGCTCCGGCCGATCGGTGAGGCGCTGAATATTGCCCGCCACGGAGGCGGCTGAAGACTGCCATGAGGTCTCGAAGGCCTGCCCAGATCCCCGTGCGATCAGTGTCAGGCTCTCGTTTGATTTCGCGTTGTTTGCATCGATACGGGCATCCGCGGCCGTGTTCACCGCGGCGAAGCTGCCGTTGGAGATCGAGCTGAGCGTGCTGTTGAGCTGTTGCGCTGCAATCAGGGCGCCGGCGGTTATGACAAGCAGCACGACTGCACATACCAGCATCCCAACGTTGATGGTCCGCCGGAACCGGCGGGCCAACCAGACCTGAGCGAGGATTACACCGATCAGAGCAAGGAAGGAGATGACAGCGAAGATGTAGGTGTAGCTCATCGGCGGATCCATATGCTCTGCTGCTCGTGTCGCGTTTGAGCTGATCAGGTTGTCCAGGATCGGGAGTGCCGTGCTCCGCAGGTCAGCGCTCGCATTGCGCAGGTATTGGGCACCGACCGGGAGCCCCTGCCGATTGTTCGCGCGCGCCTGCTCGATCGTGGCCGCGTAGCTGACGACCTGCTGATTGAGAGCAGACAAAGCCGCGGCGTCGGCTGGCTGTGCCTGGGAAGCCTCGACGATGAGCGAGCTGGTGCTGCTCAGCGCCTGGTCATAAACCGCACGTTGTGCTGGGGGTTCGAGTCCGCCAACCAGGAATGCGTTCGTGGCGGTCGCGTCGGCGCTCAGCAGGTTGGACTCAATCTTCTGAACCCGGATGAGTTGCGCGGTATCCGCTTGGGCACGGCTCAGTGAAAAGGCCAGATAGGAAAAGGTCAGGGCGCCCAGCAAAGCGACAACGACGCCCGCGACGAGAACGCCGACGCTGAGCATGCGGAGCCGCCGCGGCGTATCCCTGGTTTTGACCGTCGGTGTGGAAGCCGCGGGACTTGCGGTGGCTGGACCTGGCTGCGCGGGCATGGTGGCCGGAGGCGAGGTCGCGGGCGCAGTCGTGGTGGTTGCGGCGGGAGCGGGCGGCGCGGCGACCCCGGATGCACCGCCCTGATGGCTGGCCTGGCTCACTGCTGCGCTCCTTGGGTCTCGGAACAATCCTCGGCTGGTTGCTCGCTGTCTCCCTCGGGCGAGGGTGGTGGGCTGGATTGTTGCCGTGGGCTGCCGGGTGGCGGCCCATCCTCGCCGACCGCCTTGTCAAAGTCGTCGGGGATCAGCTTTCGTAGCTGTTCAACGGTCGGCTCCGCGACGTCGCGAAGCCGCCACGCATGCAGGCCAATCGCCGCCTCCAACATATTGCGTGCGAATCGCCCGTTGCCAAACATAGGGCCGCGCGGTGTCATGGCGAGGATTGCGGTAAATCGTGCCACACACGCGTCGTCGAGGTCGTAGTCCGCAGCTTTGGCCATCTCCTTGAGAATGCTCACAAGCTCCTCATCGCTGTAGTCTGCAAACTCGATTGTGGTACGAAAGCGGCTCGCTAGCCCCGGATTCTGGGCAATGAAGATTGCCATCGGATCGGGATAGCCGGCAACGATCAACACAAGATCATCGCGACGGTCCTCCATCTCCTTGACCAGGGTGTCGACCGATTCCTGGCCGTACTGGTCGCCAGCCAGGCTGTACGCCTCATCGATGAAGAGGACGCCGCCAGCCGCGGATGCCACGACCTCGGCAGTCTTTATCGCCGTTTGTCCCAGATAACCGGCGACCAGCTCAGAGCGGTCGACTTCAACGAGCTGGCCCTTCGACAGCAGTCCGAGCGCCCGGTAGATCCCGCCGACCAGCCGAGCCACTGTTGTCTTTCCGGTGCCGGGATTGCCTACGAAGACCAGATGTCGGGTGATCGTCGGGGACTTCAAGCCCGCTTTGCTGCGCAGAGCCACGACCCGAAGCACAGCGACTTGCCGGTGGATCTCGGCCTTGACCTCCGTGAGGCCGATGAGTGCGTCGAGCTCGGCCAGCAGCTCCGCCAGTGTCTTGGGCTCCGGCTCGGGCTCGGTCGCTGCCGACTCCGCCTTGGTTGCGTGCGCTGAGGTTGTCGAAGCGCCAGGCGGTTGCCCTTCGACAGGCTCAGGGCGCATGTCCTCGTGCTCGGTGCGCTGGCCGCGATCGGTTCCGGTGCGACCGATTCCGGGAAAGGCTCCCGGAGGCAGCCTCAGATCCAAGGAGCTCAAGTCGAGTGAACTCTGGTCGAGGACGCGGAGCATCTCCAGTACCGCAGGCTGCGTCGTTTCCAGGGCAGTCGGTGCAGTCAGCGCTCCTACCTGCGCTGCGGCAGCGACCGCTGCATTGCCGGTGGTCCTCGGGTTTGGTACGCCGAGGGTTTGCGCGGCGCGGCATGCCTCTGCCAAAGCTTCGGCATAGCTGGCCGCATGCGGCGATCTATTGACGATCAGTTGTCCAAGTAGCGCCGTGGGTGCAGCGCGCCAGCGTCGGCCGCGGTGTGCGGCATCGAAGAAGTCTTGTGGGTCCTGGTGGCCGGTCTGGTCGCACCAGTCGCGATAGGCCTGCTCTGCCGACTCGGCGACAGCTGCGGCCAGCGCCTCCCCTTCGCGTACCGCCACCTCAGGTTCGAGACCGGCTGCGGCGGCTACGCCGCGGACTTCGTCCAACGCAGCTGCAAGAGTGCGGGTTGTCGGCTCGGTCACGGCAGGTCCAAGGTGCTACGCGGCGTTTCCGGCGCCGGTTGATCGCCGATGTTCAGCGCACCGCCGGTTGAGGCATGACCGAACTTCTCCTGCAGGAAGCGGCCATGCACGATGAGCGCGTCCGCGTCGACCCGAACCACCGCATCAAAGATCTTGTCCATGGTGGCGCTCAGCAGATCGAGCTGGTCGATCAGGAGCATCAATGAGGTCTTGCCATTCTCGATCGGGCGCGAGTCGGCCCACTGTCGTGGCAGCCGGGTGTACGCGCCGATCGCTTCCGGCAGGTAGTCCGTCGCGGTTGCCATGACCGAATACGCGTCCGGGCTGCCTAGCCCGAGGTTCCGCAGGCGGGGCATGGTCTCGCGTACGGTCTGGGCAACCCGGCGCACTCTGGACTGGACCGGCGCCGGTACGGCGCCGCCGCCGACCATGGCTTCTACGCGATCCAGTGCCTGCATGATGTCGGACTCGGTCGGCGCTGCGGGGGTCGGTTGCACTGGGGATGGTGTTGGTTGCGGACGCCTCCCGGTGATGTTTGCAATCCAATCCTTGAACCCCATGAGAGACAATTGATGATCGAGAAGCAGCGTCGGATCAGCGCAGTCCGCCGGGGGTGGCGTCACCCTCGAGGTCCAAGGCGCCGGAGGCCAGCTGCTCATCTTGACGACGCACCCGATCGAGGTACTCACGGGACTTGGTGACTTCGGTCTCCAAGGTGCCGATCGTGGCCGCCATGGTGTCCAGGGCCTGGAGCTTGAAGCTGTCGATGGAATCCATCGTGGCGTAGATGTTCTGGAATGCTGCCTGCAGCTGGGGGAGCCCGATGGTCGCGGAGGCCGCTTGCTGCTGGATCTGCGCAGAGTTGTCCCGCAGCATCTCCGAGGTGCGCTGGATGAGGTCGGAGGTTGTGGTGTTCAACGCGGTGATCTGGTTGAGAACAAGTCTCTGGTTGCCGAGTGCTTGCGCCACGATCACAGCGGTGCGGAGAGCCGAAATTGTCGTAGTCGATGCCCGATCGACGCCTTTGATCAGTTCGATGTTGTTCTTGATGATGATGTCGATGGCGAGATAGCTCTGGATCGATACCGCGAGCTGGGTCAGTAGATCTTGGTGCTTTTGACGGACATAGAACAGAACATCCTGGCTCAGCGCCTTTGCGCGTTCCGGGTCGGAGATCTCCAGCTGGGCAATGGTTGCAGCGAGCCGTGCATCGAGCCGCTCAGCGATATAGATGTAGGCATTCAGGCGCCCCATGGCACCCCAGAGGTTTTGCTTCTCCAGATTGAGCGCGACGTTGTCCTTCGTCAGCTCGTCCTGGCCATTGCGCAGCGCGTGCAGTATCCCGTTCAAGTGTCCCTGGGCGGACTCGTAGCGCCGGAAGTAATCAGTGACCTTGTCGCCGAACGGGATAACACCGAGGAACTTGCGCACTCCGGTCGCGCGGCTCGGGTCCAAGTCTTCGACCGTACGGCGAAGCTCGAGCAGCGTGTTGCCAACCTTCGACCCTTCGGCGATTCCGCCCTCCTTGAGCGCTCGTACCGGGGTCTGCAGCAGGCGGTTCGTGGTCTCGGCAGATCGACGAATGTCGGCGTCTCCCATCGCACGAACGTTGGCTGCCTGCTGGGCGAACTCAGGTGAACGTGTCTGAGCAGTCATCAGAGCGCTCACAAAACTGTCCACCTTGCTGTCGAGCTGCGGGATGGTGGCCGGATCCACTTGCGGAGCCATGGCAGGAGCCTGAGTGGCCGCGACTTGCGGCGGGGGAGCCGGCGCGGTCAGGGTCAGTGGGGCGCCCTCGGGCGGGGTGAGCGGCGCCGGGGCGGCGGCGGACGACGTGGGCTCGGTCATCGACTTCCTCTCTGGCGCATGCTTGTGCGTTGGGTTTCTGTTGCAGGCGGGTCGCGATTTGGGCTCTGACGAGCCTACTCGACGCGAGTTGCCGCAACTTGGCCTCGGAGAAGCGAGGGCGTCGGCTAGGCCGGTTCGGGGCGGTCAGGGCCCGCGCGTCGATGGTTGTGATGGGACGTACGTGCAATCCCTAGGTGCTGCTGCGCAGCCCATCAGGTACCGGGGCGCCGGTCACCAGGCCGGCGGCTAGCGCAGCTGCCATGGCCTGCTCGAGCATGGTGATCGGGGAGAGGTCCTGCTCATCCGCGGCCCGCTCAAGATCATCGAACTCAGGCGTGACTTGCAAAATCGTTCCGTGACGATGTGCGATCTTGATTGAGATGCAGCTGCCGGCGATGATCAAATCGACCCATCCTCGTGGCAGCGCCGTCTTGCGCACACTGGTCTCTCGCACACCGATGGTGCTCGTCAGCGTCACGAGCAGGTAGCGAAGATCGGCTGCCTGATCGGGCCGCGCCAAAACACTGACCGTATGCGCGGGTCGACCTTTCTTCATGATGATCGGAACGAGCCATGCGTCGGCGGCTCCAGCTCTGATCAAGCTGGTGAGTACCCCAGGCCAGAGTCGAGGGTCCAGATCGTCGACATTGGCCTCGATCAGCACGTCCGCCTCCGAAAGGTCGTCATCGGTATGCGCGACTCGTTCGCCGATGAGTACCCGGGTCAGGTTGGCACGACCAGGCGTATCGCGAGTGCCTGCCCCAGCGCCAGAAGCCTGCAGGGTCAGCAGCGGAAGATCTTCGCAGCGCTCTGCAAGGGTTGAAATCAGCGCCATTCCGGTTGGGGTCGTGAGCTCGCCGGAGCCACCGGCGAAGATCTTCCAGCCTGCGGCGAGCTCAACAACCGCTGGCACCGGAACACCCATGTCACCATGTGCGCTCCGGAGTCGTCCTGATCCGACGGCTATGGCACTTGCGCTGATGCTGTCGATCTCGAGAGAGTGCAGGGCTGCTGCGACTCCAACGATGTCCGCGATGGAGTCGGGAGCGCCGACCTCATGGAAGTGAACTTCATCTGGTGGCAGGTGGTGAACTTTTCCCTCCGCCTCGGCCAATCGGCCAAAGCTCGCCAGCGCCCGCTCCCGGATCGGTGTTGGGAGCTCCGCGGCACCGACAAGATCCTGGATGGTTCGCCACGACCGTACCGGAACATCTTGAGTGATCACCTGCACCGACAGCTGGTTCGCACGTTGTCCGGCTCGGGTGACCGGTGAACAGCTCAGCCGGACAGATTCACCGATCACTGCGTCGACGGCTTGCTGTACCGCCGTCAGATCCGCACCCGCATCGACCAGTGCACCCAACAACATGTCGCCCGCAACCCCAGCTGAGGCATCGATCCAGGCGTGGCGGCGGCTAGTCATGACGCCGCGATCTGTGCCGCCAGATGTCCGGCGCCATAGCCGTTATCGATATTCACCACCGCCACGCCGGGCGCGCAGGCATTGAGCATCGCCAAGAGAGCGGCCAGTCCTTCAAAGGCCGCGCCGTATCCAACTGAGGTAGGCAACGCCACCACCGGCGCCGCTATGAGTCCTGCAACCACGCTGGGAAGCGCCCCGTCCATCCCTGCAGCCACTACTACCGCTCGGGCCTGCCGCAGTAAGTCGAGGCGGCCCAGGACCCGATGGAGGCCCGCCACACCGATGTCGACTACAAGCTCGGTGGACCGTCCCAGGTACGACGCCGTGAGTTGTGCTTCCTTGGCCACGGGCAGATCGGAGGTCCCAGCGGCAAGCACGACAACCAGTCCGCCAGTGGCGGCTGGCGGATTGGGCGGCCACGCCAGCAGGCCGGCCTCTTGATCATGAAAGGCGTCCGGGAGTTCCGAGAGGATCGCTGCGGCATGCTGTTTGCTGGCTCGAGTGAACAATGTCACGTGAGGTTGATCACGAACAGCGGCAGCGATCATGGCCACCTGTTCGGGCGCCTTTCCTGCGCAATAGATCGCCTCCGGATAACCACGTCGCCTCGCCCGGCTGTGGTCGAGGTCTGCGAACGCCTCGAGGGATGGCCCAGTGCCTGGCGATTCAGTCATGATCAGAAATGAGCGGCAGGGTGAACGCGCCGGACTGGATCCCACCGACATCTACCGCGACAAACCGGAAGCCGGCGTCTCGTACCGCATTCAGCACCTTCGTGCGGAGCGGATCACTCACCGCGCGGATCAGGTCTGCGGGAGGCAGCTCGATCCGCGCGATGTCGTCGTGGTGCCGAACTCTCAGCTCCGCGAATCCGAGCTGCCGCAAGGCCGACTCAGCGCGCTCGATCTGGCTGAGCTTGACAGGTGTTACCAACTGGTGGTGCGGAATCCGCGACGCGAGGCACGGCGCAGCAGGTTTGTCGGCCACTTGCAGGCCCATAGCCCGGGCCAGCGTGCGCACTGCCAGCTTGGTCATACCCGAGTCGGCGAGCGGTCGCAGGACATCGTGGTTCGTGGCGGCACGGGCACCTGGTCGATCGAGTCGCCGAGCATCATCGGCGTTCTCGCCGTACGCGATGGCGTCTAGGCCGTACCGGTCGGCGATCCCATCGTCGATCCGGCTGAAGAGCTCCTCTTTGCAGTGAAAACACCGATCCGGCCCGTTCGCCTGATACTCCGGGCGATCACCTTCGAAGGTCATCACCTCGACGAGCCGTACGCCGACCTGGTGTGCCACGTCGTGAGCAGCACTCCGCTCCTCGGCAGCCAGGCTGGGAGACACCCCGAGCAGGGCTATCACGCCGTCGACTCCGAGGATCCGCGTCGCGAGGGCAAGCAAGAGCGACGAGTCGACCCCACCTGAGAAGGCGACTCCGAGTCGCCGGACTCCCTTCAGGCTGGCAGAGACGGCAGCTACCGCGCGTTCCACCGTCCAGTCCTCGCGCGCACTGAGCGGGATGATCTCAGAGATCGTCATTGTCGACTCACCTTTCAGCTACCCGGTTCAGTCGACACTAATGCGCGGTCCTAGTGATCGGGTGGCGGGATCTCGCCAGAACCCCGAGGGATGAGCTTGGCCGCGACGACGACGGTTTGCACAGGTGAGGTGTCACCGTCCAGTCGCGCGAAGATTCGCTCAGCCGCGATCGTGCCAAGCCGGGCGGGATCTGGTGCCATGACCGTGATTGCCGGACGCAGCAGGTCGGCCATGATGATGTCGCCGAACCCGACCAGGGCAATTCGCTTCTCCAGCCGGAGATCATGAAGCGCGCGGATCGCTCCCAGGGTCACCAGATGGTGTGAGGTGAACAGCGCCGTGGGCGGATTGTCCCCGCGCATCAGGCCATCTACGGCGATGTAGCTCTGCTGCTCAGAGCGCAAGCCGTCTACCTGCACCGAGATCTCGGACAACCCCGCTGCAGCCATCGCATCGGCGAACCCGCGTTGCCGGCCCTGGGCGCTCGATGTCGCAGGCTCGTTGCCGAGATGGGCGATCTTGCGATGCCCGTGTGTGATCAGATGCCTCGTCGCCCCCATCGTTGCTTCGTAGTAGTTGGTGATCACTGCATCGGCGAGCAGGCCGGTCGGCGGCCGGTCAATAAACATCAGCGGCGTACCTTGCTCACGTTCCACATGAAGGTAGCCCTGATCGTCAGTGATCGTGTTCAAGATCATTCCATCGACCCGCCGCCGGCTGAACGCATCGATCATGGAGCGTTCGCGATGCGGATCGTTGTCGGAACTGGCTGCCAGAACTGCGGTGTCCCTGCCGTAGGCTACGGTCTCGACAGCACGATTGATTGCGGCTGAGAATGGATTGTCCACGGCATCAAGGAGGAGGCCGAGGGTGAGCGTCTTGCGATCGCCGCGACGCAATGCGCCAGCCCCCTGGTTCGGTTTGAAATTCAGGGCTAATACGGCGCGTTGGACCCGCTGACGGGTCTGGGGCGATACGTTGGCCTCGTCGTTAATAACGCGCGACACGGTCTTGGTGCCAACACCCGCCAACGCCGCAACGTCACGGATGGTCGCCCTCAGTCGAGGAGCCGATCCGGTCGGTGGTGTTGACATCGATGTCCTCTCTTCGAGTTGCAGCGTACCCAGATATGAAACCGTTAATCTCCGAGGGTTGACATCAAAGCTGAGAACCACTTAAGAATGACATTGACACCGTTGTCATATCGGCGGTGCGGATACTGAGAGGATCATCTATGAAGTACTTACCGCCGAAGCGTAGAGGCACACGCCTCACTGCAGCCTTGGCGTTGACGGCAGCGGCTTCGCTGGCATTCGCCGCCTGTGGTGGCGGGGGCACCGGGGAGGCGGGCTCGGAAGGCAGCGTCGGTGCCGATGAGGAGATCGCCGTCACGTTGATCACCAAGACGAGCACCAACCCGTTCTTCATCGCGATGCAGAAGGGGGCGGAGGAGGCCGGCAAGGCAAACAACGTCACCATCACCACTGCCGCGGGTAAGGCGGACGGCGACGAGGCAACACAGATTCAGGCCCTCGAGGCGGCAACGGCTCGCGGGGACGCCGGGGTTCTCATCACCCCGGCGACAGAAGGTGTGAGCCCGGCTATCCAGTCGGCTCGGGACGCGGGCCTATACGTGATCGCGCTCGACACCCCACCGATCCCTGCGGACGCCGCAGACATCACCTTCGCCACTGATAATTTCAAGGCTGGCGAGCTGATCGGCAAGTGGGCCGCCGGCCAGATGAACGGCGAGAAGGCGACCATCGCCATGCTCGACCTGTTCAATGACAAGGTCGCAACTGTGGACTACAACCGTGACCAGGGCTTCCTGACCGGTATGGGCATCGACGTTGCCGACAAGACCAAGAACGGCGACGAAGCGAAGACCGGCAAGTACACCGGAGGCAAGGGCGGAGAATTCGAGATCGTCTGTAACGAGCCGACCCAGGGTGCCGCGGACGGAGGCAAGACCGCTATGGAGACCTGCCTGGCGAAGAACAAGAACATCAACCTGGTCTACAGCATCAACGAACCGTCTGGCGGTGGCGGGGCCGAGGCCTTGAAGGCCGCTGGGGTGAAAGCCCTTATCGTGTCGGTTGACGGTGGCTGCGATCCAGGACTAGTGCTGGTGAAGGACGGCACTATTGGGGCCACCTCGCAGCAGTACCCGGTGAAGATGGCCCAGCTGGGTGTTGAGGCAATTGCCAAGTTCAAGCGGACCGGCGAGAAGCCGGAGGTTACTCCCGGCCTGGACTTCTACGACACCGGCGTGGCGCTGGTGACCGACAAGAAGGTCGAAGGTGTCGAGAGCATCAGTGTCGCCGAAGGCGAGAAGCTCTGCTGGGGTAAGTAAGCCCTCAACTGAAGAATAAGGCGGCTGGCTCCGCCCCGGACCGTAAGGCTGGCTCCGCCAGCCAGGCGGAGCCAGCCCAAATCACAGCGGCGGCGACAGCCGCCTCCTCGCGCAACCGGTAACTCCTACGGCAAGGAAGCCCACGTGACAACCTCAGTCGAACCACAAGCACCAGCGTCAGCTGCGGAACAGTTTGCGCTGCGGCAGCAGTCGCCGCTCCAACGCATCCAGCACCTGCTGCACTCCCATCCCGCGCTCAGCCCGCTGATGGTGCTGATCGTGGCATGCATTGCCTTCACCATCATCAACCCGCGGTTCGCTCAGCCCGCGACGATCTCCATCATCCTCCAGCAGACCGCTGTGGTCGCAGCACTGGCCATCGGTCAAACCTTGATCATCTTGACTGCCGGCATCGACCTGGCGGTCGGCGCGATAGCCATCCTGTCGATGCTGGTGATGGCCAACCTAGCTGCCAACAACGGCGTACCGGGAGGCCTTGCCATTCTCATCGGCATCGCTCTCGGCACCGCCTGCGGATTTCTGAACGGCCTGCTGGTCACACGGCTCAACCTGCCGCCGTTCATCGTTACGCTCGGAACGCTGAGCATCTTTACCGCGATCGGTTTGCTGTACTCGGGCGGTGCCAGCGTGGGCAGGAACAACATGCCCCCCATCCTCAACCTGATGGGAACCCGATTCGCGATCGGGCCATTCCGCCTGACTCTCGGCGTCATAGTCGTGGCCGTGCTCGCGGTGATATTCGCCTTCATACTCAGCCAGACCAGCTGGGGTCGCCACCTCTACGCGGTCGGTGACGACATCGAGGCCGCCCGGCTGGTCGGTATCCAGGTCGACAAGGTGCTGCTCAGCGTTTATACCGTGGCGGGTCTGATCTACGGCTTCACCGCTTGGGTGCTGATCGGCCGCGCCGGCACTGCAAGCCCGAACGCGATCGTGGGCGCCAACCTGGAGACCATCACTGCGGTCGTGATCGGCGGCACCAGCCTGTTCGGCGGTCGCGGCGGTATCGTCGGCACCATCCTGGGAGCGCTGATCGTGTATGCGTTCAACACCGGGCTGGCGTTGGCGGGCGTGGATGACCAGCTGCGCATACTGGCGATTGGCGTGCTGATCATCGTTGCCGTGTCCATCGACCAGTGGATCAGGAAGGTGAAGGCATGACCACGATCCCTCCAACAAGTGACTTGACCGAGGAAGAGAAGGGCAAGGTCGGGCTCGGTAATCCCCCGGTACTCGCCGACACGTCCGGCACAGTGTTGTCGGGTCGTGGATTGGTCATGACGTTCGGCAGAGTTGTCGGCCTCGATGGTGTCGACGTCGACTTGTTTCCGGGTGAGGTCCTCGCGATCATCGGCGACAATGGCGCCGGTAAGTCGACCCTGATCAAGGCTCTGACCGGAGCCTTGATCCCCGACTCTGGACAGGTCTTTCTGGACGGCAACGAGGTTCACTTCAAAACGCCACAGGATGCCCGCAGTGCCGGCATCGAGACGGTCTATCAGACCCTCGCGGTTGCACCTGCGCTGGACATCGCGGCCAATATGTTCCTCGGTCGGGAACGGAGGCGAAGTGGTCCTTTGGGGTCTGTCCTCCGCATGCTCGACAAGAAGGGCATGAAGGACGATGCCGGCAAGTCGATGGCCAACCTGGGCATCGCAACTGTGCAGAACATGAGCCAGGCCGTTGAGACACTGTCTGGTGGTCAGCGTCAGGCGGTGGCGGTCGCAAGGGCTGCAACCTTCGCTACAAAGTTCGTCGTGCTTGACGAGCCCACGGCGGCGTTAGGGGTGAAGGAAACCGGCCAGGTGCTCAACCTCATTCAGCAGATCAGGGCCAAGGGCCTGCCGGTGATCTTGATCAGCCACAACATGCCCAACGTGTTCGAGGTATCGGACCGGATCCATATCGCCAGACTCGGCGGCTGCGCGGGTGTGATAACGCCGAAGTCGCATACGCCAACCGAGGCAGTGGCCATCATGACCGGGGCCACAACACTGGCGAAGGGTTGATCGGGCCGATCCGCCACGATCAAGTTGCACCCCTCGTTCCTAGGTCGAGGGGTGCAACTGATTTTCAGCTGGGTTGTTACGCCTGTCGAAGCCAGCCCTCGAAAGCTGAGGCGTCTTACGGCCCAGTTCAGGCGTGGGACGGGTCGCTTGCACGCCCGGTCTTGTCGTGTTCGGTCAGCGGGAAGCCACCGATGCCGCGCCAAGCCAGGCTGCTGACAAGCTGCTTGGCTTCGTCGAGCGTGATCGTTGAGGTACCGCCTGAGATCCAATAGCGAGCGCTCACCTGGGCGATGCCGACGAGCGAGACCGAAAGCAACTTGGCTTGCTGGGCAGGCAGCGAGGTGTCTTCGGCGATGACCTCAGCGATAGCGTCGGAGATCTCGTCATTGACGCGCGCGAGTCGCTGCTGCACCGCCCCATCCCCGGTCAGGTCGGATTCGAAGACGAAGCGGAACTCACCGCTGTCCGATGAGACGAACTCATAAAACGCTCCGACCGTGGCGATCACCCGATCAGCGTTGTCCTCGGTCGATGCCAGGGCCTCTTCGACGATCTCGACGAGTCGATCACAGCTCTGGTCGAGGAGCGCCAGGTACAGGTCGAGTTTGGAGGGAAAGTGCTGGTACAGGACCGGTTTGGAGACGCCGGCGGCGTCCGCGATGTCGTCCATGGCTGCGGCGTGGTAGCCCTTGGACGTAAAAACATCATTGGCGGCATCGAGTAGCTGGATGCGCCGCTGATCTCGCGGCAGCCGGGTTCCGCGGCTGCCCATCGGCTCCTTCTCCAGCTTGGTGGTCACGGTTTCACCCTAGCCGTGCAGTTTGATCGCCATGTCCCGCGGCGCCCGGGGACGGAGGGCAAGGCCACTGGTGGCACGGAGTGCGCTTTCACGCAGTGCCCGGTGAGCGTCAAGTATCGTCAGGCTTCGTCCGGTAGCGGCGGAGCATTTGAGGTCAGCAGGTCATGTGCTAGGTCTCCATATTCGACGACTCTGGCGAGGACCTCTTCGGGTGCAAAACGAAGATCATCCGGTCCTTTTACGCTGCCCAACTCCTCCCAGCTCACCGGCGTGGCGACGGCCGGATTTTCCCGGCCTCGCATCGAGTAGGGGGCAATAGTGTTGCGTGCTGCCAAGTTCTGGTTGTAGTCGACGTAGATCCGGCCGGCGCGTTGATCGATCGACATGGTCGAGACGAAGAAATCTGGCTGAGCCTTGTGCAGCGATGTATTGAGCCGCTTCACATAGCTCCAGGCGGTTTTGCTGCGGGTCGGGGAAACCGCGGCGTAGACCTGAATGCCCTTGCTACCCGAGGTCTGTGCAATCGGAATCATGCCGTCCTCGGCCAGCCGGGCAGCCACGATCAGGGCCGCCCGCGCGCTCTCGACGATGGACATCCCGGCTCCAGGATCGAGGTCGACAACGAGACGGTCGGCCAGCGGCTCCCCGGGACGCGGTTCCAGCTCCGGGAGGCTGATGGTGTTGTCCACAGCCGTGGCACTGCTCACCGTCCACTGCGGGACGTGCATCTCGAGCGCCGCAAGGTTGGCCAGCCACACTATCGCCGGCTCATCGTCGGCGACGACGTAGTCAATGAGGCCGTCGCTGGTGCTGACGGTCACGCGGCGTACCCAGTCGGGCGTACCCATCGGAGCGTTCTTCTCATAGAAGGAGAACCTGTCCGCGCCGACCCCGTCCGGGAACCGCAGCCGGGTCATCACTCGATCGCGGATATGGGGGAGCATGATGGGAGCGATTCGGAGGTAGTAGTCGATCACCTCGGCCTTCGTGAAGCCGACTCTTGGATAGAGGACTTTGTCGAGATTGGTCAGCGTCAGGGTCCGGTCACCTACCCGGGTGGTGATGTCCCTTGCGGCGGCCATGGCCTTATCCCATCATCCGGAATAGCACATGGCGGTCGGGCGTTAGCGCTGAAGATCGAGAAGTTGGTTCCCGCGGTGCTGTTCCGCGTCCATGAAACTTGAGGAGAGCCGTGGCCTTGCCGCCGCTGGTAGCGCCCGCCGATGAGCTGACCATCGACGAGGTACGCCGTTACAGCCGCCATTTGATCATCCCCGATGTCGGCATGGATGGCCAGAAACGCCTGAAGAACGCCCGCGTACTGGTGATCGGAGCGGGAGGCCTGGGCAGTCCAGCGCTGCTCTATCTAGCAGCTGCTGGCGTCGGGACGCTCGGCATCATCGACTTCGACATAGTCGATGAGTCCAATCTGCAGCGTCAGATCATTCATGGCCAATCCGACATTGGAAAGTCCAAGGCCCAGTCGGCCAAGGAGTCCATCGTCGAGACCAATCCTTTCGTCAAGGTCGTGGTTCACGATGTCCGGCTCGACAACGACAATGTGCTGGAGATCTTTGGTCAGTACGACCTCATCATCGACGGCACCGACAACTTCGCGACCCGCTACATGGTCAACGACGCCGCAGTGCTCCTCGGAAAGCCGTATGTGTGGGGCTCCATCTACCGGTTCGATGGTCAAGTCAGCGTTTTCTGGACTCAGCACGGCCCGTGCTATCGCTGCCTCTACCCGGAGCCTCCACCACCGGGCATGGTGCCTAGCTGCGCTGAGGGTGGCGTTCTTGGGGTGCTCTGTGCCTCCATCGGGGCCACGCAGGTCACCGAGGCGATCAAACTGGTGACCGGTATCGGCGAGCCGCTGATTGGGCGGCTCCAGATCTACGACGCGCTCGAGATGAGCTGGCGTCAGCTAAGTGTCCGCAAGGACCCGCAATGTGCAGTGTGTGGTGAAAACCCCACAGTCACCGAGCTGATCGACTATGACGAATTTTGCGGGGCGATCACCGATGAGGCGGCGCAGGCAGTTGCGGGGCACACAGTCGGCGTCCAGCAGCTGGAGGCATGGCTCGCTGAGCGCGACTCTGGGACGAAAGACTTCGTACTCATCGACGTACGCGAAAAGGTCGAGCGAGACATCAACCAGATTCCTGGATCCATCCTGATTCCGAAGGGTGACTTCCAAACCGGCGCTGCGCTGGCGGAGCTGCCGCATGACAAGCAGGTCGTGCTCTACTGCAAGACGGGCGTGCGATCTGCAGAGGTATTGGCTTTGGTCCACGGGGCCGGGTTGGCTGACGCGGTACATGTTGGTGGTGGCGTTAGTGCCTGGGTGCGCCAGATCGACCCGTCGCAGCCCCCGTACTGACCAGGCCCCCGGCGCTCGTCGCCCGTCAATATCCCACGCTACGTGGGATATTGACGCTGTGCATGGCATGCACGCCATGCACAGCGTGAGCAACCCACGCAGCGTGGGATGTTCACCTCCGGCGAGGGAGGGGACTAGCTCATGACCCCAAAATTTGCCGAGCAACAACAAGCCTCGGTACCGATCGGTACCGAGGCTTGTTTGTTGTGGCAAAACTCAGATCGCGTGGACCTGGTCGGCCTGTGGGCCCTTCGGGCCCTGGGTGGTTTGGAACTCCACACGCTGGCCCTCGTCGAGCGTCCGGAACCCCGTCGACTCGATCGCGCTGTAATGGACGAAAACGTCCGGACCGCCGCCGTCCACGGCGATGAAGCCGTAGCCCTTTTCGGCATTGAACCACTTAACGGTTCCCTGCGCCATGAAACATCTCCTAGCATCTGCATTCGAAACCGCACCTCACGGTCCCGACTGCTGTTGGACGCCAGGCCTTTCCTCACGCCCACGCAAAGTTCTGGGGGCGTAGCACTTACCACACAGACTTGCAACAGCGATCCCTAGCCTGTCATAGATCGCAGCGCAATGTGAACCCTGCCCAGTGCTGTGTCGCCAAGAGTTTTGATCACGCGTCGCGCCGATCTCAGTTGCTACCGTGGCCGGTTCGTCAAACGTGCCCGCTGCATGTCAACGCGGTCACCCTTGAGCGGAGTCTTGTCGGCTTTGAGAAGTCTGAGACCGGACTTCTCGAGGTTGCGGGCCGGCCGCCCGTCCGCGCGCACGACGCGCCACCACGGCACTCCGCCGCCCAGCAGCGCCATGACCTGACCCACCTGACGCGGTCCGCCGCGGCCCACGATTTCGGCAATGTCTCCGTACGTCGCGACCTGACCTGGCGGTATTCGCTCGACGACGCTCAGCACCTGTTCGGCGTAGTCGTCATCCATCGCCGTCACCAGTCCTCGGTGCCTGGCCCGCCCTTGAACGGGCCTGTCACAGCTGAGGTGATCCACCCGCCGTAATAGCCGCCGGGCTGCGGCTCCACTCGCTCGCCATCAACCAGGCACTCGCCCATCGCCCCGGCATAGATCCCAACATGATCATGAATCGCCGCAAAGCTAGCGTTCGGGTGAGGGTAGTACCAGGCTCCACGGGCGGCGACTTTGGTGCCGCCAATGACATCCAGATAGGCAGCTCGGCCCTTCCACTCACAGGACGAAGTCCCGGGTGCCGGCCGCAACGAGCCCTCGATGAAGGCCGAACGCGGCAGGTAGTAGGTCGGTGGATGTCCTGTTTCCAGTACGCGCAGGCTGGTCCGGGTCTCACAGATCTCGACTCCGCCCAAGATCACGATGATCTCCTCATCGCTGGCTCGGATCGCCGGCGGGCGCGGGTAGTCCCAAACCGATTCCTGACCTGGTGCGATGGGTTCAGGGACCGGACGGGCTGGCATGTCAGGAGCGTACGCCGACGCTGGCGCAGCTGATGCGTCAGTGACCGCGATACTGAACCAGTGAGTATGCCGAGGACCAGCACACCAGACATTGGGCTGCGGCGGGCACGGGAGCGCTTCCTCACCCGAACCGACGGGACAGAGACCTACCACAGCTTCTCCTTCGGCGAACACTACGATCCGACGAACGTCGGCTTCGGTCGCCTCATGGTCAACAACGATGATCGGGTCCGCGTCGGGGCCGGCTACCCGAACCATGCTCATCGCGACGCAGAGATCGTCACGTGGGTGCTTTCCGGATCGCTGGTCCACGAAGACTCCCGCGGCAACTCTGGGCTGATCTATCCCGGGCTGGCGCAGCGGATGAGCGCGGGCTCAGGCATTGTGCACGCCGAGCGCAACGATGCCTACCGAATCGATCCGACGCGTCCAGCCGAGCCCGTCCACTTCATCCAGATGTGGGTCCGGCCCGACGAGCCAGGGGGCCCTTCGAGCTACCAGCAACGGGAACTGGCGCTTGATGATCTTGCACGCCACTGGGTGCCGATCGCGTCTGGGCGGCACCCGGATGCGGTGGTAAGCCTCGGTGGCGCCAGCTCCACGCTGTGGGTCAGCGTGCTGCCGACCGGGATTTCACGCAGGCTGCCCTATGGGGATCTGCTGCACGTCTATCTGGCGGGAGGAATAGTCGACGTGGAAACGATCGGACGGCTGGTAGCTGGCGACTCGCTCCGGCTCTTCGGCTCGGCCCAGCTGGAGGTTTCTGCACGTGCCGAAGCCGAACTGTTGGTCTGGCAGATGGATCGCGAACGAGGTGAGCTCAGATGAGCACACTGCGAGTCGCCCTGGCGCAGATTCTCAGCGGTGAGGATCCACAGAAGAACCTCGAGCTCGTCGCATCGCAGACCGCTGAGGCGGCCGAACACAACGCTCAGCTGGTGATCTTTCCGGAGGCCACCATGCGCCGCTTCGGACTGCCGCTGGCCGAAATCGCCGAGCCCGTCGACGGTCCATGGGCGCAGCAACTGCGAAAGATCGCCGATAATCATCAGCTGGTGGTGGCCGCCGGCATGTTCACCCCAAGCGGGGATGGCCGAGTCAAGAACACGCTGCGTTGTGTCGGACCAGGCGTCGATGCGCACTACGACAAGATTCACCTCTTCGACGCATTCGGCTTCCGCGAATCCGACACAGTCGCGGCCGGTGCTGAGACAGTCATGATCACGGTCGGAGAGGCAAAGATCGGGCTCACCACCTGCTACGACGTACGGTTTCCGGGCCTCTACGTGAAGCTTGCAGAGCTTGGTGCTCAGGTGATGTGTGTGGCCGCGTCTTGGGGTGCCGGACCCGGCAAGGTCGAGCAGTGGCAGCTGCTGACACGCGCTCGTGCGCTGGACTGCACGTCGTATGTGGTTGCTGCTGCCCAAGCCGACCCGGCCGCAGCTGGAATAGCACTCGACGGGCGAGCGCCTACCGGAGTTGGCCACAGCGCGGCTATCTCTCCCGTTGGCGAAGTGCTGCGGTCGCTGGGCGCCGAGCCCGGCCTGATGCTGGCGGACCTCGACCTCGACCTCGTTGCGAAGACCCGGGCAACGATCCCAGTGCTCGCCAACCGCACTTATTGAGCGCGACCAGCGGCCAGAACAGGGCCACCGACCATCGGTCGCTTTGAAGTCGGTTGAACGGGTACGAGTCCTGCATGCCCGCTTTCGGCTTCCATGCCTCCCACGAGCAGGTTCATCCAACCGAACTGTTGGCCGCAGTGCAGAGTGCTGAGGAGGCCGGGTTCGACGCGGCGATGTCTTCAGACCACTTCTCGCCATGGAGCGAGCGGCAGGGCCATTCGGGTTTCGCCTGGTCGTGGCTCGGAGCGGCGCTGCAAGCCAGCACGCTGCCGTTCGGGGTCGTGACCGCGCCGGGCCAGCGTTACCACCCTGCGGTGATCGCCCAGGCCATCGGCACTCTAAGCACCATGTATCCCGGCCGGTTCTGGGCGGCACTCGGTACCGGCGAGGCTAGCAACGAGCACATCACCGGTACGGGGTGGCCGAGTAAGCAGCTACGCAACAACCGTTTGCGAGAATGCGTCGAAATCATTCGTGCGCTGCTGAATGGCGAGGAGGTGAGCCACGACGGATTGGTCCGCGTCGACCGGGCGCGCATATGGACCCGGCCGCCCGAACCACCGCCGTTGTTCGGCGCCGCGGTTAGCGTCCCGACTGCCCGGTGGTGCGCTGCCTGGGCAGACGGGCTGATTACGGTCAATGCCGATCGGGAGCAGCTGCGCCGTCTCATCGATGCCTACCGGGGAGCGGGCGGCCGGGGACGGCTGCACCTGCAGGTTCATCTCAGCTGGGCACCCGAAGAGGCGCAGGCCGAGGCGATCGCCCACGCGCAGTGGCGCAGCAATGTCTTCTCGCCGCCGGCCTGCTGGGACATAGACAGCGTCGAAGTCTTCGATGCCGTCTCCCAGGACATCCCGATCGAGCGCGTGCGCCAGGTTGTGAACGTCTCCTCTGATCTCGGCTGGCACACCGCCCAACTCGCCGCGTACGCGGAGTTGGGGTTCGATGAGATCGCGCTGCACCACGTCGGGCAGAGGCAAGACGACTGGATTCAGGTCTTCGGCGCTAAGGTCTTGCCGCAGCTGCGGTAAGCCCCGACCGAACGCAGGCGATGGCGCAAGCTCCGGCGGAGGTTAGGAGTGTTCGACGGTGCCGCTGGTCGTCGGTCCATCGAAGAGAGGTTCAGTCGTCGATCTCGTCCTCGGAGTACTCCGGCTGGTAGACGACCTCGGCGTCGGACTCGTCGGCTGTGCCGGCCAGGTCGCCGGGGTCGACGGTTCCGTCTGGATTGTCCTCCACGGTGAGGCTGCCGTAAGCGTCGGCGCCAGTGGGAGTGCTCTGCTGGTCGTTCTCGGTCTCCTCGGGCGTCTGATCTGACATGAGATCTCCCTCCGGTCGACAGTCTTGACTGATTCTCGCATCGCGCTCATGTTATTGATCCGATGCGTGTCCCACTGTCTAGATCGCCGCAACGGCCTCTGCGACTGGCGTGTCACCGCCGACCAGGTCGAAGGTCCGGCCGATCGTGCTCGAGGAATCCAGCACGGCAACGATAACCGCTGCGACGTCGTCGCGCGGAACTTGCCCGCGGGGGACGCGGTCACCGAGTTTGACGCGGCCTGTGCCTGCGTCATTGGTGAGCCCGCCTGGGCGCACGACGGTCGCGTCGAGCCCGCTCGCGCGCACCGCGTCGTCTGCGCGACCCTTCGCACGCAAATACACGCTGAAGGTGTCATCGCCGCGCTCGTCGGGATTCGCCCCCATACTGCTGACGATCACGTAGCGGCCGACTCCGGCCTGCTTCGCCGCCGCGATCAGCTTCACCGCCCCGCCGTAGTCCATGGTGTCCTTGCGCTGGGGGCCGCTCCCGGGACCGGCGCCAGCGGCGAATACGACGGCATCGCAGCCGACGATCGCCTGCGCAACGTCGTCCTCGCTCGCGTGCTCGAGATCGACTACTGCGGGTTCAGCACCGGCTCCTCTGACGTCGTCGGCGTGAGCGGGGTTGCGGATCAGGGCGACGACTTCATCACCGCGCCGCGACAAGACGGTGGCCAGGCGCTGGGCGATCTGGCCGTGGCCTCCGGCGATGGCTACTCGCATGGCCCCGAGCCTACGAGCATCGTTGCGCCCCAGCTAAACGGGATCCCCCGTGGACTCCTTGTGTTCGGCGTCGATGACGCCGCTGGCGGCGCGCAATTCAGCCAGAGCCCTCGGTCCCAGGACCGCGGCTGACCCGCAATCGAGGCGATCCCCGCCCTGTTGCGGCGACGTCGCTCGATAGCCTGAGCGTCTGCGGATCAACCGTGTGAACCGGACAGGAGATTCATGAGTGAAATGACGCCGCCGCAGAACGTGCTGGGGCGTACGGGATTGTCGGTGACAAAGCTGGGTTATGGCGCGATGGAGGTGCGTGGCTCACGGATTTGGGGCGGTCGGTCGATCGAGGACGCCGAGGCTGAGCAGATCTTGAACGCCGTAGTCGACAACGGCATCAACTTCATCGACACGGCGAACGATTACGGGCGCAGCGAAGAGTACATCGGCCGGTTTCTGTCGCACCGCCGCGATGAGTTCCTGCTGGCCACAAAGTGCGGCTGCACGGTCGTGCGCCGCGACGAGAGCACCGACGACACTCCTCATGTGTGGACCAGGGAGAACTTGTTCCGCGGCTTGCACGAGAGTCTCGCGCGGATGCGAATCGACTACGTCGATCTAATGCAGCTGCACAACCCCAGCGTCGAGCAGTGCGAGAGCGGAGACCTGGTCACGGCCCTGCAGGAGATGAAGCAGCAGGGGAAGGTGCGCTGGATCGGGATGTCAGGCACGCATCCGCACCTGGAGACCTATATCGGCTGGGGTGTCTTCGATTGTTTCCAGATTCCTTACTCAGCACTGGAGCGACAGCATGAGGAACTGATTCAGGCGGCGTCGGACTCCGGAGCGGGCGTCATTGTTCGAGGCGGTGTCGCGCGCGGCGAACCCGGCGCCGGCTTGGGGATGAAAGACCGCTGGGCAACTTGGGAGGCAGCTGGACTTGATGACCTGCTCGATGAGGGCGAGACCCGTACAGGGTTCCTGCTGCGGTTCACCAACGCCCATCCGGGCATGAACACCAACATCGTCGGCACGATGAACGTTGATCATCTGAAAGAGAACATCGCCGCCGCCTGCCGACCGTTGGCAGCAGATACCTACGCCGAGGCCAGAAGGCGGTTGGACGACTTGCCGACCGACCGGTGAGTTACGGCTGCTATAGCTGGTCGGACCGTTGGGCTATCGCAGGAACCTGTGCATGATGTGAAGGCCCACCAGTCCCTGGTCAGGGTGTCTGAATGCCTCTGGGACGGTGGCGAGAATAGTGAAGCCGAGTGATTCCCACAGGCCTACGGCGTGCTCATTGGTTTCCACGACAGCGTTGAACTGCATTGCCGTATACCCATCCTGTGCTGCTGCTTCGAGGACGTGGTGGGCCAAAGCACGTCCCACACCTTTGCCGGTTGCGGTCGGGCTCACCATGAAACCTGCATTGGCGACATGGCTGCCGGCAGCTGGTTGATTTGGATGCAGTTCGGCGGTGCCTACGATTGCACCGTCATCAACGGCGACGAGTACTCGACCGCCGGGCTTGTCCATCCACCAGGCTCGTGCTGCTTCTTCACTGGTATTTGTCGGCCAGCAGTAGGTGTCGCCGGCGTCAAGGATCTGCTGCATGAATCCCCAGATGGCGGCCCAATCCGAATCGACGACATCGCGGATCTCCATTTCGGCATCCTGACAGCTGTGCGACGGCGGAGCACCCACCGCCGACGGTTCCGGTTGTGGGATATGAATGCCGTCCTTGGGGCCAACACTGCAGCCGAGGCACTTGCTGCATGCCCTTGGACGCACTGGCACCCGCGTGGGACGTTGGGCCGGAGGTACTACTGGATCAAGAGGGCGGCGATCATGCTCAGAGGTCAGTCCTCCTGCTCGACGACGATCACGACGTTTCCGACCTTCTGCCCAGTCTCGACATACCGGTACGCTGCGACGATCTCAGCGAGTGGATAACTACGGTCTATGACCGGTCGGAACAGCCCAGATTCCATCAGGTCCCTGAAGTAGTTCATCATTGCTTGGTTGTGCCGCGGGAAGCCGAACAGAACTGACTTGCCGGGCAGCACGGGCGTCACAAGGGCCAGGAATGGGTTCTGGGCGCCTGGGCCCAAGTCGGTTGACAGGTACACCCCGCGCGGCTCCAGCAGCCGCCGACACCGCCCGAACGAACTCTTTCCCACCGCGTCGAACACCACGTCATAGGTCTGCGCGTCCTGGGTGAAGTCCTCAACAGTGCGGTCGATGACGCGTTCGGCCCCTAGCCGGCGCACGAGGTCGAGATGTGTGGTGTCGCAGACCGCGGTTACGTGAACACCTCGACTCGCCAGCAGTTGGATGGCAGCCGAGCCAATGGCCCCGGTCCCGCCATTGACGAGGACGCTCTGCCCGTTGCGAATCTTCGCCTTCTCAATGGCCGCGAGGGCGTAGTGGGAGCCTTCGGTGGCCGGGGCAGCCTCCGCGTAAGTCAGGCTGCCCGGGATCCGGGCCAGCGAAGCGTCCTCGCGGATGGTCAGGTACTGCGCGTGGGCGCCGCAGACAGTGTCGTCGTACCCGAACACCCGATCACCGACGGCAAAAGACGTGACGCTCGAGCCGATGGCCTGGACCTGTCCGGCGAACTCGTTGCCGAGGATCGTCACCCGCGGACGTACGAGGCCTGTGAAGGCCCGGGCAAAGAACGGCTTAGCTCCCCGGAAGCCGCAGTCTGTGCGGTTCACCGTCGTCGCCTGGACCTTGACGAGCACCTCGTTCTCCTTAGGCGCCGGGGTGGGCACGTCTACCACGCGCACGACGTCGGGCGGGCCGTATCGAGTATGTACCGCGGCCTTCATACGTGCACCGTAACCGCCGGCCGACTGCGTTGGAGCACCGCGACCGGGGTTCCGAACAATCGCAAACCTAAGGCAGGTCGATGAGTACCTTTCCGACTGCGCCGTCTTGGACGGCCTGGTGAGCGCCTGCGGTGTTTGCGAGGGGGAACCGGTGCAGCGGCAGGCCGGCGCCTTCGCCGACGGGCAGCGCGCTGTCCACTAGCGCGAGCGTGATGTCTTCCACGGCCGCCGTCAGGGCCGCGTCGCCGACGGTGTAAAGCAGAACGAATTGATAGCGCGTGTTCTTGATCATGTTCTGTCTGACTGGGAGGGTGAACTCGCCGCCGCCGTCGTTGGCATAGATTGCGATCGAGGCGCGCGGCTTGACCACATCGAGATTGAGCTGGGAGTTGGCCGCGGCCGCGACTTCGACCACGAGGTCGACACCGTCAGAAGCGACTTTCGCGATTGCGGCTCCCGCGTCCTCGCCGCGATAGTTGACGACCTGGTGGGCGCCGGCCGCCGTCGCGAGCGCCGCCTTGGCCGGGCCGGACACGGTTGCGATAACGGTGCCACCGGCCCAGCGCGTGAGCTGGATCGCGGCATGACCCACCGCGCCGGCGCCTCCGGCGACCAGCACAACCTTGCCGGCGAGGGCACCGGGATGCAGCCGTTCGGGTCCGTCCTCTGCCACCGTCAGGGCGCGGTGGGCGGTCATGGCCGGTACGCCGAGGCTGGCGCCGATCTCAAAGCTGGTGCCAGCGGGAAGTCGTACCACCCGGTCGGCGGGGAGGTTGGTGTATTCCTGTGCGGTGCCGGTGGGCCGCTGGTGGCCCGCGAGATATACCCAGACCCGATCCCCGACGGCAAGGTCTGCGACCCCTTCCCCGAGGGCGTCGATGACACCAGCACCGTCTTGGTTGGGAGTTACCTCAGGGAACGGCGGCGCTGCACCGCCGCCGGAGCCAAGGCGGGACTTCCAGTCGGTGGGGTTGACGCCGGAGACGACCACGCGGACTCGGACTTCGCCTGGACCTGGTTCGGACACGTCGCGATCGACGAGCCTGAGAACCGATGGGTCACCGGTATGTGAGTAGACGACAGACTTCATGCGCCCAACAACTCCGCCACTTTACGGATCATTCCAGGCCCGGTTGAGGAGTGCCGACCCGTACAGTCGAGTCATGCAATGTCCGCACGACCAGACCGTGTTGCAGATGACCGAGCGCCAAGGCATTGAAATCGACTACTGTCCTACGTGCCGCGGGGTGTGGCTGGACCGCGGCGAGCTCGACAAGATCATCGAACGGGCGAGCCCGGCGTCGCGTCCAGAGACACAGCGCAGCGAGTCGCGGCAGGATCCACGCACGGAGGGAGCGGGCTATCCGGCTGGATATCCTCAGGCGCCGACCTACCCTCAATATTCAGCCCCTGGCCGCTCGCCCCGGAGCCCGGACAGCCCGGACGACTACTACGGCCGCGGGTACGACGACTCTCGCTACCAGCACAAGAAGAAGCGCAAGTCTTTCCTCGGCGACTTATTCGACTTCTGACTCACCAGCCGGTCCGTTAACTGGGCCGCGCCGCTAGTTTGCGATCGCCAGAGTGGATTGATTGTTGCTTCATCGGCTAGGTTCGCGTCGCGGAAGCCCAGCGGCTGCGTAGCACGCATCGATCACCCTCATGTTCGCGACCGCGTCGTCAGGTCCGGTGAGCACCGGTTCCTGCCGCAGAATGGCGCCGATGAAGGCTCGCAACTGGCTGGCAAAGGTCGACGGCTGCCGCGGTACATGTTCGACCGCGCGCCGGGTGGAGGAACGAATCACGAGGCGATGCACCAGTTGGGGCTGATAGGGGCTTAACACCCTCATCGTGCCGCGGGTTCCGCTCACCCGGGCACCGGCTCCCAGCACTTGACGCGAGAGCATGGACGCTGTGATCAACCCAGTGCAGCCGCCGGGGAAGTTCAGCTTGGCTTGCAGCAGGCGGTCCACTGCGGGGCGGCGGATCTTGGCTGTCGCGGAGGAGACTTCGGGTTCCGCACCTGCGAGCGTACGCAACAGGTGGATGGGGTAGCAGCCGGCATCCATCAAGGCTCCACCGGCAAGCTCGTAGTCCCAGCGGATGTTGTTCGCCGGTACCAGCGGGAAGCAGAGCCACGCCTCCATGTTGGTGATGCTGCCCAGCTCGTGAGAGTTGATGATCTCCAGCATCCGCGCCATCAAGGCGTGATACCGGTAGTGGAAGGCCTCCATCACGACAAGGCCCGAGTGCCGAGCAGCAGCCTCGGCGATCGACGTCGCCTCCTCGGCGTTAGCGGCGAAAGGTTTCTCGCAAAGCACGTGCTTGCCGGCTTGAAGGGCGGCTTTGGTCCAACGTCCATGCAGCCCGTTCGGCAGGGCTATGTATACGGCGTCGATGCTTGGGTCCGCGAGTAGCTGCGCGTACGAGCCGTACGCCGTGGGAATTTCGTGTTTTGCGGTGAACTCGCGGGCGCGTTGCAGATCGCGTGCTGCTACGGCAGTCACCTCAACCTCAGACTCTGCGGCGGCCGGCTTCACCATTGCGATGGGTGCGATCCTCGCCGCCCCGAGGATCCCGACGCGGATTTTCCTCCTCTGCTTCTGGCGCGGGATCCCTTCACCGATTGCCTCATGAGTCGGTTCGAACATCACATCACTCCTGGCGTCGAGGAACCTCGGGGAACACTATGCCCACGAGGGGAGCCGGAAGCTGCGTTGCCCGCCGATCCAGCCAAACCGCCAGCGGGGTCGACGACCGCGATCGAGTTGGTGCACGCGCCGCAACCGGCCAGCAGGGAGCGAGGAGACTGACTTTGGTCGCTAGCTAGCCCTCTTTTTGCGTCCCTTGCCCCTGCATTCGGTAGACAAGGATTCCCGCCGATTCGGCGACGTTTTCGTCCAGCGAGAGAGATATGAGAAGCTGGAGTCGCTGTTGCAGGTCTTGTGTCGTGGTAAGTGCTGCGTTCCCGGGAGTTTTGCGTGGGCGTTGGCACTGTCTAGCGTTCAACAGCAGTCGAGGGTCGTGAGGTGCGACCTCGAGATGCTAGGAGATGTTTCATGGCACAAGGAACCGTCAAGTGGTTCAACGGTGAAAAGGGCTTCGGCTTCATCACGGTGGATGGAGGCGGCCCCGATGTGTTCGTCCACTACACCGCTATCGAGTCATCCGGTTACCGTTCGCTAGATGAAGGCCAGCGCGTGGAGTTCGACACCACCCAGGGCCCCAAGGGTGCTCAGGCGGACAGGGTCCGCGCCATCTAGTTTGATTGGCTAGTTTGATCGGGGCGCGCAGGCGAAGCGCCCTTTGATGGCAGCAGCTCCAGCCCAGCCGGTTGTCAGTTCGCGGCTGAGCCTTCGATGAGCGGGAAGCCCTCGACGATCTGCTGCAGGTGCATCACCTGCCTGGGAATGAACTCAGCAATCGTGAACCCGACGACATCGACGGCCTGATCGATGTCGGCGACGATGCGTCGTACCTGTGCACTCGTCAAGCCGTTGGGCTCGGCACCGAGGCCCAGCACGATCTCGTTGCTGTCGATGGTGTCGACGTCGAAGTGGATGGCGACCTTAGCGCAACCGGTGCCTGCCAGCCACGCGAGGAGCGCCATGCTCGACTCACGCAGCTCGTCGGGGCTGAAAGAGCGAAGACCCCACTCGGCCACATGTGAATAGTCGTCGTCGCTCCAGGAGTGCAGCCCTACCAAGGCGAGCCGGCCAGGTGTAACGGTCGCGGGCAGCACCGCCTGCACGTCGAGGTCACCGTGCCCCGTGAGCACCGAGACGGCCATCGCGTGGTAGCCGGGGTACTCGCTCTGACCAGTACCGACGTCAGGGTGGGAGTCGATCCAGATGATGGCCAGGTCGTCTCCATACCGATCGGCGAGCGCAGCGAAGGGGGCGACGCTCACCGAGCACTCACCGCCCAGCGTCGCAATCCGCGCCGGATTGTGTTGACGGATGACTTCGATGGCGCGGACGAGTTGCTCGATGACGATTGCCTTGGCTTCCACGCCGTCACGCTGCACCAGGCCATCGTTGGTCATGCTGACCGGTACTGTCACGGTCGGACCGTCGTGCGGCGGCAGGACCGCTTGGAGCACCGCCGAGCCAACCGCGTACCCCCGCCGGCCTACGTCGAACGGAAACTCGGAGGCGAACTCCTGCACGCTCACCGTGCCAACGCCCTGCCACTGCGGCCAGACCAGGCGGAGGTTGACATCGAGGGATGGCTGGTTGGAGTGGGTCATCGGAAAGTTCCTTCCTGGGACAACGTCGCAACACCCTTTCTGTCAAACGATCAGATGTGTCAATCCTTTTGCTCAGTACTGAGCCTCGTGTGCACGAGGACGTAGATGGAAGCGTCGACTTTTCCGGTGGAGGTGCGAACGGTGGTCGTGACGCGCTGGTAGCCAGGTCCCTCGAAAGCATCCAGACGCGTCCAATGAGCCGGCAGATCGACCGATTCAAAGACATCAACACCGATAGCCGAGCCGTCCGGATCAAGAACCAGTGCCGGGTATCCAAGGCCGGCACCCCAGCCGGCATCGACAAGCATTCCGTTGACGTGGCCCGCAAACCAGCGGCCTCTGAGCCCGTCGAGCTGATAGTGGTTGGGCCGACCCGGTGCAAGGGTCCCGTACGTCGCCAAGCGATGAAGGGCCGTGTTCACGCCACACCCGCCGTCTCGCCGGCTCTCATCGTCGGCCGTCATATTGCGCCATCGCACTGCTGCGGGCACTAGCAGCCGGATCGAGGAACCCCATCTGTGGAACGCTACCGAGCGCCGACGCACCGCGCGGGCTGAGCCCTTCGACAAGCTCAGGACGGCGCTTGTCGAAGTCCGCACATTCGCCCTTCGACAAGCTCAGCGCGCATAAGGCGAGCTCATGGTGCCTGCCCGACCCGCGCTCTTTGCGCATGTGTCGGCCTCGCACAGGTACGGCTCCCGACTTGGAGGCCGCGCCATCACGACTTGCGGCCCGGCAGGAACTTCCGGCTGAGCCCGGCGTGGCGGTCGCCTCCGGGCGATTCCAGGAGGAGGATCGGTGTCTGGCCTTGGTCA
The DNA here is from genome assembly GCA_963740515.1 of uncultured Actinomycetota bacterium. Classification (GTDB taxonomy): domain Bacteria; phylum Actinomycetota; class Actinomycetes; order Propionibacteriales; family Propionibacteriaceae; genus Microlunatus. Next base: position 83,872 of record CAVUEO010000019.1, read on the forward strand.
TCAGATGGAGGGTCGTGATCCATGTCCAGGCAGCCGCAGGATGTGGTGTTGGTGGTAGACATCGCCAATGTGATGGGATCCCGCCCGGACGGCTGGTGGCGCGACCGGGCTGCCGCGGCAACTCGCCTGCTCAACGGCTTGGAGCCTTTGAACGGCGCGGAGGTTGCCCTTCCGGACGGGCTGGGGCCGGTGCGGATTACTGAGATCCGTGCTGTCGTGGAGGGCGCGGCCAAGCGCGCCGAGGGGCCGGCGGCCGTGTCGGTGCTGCGCGCGGATCGTGATGGCGACAGCGAGATCGTCGAGGAGGCGGCTCGGCTGACAGCATCGGGAAAGACACCGGTGGTCGTCACGGCCGACCGCGGGCTGCGTGGCCGCCTTCCCGAGCGGGCCTTCATCGCCGGGCCAGGGTGGCTGAACCGCCTCCTAGGACGCTAGCGGGCCGGCTATCAGTGCGCGCACGTTATGCGCGGGCATTCCCACCGCTGGGCCTCATCCGCGGCGTTGCTGGCCGAATGCACGGCTCGTGCACGGGGCGTAGGAAGCCCTTCTTCTTGAGCGAGGTCGGGCCATCACTGGTCGGGGCGGATGTTCTGGTTGAGGTGGAAGAGGTTGTTGGGGTCGTACCGGCGTTTCAGCGCGGCGAGCCGGGCCAGCTTGCCCGCCGGGTACGCTCGGCGCACGCCGGCCTCGCCTTCGTCGCTTAGCACGTTGACGTAGACGCCGCTGGCAAACGGCTCGAGTGCCGCGCCGTAGCGGCGGGCCGCCGTGATGCGCTGGCCGTCTTCGGCGGGGTCGGTCCAGGCAGTTGACGCAACGAACTCAACCATGCTGTTGCGGTGGCTGAATGCGCTGTCGTCTTCGGACCTCGCGGCGATCGCGCCGCCATAACCCTGGAAAGACCCGTTCGGCAATCGCGCCGGGTCGACGCTCGGGTCGGCTTCTCCCCGGGACAGAAACGCACCGATCGCATCGTCGGACAGTTCTGTGAGGTAGTGACCCTTGAAGTAGCGCCGGCGCAACCCGGGACGGTGCCACTCGTCGTCCATGGTCTGCAGCCGCAGGTAGGGCAACTCCTCCACCCGCTTGGCCAGCGGCGCGCCAAGACCGTCCACCTGGCGCACCAGATGATGGGCCTCGTCGGGGCTGCCCACCCAGACAAAACCCAAGCTGGCCACCGTCCGGTTACGCAGCTGCGCCGGCACGTCCGGCGAATCGGCCATTGTGCCGACCCAGGCGGTGGGCGTGGCCTGGCCCGGTACGTCATTGCCGAGCAGGTCACGCCAGCGGCGCATCGCAGAAGGCGCATCGTCCATAGCGAAGGTGTAGTCGATGAGCAGTGCGGCGGTGCCGACCTGATGAAGGCGGAACTCGAACTCGGTGACGACGCCGAAGTTGCCGCCGCCCCCGCGCAGCCCCCAGAACAGGTCCTCGTGCTGCGACTCGCCGACCTGGAGTGTCGCGCCGTCAGCGGTGACAACCTCATAGGAGGTGACGTTGTCGCAGGCCAGGCCGAACCGCCTAGCCAGCCAGCCCATCCCGCCTCCGAGGGTCAGCCCGCCCACCCCGGTGTGAGACACGTTGCCCGCCGTGGTGGCCAAGCCGAACGGCTGCGCAGCCCGGTCCAAATCCCCCAGGAGCGCTCCACCTTGTACCCAGGCCCGGCGGGCGTCCGGATCCACACGAACCGCGCGAAGCCCTGACAGATCGATCAACAAGCCGCCGTCCGGCACCGAGATGCCCAACACACTGTGCCCACCGCAGCGGACACCGACCTCGAGGCCGTTGTTTCGTGAGAAGTCGACCGCGGCCGCCACGTCGGCGCTACTCGCGCACCGAACCACAACTGCTGGGCGGCGGTCCACCATCGCATTCCACAGCGCACGGGCCGAGTCGTAACCATCCTCGCCGGGCAGCATCACCCGACCGTTCACGCTGTGCCGCAGACGGTCTAGATCCACGCGATCTGTGCTGATCATCTGAACTCGCTCATCCCATTCGTCAGGCATCCGAGCGTCCGAGCGATCTCGTCCGTCTCGACATTATCCGGACTGACTCCGGCGAGGGCTCGAACTCATCGCGTGATCCCGACCAGCTGAACGTGGCTGCTCGAGAGCTAGAGAGTGCCACGCGGCTCCTGAGCGAAGATCGGGCGCCTGGTGGTGGCTAGTGTCGAGAGCATGCCGATGGGAGTGGTGAGCCCGACCTTGCTGCGGCTACTCGCCGCGGAAGTCGGCCCGGAATCGCCGCTGCCGGCGTTCACCGGGCTACAGAGGCTTCCTGATCCCTCGTCTTCTCCCGACCTGCCACCCGACATGCGCAAACGCATCGCCTACGGGCAGCTGGCCAGCCCGTTGCCGTACCCGTTGCAGAACGCTTACCGCCGCCACCTGCGGCCGCAGGAGATCAGCGCCATCCAGCTGACCAACGGTCGGCTGCAGGCGCTCGTGCTTCCGGGTCTGGGGGGCCGTCTCTGGTCGCTCCGCGACCAGCTGGACGGCCGGGACTTGCTGTTCACCAACAGACGCCTGCAGTTCGCCAACCTGGCACTCACCAACGCGTGGTTCGCCGGCGGCATCGAGTGGAACCTCGGCTCCACCGGCCACGCGGCTACGACCTGCCGACCGGTCTTCGCGGGGAGAGTGCCGTCCGACCGCGGCGCCGCACTGCGGATCTGGGAGTGGGAACGCACCCGAGATTTGGTGTTCTCGGTCGACCTGCTGATGCCGGCCGACCGTCCACTGCTGCTCGCCTTCGTACGCGTCCGCAACCCCGACCCCGAGCCCAAGCCGCTCTACTGGTGGACAAACATCGCCGCTCCGGAGAACCCGGGCGTGCGGGTTCTCGCACCCGCCGCCCGAGCTTGGAGAACCGAGTACGACGGATCCATCGCCCGAGTCGACATTCCCTTCGCTGACGACCCGGCTACCGATGTCAGCTACCCACTAGCGGCGCCGCGAGCCGCGGATTACTTCTTCCAGGTGCACGCCGAGCAAGAGCCGTGGATTGCCGCTGTGCAGGCCGACGGCCGCGGGCTCGTGCAGACCTCTACTGCTCGGCTGCGTGGTCGCAAGCTGTTTCTCTGGGGCACGGCAGCCGGAGGTCGGCACTGGCAGGAGTGGCTGTGCGGGCCGGGGACTCGCTACCTCGAGATCCAGGCCGGTCTGGCTACCACACAACTCGAGCACCTGCGGCTGGATGCCAACGCCGAGATCAGCTGGGCGGAGGCCTACGCACCGATTCAGGCGCCGCCGGGGGCAGTGCACGGCCGTTGGGCGGACGCACTTACCGCAGTCGCCGCGCTGGTCACTCGAGTAATTCCCGACGAAGAGCTCGACGGATGGCACCGCTGGTGGCGAGCCGAGATGGCCGATAGGGCGCCGCAGCAGATCGCGGCCGGTTCTGGCGCTGGAGAGGCTGAACTTGTCGTACGCGGGCAGGATCCGGACGGTTTGCCCGGCACCCCATTCGGACAGCCGCTTTCCGATGGCTTTCGCCATCTCGTCGCGCTGGCTCGCTCCGGCGAGGTCGACCAGGACGCCGCGGGTACGGATGTCCTGCTGCCGCCAATCACGGATCGATGGGCCGCCGTACTCGACCCACCAGCGGGCGGCTGGTGGGGGCAACTCATGAACGCCATTCGGTCCCACGCTCGCGGAGACCTTGAGGAGGCACAGCGCAGCTACCTGCGCTCCGACCAGCTGAGATCGACGCCCTGGGCGGCCCGCGGCCTGGCGTTGCTCGCCGGTAGCCGGGGTGACCACGTGAATGCCGCGGAACTGTTCGCCCGCGCTGTCACCCAGGCGCCGACCTGCCTGCCGCTGCTGGTCGAGGCCACCGACCAACTGCTGGCCGCGGGGCGACCCGCCAGATGCCTCGCGATGATCGACGCGGCGCCACAGCAGATTGCTGTGCACGGTCGAGTGGTCCTGCAGCGGACACGTGCACTGCTCGCCGACGGGCACACCGACGCGGCCAGTGGCCTTCTCGAAGCCGGGATCGAGGTGGCCGATCTTCGGGAGGGGGAGACGCTCGGGGAGTTGTGGCGTGCCGCGTTCGGGGACCGGCCGCTGCCGTACCACTACGACTTCCGGATGCGTCCCGACCTCGACCACTGACGTTGTGCGACGGTGATCGCCGCGGTAGAGCTCACGATGTGCGAGGGGGAGGTCACCGCTGTGGACGGCGACGTTGCCATGGTCTCGGCAGATCCGATTCGTCTACGCTGACGACCGTGGAGACGGTGCGGTGGGGGATTATCGGCGTCGGGAATGTCACTGAACGCAAGAGCGGCCCCGGTTTTCAGCAGGCTGAGCGATCGGAATTGGTTGCCGTCATGCGTCGAAATGGCGAGCTTGCCGCTGACTACGCTCGAAGAAACAACGTTTCGCGCTGGTATGACGATGCCGATGAGCTGATCAACGATCCGCAAGTCGACGCCGTCTATGTTGCAACGCCACCTGACTCACATAGGGAGTATGTGGTCCGCGTCGCGCAGGCGGGCAAGCCGGTCTATGTCGAGAAGCCGATGGCCCGCACCGCCCTGGAGTGTGAGGACATGATTTCAGCCTGCGACGAGGCGGGGGTGGGTTTGTTCGTGGCCTATTACCGCCGCGCCATGCCGCGCTTTGTTACGGTCAAAGAACTCTTGCACAGTGGCCGGATCGGTCAGCTCCGTACGGTCAGCGTCCGCAACGAGCGGCCCGCCCCAGTAGGTGAGGCTGACAACGAGGGGTGGAGGGTAGATCCCGAGATCTCCGGCGGTGGCCACTTCGTTGACCTCGGCTCTCACATCCTCGATTTGCTGGACTGGCTAGTTGGTCCGGTGACCCGTGCGACTGGGGTCGCTTCGAACCGCGGTGGACGCTACCGAGCCGAAGACCTGGTTACCGGTGCCTTCAGCTTTCGTTCTGGTGTTGAAGGCGTCGGGGTCTGGAACTACGACTCATTCCAGAACAAAGATCAGGTTGAGATCATCGGAACAGCGGGAGCGCTGCGCTTCTCCTGCTTCGCCGATGAGCCGTTACGGCTGCTCACTGCTGATGGAGTGGAACCGATCAAGGCGCCCTATCCTGAGACGGTTCAACTGCCGCTTATCCAAACCGTGGTCAATGCTCTGACCGGGCACGGCGAATCGCCAAGCGACGGACATAGTGCTGTGAGAACGGCTCGCGTTATCGACACTCTGCTCTCCGATTACAGGGACAGTCACGGAATCAACTACTCAGCAGCGAGCCCGACCTAGGCCCGGCTCACCCGGGCAGATCTCGCAACCGAATGAAGCTGTGCCTATCAGACTGACTCTGGCGTTCGGGCTGTCAGAGGGCACCAGCCTGGCCCTCGCATGGGCTATCAGCGGAGATCCGCACCAGACGACAGCGCTCACAGGGCGCTCCTTGACCTGGAGTGCACTCCAGGTTGCAAGCTATTCATATGAGCACATCCGCCGCACTTCCGGAGCTGACCGGCCACGACGACGCCGACCTGCTGATCGGTGACGTGGCGCGACTCTCGGGTGTCTCAATCGACACCCTGCGCTACTACGACCGGGCCGGGCTGCTCGGCGCGGTGCACCGCGACGGCGGCGGGCGTCGTGTCTTCGACCGGGACACCTTGGGCTTGCTGGATGTCGTGCTGCGATTGCGACGAACGGGCATGCCGGTTGAGGAGGTGGGCCACTTCGTCGAGCTGGTCCGGTTGGGCGACGCCGAACGTGCCGGACGGTTGGAGCTGCTCCGGGCCCACCGTCGGCGCGTGCTGTCGCAGCTGGACCAGCTCCAGGGCGATTTGGCAGTGATCGAGTGGAAGATCGCCGTCTACCAGGCCGGAGAGGACGGCGCCGAGCCGCCACCGCCACCTCCGGGTTGGCCGAGGCCGCAGGGACACCTACCACAGCCGGACACTTTGACCGCAGAACCACAAACTGACCAGGAGTAGCTATGAGCACAACAATGACCGAAACTCGTTCGCTGGGAACGGGCGGGCGTCAACTGTCAGCCGTCGGCGTCGGCACGTGGGCCCTCGGCGGCCCGTTCACCTTCGATGGCCGCGACGCCGGGTGGGGTGAAGTCGACGACGCGGAGAGCATCCGCGCGCTGCACACTGCGATCGACGCAGGAGTCACGCTGATCGACACTGCGCCGACGTACGGCACCGGACACTCCGAGCGAGTCGTCGGGCAGGCACTCGCCGCGCTGCCGCCCAGGGTGCGCGAGTCGGTCGCCGTGGCCACCAAGTTCGGCCTCCGCATCGATGAGAGCCGGCGCACCGGCGGCGGCAATGATGTCCGCCCGGAGGCTATTCGGGCCGAGTGCGAAGCTAGCCTCCGCCGACTCAGGCTGGACGCCGTGGATCTCTATCAGCTGCATGGCGGTGCCGAGACCGTGGCTGCAGCCGAGGACGTGGTGGCAACTTGTGAGGAACTGCTGGCCGAAGGCAAGATCAGGTCCTTCGGCACCGCTCAGGACGACGCCGAAACGGTGGCCGTCTTCGCCCGATCGAGCGGTTGCGTGGCGGTACAGACCCAAGTGAACGTCTTCGGCTGGACGCAGGCCACGCTGGACGCTGCTGCACACGCCCACGGGTTGGCCGTATTGGCCAGGTCACCGCTGGCCATGGGCATGTTGTCCGGCAAGTACAACACCACAAACCGCCCCGACGCCGGCGACGTCCGCTTGGATACCCCCTGGTGGGACTACTTCGACGCCGACACGATGCCGGGCTGGTTGCACCGACTTGACACCGTACGGGAGCTGCTGACTGTCGGCGGTCGGAGCTTGGTGCAGGGCGCACTCGGCTACCTGTTGGCCCTCGACCCGTCGATTATCCCGCTGCCCGGGATCCGCACCGAGCAGCAGGCGCGGGAGAACGCCTCGGTGCTGGTAGTCGGGCCACTGCCGCAGGCGGAGACCGCAGAGATAACCGCGCTCCTCGCCGACTCCCCGGAGCGTCGCTGAAAAACGAGCTGGCTAGGTTGGTGGGTGGTGTGCGTTGGTCGTCACAGCCGTCAAGACGCCACCACCCCAAACAGATCCTCGAAGGAAACGGTTGAAGCCGCTGATCCTCTCCAGCAGACCGACGAGCTCTCAGAGCGAAGATCGTGTTCCTGAGAGTCGTGTGGATTAGACGAAGAAAGGAGTCGCCGTGTCGTCAACGCCGGAGCATTCCCAGGACATTTCGATCCCCGATCTCCGCTCCCACCTAAAGGGAGAGGTGATCGGCCCAGACGATGCCGCCTACAACGAGGCTCGCCAGGTGTTTTTCAAAGGCGTCGACCGCCGGCCGGCCGCGGTGGCTCGGGTCGCAGGCGCAGATGACGTCGCTCGCGTGGTAACCCTCGCCCGCGAGAGTGGCCTCGAGCTGGCCGTCCGGAGCGGCGGCCACAGCCGCGCGGGCTACGGGACCAGCGAAGGCGGGCTAGTCATCGACCTCTCTGGCATGCGCGCCCTCGACATCGCCGCTGACGGAAAGACCGCCTGGGTTGAGACCGGGATCACGGCGGGGGAGTACACCAACTTGGTTGGCGAACGGGGGCGGGCGACGGGCCTGGGCGACACCGGCTCGGTCGGGATTGGCGGGATCACGCTCGCGGGCGGAATCGGCTTCCTGGTCCGCAAGAACGGGCTGACGATCGATGACCTGCGCGCGGCTGAGGTGGTCACCGCCGACGGCGAGGTAGTACAGACGAGCGAGGATAGCGAGCCAGACCTCTTCTGGGCGATCCGCGGGGGCGGGGGCAACTTCGGAGTCGTCACTCGCCTCCAGCTGCGTTTGCACGAGATCTCGGAGATCGTCGGCGGGATGGTGATCCTGCCGGCCACCCCCGAGGTGATCACCGGCTTCATCGAGGCGGCCGACGCAGCCCCAGAAGAGGTCTCGACGATAGCCAACGTGATGCTGGCGCCGCCAATGCCTTTCATTCCCGAGGAGGCGTACGGCAAGCCGGTGCTGCTAGGGCTGCTGGCCGACGTCGGCGCGGTTGATCAGGCCGAGCGTGTGCTGGCGCCGTTTCGGGCGCTCGGCAAACCGTACGCCGACATGGTGCGGCCGATGCGCTACCCGGAGATGTACGAAGGTGAGGGCCCGCCGGTCCCCTTCATGGCCGGCGCTAACTTCTTCGCCGAGGCCCTCGCGCCGGCGGACGCCGCGACGATCCTCGACCAGCTCTACCAGTCGACGGCGATGATGAAGGCCGTCCAGCTGCGGGTGCTCGGCGGGGCGCTCGCGCGGGTCCCGAACGACGCCACCGCCTTCGCCCACCGCGACCGCGGGCTGTTCGTGAACATCGCAGCGATGTATATGGATCCGGCCGAGACTGACACCCACGACGCTTGGGTGGCCGGTGTGGCAGATTCACTCGGCAAGGGCGAAGCGGGGGGCTACATCGGGTTCCTCGGGGACGAGGACGAGGCAACGGTCCACGCTTCCTACCCGGGCGCGACCTGGGATCGGCTCCGCGAGCTGAAGCGCCGCTACGACCCGGACAACCTCTTTCGGCTCAACAACAACATCCCGCCGGCGGACGGCTGAGGGCTGGAGGTTGGGTCGGAGCGTTTCCGAGGGGACGGTGGTCAGAATCCCCCCAAGGCCGGCTTCAGGCGTCGGCGCAGGAGAATGCGATTCTGGTGTAGGCCTTGGTGCGCTCGGTGCCTAGACCGCCCAGGGAGCTTATGCCCATCTTGTTCATCACATAGGCGAAGGTCAGCCGCCGGTCGAGGTCGTTCACGACGAGGGACCCTCCCCATCCGAACCAGAAACAGCAGCGACCGTCGGGTATGTACGGAACCAGCACAGGGTGCGGCAGGCCATAGCCGATCCCGAACCTCGCCGGCAGCCCGACCGCGAGGTCGATGCCGTCGGACTGCTGGTCGAAGATCAGCTCGATTGTTCTCGGCGACAGCAACCGGACGCCGTCGACCTCGCCGGCGTTGGAGACGATCGACTGGATCCGGGCCACCGATCGCGCGTTGCCGTGCCCGTTGCCGGCAGGGATCTCCGCGCGACGCCAGGCATCGGTCGCCGCCTCCGCCACCTCGTCGAACGGTGGGCCGCCAGTCTTGGCCGGCACGCTGTCGGGATCCAGCGGCTCCGCGAGCGGGTCTTCCGGGAACGGATAACCCGGAAAGACGACGTTGGAGACCCGGGGAAAGTCCTTCTCCGGCAGACCGATATGGAAGTCCGCCCCAAGCGGGCCGGCGATCTCGGCGGCGAAGTACCTGCCGATCGATGTGCCGGTGATCCGCCGGACCACCTCGCCGACCAGATGGCCATAGTTCTTGGAGTGGTAGCCCGAAGCGCTGCCCGGCTCCCACCAGGGGGCCTGTTCAGCCAACCGCGACGTCGACCGGTCCCAGTCATATATATCGTCGGCGGCGAACGGAGGCTCCCAGCCGGAGACGCCGGAGGTGTGCGACAGCAGATGACGAACCTCGATTGCGGCCTTGCCGTTGGCTGCGAACTCCGGCCAGTATCTGGCGACCGGCGAATACACATCCAGCTCGCCGCGATCCACCAACACGAGCGCGGCCAGCGCTGTCATTGTCTTGGTCACCGACCAGGTGGTCGTGATGGTGTCATGGACCCACGGCGTGCTGCGCTCGGTGTCAGCCCACCCGCCCCACAGATCCACCAGGAGCATGCCGTTCCGTACGACGGCTAGCGACGCACCCAACTCTTCCCCGGCGTCCAGGTTCTCCTGAAACAAGTCGCGGAGTGGCAAGAACCCGTCTTCGCACTCGCCGTGGACTTTGCTCATGTGCCAGCCTCTCCTCAGTTTGGACGTCAGTTGCGGACGAATCGGTCGAAGGCAGCCCATGTCGGTCCCTTTGTCTTCGAGATGACCTTGCGCCAAGATACGAGATCTTGTCCACGAGGCGAGGTCGGAAGCGGGGCTAGAAACAGTGGTTGGCGTCTTGAACGGCGTGAAACCTTTTGCGGATCAATGCGTCGACGAGCCCCAGCTGGATCGGTCTCGTCGGTTCGCGGTCTGATGCTCGGGACGACTGAACCTTCGTTGCCAGGAGCGTGGCAGGCTCCACCCATGGAGCAGGGAGAGCTCGGGCGCTTCGCCGGCGCTGCAGTGATAGTCACCGGTGGAGGGCACGGTATCGGCCGGGCCTGTGCCGTCCGGTTGGCCGAGGAAGGCGCCCGCATCGCGGTCTCCGACCTTGATCAGGCCGCAGCCCAACAGGTGGCTGCGGGCCTTATTCATAACGAGCGCCGCCATGTAGATGTCTGGCTGGACGTGACCGATGTGTCATCAGTCGAACGAGCCTTCGCCGATGCAGTCTCCGAGCTCGGTGGAATCGACGTCTTGATCAACGTGGCCGGCGGCGACACGTACCACGGCACCTTCGAGCAGACGACCGATGAGGTGTGGGTCTCGATGATTGAGCTCAACCTCCTCGGCGTAGTCCGATGCTGTCGGGCAGCGATTCCTCACCTGCGACGCAGCGCCAGGAGTCCCGCGATCGTCAACGTCAGCTCGGTCAACGCCCTCGCCGCTCTGGGCAGCGAACCCTACTCGTCCGCTAAAGCAGGAATCGGCGCACTCACGATCAACCTTGCGGCCAGTCTGGCTGCTGATGGCATCCGGGTGAATACTGTCGCGCCAGCCACCATCAGGACCCGAAACTGGGAGGGACAAGAGGGCGGAGCCGATCGCTTCCGTAACCTCTACCCGCTTGGACGCGTCGGGGAACCCGAGGACGTCGCTGCCGCGGTCGCCTTCCTTGCTTCCAGCGATGCTGCCTGGATAACCGGACACACACTCCCTGTCGACGGGGGACTCATGACAGGAGCCCGGTCTGAATGGCAGGCCGCCGGCCCGTGACGCGTTCCCACGGAACGTCGTCTGTATGGACATAACGCCTAGTCACGGGCCTATCCGCTCCCGTCAGTCCGCATAGAGTCCGCAGCAGGGTGCGAATCCTGAGCGCTCACCATTAGGTCCGCAGCAGCAGCACGGGTCCGATCCTCAGCCGATGGCCACAAGTGGGCGTAGACGTTGAGCGTCGTGCTCGCCTGCGCATGCCCGAGGGCGCGCTGCACGGTCACCACGTCGCAACCTGCAGCGATCAACCCCGAGGCGTAGAAGTGCCGCAGGTCGTGAAGGGTGAAGCCACTCGACGCCGGCGCTGTTTGCAGGTGGCGCGCCAGCGATTACCCACTGAGTTATGCGCAGGTGGCAGCGTGCCGGTGCCACCGACGAATAGCCAAGCGTCCGGCATACCAGCGAGTATCGCGTCGAGCTACCTGCTGACTCAGCATCCCCAGCAACCCGTCGGGCAGGATAAACGGTCCGCTCGCTGCCGTACTTCGGTGCCCGGACCTCGCCTCGCTGCACCTGTCTGCTGATCTTGAGTGTGCGGCGCAGGAAATCGATATCGCCGACCTGGATTGCAGCGGCCTCGCCCAGACGCAGCCCAGCGAAGGCACACAGCCCCAGGAGCGGTTGAAAGGACCCGTCTGCAGCCTCCAGCAGGGCGCCCACCTCCTGCAGCCGTAGGGAGGTGCATCCGCGGCCTCAGCGCGGCGCACAGCAGGCAGCGAGACCCCTTTGCACGGGTCGGCAGCGATCACCCGATCGGCGACGGCCGCACGGAACACCCGCCCCACATTCTTGAATCGCGTGCGGATCGGTGCCAGGTGCCAGACCCGGCCAACTGCATGCCCTTCACCCACTGCTCGATGTGGGACTTCCGCACCCGATTGAGCGGAAGATCACCAAACGTCACTGAGCTTGGCCGCCAAGTTCATTGCGAGCACGGTGGTGGACTGCCAAAGCTGCCGCTGTGACCAGTCGGCATAGAAGGACTTGAACGTCACCCGACCCGCTCGGGGGTCTGACATACTGCCCAGTCACGACGGCCGTGGTGACCTCATCGAGCCAACGCTGAGCATCCACGCTGCCGGCGGAAGTGTTTGGAGTGCTCGCGACCGCTCTCGTCGCGGTACCGCGCTCGCCACTGCCCGTCAGGGCGTTTCGCGATCGAGGCCATCAGCTACTCCTCTCGGCCCGCTCGCTACGGCGGTTCCCAATGTTCGAGTCCGCCCATTGCTGCGCCTGATCCATCAACCCTTGATAGAAGGCGACGCCGCCCTCGCGGCTGTGAAGAAGCGTCCCGTGGCTGCGGAGGCCCTCCACGTACTCGAACAGGTCGGGATCATCGGCGGCCACTTCGAAAAGTTCGACGTGGATCGCAACCACCCTGTCCGCCGCCCACCCCAGCTCCAGGTCCGCCTTGTCTAGCTCGAGCAGTAACTGATGGGCGCGCTCCTTATCCAAGACGCCGATCGGCCTGAGCAGATCCTCGATTGACCTGCCGAAGACTCGGGCCAGCGCGATGAGTTCGTCGACGGTGATCCTGCGGGGCGGGTCTGCTTTTTCAATCTTGTAGATGGCCGAGGCTTGGATGTTGCATCCCGCGTCGGTCATTTGCTTCGCCAGAGCCTCATATGACCAGCCGCGGGCGCTCCGCTCACGCTCAATCCGCCGTGCGAGGTTGTCCTCTCCGCCGATCGACCGCTGCGGATTCAGTCGTGACATTCGACCCCCAAATACGTTGGCTCGCGTTGGCATTCCTAAACGGAACAAACTCTAGAGGCGTTGGTTTGCGCATGTCAAGCCTAGATGGAATCATTCCCAACAGTGCAGTGGTCAAACCCAGGAAGGAATGACGATGGCCTACATGACTACCGCCGAGTTTGCGGATCTAGTGCGCAGCTCGGAAGGAACCGTCCGCTACTGGCGACACGTAGGGAAGGGCCCACGATCCTTCCGAGTCGGCAAGAGAGTGCTCTACGACATCAGGGACGTAGAGGCGTGGCTCGAAGCGCTCCAGAACGGCGCCGAGACGACTGAGACAGTCCAGGCGAGCTAAGGCCGGAAACAGCAAAGCCGAGGCAATCAGCCCCGGCACTCGCTCGACACCTCGCAGAAGGTCACCCCAATGATCACCGACCAGCAACCCGCTCGCAACCAGGCTCGGCTGCTACCACTCGCCGAGCCGGACGACCTCGCCCAACACGTCAACGGCGCGTTCGTGGTCGTGGTGGAGACGACAGGCGGCAAATATCGCCGGAGGTGTTTTCTTACCGCCGCATCAGCTGAGCGGTCTTCAGCGAACGCCCTCGCCAAGGGCTACAACGCCACGGTCTACCTCGCCGAGCTGAAGCCGCTATGGCGGCTCGCGTGCGGAGTGCCACGATGACCGCCGCCCTGCCCAACGACGGCATGACCGCCGTTTACGGCACTAGTCCGTTAAAACGGCCGCGCCGCACTCAGGCCGAACTCCACGACCTGGACATGGCAATCTGCACCGTCTGCACAGAAGACCACCCGCTGACCGTCCGCGGCGTCTTCTACCGCGTCATGTCAGCCGGCGCAGTCGAGAAATCCGAGAAGGCGTACGCCGCCGTGCAGCGGGAAGTCCTCAAGCTACGCCGCTCCGGTGTCCTGCCGTACGAATGGATCGCAGACGGCACCCGCTGGCAAGTCAAGGAACCATCCTGGGAAGACGCTCAGGAGGCGCTCGACGATGCCGTGTCCTCCTACCGCCGTGGCCTATGGCACAACCAGGACACCTATGTCGAAGTGTGGAGCGAGAAAGACGCCATCGCCTCAATCGTGTCCCCGACTACCGACAAGTGGGATGCGCCGCTGATGATCGCCCGCGGGTTCGCATCCGAATCGTTCCTCTGGTCAACAGCCAACACGATCCGCCACCAAGACCGGGCCGGCAAGGACGTAGTGATCTACCAACTGGGCGATCATGACCCGTCCGGCATCGCAGCCTGGGAACACGTGCAGACCAGACTGGCCGAGTTCGCACCCGACGCCTACATCCACTTCGAACGGCTCGCAGTCACCGAGGGCCAGATCGCCGCGTACAGCCTCCCGACCAGGCCCACCAAGACCACCGACAGCCGAGCCAAGAACTTCGTAGGTGAGTCAGTCGAGGTGGACGCGATCCCCACATCCATCCTTCGTGAGGTGGTCGAGAACGCGATCTTGTCGTGGATCGACCCGGAACAACTCCGCGTGACCAAGATGGTCGAGGAGCAGGAACTCGAAGGGCTGCGTGCAATGGCTGCGGGGTGGTCGGCATGACCACCTACAGCTGGAGCGAGGCTCTCAAGCGTACAGAGCCTCAACTGATCGATGCCGCGCTCGAGCTCGGCGCCGCGGCCTGGGAAGTGTTCCCGTGCCGACCCGACGGGCCACAAGCGAAAAGCCCGCTAACCCCCCACGGGCATCACGACGCGACGATGGATCCGGACGTGATCAAAGCCTGGTGGCTGCGCTGGCCGAACGCCATGATCGGCGCAAGAGTACCCGATTCGCTGCATCGTGATCGATGTGGACCCGCGCAACGGTGGTGACCTAGAAGAGCTAGTCGCCCTAGTTGGTTTTCTTCCGCCGACCTTGACCGTCTGGACGTGGCCGCAACGACGGCGGCCGCCACCTGTACTACCAGCGGCCAGCAGGCACATTGACCAGCACCCGTTTGCCGGAAGGCATTGACCTCAAGGCCAAGGGGTATTGCATTGTGCCGCCGAGTGTCCACCCCGCAACGAATCACCCGTACCGGTGGGATGAACGACCCGTTGCCGAGATGCCGCTCGCTCTCGTGGAACTCCTCACACCAGCACCCGCCCCCAGCGGACCCTGGTCGGTGCCGGCCACCGTGCCGACCGTCGGGAAGCTGGCCGGGCTACTCCGCAAGGTCGCCGAGGCGCCCGACCGCAACAGGAACAAGATCTTGTATTGGGCAGGGTGCAGGGTCGCAGAAGCCGGCTACCCACCCGAAGCCTGGGATGCGCTCGCCGCCGCAGCCCGCACCGCAGGGCTCCCAGACCACGAAATCCGCAAAGCAATCCGGTCCGCACAGCAGACAGCAGGTGCGGCGTGACAGCCACCGATGAATGGACCGAACAAGCCCGCGACATCATGGACTGGTACCACCCGTCCGACGACGGCAACGCCTTGCGGCTCGTCGCCAAGCACGGGCCCGAGGTACGCCGCGTCTCCGACATGCGTAAATGGCACCACTGGGACGGCGTCCGCTGGGTCGTAGACCACGAGTCCCGAGCCATCCGGGAAATAGCGCGAGACCTCGCCCGGCAACTCCCCGAGGCAACCAAAGAAGATCAAACCTTCAAACGCAACTCGATGTCTTCCACCGGAATCTCCGGTTGCGTACGAGTCGCCGAAACCGATCCGCGGATCAGTGTTCTCGCCGCCAATCTTGATGCACACCCCGAACTGATCAACACACCCAGCGGCGTGGTCAACCTCCGCACCGCAGGGATCAAACCACACGATCCGAGCCTGCTGCTCACCAGGATCACGGCGTACCCAGTCGATCTTGATGCGCCACACCCACACTGGGACAAGTTCCTCGCAGACACATTCCAAAGCGATCTGGAGCTAGCGGCATACATGCAACGCATCGCCGGACTCGCATTCCTGGGCTTCGTCACTGAGCATGTGTTGCCGTTCCTCCATGGCCTCGGCGCCAACGGCAAAACAGTGTTCGCCAACGTCCTCCAGGGCTTGCTCGGCGAGGCTGACGCTGGTGGCTACGCCGTATCCGCCCCCGACGGCTTCCTGATGGCTGGCCGCGACAACGTACACCCAACCGAGATCGCACGATTGCGCGGCGCCCGACTCGCTATCTGCTCCGAGCAGACATCAGGCAAGAAGTTCGACGAGACGAAAGTCAAACGCCTCACCGGAGGCGACATCCTCACCGGCCGATTCATGAGAGCCGACTTCTTCGACTTCCACCCGTCCCACCTAATCCTGGTGCTGTCCAACCACCTACCCGCTGTAGGTGAAGGCGGGCCTGCCTTCTGGCGGCGAGTCCGACGCATCCCATTCCTTCATGTAGTCCCAGAAGATCAACGCGTGCCGGACCTTGCCGATCAGTTACTCGCCGATGAAGGCCCCGCGATCTTGGCATGGGCGATACGCGGAGCAGCGCAAGTGCTTGCCAACGGGCTCAACGACCCGCCGTCGGTACTGGCAGCGACCGAGGACTACCGCATCTCAGAAGACACCTTGGCCGGTTTCGTCCGCGATGAGTGCCTGCTCGGGCCTAAATGGTGGTGCAAAGTTGGCGACCTCCGCGCACGGTACAACCAGCACTGCGAAGAGATGGCAGCCGACCCGCTCAGCGGTAAAGCTCTGACTCAGCGTCTGACGAGTGAGTATCCGGTGGAAAGCGGACAGGGCACGAAAGGAATCCGCATCTATCGCGGCATCGATCTGCAGAAGCGAGGCGACGAGTGAAGCAGATGCAGATGGGTTGCGGGTTGCGGATTCGACCCCTGTTTGGCATTGCCAGCGTATACGCGTGCGCGCACGTCACGCATGTAATGCGAGCTACCCCCCCAATGTGCAACCCGCAACCCGTTGTTTGCTGGTGCTCGCGATGAGTTCGGTAGTCGTCATCTCCAACCGAGTCCGAGCCGAGACAGCCACTTTGACCCGCGCCCTCATCAACCTCGCCGCACGCGGTGAACGGCCCCGCTGCGCCGACCCCGTAGATCATGCCCGCTGGACCAGCGACAACCAACACGACCGGAAGGTGGCCGCGGCCTGGTGCGCCGGCTGCCCCATCCTTTTCGACTGCCGAGCAGCAGCAGAGGCGAGGCAGGAACGCTGGCACGTCTGGGGCGGCCGCGACTACACCCGCAAACCACGACCCACACAGGAGGCACCATGATGCCGTGGCCCGGATCCCAACAGCCAACCAGCATCGAAATCACGCTGCCGCTACCCGAGCCTGCGCAACAGCCGGCGTACAGCAGCAGCATGGGCTGGAGCGAACGGGTCGGCAGGCTCGAGGTCGAGACGCGCCGCCTCGCCGCCGAAGTGGAAGAACTCAAACAAACAGTCCAGCAGCAGCAGCCTGTTCGGCGTCACTGGTACCGACGCGTCGTCGAGACCTGGGGCTGGGGCGACGACCAAACATGACGACGCGAACCACTAATTGATCATGGTAATGGTGACTCCTATATGCGCTTGCTTAAGACAGTGACGCTAGGACGAGGGGCCCGTTGCACAGTCTCGCGGACCATCCATCCGCATCGACGGTAGAAGCCCACGGCCGGGCCCTCGTTGGCAACCCAAACCTCCTCATACCCGCGTGCACGCACCCATTTCTCAAGATGGCTGAGCAGCAGACGCCCAAAACCACTGCCTCGGCGGTCTGGTCGCACGATCATGCCCTGCAGCCAAGGAGAGCGGTCCTGGCGCTCCTCAATGTCGAACTTTCCTAGCCCGACTGCACCCAGGGCACCGCTGGTGTCGCTGGCCACCCATGTCAGTGGAAGCCCGTCACGGCCAGCTTCACGGATTGTGCAATCTCGCCACCAGTCCCGGTCAGTCGGCTCGGGTTCGTGACCCCACTCCTGCCAGCGCAGGCTCGCGATCGCTTCGATCAGATCAGGGCGGTCCGCCAGCAACTCAACGACTGCCGGACCGGACGGGTTGGTGCCGTTGCTCGGCGCACGTCCGCTCACGTCACAAGTTTGCCCGAGGGCCGTTCCGCAAAGCCGCGACGATGGCTGCAACCGCCGACAGTGCCCACCAAGAAAGAATCGGGTGTTGTCATTGACGGCAGGAATTGCATAGCCAGGCTATGGGCTTACGTTAGACCCATTGCCTTTATCACCCGGCCAGACCGGGAACGCTGGGACCGCGACCGCGAGTACCGGGCCAACCGCGCCATCATCCGAGCCCAACGCAGACCCTGCGCCCGATGCGGCGGCCCCATCGCCTACGACCAGCCCGACTGGCTGATCGGCCCCACCGGCCAACGCAAGGTCAACCCGTGGGCCTTCCACTGCGGCCACATCGTCAGCCGACACCGAGGCGGCGGCCACGCACTCAGCAACCTGCAGGCCGAGCACGCCGGGTGCAGCATCCGTGACGGGGCTCGGGAGAGCAACGGGCACAACGGGCACAAGACACCCCGGGTCTCGGTCTGGCCACAACTCGACACGTCGAGGCGGTGGTGACCATGACCGCTTTTTTTTGAGGCGATCGATACTCGTTGACTGCAGCCATCGGGAATCTCCCTCCCCAAGCTTTTTTCCACCGTGCAACAAAATGCAATAATAGGTAGGCTAGCTATGTGTTGGCGCAACGAACGTGCAAGATTTGCGGCGAAACGTTCGAAATTGAGCCTAAGGCGGGCAGACCGCGCATCTACTGCCCTACGTGTTCGCCTCCGGGCTTCCAGGTGGTGAAGGTGCCGTCTCAGGACCGGGTGAAGCTGCGGCGCCGGCCTCCGCTGTACTCGAGGATTCCTCGACGGTCTCGACGGTCGCGATCTGGGGCGTCTGTCATCAGCTGGCCTGGTGATGATGCTGCATGAGCTTGGCGGGGCGGGTCAACGTCAGCCCGAGTCGCACTGTACGGGTGCGTTTAATCAGGCTCGGGACCGAAGAGCGGCCCAGTTGGATTCACTCCTTTCTGCCGGCGTCTACGCCGCCCTGCCTGCCCCGCCATCAAACCTGATTCCTGATTGATTGGAGATCCAGATATGTTCCGCAGCTTGCCTGTTACCGACCCGCCGCCCCACGTCAACGTGGTCCCGTCTGAGCAGCTGGTCCCGTTGTCGGTGCTCGCGTTGGACTTGCCGGCACCGGCCGAAGGGTGGACCGGCTACCTCAACAGCCGTGGTGTCGCGATTGTGACTGATGACCTCGGCCGTGTGGCGATTACCCGTGATGATGCTCGGCGTCTGTTCGTTGAGAAGCGTGAGGCTGAGGCGCGGGGTCGTGAGATGGCGGCTGAGGTGGAACGGCAGGCAATCGAGCAGGATCGGCAGTGGCGGGCAAATCTGCCCAGTGGTATGCCGTGGTACGAGATCCCCGACGGCGTCTTGCCTGTGGTGGCGATGACGCAGGCTGCGCATGATGCCCGCCCGCGCCGAGCGACCCCGTTGGAGGAGGCGTTTTCAGGCGAGGGGATGACGTTCCATTCCTTAGGCCCCGACGGCGATGAGTCATGAGCAGCCTTTACGCAACCGAAAAGCTTCCGCAGCCCTCCGCGGTTGAGAGTGTGGTCGACACCGATGTCCTTACACGGACCTTGGGTGTGCGGCTGTCTGAACGTGAGGTCGGGTATTCGAAGCTGCTGTGGCGTGAGGCGTTTCAGCAGCTGCGGGCGGCGGCGGAGAACGGTTGGCGTAACCATCCGTTTGTGTACGCTTCGACGCCGGACAACTACCAGGTTGCGCACGCCGCCCCTGGGGAGTTCCAAACCCTGAAGGTTCACTTTCCGGTCGGTGTTGCCGGATATGCGACACTGATCGGCCAGCCGGGATTGGTTGCGATTGTGACGATCGACCGCAGCACCAGACGCTTTCTGGCAGTCAAGTTCCTCAATCGGCCGTGAGCCACTCCCCACAGGACACTGCTTAACGCTGAACTCAGCCGAGCACCGCCCGCAACATCACCAGTCCCGACCCCGCGACTGCGAGCAGACTGCCCAGGGACAACAGGAACGCTTGAAGGTCGCGTTTCATCGTTGGCCTCCCGCCTTGTAGCGCGCCAAAGCTGCCGGGGATTCGGCGATGAGTCTGACGAATCGCCGCGCCACAGCAGGGTAGTGGGTGGCGGCGGCTGTTGTGGGGCGTAGCGGTAGAGATTGGCAGAGCCCCGGAGAGAATCCCCCGGGGCTCTGCTTGTGTGCGGTTACAGCCGCTGGTTCACAGCCGGTGTGCTTCGAGGCTAGGCTCGAATCACGCGTTCACCCGGTGCCACAACATGACGTCGCCTAACCCCAGGGTGCCAGTGCCGCCCGTCACCAGGAATATAAGCTCGTTGTCGCCCTGAGTGACATTGCTTGTAGAGGTGGTCTCCTGGATGGCGATCTTATCGGTCGTGTTAAGGGTGTAGCTGTTGAGCAGAGCGCCGTTCAGCGTGACGTCGTAGTTCACGCTTCCGGACGCTTTGCGTCGCGCCACCCAGCTCACCATTGCACCTTCCCCCGAGACCGGATCGACTGGAATGGACTGTGTGAACGTCCTGTCGACGTCGCCTCCGACTCGCAGATCGATTTCGGTATCCTGCAGTTGGTAGTACGTTGCCACTGTGGGCATAGCCTTGCCTCCGTTCGCTTGATTGGATGTGAAACCCTCCACCACTGGAACCGGGCCCACGAGACTCGCACGGGGATCAATCATCTCCATGCTTGCCCCGCCATGTACCTGCTTTCGAGGGGACCTTCACTCGACAAGAGCACCTTGGTCGGCAACTGATACATCGTGCTCGTGTCCATTCACGGGGGCGTGGGTGACCAGCCTGGTGCGAGGGGCCTGGTGCGAGGGCCGAGCACTCGTCAAACCTGTGGATCAAGATCTTCAGGCTTTCCATTGTGCTAGGGCGGTAGCCGATCCGTACCCACCGGTAAGTAATAGCTGTGCGTGTGCTACCCCCAAGTACTAGCTACCATCCTCATGGCATCTCCCAATCGGTCCATCCGAAAACCGAGACCACGACCAACCACGCCAGGGCAATGGCAAGTGCAAGTACCTGATCACCGTCAAGATGAGTTTTGGATGCCACGATGTTCCTCCCCGTTTTGAGCCCGCCGAGCCTGTGGCGCGGCTTGGGGCACGGCACGCCACGCCTGATTGATGTTTACCCACGGTTTGGTCGGCTGCACTCATGTCTCAGTGTCGGGTCCAGGGTTGTTCGTGCGGTGCTTGTGGACTGTTTGACACCCACCCCCGTAGCTTCGTAACGGCGGGTCGGCTCGGGGCAGCGGCGGTGTCGACCTGAATGGCACCTGCGGTCGGCCCGCGCCACATGAAGTTGCCTCAGTATCGGACTCGCGAAGGTGGACGCCATGGCGTCCACCTCGGAAACCGAACGGGTCAGGATGTTTATCGGCTGTTCCTGATCTTCGCGGCGAGTTCGGTCTGAGCCTCCGCCAACGTGCGGACCATCGCAGCCGCCAACGCCGCAAGCGCTTTAGGTGTGGGTGGGGTAATCGAGGGTTTCGCCGGCCAAACACGATGACGCACGCTGGCAGGCATCGAATCCGGCTGGACTAGCTCGATGATGAGAGTGTCGCCGGAACGGGTGAGAGCGCCGCTGGCGAGATGAGTAACTTGGGACATTGGGTGGGCTCCTAGTCGTGTTAGGTGGTTCGCCTAGGCCCTGGTCGGTGTTGAAGTCACCGGCTGGGGCCGCTTATTGTGGTCAGGTGTGGTTAGACAGTTGATCTTCGGTTAGTCCGCAAAAAGTCCGCAAAACACTCATACCGGCACCAACGCAGTCAACGTCGGCAAACGGTAAAGGTGCAGGTCAGAGGGAGACTTGTCACGATAATCCACGCGGGGAGGCGGCCCGCGGCACGCGTTCCCACGGAACGTCTCAGGCACCGAACGCTTAGCGGGCACCCACCTTGCCGGAAGGGATGACCCCTCCTCAACAGCGTGATCAGGCCGTCGCCAGCGGCTTATCGAACGCGGAGACCGTGACTTTGACCATCCACCAGTAGCACAACAACCGTGATCCCGGCCAGACAGTGGGTATGTCCCAAAGCAGAACCCTGAAATGGAGGTTTGTCATGGCTGACCGCAGCACCCCTATCTATGAGTCGGGAGAAGCCGATCGACTTCCCGCTCATGACCACGAGGTCTATAACAAAATCGCTCAGGAAAGCGATTTTGTGGAGCTAAACCGCAGATATCGTAACTTCGCCTTCCCGGCGACGATCGCGTTCATGAGTTGGTACATCCTCTACATCCTCGCCAACAACTGGGCCCGGGACTTCATGGACACCAAGGTTGTTGGGAACATCAACGTCGCCTTGGTGTGGGGTTTGCTGCAATTCGTCTCGACCTTCACCATCGCCTACTTCTATGCCCGGCACGCCAGAAAGTCGCTGGACCCGCTGGCGTCGAAGTTACGGGACGAGTTTGACCGGGAGACCGCCCGATGAGCGCCGCAATGTTAGTGCCGCTCGCCACTGGCAACCGCACCCTGACTATTGCCCTCTTCCTCGCTGTTGTCGCGATCACCCTCTACATCACCTTCTGGGCGTCGCGGCAGAGCAAGACCGCTGCGGACTACTACGCTGGCGGGCGCTCCTTCAGCGGCTTCCAGAACGGTCTCGCGGTGAGCGGGGACTACATGTCCGCCGCGTCATTCCTTGGCATCTCTGGCGCGATCGCCCTCTACGGCTACGACGGCTTCCTTTATTCCATCGGATTCCTGGTGGCGTGGCTGGTAGCCCTGCTGCTGATCGCGGAGCTGCTGCGCAACTCCGGCAGGTACACAATGGCCGACCAGCTGGCGTACCGCATGCGCCAGACACCGGTCCGTGCCGCGGCAGCCACGTCGACGATCGTTGTCTCGATCTTCTACCTGCTCGCCCAGATGGTCGGCGCCGGAGCCCTCGTAGGTCTGCTCCTCGGGGTCACCAGCCCGGCTCTGAAGAACCTGGTGATCGTAGGCGTCGGCGTGTTGATGATCGTCTACGTCACCTTTGGCGGGATGAAGGGAACCACCTGGGTACAGATCGTCAAGGCCGTGATGCTGATGCTCGGCACAGTACTGATCACGTTCTTGGTGCTGGTCCAGTTTGGCTTCAACTTGTCCGAACTGCTTGGAACGGCAGCCGAGAAGTCGGGCAAAGGCGAAGCCTTCCTGCAGCCTGGACTGCTCTACGGTAAGGACCTGGTCGGCAAGTTCGACTTCACCTCGCTTGCCTTGGCTTTGGTCCTCGGCACCGCTGGCCTGCCGCACATCCTCATTCGCTTCTACACCACGCCCACCGCTATGGCGGCGCGCAAGTCAGTGCTCTGGGCGATCGGGCTGATCGGTTCCTTCTACCTGATGACGCTGGTACTGGGTTTTGGCGCCGCGGCGCTGGTCCCCACTGGCGACGGCAGCCAGATCAAGACCTCGGCAGGCAATGCCGCCTCGCCCCTGCTGGCACAAGCGGTTGGTGGCGGTGAGGGCACGATCGGCGGATCGGTCCTGCTGGCTCTGATTTCAGCAGTCGCCTTTGCCACGATCCTCGCTGTCGTTGCGGGCCTCACGCTGACCTCGGCATCCTCGGTTGCCCATGACCTGTACGCCAACGTGTTCAAGAAGGGACAGGCGTCGGAGAAGAGCGAGTTGATGGTGGCGCGGATCGCCGCCTTCGGCATCGGATCGGTAGCGATCTTGCTCGCAATTCCCGCGCAGCGGCTGAACATCGCCTTCCTGGTGGCGCTGGCTTTTGCCGTTGCTGCATCGGCCAATCTGCCGGCGTTGCTTTACAACCTCTTCTGGAAGCGCTTCAACACCATGGGCGCGGTCTTCAGCATCTACGGCGGACTGATCATGGCAGTGCTGCTGGTGACCTTCTCGCCGGTTGTCTCAGGTACACCCGAGTCGCTTTTCCCGAGTGCCGACTTCGCCTGGTTCCCACTGCGCAACCCTGGGCTGATCTCGATCCCATTCGGGTTCCTGTGCGGCATCGTCGGGACCTTGATCAGCAAGGAGACCCACTCTGCCGAGCGGTACGACGAGTTGTCAGTACGGGCGCTGACCGGGTCGGGAGCCGAGAAGGAGGTGGTTCACTGAGGCGCCAGCGTGGGCCGCTTTCTGACTAAGTCAGAGCCAGGCTGGCCGCGAGTCGACACGTTGCGACATTCAGGCTTCGAGGCTCTCACTGCCGAGATCGAAGGCGGGCACCACGCTGGTCGTGGAAGCGACATGTGACCACTAGCTAAGGTCGTGACTGTGCGCATCGTGGTGATTGGTGGCAGCGGACACGTCGGCAGCTTCCTGGTTCCGCGGTTGGTCCGCGCCGGACACGAGGTAGTCAACCTGACCCGTGGCGCCCGCGCTCCTTACGTCGACGACGGGGCGTGGTCGGAGGTCGGGCATATCGAGGTGGATCGGGCGGCCGAGGACGCGGCCGGGACGTTCGCGAAGCGGGTCGCCGGGCTCAAGGCCGAGGTGGTCGTTGACATGATCTGCTTCACGCCCGACTCGGCGGTCGCGCTGGTGGAGGCACTTCGCGGCCGCAGCGACCACCTAGTCCACTGCGGGACGATCTGGCGGTACGGGCCGAGCGTCAAGCAGCCAATGAGGGAGGACGACACCTCACCGCCCTTCGGCGACTACGGCACACACAAGGCCGCGATCGCCGAGCTGCTGGCCGCCGAGACACGATCCGGCGGCCTGGTCACCACGGTGCTCCAGCCCGGCCACATCAGTGGCCCAGGCTGGCCGCCGATCGGGCCGCTGGGAAATCTGGACCCGGACGTCTGGTACGCCGTATCCGCCGGCCAGGAGGTCGCGGTCCCGGGCCTCGGCGCCGAGCTCATGCACCATGTCCATGCCGACGACGTGGCCCAGGCCTTCCAGCTCGCGATCGAGCAGCGGGACGCGGCGGCGGGGGAGTCGTTCAACGTGGTGGCGCCGTCGGCGTTGACCGCCCGCGGCTTCCTGGCGATCGCCGCGGGCTGGTTCGGCCAGACCGCCAAGACGCGCTCGGTCAGCTGGGCTGAGTTCAAGTCCGGTACCACTGCGGAATTCGCCGACTCCAGCTGGCAGCACCTCTCGCGCAGCCAGTACGCCTCGATCGAGAAGGCGCGCACGTTGCTCGGCTACGCCCCGGCCTTCGAACCCGAGGCCGCAGTGCTGGACGGCATCCGCTGGCTCATCGACCACGATCGGCTCAAGGTCGCCAATTCCCTGATCGTCTAGGCATCCAGCCCAAAGCTGGTGCCGTTAGGCATCCCCTCAGCGCGCTGTCCGCGGTTGGACGACCCAGAGGTCATTCAGGCGGCAGATACCTTTCCGTCTGGCGGTGGGAGAGCTACCACCTCGATCGGCTCTGTGCGCCCGCGGATCTCCACGGTGCGTCGCTCGAGTCCGTCGGTTGCCATGCCTGCCGCCTGGGCGGCTGCCACGCTCACTATCACCTCGCCTGCAACCGCAGCCGATGCCAGTCGCGCCGTGATGTTGACGACATCACCGAGCGCAGTGAAGTCCTCGACAGTTGTGCCAGAGCCGGTCGCCCCAACGAAGGCCTCGCCTGTGTGTACAGCAGTTCCTGCCGGGATCGAACCCGACCGCTCGGTGCTGGCGTGTGCCGCTCGCTCGGCCAGGTCGATTGCGGCTGCTACCGCTGCTGCCGGATGGTGCGTCCCAGTGATTCCTCCGAAGAAGAGCCCGATCACCTCGTCACCCACAACTTTGTCGACGATGCCGTCGTGAGCAACGATCGAGCTGGACGCCAGTCGATAGAAGCGATCGAGGAACGCGTGGAAGTCGGCCGGGCGCATTCGTTCGCCCATGGCTGTCGAGCCACGGATATCGGAGAACAGCAGACTGACTGGGATTACTACTCCGGTCATTTGACGCTTGCGAAGTACGGTTATACATCTCGTACAGAGTGCTGGATTGCCAGCGGACTGCCGGTATCCCGCGTGCCTGAAGATGAAGCCACCAAGACCACCGAACGGAGCTGCGCACAGCTTGCAGCGTGGAGAGGACGGGATTCGTCGGAACGCCCGCCGCTGGCTGACCAGTCCGGGACTCTCCCCCGTGAGTACGGAGCGGACTTTTTCAGGAGTCCAATCTTCGGCCGCCATTTATTCAATCTACTAACGCCTGGCGTCCCCAAGCGGTCTTTGACCAGCTTGCATCGATCAGATGGTGGCCAGCACCCTAACCCTCACGCGGCCACTGCTTCTATGCGAGCTCGAGGGCGGTCTGATGTACCTTCCTTCGATGAGTAAGCAGGGAGCGGCTCGGTTCTGCTTCGGCGCGACGTTTGCGATCGCGGCGTTCTCCCTGGGCTTGCAGTTCATCCAGGACTGGCTCGGGGTCTGGGACGATCCGGATGCGGTCAAACCATCCCACGCTGTCCGGGTATGGCGGTTCTTCAGCTACTTCACCACCCAGGCCAACCTGCTGGTGGTGGCGACCACGCTCAGTCTCGCATTTAGGGCCGATCGAGACGGCCCGAGCTGGCGGGTCGCCCGGCTCAATGCGCTGGCGGGCATTACGATCACCGCGCTGGTGCACTGGTTCTTGCTGCATCCGCTCGACGATTTCCACGGATTGCTCTGGGCCTCCGACACCCTGGTCCACATCGTCGTCCCGGTGCTGGTGGTGTTGGGCTGGCTGGTGTTCGGGCCGCGGCGACGGATCAGCGTGCGAGTGGTCGTGTTGGGGTTGGTCTGGCCATCTCTGTGGCTGCTCTACACCTTGCTTGTTGGCCGGATCACTGGCTGGTATCCGTACTTCTTTCTTGATCTCGGCCAGACCAGCCCCGGTGGAGTGGCGCTGTACTGCATGGCGATCCTGATCTTGCTTTTTATCGTGTCTTGCCTGTTTTGGATTGGCGATCGCTGGCTGCCGGGTGGCACACCGCGGCGAGTCGCCGACGATGACGAGTCGACCGGCGCTCCTCGGCTGCGGGCTGCGCGTCGGGGACGATAACCCGAGCTCTCGTCGGCTGCCTCGCCGCAGTGCCCCGGCCCACAGACTGCCGAACGGCACGTCTCCCCCGCGGGAAGGCTCGCTTCAGCTCGTGGCGAGCCGGCGGCGCTGCATGGCTGCCGCCGCGGCAACCAGGTCGCCGTTTCCCTGAGCTTGCCGGCCGTCGGGCAGAACTGGGGTGTCCTCGAGCCCGGTCCTGATGCCGTGGCCGCGGGCGATAGCGCGCTGGTTGACCGCCCACGAGGCGATGCCGTCGCCGTGGTGCACCTGTTCGAGGGCGACGCCGGCTTCGTGGAGTGTGTTCTCGATGGCTTCGGCGTGCGCGACCGCGTCGAACGGGTCGGCGTCGAGCGGCTCCACCATGGCCCGGACACAGCGGCCTGCGATATCAGCGGCGACGAACTGGCGGGCGTCGGCGAGGCTGAGCAGCCCAGCTTCGATGCCCACGCCTCGCGAGACGAGTAGCTCGCACACCTCGAGGATGCCTTCCTCACCCTGGTTGGCCGTCACCAGATCAGGCAACACGGTCCACGCTGCGATGAGCCGGAGCCGCTCCGCAGGATCCTCCACCACATCGGCGGAGGTGGTGAGCGAGATGGTTGTTCCCGGACATGCCTGGTGCACCCGTCGAATCGTCTCTGCGCACACCGCAGCATCGAAGGTCTGCCGACCGTCATGCCCGTAGGGGTGAAGATGGACCGACTGAGCTCCCGCCGCAACAGCAGCCTTCGCCTCGGCGGCTATCTCCTCAGGACTATGAGGGGTCGCGGGATGCACGCGGTCACCGTTCAAAGCGGCCTGCAACAGCGGTGGGGAAGCCACCGAACGATTCTGCCGGTGGGCTCGCGCTCGGACAATCCCCACCCGAAGAAATCGCAGCAGTGGCCCGTGCCGAGAGCCGATTCGGACCACCGCGCAGAGTCTGTTGGTGGCAACGCTTACCGCAGCGCTCTCACTTAGGTTGTTGAGGTGACCGACAACGGAGCATGGAATTGGGACCCGACCCTTTTCGCTGGCAGTGCGCGCTTTTACGCCCGCGGCAGAGTCGCGTACCCCCCGGGATTGGTTGAGGAGTTGGTCGCCAGGCTCGCCCTCGATGGATCGGGGCGGCTGCTCGACATCGGATGCGGACCCGGGTCGATCGGCTTGATGCTGGCTCCTCACTATGCCGCGGTCGTCGGTGTCGACGCGGACGCCGACATGATCGCTGAGGCCATCCGCCTGGCGGAAGCGTCTGTGGTTCGCAACGCGACGTGGCGCAACCTGCGAGCCGAGGACCTCCCAGCCGGCCTCGGTCAATTTCGCACGGCTGTCTTCGCCCAGTCCTTCCACTGGATGGATCGGCACCGAGTCGCCCGAGCGGTCCACGACATGCTCGACACCGACGGCGCCGTCGTCCACGTCCACGCCACGACCCACCGTGGTATGGACGACACTAAAGGTCTGGCTGGTTCGCAGCCTCCATATGCAGAGATCACACGGCTGGTGCAGCGATACCTCGGCGACGAGCGACGAGCTGGTCAGAGAACACTGCCTGCAGGCACTCCTGGCGATGAGGACACCGTCTACCGGGCAGCGGGCTTCATCGGTCCCGAGCGTGTCACCATCCCACAGTGGACTGTCGACAGATCCGTCGACGACGTCGCCGCGTCGATCTACTCGCTCTCCAGCTCGGCTCCTCACCTCTTCGGGAAGCAACTCTCGGCCTTCGATGTCGAGCTCCGCGCGTTGCTGAATGCAACGAGCAACGGCCGAGACTTCAGCGAGCAGATGTCACCAGTCGCCCTCGACATCTGGCGACCGGGAGCAGGCCGACGGCTGCTGACGCCAAACCCTTGGAATGACTGCCGCGGTGTGAGGTCGCCCAATGCTCGGTCTGGTTCGTGTTCATGGCCGGGTGGGTGGTGGCTCGCCCCGCGCGGAAGCTGTTGGGTGACCCCAGCAGCGACCAGCCGGTCGCACCCGGTCGCGCCGAGGGCGGTGCACAATCACATCTATGAACGTGCCAGGGGACCCGTATCGGCACCACACGCACCGCCTCGACCTCGAAGACCCCACGATCCGCGAGTGGGCCGCTACTGTGCTGCTCGCGGACCCCGATCAAGGCATCGTTCTGGACCGGTCTGCGTTTTATCCCGGCGGCGGCGGGCAACCGCCCGATCACGGCGCGCTGCTGTGGGGGAATGTCCGGACGCGGATTGTCGGAACGCGCAAGGGTGACGATCTCTACCTCATGCCGGCCGAGGAAGATCCCCTGCCGCCAGCGGGCACAAGCGTCCACGGTGGCATTGACGACGCGCGCCGCACGAACCTTATGCGCACGCATTCGGGTCTACACGTGCTGAGCGCCATCGTGCTGCGGGACTTCGGCGCCCCAGTCACCGGCGGGAACATGGAACCACTCATCGCGCGGATGGACTTCGACTTGTCCGAGGTGCCCGGAGACTTCAAGCAGCGCGTTGAGGATGCCTGCAACGAGGCGGTACGCCTGAACCGGCAGATCGACGTTCGCGTGCTACCGCGGGCGCAAGCCCTAGCGATCCCGAACGTCATCCGCACCGCCAGCGACCTGCTGCCGCCGGACATCGAGATGGTCCGGATCGTCGACATCAACGGCATCGACATCCAGGCCGACGGCGGTACCCACGTGGCCTCAACGGCCATGATCGGGCGAATCGCGGTGACGAAGATGGAGAGTAAGGGTCGCGGCTTTCGCCGCCTGCGGATCCGGATCGAGGATGCCGAGTAGGACCACGGCATCCGCTTCGGGCACAGGGCCCAGAGCCTTGCCGCCCAGTTTTCGCATCGACCATTCGGACACATCGGCTTCGCTGAGTAACCTCTCCAGCCTTGACAGTCATGGTTCCGACGCCTTTACCGCAAGTAGCTGAGCACGACGTGATGGCGGTGGTCACTCCTCGTCTTCGTCCCCCTCCCTTCCACCTTTGTTCTTTCCGTCCCTTTCAGCCTGTGGCAGGGTGTCAGCGAGCTGGGTCAGGCTGGTCTGCACGGCGTGGTACCCGGCGGTGGTGATCTTTCCGTCCCGATGCAGTTCGTCGAGTTTGCTGTGCAGATCGGCGAGCTTCTCGGCGGCCTTGCCCTTGTCGCCCTCGTCGAGTTCGCGCTCGACTTCCTGAAGTTTTTTCGTCAACTCGTCGACCGTCTTGCCATCGAGGTGGCCGTCTTGCCGCTGCCCCTCGATCACGCTCAGGAGCGCGGCAAGGCGAGCTGACGAGCCGGTGCCGGGATTGCTGGCGAAGCTTTCGGTCGCGGTTGAGCCGGGATTGCCGGCTGAGCTGTCGGTCGTCGCTGGCGCAGTGGTGGCAGTGCCGGGTGGTGGGCTGCCGGCAGCTGTGGATCCGGCATCCGCGCCTGGGCGTTGCGATGCGATCACCAGGGCGAAGGTAAGCGCGGCGAGAAGCGCGGCACCGATGGCGACCGCTGCAATGCCGGCTGGGCCGAGGCGGAAGCGACCGCCGACGGGGGCAGGTAGTGCCTCGCCGTCTTCAAGGACTGGCAGGGTCTGTGTCTGCGAATCCACCGGGATAGCCCGTGTCGGTGGGACGGCCGCCGTCTCGCGCTCGGCACGCGCGGTGAGCCGGTCGCGCACCTCGGTAGCAGTAGCGGGTCGGTCGGAAGGGTTCTTGGCCAGCAGGCGAGCGATCAACGCATCGAGGTCGGCGGGTGTGTCAGCGCGTAAGGACGCCACTGTCGGGGCAGGCTGATGTTGGTGCTGCCAGAGCACGGTGAGTGGATTGTCGCCCAGAAACGGTGGATGACCGGTGAGCATGGCGTACATGACGCAGCCCAGCGCATACAAGTCCGTGCGGGCGTCCACGGCAGCGCCGCTGGCCTGTTCCGGGGCCATGTAGGCACTGGTACCGATCGCTGTGTGCGGGGCGGTGAGGTCGGTCTGCTGCTGGTGGGTGAGGCGGGCGATGCCGAAGTCGCAGACCTTTACCGTGCCGGTGGCGGTGAGGAGAATGTTGGCGGGCTTGATGTCACGATGTACCACCCCTTGGGCGTGCGCAACGGCGAGTGCGTCACAGATCTGGCGGGCGATGTCCACCGCTTGCTCGATCGGCAGTGGGCCGCCGGCGAGCACGGCGGCGACGCTGGTCCCGTCGATGAGTTCCATCACCAGATACGGCACACCGTTATCAGTTCCTACGTCGTAGACGCCGACGATATTTGGATGGGTGAGGCCGCCAGCCGTTCGGGCCTCCCGGTCGAACCGCTGCAGCATGGCCGAGTCCGCTGTTGCCCGGTCGAGCAGCTTGACCGCGACGCGGCGTCCCAGTCGTTCGTCGACGCCGCGCCAGACCGTCGCCATGCCACCGCGGCCGAGCACGGTGTCCAGCTGGTAGCGGCCCGATATCAGCTGCCCGTCCATGATCCACACCCTGACACATGAAGTCCCGGTACAGCTCGGCCAGCGGACCGCGCATGCAGCCAGACTCCCTTGCCGAAGGCTGTCCGCGAGCTGAAGGCTTGTGGGACGCGATAACCAGCTGAGCCGGTCGGGGAATCACGCCGTTAACTTCGCGAGCCGCCAAACTTGACACCGCCAAATGAATGCCGGAGCCTCCTCTTGCCCCGGCCGCCGTCCCACCAGCCAAACTCACGCCCGCTTGATCTTGCCTCAAGGGCCCGCCCCATGCTGGGCTGAAGGGCGGTTCGACGAACCGCCAAAGGAGAGGGTGTGATGAGTAGTTACGAGGTCGTTCAGCGGGAAGCTGTCCCATACGCCGCCATCGCGATCGCCGTGCCGATGGAGAGACTCGCCAGCGCCGGTCCGCTGAACGGTGCGGTGTTCGACTGGCTGGCTCAACAGCAAGTAACTCCGGCCGGCCCGCCGTTTTGGAAGTACAACGTGATCGACATGGCGGGCCAGCTTGAACTCGAAGTCGGGGTTGCCACTGCGACGCCCGCCATCGCAGACGACCGGGTCGGTGTCGGCAAACTGCCAGCGGGCCGCTACCTCGAGACCACCTATCACGGTCACCCAGACGAGCTACGTCAAGCCACCGCCGACCTGTTGGCCTACGCGGACGCGCAGGGTTTGACTTTCGAAAAAACCGATTCACCGACCGGCGAGCGGTGGGCCGCGCGGCTGGAGTACTACCTAAACGATCCAGACGACCAGCCGGACATGACGCAATGGGACACCACCCTCTCGTTCAAGCTCACAGACGAAGCCTGACCACCGTCCAAGACCAATTGCGCTGCCAGGGCATCACCGCATGCCCAGCGTTCCGCAGACCGACAGGTCACCGGGCCGCCCTCAGGAGGCACAGGTTGCTTAAAGGCGCAACAACGTGCGGCCGTCGACTGTCCGGAGTTCCACTGACGGTTTGCCTCGCACGTCGACGCGGCACCGCTGGCCCGCCCCGATCGGATGTATACCGGTGATGGCGCCAGTGGCGAAGAGCATGCCGGCTCGCACCGGTTGACCCCGGCTGGCGAGGATATTCAGGGCAGTCGCCAGACCATGATGAATTCCCCCGGGCAGGTTCTTGGCCGATCCTTCTCCCATAAGTTGCCCGTCGACGTAACAGGCAAGCTGGACCGGAGAACCACCAGGCCGGTCCGCAAGGATCGAGCCGAGCACCAGACCGTTGTTGTTGCCGAAGTCGGCGGCGATCACTGTCGGGCCGAGTGAGTTGATGTCAGGGATCGGGCTGCTGGCCACCTCGATGCCGACCAGTAGATGCTGCTCCAGGGCCGCCGCCTCTTCGGCCGTCCAGCCGTGCCTTTGGTGGGCGGGCAGATCCCGCTCGAGCCGAATGACGAGCTCTGCTTCCACGGCCGCGAACCCGGACGCGAAGATACCGACCTCGACTGCGGAGACGTGCTCCTCGCTAAGGTGACACTGCTGACGCCAGATCGGGCCGACCAGCCGGTCCGGTTCCCCGGCCGTGCGCCGGTTCGCCGGGATGTAGCCAATCTTCCAGCCGACCAGCGAGTCCTGCCATCGCGACATCGCCAGCTCCTGGATCTGGTACGCCTCGGCCATGCTGGCGGGGACCGCCCCCGGGAATCGAGTCAGGCTCCGCCCTTCCCTTCGCGCTGCCACCAACTCGGCGGCGACTACATCCTCAGCTGCAGGTGTGCTCATTTCGACCTCTCGGTGCATTCACTTCGGTGAAGCGTGTAGTGAACGCTAGACGATCCGGTGAGATCGACCCGATCGCCTACGACTGACCCACGATGCAACGGTGCCGTTAGGCAACGAAATACAAGACGGAGCACCTTGTACGAGTCATCCCACAATTCGCTGCATGGAACCGACAGCAGAAGCATTCAATTGCCGAATTGAGTGCGCAGGGTCAGTCCCTGGGCCGGCGAGCCTGCTTCACCTCGCGGGCAATCGCCCAGGCGTCGGCCACGGGACCCATGTGTCCGAGCTTGTCGGGGTTAGCAACCGAGCGGATCGCCTGGATACGCCCACCGAGCACGTCCAACGTCATGGTGCCGACAACCTTGCCGTCCCGATCGCGAACGATCGCGCCTGGGTGGCCGTTCAACTCGCGTGGTTCCACTGTCGCGTCGATCTTGACGAGCAACGGGAAAATCGAGGCAAGCAGGCGGGCCACGTTGTCGGCACCGAACACACTCCTGGCAAGCGCAGGCGCCTTGCCTCCCCCATCCCCGACCATCTGGACGTCGGCAGCGAGCAACTCCCTCAGTCCGTCGATGTCGCCATCCCGGAGCGCATCGAAGAACCGTGCTGCCAGCTCCTCGCGTTCGCGGCGGTCCGCCTCGAACCGAGGGCGCCCGAGATCCATGTGGCGTCGCGCCCGGACCGCCAGCTGGCGGCACGCCGCCTCCGAGCGCTCGACTGCGACTGCGACCTCGGGAAAGCCGAACCCGAACACCTCCCGCAGCACGAAGACCGCCCGCTCGAGCGGGGTCAGCCGCTCCAGCAGCAACAATGCCGCCATTGACACAGAGTCCGCCAGCTCCGCCGACCGCGCGGGATCCTCATAAGGGTCGGTGAGTAATGGCTCGGGGAACCACTGCCCGACGTAGGTCTCCCGCCGGACGCGCGCGGAGCGCAGAACGTCGATCGAGACCCGCGTGACCACGGCTGAGAGGAACGCCTTCGTCGACTTGGGCTCTGCCGGGGAGGCTTCGTAACGCAGCCAGGTCTCCTGGACCGCGTCCTCGGCCTCGGCCACGCTGCCGAGGAGCCGGTAGGCGATCGCGAACAGCAGCGGCCGCAGTTCCTCGAACTCCTCGCCCCGGGTCATGTGAGCTCGGCCTTGAAACCCTGCCGCCACGAGGGGTAGCGCAGCTCCCAGCCGAGCTCCCGCTTGGCCTTTGCGTTGGAAAAGGCGCGCCCCTCGGTAACCATCTTCACCATTTCCCCGGCCAGCAGCTGAGCCACCCACTTGGGCAGCCGCATCGGCCGCCTCATCCCGGCGCTCTCTGCGAGATACGGCAGCCACTCCCGGACCTGGGCAGGCTCGTCGTCGACGATGTTGAACACGCCCTTCGCCTGCTGCTCCAGGGCCAGGACTGTGGCGTTCGCCGCGTCGTCGAGATGCACCCAATTGAAGTAGCCGGTGCCGTCCCCGACAAGCGGGAACCGCCGCTTGCGCACGAGCCCGACCAGGTCGTCGTTGGCGCCCGGCCCGTAGAGCGCACCGTATCGCAGGGCTGCGCCACCAGCCCTGACGACAACGTCCTCGACGTGGCGGAGCGCCTCAGCCGACGCGCGCATCTTCGGCCCCACCTCCTCCGACGGCAGCGGGTCATCCTCGCTGACGCGTCCACCATCGCGGATTTCGGTCCAGGTGGCGACGCTCTGCGCGACGACGTGCGAGACACCGGTCGCCTCGGCGGCGGCTAGCAGGTAGTCCGTTCCTTCGGTGCGCAGCCGGTTGGTGGTGGCGGCCAACCGCTCAGGGTGCCTGAAGTTCGGCTTGCCGTTGTGCGCCACCGAAAGCGCTGTCATCTCGTGCACAATGGCGTCCGGCCGGGCCGCGGCCACTGCCTCACCCACTGACGCCGCATCCAGCCCGTCCATCACCGTGCCCTCGGCGCCCAATTGTTCCAGCAGGCGCAACTTGCCCGCGCTTGTCGTTGTCGCGGTCACTTGGTGGCCACCCGCCACCAGTTGCGGCACCAGACGGCGCCCGATGACTCCGGCCCCGCCCGCCACGAATACTCGCACAACGTCACGCTCCTCATCCGGCTGCTGACTCTCATCACCAAGACGAGACAGCCCGGCAGCCTGTGACATCGGAGCCAGCGCCAGTCTCCGTCATCGACTGGACGGCCTCGATCGGGTCCTGGTCGACCAAGCGCGTGTTGACCCACTCCAACGGGTTCTTAGGGTCGAGGGACGCGTGCGGGTGAATCCCTCGCGCCAACCCCTTGCCGCGCCGCAATTCTCCCAACATCGGCAAGGCCGACGAGACTCAACCCCGTTTCTGAAGTCGCTCGTCTATGTGCCCGGAACAAGATGAGTAGACATCGGGATTCTCAGGAGGCCCCCACCAAGGCCAGCGATCTAGACAGATCTCCTCGCCAGTGGCGAGGCCCAAGTTTAGAACACGCTTACGATTCTGGTGGAAGACGGCATGCCAGGACCGGTCGTACGAACGTCGTAGACGCGGCCTTGGTCCAGTCCGCGAACGGCTGCGGGATATCGTGCCGAGGTGCGTCTCGAACCCCTATCGGTTTTCCGTTGGAGCTACGACGAGGATGGCCGCGTCGGGGCGGACGGATACACCATCGTCAGCCCGTACGGGAGCGAGGAGGGGATTGCTTACGGCGAAGGCCGTGGAACCGCGACCGGCCGGATTGAAGGCACCGTGGTCTGGTCGAACTATCCACGGCGGCGCACCGACGGTCGCATGCTGCCGAATGTGCGCGGCTTGATCACCACCCAGGATGGTGCATCGATCCTTTTCGAGTTACGCGGCCGAACGATCTTTGAGGGCGATGAGCCGGGCAGGCAGAACCTGGTCGGCTGGTTTGAGTCCGATCACGAAAGCTACCGTTGGCTGAACGACCTGGTTTGCATCGCCGAGGGAGGGATCTCGGCGACGGGGCCGGATATGGTGATCAACGTTTACGCCGGCATTCACGAGATGTAGGCGCACCACAACCGCCTTTTCAGCACCGGTCTGTCCAGCCCGAGCAGAAAGATTCATGGCCGCCAACCGGGCATTTGGGCACTCATTCGCGGTGTGGATCGGATTCCTCTACGTCAACCGCCCGTCACTCGACGACCGTGCCCGTGCGGTTCGTGAGCTCAGTCGACCGGCCGTTCAAACGTGACGAGGAGACCCTCGACCGCGCCCGGCCCGACGCGGCCCTTGACTTCGACGGAGGTGATCGCCCTGAGTTGCCAACCCTGTGCAGCATGCTCGTTCAGCACCTGCTCAAGCTTGTCGCCGGACATCTTGCCGCCGATCATGCCCTCGCGGAGCTCGACCACTGTGTACTGGTAGCGGTTCGCCATGCGACGACCATAGCTGCCGCGTCCGCCTGACGAGTACGAGCTCTGACGGGCGCCGCTGGAACCGTCCGCTTTCCACCGCTATCGGGATGCTCACCAACCCGTCACCGCCGCTTTGGTGGGTTTGGCGGCCGCTTACCAGCCGAGGACCTGCTGATCGAGCGAGCGCGTTATCGGCCAGGCCCCGTTGGACCAGTTAGCGATGACCGTGTGGGTCGTGTCGGAATCGGGGTCATACACCGTGCGGAAGGAGACGCCTGCGTCGTATCCCTCAAGCATCACCCCTGGACCGGTGGCATGCAGCCAGAAGCCGAGGCCGTAACGACTACCTTCCGCGGGAACGTCGCTTCGGGGCCGCCACGCCGCCGCCAGCGCTGCTCGATCAAGGACCTCGCCATCCCGTAGCGCAGTCCATAGCCGATGGACGTCGGCGACCGTCGTGTATGCACCCCCATCGCCGCTGCCCCGTACCGGAAGATGAAGGACGTTGCTGCGGTGACCCTGGGCGTCGAGGTAGCCAGAAGCAGTCCGCTCAGGGAGCGCGTCCGACCGCAGGTACGCGGTGTCCTCCAAGTTGGCCGGTTCGCAGACGCGCTGCTGCACCAGGTCGACAAACTTGATACCGGTAGCTCGTTCGGCGAGGAGGGCCAAGACGACGAAGCCTCCGTTGTTGTAAGCGAAGCGTTCGCCGGGCCGGAAGCACTGGGGGTGTCCATCGAGCACTGTCAGGTAGTCGATGGTCTCGGCCAAGGTGTGCACCGGCACCGCCAGCACATAGTCATCGATCTGGTATGCCTCGTTCTCATCGAGGTAATCGCCGATGCCGGACCGATGGGCCAACAGGTGCTCAACGGTTACGCCGTCATCTATCAGGTGCAGGTCGTCGCCCAACAGTTCGCGCGCCCGCGTCGTCAAGGGAAGTGTGCCGTCTGCCGCCAGCGACAAGACGACAAGCGCGGTGAACCATTTGGATCCGCTAGCTATGGCGAGTCGCGTGTCGACCGTCATCGCTACCTCATGCGCTCGGTGGGCCCAGCCCGCCGAGCGTTCTAGCACCGTCTCACCTGCCCGGTCTACCCGGATCACTCCGGAGAAACGAGTGTCCGTGATCAGTGCGTCGATCCGCGCCGCCAAGCCCTCAACGCTCATGCGCGTCGACGATACGCCGCGTCGGGTTGAGCGGAGCGCTGTTTCGCGAGTCACAGGAGTCGGGTTGGCTGTCATCATGCAAACACTGGTTCTAGGAGGGACGGCCTGGCTCGGCGGCCACGTCGCGAGCGCAGCACTGGAGCGGGAACACGAGGTGACGTGTTTGGCCCGTGGTTTCTCAGGCACCGTGCCGGAAGGAGCGAAGCTGATCCGCGCCGACCGCAGCCGTCCTGCCGCCTACGACGCGCTCAAGGACCAGCACTGGGATGTAGTGGTGGACGTGTCGCGGCAGCCGGGACAGGTGAGGAGCGCGGTGCGGGCGCTGGCGGACCGGGCTGGCGTGTACGTATTCGTCTCCTCTGGCAACGTGTACGCCGACCACCGCACCCCGGGCGCGGATGAGGAGGCCCCGGTACTGCAACCGCTGACGGGTGAGGTCATGGAGAACATGGACACCTACGGGCAGGCGAAAGTCGCGTGCGAACAACTGGTCCAGCAGGCCTTCGAGCCGGACCGGGCTCTGATCGCCCGGGTCGGGCTCATCGGCGGTCCCGGCGACATCTTCGACAGGACTGGATACTGGCCGCTGCGGTTCGCCAGGCCCAGCCCACCATGCGGCGCTGTTCTGGTCCCCGAGGCTCCCGAATTGGCAACCCAAGTGATCGACGTGCGTGACCTGGCGGCGTGGCTCATCGACGCTGGCAGCCGGCAGCTCGGTGGCGTCTACAACGCGACGGGTGAGACGACCGCGCTGTTGGACCACCTCGAGACCGCCCGCAGAGTCGCTGGCCATACCGGGCCTGTCGTGCGGGCCGACCAGCAGTGGCTCCTTGACCAGGGTGTGCAGCCGTGGATGGGGGAGCGGTCCCTTCCGCTCTGGCTTGTCGACCCCGACTGGCTGGGCTTCAACGCCCGGGACAGCAGCAAGGCACGACAGGACGGGCTCACCACACGACCACTGGAGCAGACTCTCGCCGACACGCTCAGCTGGGAGCTGACCCGGCCAGCAGATCGCCGACGGCGAGCGGGCCTGACCGACAATGACGAGAGAGCCCTCCTCGCCGCCCTGGCTCAGCACTAATAAGGTGCGAACCTGCCGGCTTCGCTCCAGCGCGAGAGTGGGGCACGGGGCAAGTTACCGAGCCACCAGCTTGCGCAACATTGGGGTCCACGCCAAAGACATCACTTCGAGACGGCGCGCACGATCCGGTCGGCGATGTCGCAGAGGTAACTGGACAGCTCGGGCGGCCCGCACACTTCGAATTCGCAGCCCAGGTGCAGGATCTGTGAGGCGAGCCATGGCACGGTGTCGGCGTGCGTACGCCACCGGGTGCGGCCGCCCGCCCAGGCCTCGATCCGACCGTCGCCCAGGCTGTCGCGGAGCCGGGTCCCTGCGTCGGGGAGGCTGAGGTCAAGGATGACGTCCCCGCGTACGACGGGTGCCATGGCGGCACGGGCCCCGGCCAGATAGGTGTGCACATCGCCGCCGGGGAGTTCGCGATGTACGGCTCGGCCACCCGTGACGTGAGGTTCGGCAATGCGGTCGACCCTGAAGGTTCGCCATTCGGCGCGGACGAGATCGAAGGCCACCAGATACCAGCGCCTGCTGAGCGCCACCAGTCTCACCGGCTCGACCTGCCGGGTGGTGGTTCGACCTTGCCAGTCGGCATAGCTGAACCGAACACGCTCGCGATTGGCTGCCGCCGAGGCGAGCGCCGTCAAGGTCTCGGGGTCGATCACGCCGTCAAAAGGTGTGGCGGAGACAGTCGCGGTAGCCACCGTTTTGGCCCGATGCCGGAGGCGAGGCGGCATCACCTGGAGCACCTTGGTGAGCGCGCGGACCGCGGACTCCTCGAATCCGGCGACCGGCTGGCCGGCCGTGAGCCGTAGAGCGATCGCCAGGGTTACCGCTTCGTCGTCCTCCAGGAGCAGCGGTGGCATGGCAGCGCCAGCCGCCAGCCGATAGCCGCCATAGACGCCCATCGACGCCTCGACTGGGTACCCCAGGCCGCGCAACCGCTCGATGTCCCGCCTTACGGTGCGGTCGGTCACCCTAAGCCGTTGGGCCAGCTCGCTGCTCGGCCACTCGCGAGGGGTCTGGAGCAACGAAAGCAAGACGAGCAAGCGAGCGGCGGGATCAGGCATGAGGGAAAGTCTCGCACCGATCTAGGACCTAATTCGTCCTAGATCGCTCCTACGATGCCTGCCATGACCAACTTCAAGCCCGAGGGCTACACCAGCGTCGCACCGTGGGTAGTGACCGACGACACCGGCGCCTTTCTCGACTTCGTCACGAGCGCCTTCGGCGGCGTCGAGCTGGCCAGGGTCGCTGTCGAGGACGGCACCATCGGTCACGGCGAGATACGGGTCGGCGATACCGTTGTGCTCGCCTTCGACCGGCGACCCGAATGGCCGTCGATGCCATCCCTGCTGCGGGTGTTTGTTCCAGATGCTGACGCGGCCATGGCCAGAGCCGCTGAAGCCGGTGCGCGCGTTGTCACTGAGGCGGCGACCAACGCCTGGGGTGCCCGCGGTGGCCGCGTCCGCGACCCGCTCGGCAACATCTGGTGGGTGACCGCGCAGCTCGAGACGGTCCCAGCGGAGGATTCCTGGGCCCGACTCAGTGAACCCGGCTACGCAGCCGCGATGCGGGAAGCCCAAGAGACGCTGGACGTCGAGCTAACCGGCCTTCCGACAGGGAGGGCGTCGGCTCCGATCGCGCCAGCCCAACCCCGTCCGGCCCAACCCCGTCCGGCCCAACCCCGTCCGGCCCGGCCCTAGACCCAGCGCGCGGGGAGGACCGATTTCCCGGTCGCCCAACCCAACAGGTCGCCATCCCGGGCCTCGGCGCCGATCATACGAACGGTGATGCGACGGTCGAGGACTTGGGGATGAGGAGACGCATTTCCCGGTTTCCAGTCGGTTTGAGCCATGGGTGGCCTCGATGCGGCGCTGCTGGAGGTGTTCGGGCAGACTTCGGCCATGCGAACTGTGGGCGTGGAGGAGGAGCTGCTGCTCGTCGACGTGCACAGCGGGAAGCCGCGCTCAGTCGCCAGTCAGGTCATCGCAGCCACGGACGGAGAGACTGTGCCTGGAGCCGGCGAGGGCGGAGTCGAGGCCGAGCTCCAGCGATACATGGTGGAAACCCAATCCTCCGTGGCGAGCGAACTTGCCGACGTTGAAGAAGAGCTGCGTCAGTGGCGACGTGTCGTGGCCAGTGCCGCCCGCGAGGCCGGCGCTGGCGTTGCAGCCATCGCCACCGCTCCGGTAGCGGGTACCGGTCTGATCTCGCGGGCCCCGCGCTACGAGCGAATGGCGGAGCGTTTCGGTCCGACCGCGCAGGAGGTGTTGACCTGCGGCTGTCACGTGCATGTCGGCGTCGACTCAGACGAGGAGGGCATCGCCGCGATCGACCGGATCCGCATCTGGCTGCCGGTCATTCTCGCAATGAGTGCGAATTCGCCGTTTTACGACGGTCGCGACACCGGGTATGCCAGCTATCGGTCGCAGCTGTGGATGCGTTGGCCGTCGGCGGGCCCAACCGACACGTTTGGGACCGCCGACGCGTACCACGAAGTGGTGCGCTCTATGGTCCAGTCCGGCGTGCTCTTCGATGATGGGATGATCTACTTCGACGCACGCCTGTCGCGGCGCTATCCCACGGTCGAGATCCGAGTCGCCGACGTGTGCGTCGATCTCGAAGACACGCTCCTCGTTGCCGCGCTGTGCCGAGCGCTCGTGGAGACGGCTGCGGCCGAGGCGGCGCGCGGTGATCCGGTGCCGCAGATGCCGACGTCGCTGCTCCGCCTTGCGATCTGGCGGGCGGGCCACGACGGAGTCGGCGGAGTGCTGGTCGACCCAGTGTCACGACGTCCCCGGCCCTGGATCGAAGTGATGCGCGATCTGGTCATCCACGTGCATGACGCCCTCGAGGGGTTTGGCGACATCGAGCGCGTCGAGGTCGGGATCGATCGGCTGACGCGGGTTGGCACCGGTGCCACAGCCCAGCGCCGCACCTTTGCAAAAACCGGCCAGCTCCTCGACGTCGTTGTCGAGGCAGTGCGTCGGACGGCCGGACGCTAACCTCTCGCGCGGCCCATCTTCTGCGCGTCCGGCTACTTCGGAGACCAGGACCTTCGCACAACTGCCACAAGCGCTGCTAGAGCCTTTCGTTCCGAAGGCGGTCCGGTTTACGAGGACTGCTGCATAGGTAAGCGAGGGAGGGCATGATCGCTTGCCGAGCTCTTAGCGCTTGCCGGATGCACCGACCTCGACGAGGGTACAAGTGGGTTTGCGTCGAATCGGAGCGGCGTGATTCTGAACACTTATGCGGTTCCGGCAAATGTGGCGGGTAAGGAGCGGAAACCTTAGAACTCCAACCGCGTCGATGGGAGACCTACCATGGCAGCCAAGACCGTCACCGCCCAAGCCAGTCCGGACCCAATGCCGGTGGCGGGCCAGCGCCCAGGTCCGCCTTTCTTCGCCATTCTGATCCTGGCCGGACTTATCGTTATCGGGGCCGGCCTGCGGTCGATTGCCAATATTGTCGGCCCGCTGTTCCTTGTCATCACCTTGGTGGTCACCGTCGCGCCGCTCCGCAACTTGTTGGTCCGGCGCCGGTGGCCGTCCTGGCTGGCGAGCGTGGTCTCCCTGCTAACGATCTATCTGCTCCTAGGACTCATCTTGGGTTCGGTTGCGTTCGCAGTCGCACGGCTAGTCGGGACACTGCCCGACTACGCGAACGCGTTCGATCAGATCTTCAGCTACCTCCTCGACCTCAGCACTCGCTTGGGCTACGGGCAGGAGCAGATCGAGCGACTGGCCTCATCGGTCCAGCTCAGTAGCCTGGCCGGACCGGCTCAAGCTCTGCTGAGCGGCATCGGCGGCGGGATCTCCCTGCTAGTTCTGATTGTGACAGTGGTCATTTTCCTCGCCTTCGAGGCCGCCAGCATGCCTGAGCGGCTGGGGGTGATCCGTGAGACCCGTCCGCACATCGCTGACGGCCTGACCAACTTCGCCACCAGAGTTCGAAAGTACTGGATCGTCACAACGCTGTTCGGCTTCATCGTCGCCGTTCTCGACGTAATCGCCCTGGCGATCATTGGCGTCCCGCTCTTCGTCACGTGGGGAGTGCTGGCGTTCGTGACGAACTACATTCCGAACATCGGCTTCATCCTCGGTGTAATTCCGCCGGCCCTTATCGCTCTGCTCGACGGTGGGGTGGGCAGCGCGGTCGCCGTAGTGGCCGTCTACACGGGCATCAACGTCGTGGTTCAAACCATCATCCAGCCACGGTTCACGGGGGACGCGGTGGGTATCAGCGCCACAGCCGCCTTTGTCTCGCTGGTCTTCTGGGCGTACGTTCTCGGCACCCTAGGCGCCTTGCTGGCTGTCCCAGCCACCTTGTTCCTGAAGTCGGTCCTGCTCGACAACTCGGTTCCGGCCAGCTGGGTAAACGCGTTGGTCAGCGCTTCGCCGAGGAAGGAGAAGCCACGCGCTGTCCGTCGAACGGATCGACAACCGGCGGAGGTGTCGAGTTGAGTAGGACCGGATC
Organism: uncultured Actinomycetota bacterium; assembly: GCA_963740515.1. GTDB lineage: Bacteria > Actinomycetota > Actinomycetes > Propionibacteriales > Propionibacteriaceae > Microlunatus. The sequence goes on from CAVUEO010000019.1 coordinate 126,516, forward strand.
CCCAAACGCCCAGGACAGCTGGCTGTTGAGGATCAGCTCGGAACAAAGCCTTGGACAGCATTGCCTGCAAGACCAGGGCGGCCACGTCATGCCGCAGCCCACTGACCGCTGCCAGCCGGTGGAGTTCGTGGGTCTGGCCCTGTTAACTGAAGCCCCGTAGCCCAGCGGAGCGAGCTACTCGACGTCGCCATTGGATACTGTCCGCATGCCGTCCGCCGACGACCAACCCTGGTCGCCGTTCCCCGTGCAGGACTGGTCTACTCTGCCAGCCGATCCGCTGGGCAGCGTCGCGGTGAATCCGACCTGGCCCGCACCCCAGCCGCAACGATCCTGGTGGCGACCGCTCGCCGTTTTCGGTCTCGTTGCCGCACTCGTCGCCGGTGCTGCATTTGTGGCCAGCTCGGTGGGCGTCGCAGCGCGAGGGACTGCGGCCGCCGACTATCTACCATCAGATGGCGCGGTGTCCTATCAGCGGACCGATACGACGCGCGAACTCAAAACTGTGGTCGGCATCACGGTCACAGAATCGGCGCGGCTGTCAGGCGTAGCCGGCCTGCTCAGCACCGACGGTGCCTTCGCCGCCAAGATGCTGGGTGCGGCCAATCCGGACCGCGACCAAATTCAGATTCTGCGGACCACTACAACCGCGATCAATGATCCGGCTGCTACCGCACAGAGTGTCCGCTTCTACCGAGTCAACACCGGTGTGGAGCTGATGGGTGTGAGTGCGCCGTCCGAGGGCTACGTCTACAGTCCAGCACTGGTGGTGTTGCCGGCCGACGTACGCGCCGGGAGCCACTGGAACGGCACCGGGTCCGCAGGTGACACCCTCAACTATCGCAGCGAACTGCGTGCCGAAGCCAGCGGTCGTGATTGCCTCAGTGTGGAAGGAGAGGTCCGCTATCTGTCCAAAGAGGGCCAGCTCGGCCGGGTGGTGACGGTCAGCCAGACCTGGTGCCAGCGCGAGGGGCTAGTCGCTGAAAGCCAGAGCTTCGGCGACGTACACAGCGCCTCATCTCGCATCGATCCACCGGTGCCGAGCGTCCAGACCACTACTAATGCTCCAATCCGCTGGACGGCGCCGGAACGCTGGACCGCCAAGTCCTTGAGCACGATCTCGATCAACCCAACTTTTGGGCAGAACACGATGGTGGGCTCACCGTCCGCCGCCGTCACGCCAGTGCGGACCGAGTCTGGCCTGGTCATCAGGCCTACCACCGGGAACGGCGACCTAGTCGCCACGACCCCCAAGACGCTCACCGAGTGGACATCGATCTGGCGGGCGCATCCGGGCGGCACAGTATTGAGCCTCAGTGCGTTCGGCAATGTGATCATCGCGACAACGAGCTATCGCCAGATGGTTGCCTACTCCGATGTTGGCGTGCGGCTCTGGCAGCTGGCGCTTGACGATCTTGCTCCGACATCACCCGTCCGGATCAGCGAGCGCGACGCCGTCCTGGTCGATCTTGGTGGTGCGGCGCGGAGATTTGATCTGGTCACGGGTGACGTGCTCTGGGCGCAGAACGTCGGCTCCGACGTCAACGTCTTACCAGCGGTGGGTGCCGGGGTGGTTGTGGTGATGGACCGACGTGGTGCCACCACTGCCTTCGAGGCTGGCACCGGCCAGCGTCGTTGGAGTCTGGAGATGCGGGGCGATGCTGCTGTGATCATCGGCGAAACCGTGGTAGTGATTCAAGATCAGACGGCCCACGCGCTGTCGACGGTCACCGGTGTGCATCACTGGGTGCACCCGATCTTCGGGACGCTGGCCGACACGGTGAATTTTGCAAGCCAATTCGTGGTGGCGACGAAAAGCGAGTCCGTCATGTTGAGCAGCGACGGTGTGATCACTCAGCGACTCGGACCAGTCCTCACCCTGACAGCGACCCAAGATCATCTTGTGGCCTGGGGTCCCAACGAGGCACTTGTCACCGTAAGACAGGGCACGATCATCACCCGTTGGAGGTTGCCCGCGCTGACTCTGGCGCTTCAGGATCGACCTGCCCTCGCAACCTCGCAAAGCGTGTTGCTTTTCAGCAACGACTGGACGTTTCAGGTTTGGGACGATGCCCGCTGACGGCGACTCGGCCGGCGGCCCAGGAACGCGGGCAAACTCCAGCAAGGCGACAAGCGCAGCGCCTGAGGTTGCCACATCGGTCCTCAGTCGCAGCCGCTCGCGACTTGCTCGATTCGCGAGCGGTCTCTACCGGCAGACCTTGGTCGAACCAATCGAGCAGGGACGGCTGCGCGATCTGGGATGGCCCTACGGACTCCGCTCGATCGTGCTTGCGGGCTACATCGTTTTTGTCATCGCCGGCCTGATAGTGATCTTCTCTGGACTGATCCGCAAAAACAGCGCCCTGATCGTCTTCGGCTCAGGCCTCGGGCTACCGGAACAAATGGTCTGGCCACTGGTACTGCTGCTCTCCTTCGGAGTTGCCTCCCTCATGGCGGCGGCACAGCACGGGCCCTGGTGGCTCAAGGTGCTCGGCTTGTTGTTCACGCTCATGGTGATGGGGACATGGTCCTTGCGCAGTCCATCGCTTGTCGGCTGGGCAGGCTGGCCAGTGCTGGCCGCCATCCTGATGGCAGCGATGGTGCTGCTCGTGATTATTCGATGGCGTCGCGGATTCGCATGGTGGGAGTTCGCCGCGATGTGGGCGCTGGTCGGTCTGGGGATGACGATCGGGCTCGCTGAAACCCGCGAAGCCAAGATCTACGGCTCAGACCTCAACCCGCTCAACCTGCAGCAAACAGCGGCCGTCCTGGGCTACCTCGCACTACCAGCCGCGACGTTTGCGGGTGCCTCAGTTGCGGAGGTCACCGTACGCGCGACCGTGGCAGCGACCCAGAACGCGCAGCGGTTCGCCAAGCAGGGATGGCTATACCTGATCTTGATTGTGGTCATCTGCATCCGCCTGATCCAATGCGCCTTGTTGCTTGCACAACGAGATCCCGTGGTGGACGGCCTGACCTCGTTGCTGTGGGCGAGCGCGTTGGTCGCGGCGTTCGCGGTGGTCGGCCTGATTGTGCTGCGGCTTTCTCGGCAGCGGCAGGCAGTCCCTGTCGTCTCAGGGCTGGGCGACGAGCTCAGCCGAGTCGGCTTCACCATTGCAGCCGCGGTGATTGCCATCACGCTCCCTGTTCAGGTCTTCTTGCCCGTCCTCCAGGTGCTCGCCTCACTGCAGCCCGGGGGTGCTTCGGCCCAGCTTGCGTTCGACGTCACGCCCCTGCTCACCCGCGTCGTCGATCCGAGCCGAGTGCTCATCGGCGTGGTCTTGATCATCCTCGCGGTGCGCGCGGCGCGCCGGGGTCAGAGCGGCCGGGCGCTGGTCCTGGGCTGCATCGGCGTCATGCTGGTCGGGTTGGCCCGCCAGCTGCTGTTCGGCGATCGGACGCCGGCCCCAATCAATCCTGACGCGCTCAGTCTCGTGGCTTCCGCTGTGGTCGTGGTCGCCGTCATGATCTTGCTGATCCGCCGAAGCCTGACGCCCCAGCGCGCGCTGGCCTTCTCCGGAATGCTGATCTTGTCCGCCTTGTTCTCCTACCGCGACTTCATCTCCGACCCGCTCGGGGCAGTGCTGGGCTTCTCTGGCGCGGCACTAGTGCTGTTCGGCCTGACCTGGGACCTTTTCACCGGCTCTGGTTGGGCGAACCGGGAGAGCCGCCGTTTTTCGCGGTCCACTCGGGTGTTGTTGGTCTTGACCAACTACGTCTTGAGCATGACGGTCCTGGCGTACGCCGCACTGATCCGAGACGGCAGCACGACGATCTACTTCGATCCCTTCGCTCGATTCGGGGATGTGATCTTCGGGACAGCGCTGCTCGCGGCCGCTGCAGTCGCGATCTTCGACTGTGCGTGGCGTGACCGTCCCATTGATTGAGCGATTCTCGTGCACGTTGCCCTGGAAGCTGACGTCGTCGTCCCTCTTCGCAAAGCGTGCGTCTCTTGGTTCGACGCGGCGCTGAGAGCCGCGCTTTGCTCATCGATCGTCCGATTGTCAGCGGCGCGACTCCGATGCTCAAAGCGCGGTTTGCGCGAATCTGTCGGTCGAGTCTGGTCCAATACGTGCGTACCAGCTGACCATTCCAAGACCAGGGACTGCGATGTACCGGTTGACTCGGGGGCCGATGCCGCTGCCTGCTCCGCCCGTCCTTGACGCGACGCAGCGCGCCGTCGTCGATCACCCGGGAGGCCCGTTACTAGTTCTCGCTGGACCGGGCACTGGCAAGACCACAACCCTGGTCGAGTGTGTAGTGGATCGGATCGAGCGCCGCGGGGCGGCGCCGGACAGCATCCTTGTGCTGACGTTCTCGCGCAAGGCTGCGGCAGATTTACGTGCTCGGATTGCAGCGCGCCTGGGCCGTACCACTGTGACCCCGATGGCGATGACCTTTCACGCCTTCTGCTACGCGCTAGTGCGTCGCTTCGGCAATGAGACCGAGGTCGAATCGAACGGGTTCGGCGCACCGCTGCGGCTGTTGACCGGACCTGAGCAGGAGTTCCGGGTCCGAGAGACACTTCGCGGGAGCCTGGAAACGCGTCGCGCCCAGTGGCCCGAGTCGCTTGCGCGGGCCTTTCCCACGAGGGCGTTCGCCGGCGAGGTTCGTGGCGTGCTGGCCAGGGCTCGTCAGCTGGGCATGGATCCGGAGGACGTTGTCGCGGCGGGACACAGCACGGATCGAGCGGAGTGGGTGAGCCTTGGGGCCTTCTTCGACGAATACCTTGATGTTCTGGACGCCGAGGGTGTGCTCGACTACGCCGAACTGGTGCACCGGTGCCGCATATTGCTGGCCCGGCGCGAAATCGCGACAACGCTGCGCAACGAGATCAGCTGCGTTTTTGTGGACGAATATCAAGACACCGATCCCTCGCAGGTGCGGCTGTTGCAGGTCGTCGCCGGTGAGGGGCGGGATGTCGTTGTCGTGGGGGATCCCGACCAGTCGATCTATGCCTTCCGCGGGGCTGAGGCGCGCGGGATCTTGGACTTTCCGGAGCGGTTCCGTACCCGGCAAGGAGCACCCGCGCCGATCCTGGCACTGAATCGGACGCGGCGCTTTGGCAGCGTCCTGCTCGCTGCTAGCCGCAGCGTCGCCGGCCGGTTGGGCATGCCTCGCTCGCTGCCAGCTGAAGTGTTCGCCGCATTCCGCCATCCCACGGCGGATGCCGAACGACCCAAGGGAAAGGTGGAGATCTTCACCTGCAGCAGCGCGGGTGCGGAGGCAGAGCACATCGCGGAGATCCTGCGGAGTGCGCACCTCCGCGACAATTTGGCTTGGACCGACATGGCGGTGCTTGTCCGCTCTGGACGCACCATGATTCCCGGGTTGACGCGGGCTTTGGTCGCGGCTGGCGTCCCGGTCGAGGTCGCTGGAGACGAGATCCCATTGGCTGCCGACCCTGCAGTTCGCCCGCTGCTGTTGGCGCTTCAGGTCGCGGCTCGAGGCTGCGCACCGACGGCCGATGAGGCACAGCTGTTGCTCACATCACCGCTCGGCGGCATGGACAGCATGTCCACTCGGCGCCTGGGACGCGTCCTCCGGGAGGCCGAGCGTGCCGAACTGGCCGGCACAGCACTACCGCGCTCCTCAGTCGAGTTGACGAGCCTCGCATTGCGTCATCACGACCTGCTGGACGACTGCCCGCCCGGTCCTGATGTCGACTCCGCTCGCGCCCTGGCCCAGCTGTTACGGCGCTGCGACCACACGATCCGGAACGGAGGCACAGCGGAGGAGGCACTCTGGCTGCTCTGGTCGCAGACCACCTGGCCGGAAAGGCTGCGGCGGCAGGCAGAGGGAGCCGGCGAAGCCGGCCGTCGGGCCAATCGCGACCTGGATGCCATATGTGCCCTGTTCGAGATCGCCGCTCGATCCGAGGAGGTGTCCGGTCTCCGCGGAGTGACTGGTTTCCTGGCTGAGGTCGAGGGGCAGCAGATCCCTGCGGACACATTGCGTGAGTCCGAGCTACGCGGGTCCGGGGTGCGGTTGCTGACAGCCCATCGCGCCAAGGGTCTGGAGTGGGCCCTGGTCGTGGTTGCAGGCGTTCAGGAGGGCCGATGGCCGGACGTGCGCCGTCGCGGCTCTTTGCTGGAGCCCGACCAGCTCGGGCGCCGCGAAGTGCTGGCACCCGTTCCCACGGCAATTCGGATCGCGGAGGAGCGACGGCTCTTTTACGTCGCCTGCACGCGAGCCCGATCGCGGCTGGTGGTGACAGCGGTGGCAGGTACGGAGGGGGAGGCCGACCAGCCGTCCCGCTTCCTGACCGAGCTTGGCGTCCCGCCGCGGGAGCTACTCGGACGGCCGCGGCGGCCGCTGTCGTTGTCGGCTCTGGTCGGCGAGCTCCGTAGCACCGCCGTCGACCCCGAAGTCTCGCCGCGGCTCCGTGAGGAGGCAGCGTTACGGCTGGCGCGGCTGGCCGATGCGACAGATGGTGACGGCCGCCCACTGGTCTCGGCCGCCCGAGCAGAGAACTGGTGGGGTATGCGTCCGCTGAGCCGAGCGGATCGAGCCTTGCTGACGCCGGAGCAGCCGGTGCAGCTTTCCGGCAGCCAGCTGGCGAAGGTGCTGACCTGCCCACGGAATTGGTTCCTGGCGCGCAAGGCTCACGGCGAATCGGTGCGTACGGCTGCTGCCAGCTTCGGCTCAGTGGTTCATGTGCTGGCTCAGTATGGTGCACACGCCCGGGCCGACCATGAGGAGCTGGCCAGCCACCTGGAGTCAGTCTGGAGCCAGCTGGACTTCGATGCGCACTGGCTCTCCGCGGTGGAGCGGGTAGAAGCCGAGTCCGCACTCGAGCGTTTCTTGGCCTGGCAAGAGGCCAGGCCCCACCTGACGCTGCTCGGTACCGAGGTCGAGTTCTCCTGCCATATTGATCTGGGCACCGACCGGGTGCACCTCACTGGCAGCGCTGATCGTGTGGAGCGGGATCCCGATGGCCGGATCAGGATCGTGGATTTCAAGACATCAAAGACGACGCCGACTGCCGCCGATGTGGCGCTGCACGACCAGCTGGGGGTCTACCAGCTGGCCGTCCAGCAAGGCGCCTTTGCGCCAGTGGCGGGGGAAGGCGCGCGGCCAGCCGGCGCAGAACTGGTGTACCTTCGGCTACCCGACGGCGACAGCGGCTATCCGAAGACCTTTCAGCAGGCCTCTCTGGATGACGTGCCCTTTCCAGTGAAGCTGCTGGACAATGCGGAGGGTGGCTCGCCTGCGGGTCAACCGACCTGGGTACATCGCCGGCTAGCAGAAGCTGCGGACATCATTCGCCGGGAAGATCACGATGCCCGCGTTGGCTCAGCTTGCCGATACTGTCCCTTCCGCACGAGCTGTCCTGCACAGCCGGTTGGTCAACAGGTGGTGCGATGACCGTTCACACCCTGAACCCGCGCACGTCGAAGCCTCGATTCGACAGCTCGGCTGAGTTGGTTGAGGCACTGGGGATCTCGTTCTCAACCGAGCAACTGCTCGCTATCACCGCTCCCCTTGAGCCAGGTGTCATCATTGCCGGCGCTGGATCAGGCAAGACGACCGTGATGGCGGCGCGGGTGGTCTGGCTGGTTGGCACTGGCGCCGTACGACCAGAAGATGTACTCGGTCTGACGTTCACCCGGAAGGCAGCTGCGGAGCTCTCGCAGCGGGTACGCAATGCGTTGCTGCGGGCGGGGCTGATCGCCGATCGGGGTGTCGATGAATCCGGTGAACAGCTGATCATGACCTACGACGCCTTCGCCGGGCGACTGGTTGCCGAACATGGACTGCGGCTTGGTTTTGAGGCGGACCCGACCATGATCAGCGGCGCAACCCGATTCCGGCTCGCTTCGCGGGTGGTGAAAGCTGCCGCAGGGCCGTTCGAGTACATCTCGCGGCTCCGACCAGCCACGGTCACTGAGCGAGTGCTGAGGTTGGACGCCGATCTCCAGCAACACCTGGTGGAGGTGGATGATCTTGACACGCACGCCCGCGACCTGCTCCTCGGCCTGCGATCGGCACCGCTGAACAACCGCGGCAATGTGTACGCCGACGTCAAGAAGGCGATCATCGCCTGCCAGGAGCGCTTGGAACTAGCCAGCCTGGTACGTGACTATCAGGACTTGAAGCGCCGGCTTGGCCTGGTCGAATTTGGCGATCAGATGGCCATTGCGGCTCGACTGGCTACCGAGGTGCCTCAGGTGTCCAGTGCGATGCGCGCCGCCTTTCGAGTCGTGCTGCTCGATGAATACCAGGACACCTCGGCGGCGCAGGCGATCATGCTGCGGGGACTGTTCTCCGGCCGCGCTGCGAACGATGGTCGAGGGCACCCGGTGACCGCGGTCGGCGACCCTTTTCAGGCGATCTACGGATGGCGCGGCGCGGCGGCGAGCAACATCCTGACCTTCGCCGACGACTTCCCGCGTACCGATGGTCGACCGGCTCATCGCTTCGCGTTGACGGTTAACCGACGCAGCGGACGAACGATCCTCGACGTCGCAAATGTGCTCAGCGGATCCTTGCGGACCGCGGCAGGCAGTGTGATTGATAGCGGGCCCCCAACGACCACCCACAGCGACGCTGGCCTCGGGCTCCTGCGGGCAGCGGAGCGAACACCTTCAGGCCAGGTACGAGCGGCGACATTCGACACCTGGCCGGAAGAGATCAGCTGGGTCGGGGACCAGATTGCGGGGCTGCGGGCAAGCGGTGAAGTGTCGCGCTGGGCCGACGTGGCTGTCCTGACCCGACGCAACGCCGATATCGCGCCGCTGTATGCCGAGCTGACCGGACGGAATGTGCCGGTTGAGATCGTCGGGCTGGGTGGTCTGCTGTACCTGCCAGAGATCATGGACGTCACCGCAACGTTGCGGCTGATCGATGATGTCACCGCAAACCCGGACCTGATCAGGCTACTGACCGGACCTCGCTGGCAGATTGGGCCGCGGGACCTCGCCTTGCTCGGCCGCCGCGCCCGCGAGCTGGCTCGAGCCGCTCCCGGCCCAGGCAGCGATTCGGAAAACGAACACGGCAGATCGTCCGTCCTCACCTCACTGGAGCGAGCCGTTGCCGAGGTTGACCCGACCGAGGTCGTCAGTTTGCTGGACGCTATGGACAGCCTGGGGGATGCGGCGTACTCCCCGGAAGCTCGAGAGCGTTTCGCTCGGCTTTCGGCTGAGCTGGCGTGGTTGCGGCGGCACAGCGACGAGCCTGTCCTCGACCTGACTCGCCGCGTGATCACCACGATCGGGCTGGACGTCGAACTGATGGCAACACCAGAGTTCGAGCGAACCTCCCGGCGCGACCAGGTCGGCGCGTTTCTCGACGCTGTCGCCGCATACGTAGACGTGGACGGTGACGCCTCGCTGGCGGGACTTCTGGCTTATCTGCAGGCTGAGAGCGAACAGGGTGCGGGGCTCGAGCAGGCTGTTCCCTCCGATCGCGAAGCGGTGAAACTCCTCACAGTGCACAAGGCCAAGGGCCTGGAGTGGGAGGCCGTGTTCCTGCCTGCACTGATGAAGGGGGTATTTCCTAGCGACCGGGTCACCGACAACTGGGTGATCAATCCTTCGGTCTTACCGGCGGACCTGCGCGGGGATGCGGGATCGATTCCGCAGCTCGCCGAGCCGACATACTCCGGAATGGTCGACTACAAGCAGCAGCTCAGCCGCCAGCAGCTGCTGGCCGAGGACCGGCTGGCTTACGTCGCCGCCACCCGTGCAAAGCTGCTGCTGGTCGGCAGTGGCCACTCCTGGCGGTTCGATCTCAGTAATGCCCGAACGGCCTCGACTTACCTGCGGGCGATCATCGAAGAGGCCGTCCGGCACGACCTGCTTCTCGCCGAGGCGGCGCCACCTGGACCGGACAACCCGCTGGTGACCGCGGTGGCCCCGCACGCCTGGCCAGTACCGCTGGATCCCGAGGCTTTGGAGCGGCGACAGCAGGCCGCACTGGATGTGGAGCGGGCCCGGCAGCGGTTCGCTGATGCCGGCCGCTACGAGGATCCCGCGAGCGAGCCGCTGTTGCTCGACGATCATGAAGTCGTTGCCGGCTGGGACGCCGACATCGACCGCTTGCTAACGGAGGCGGTCGAGTCGCGGTCACAGGATCACCTTGTCGAGCTGCCCGCCCAGCTATCGACGACCGCGTTGCTCCGGTTGAATGCCGACCCAGCCGCGTACGCTGCGGACCTGGCCCGGCCCATGCCACGACAACCTTCGCGCAGCGCCCGGTTCGGCACGCGCTTCCATCACTGGATTGAGCGCTATTTCGCCGGGCGGGTACCCAGTGGTGGCCTAGGCCAGCAACAGCTACTCGATCTTGATGATCTGCCCGACCGGGCCGACTCAGGTACTCAGGACGAGCAAGAGCTACGCGAGCTCTGCGAAGCCTTCGCGGCCGGGCGGTATGGCAGCGCGGTGCCGTACGCGATCGAGGCGCCGTTCAGCATCTGGATTGCCGGCCGACTGGTTCGGGGTCGGATCGACGCGGTCTATCCGCAGCCCGGAACTACCGCACCTGACGAGATTCGTTTCCAGGTCGTGGACTGGAAAACCGGTCGTACCGACGCAGCAGATCCGCTGCAGCTTGCCATCTACCGGCTGGCCTGGGCGGAAGCACACGGGCTTCAAGTTGAGCAAATCGACGCGATCTTCTATCACGTACGCTCCGACGAGATCGTCAGGCCCGCGACTCTGCCAGACCGCCGCGCCATCGAATCGATCCTAATTGCACAGGTTGAGCGATTACCCTGAGGTCATGATCAACTGGGCGACGCCGAGTGACCTAGACCGCGTCGACCATCACCGGGGATCCGCGGAATGGGTGGCCGGACTCTGGCACGCCGAGGATGCCAAGCTGCTGACCCTTGACCCCGAGTCCCGATTCTCGACCAATGCTGGCGGCAGCAAGTTACGGATGACGAGGCCCTTCATGGACTTCGACAGTCAGCGCCATCGGCTGCTGGGACTGCTCAACGGGTCACCGATCTTCGCCGTAGAAGAGCTGGCCGACGGAGAGATGCACGACTTTCGCGAGGTTGGATTCCAGCTCACCGACAACGAGCGCGACATCGCCGCGACGGCCGCGGCGGTTACGCATTGGCATCGCATGGAGCCGCAGTGCCCTCGGTGCGGTGGCGCTACGGTTGTCATCAATGGCGGGTTCGCGAGGCACTGCACGCGATGTAGCCGAGATCATTTCCCTCGGACGGATCCGGCAGTGATCGTCGCCGTCGTCGACGCCCAGGACCGATTATTGCTGGGTGGCCAGGCAGCGTGGGGGAATCGCGTTTCGGTGCTCGCCGGCTTTGTTGAGTCTGGGGAGTCGCTGGAGCAGGCCATCCACCGAGAAGTCGGTGAAGAGGTTGACATCAACCTCTCGGAGTTGCGCTATTTCGGCAGCCAGCCGTGGCCTTTTCCGCGCTCGCTGATGGTCGCCTTCTTCGCCCGGGCCACCGCGACCGACATCCGTGTCGATATCAACGAGATCGCCCACGCGGAGTGGTACACCCGTGACCAACTCACGGCCGAGCTGGACTCCGGCGAGCTCGGGCTACCCGGGACCAGCTCCATCGCATCTCGAATGATCCAGACCTGGCAGGCCGGTGAGGCACCGCTCTAGCAATGCGTCAGTGCTGCGGCTGCCGGGAAGTGCCGCTCATCCGGGCCTTCGTGGCCGAGGCACATCCGGGCGAAGCCATGATCCCGGACGAGCGACGGTGGGTCAGGTCGCCGGCTGAGACGACTGCGCAGACAGCCGGTGCCGCAGCCCACTTGCGCGGTTTGCTGGACGTTGCACCGCACCCCTGATGGCTTCCTCCGAGCCGATGAGCAGGACGTGACGCCGTGCTCGGGTTACCGCGGTATAGAGCAGCTCACGGGTCAGCAGGGGAGAATCCGGGGGCGGCACCACGAACGACACACTGTCGAACTGGCTGCCCTGCGCACGATGCACCGTCATGGCATGGACGGTCTGGATGGCGTCGAGCCGTACCGGCGGGAAGAGCTTGGCCGCAGCACCGCGGGCGAAGGCCGCACGCACGCCATCGGGTGTCTCCACGATGACCCCGGTGTCGCCGTTGTAGAGCGACATCTCGTAATCGTTCGCGGTGATCAGCAACGGCCGGCCCACATACCATTCGCCATCTTCGCCGTATCCGGGGATGGCCTCAGCCAGCCAGCGTTCCACCTCCAAACCCCAGCGGAGTACCCCGTACGGCCCGCGCCGATGAGCACACAGCAGCCGATGGCGGTCGAGAGCGGCCAGCGCTCCTGCTACGTCGCCAGATCTGGCTGCGTCGAGCATGGCGACACCAGTTGCCCGAACCTGCGCTGCCATGCCGGCCAGAGCGCTTGCCGAAGCCTTGGTCGGTGCGGCTCCGAGATCAATCTCGCTGAAGTGGACATCGCTTGCGCCCGAGCGGAGCACGGCTACCGCTCCATCTGCGTCGGCCGCCCGGATGGCTCGTGCCAGGGCGCCGATGGCACCCCCGAACCGCCAGGTGTGCGTCAGCTGGACGACGCCGTGCACCGGTGCGGTCGCGTGGTCGGCGATCAGGCCGAGCTCGACCAGCCGCTGTCCCAGGTCCGCATCGGGTGGACCGGGGGCTCGCGCAATGTCGGCAAGGACGGCTCCAGCCTCGACCGAAGACAACTGATCCGGGTCACCGACCAGCACCAAGCGTGCGCTCGGACGCACTGCCTCGAGCAGCCGCGCCATCAAAGTGAGGGACACCATCGACATCTCATCGACGATCACGACATCGTGCGGCAGCTGGTTCGTGGCATCGTGCCGGAAACGGCTTCGATTGCCAGGCAGCCAGCCCAACAGCCGATGTAGCGTCGATGCCGTCAGCTCGCCGAGGCGGCGCTGATCCTCCACGTCCAGTTGCGCCGTGGCGGCTCGCACCGCCTCCTCCAGACGTGCCGCTGCCTTACCCGTCGGCGCAGCGAGCGCAATCCGCAAGGCAGGCCCAGGCTGGTCTCGCAACAGGGCCAGCAGCCTGGCCACCGTCGTCGTCTTCCCAGTGCCTGGTCCGCCTGCGAGCACGCTTACCCTGCCAAGCGCGCTGACGGCGGCCGCCAGCTGCTGGCGGTCTGCCTCGCCTGGCGCCAGGCCCTCGTGGTCGAACAGTCTCGGCAACGCGGCTGACAATCGTGGCTGATCGATTTCGGGCGCCGGTGCTGCGAAGCGCCGCTGCAGCTGTACCCGCACCAACTCCTCCTGCTGCCAATACCGCTCCAGATAGAGCAGTCCGCCGGCGAGACGAAGCGGCCGACCACCGGGCTGGCCAGCACCGTCAGCCACCAGTGGGCTCGCTTTGCAGGCAGCGATCCACTCTTGCGGCTCAGGCCACGGCAGCGCTGCGACGTCGATCGCGGCCTCCATCTCATCGAAGGCTGTGGTGTGCACCGTTCGAAGGTCAATGCACACCGAGCCGTTGCGGAGCGCGCGGACAGTTAAAGCGAGGGCAAGCCGGACCCGCTCGTCGGGATCGCGGCCGATCCTGCACACCACATCGGCCGTGTGCACGTCAGCCGCGTTGAGAACTCCAGCCTGGTTGAACGGAACGAGCAAACCCGATGCCGCCTGGACCACCAGGGCTCGGTCGGCGACACCGGCGGCGAATGCGCGGAGCGCGCGGGGGTCCAAGGGGGTCGCCCCCCTTGCTGAGAACTTGGATTGGATGCTCATCACAGCGCTCCATCCAGCAGCGCGGAGAGTTCGATGACCAGCGGCGCCGGCGGGTGCCAGCTGAACACCCCACACGGCACGCCATCCAGGCGCGGGGTCTCCGGGCCGGCCATCCCGCGTACGAACAAATAGAGGATCCCGCCTAGATGGACAGCCGGATCATAGTTCGGCTGCCGCCAGCGCATCATCCGGTGGACGGCCACGGCGTACAGCAGCGCCTGCAGTGGGTAGTGGGCGCCCATCATCGCAGCGGCCATGCGTGCCGGTGTGTAATCGCCGATCGTCAGCATCTCGCCGTCGAAACTGCCCAGCCAGTTCGTCTTGTAATCCACAATCACGTACCGGGGCGCCCGGTCTTTGCGCCGGACACGGAGCACGGCATCGATGCTGCCGGTCAGATAGCCGCGTAGCGCCTGCGCCTGCAGAGCCGGGTCGTCGAGCGAGTCGGGATAGTCAGCCAGCGGGTCGGACGGGGAGAGGTGGCGGCGCAGTAGCGGACTCACCATGCCCAAAGTGAGCTCGGCGTTCGTTGTGTCGCCGCCGGTGAGCGGGTATTCAAAGCTCAGTTCGGCCAGCCGATCACCGCGTGGGATGTCACAGAGTCGTTGTTCGTCAGCGAGCGGCCCAAGGGGCGTACGAAGGGCTGGGAGCAGCGCGCGGGCCAATGCTTCGGCTGTCATTGCCGTTGCTGGACCTTGCGCGAGCGTCGCAGCACACGCCTGATCTAGAGCCGCGGGCAGGTCCGCAGCCGCGGCGTCGACACGCTCGAACACCGCGTGTACGGCGGTCCCGAACTCGGCCCCCGACGGCAGATCATGCATTGGCGACGGCTCACCCAGGCCGTCCTCGATCGGAGCGGTCTCAGCTGCGGGCGTCGGCCCAACCTGCGCGAGGAGCTCGGAATAGTGCGCAGACTCGTCGTCTTCCCGTTTCAGGTCGGGCTCGCTGCTGACGGCCGGCATTTGTGTGTCGGCGCCATGGGCGGCTGCGGTGAGCGCTGAGTAGGAGGTCCGGCGCCAGGCGAGATCGAGTTCGCGGTCGAAGTTGCGTACTTTGAGCGTCGGCTGCGGCTGTGGCAATGGGCGCCAGTCGGTCAGCTCACGCGGTGCCATCTCCTCCACACTGAAGCCGGGACCAAGCTCGCGGCTGGTAAACGGATCGTGCAGCGGATAGCTGGCCCTCGGTATCGCTGGGCCACCTGGCTCGCGAGAAGCAAAGCGGTGTAGCGCAGAGGTCTCGGTATTGAACGATGGCGCCCACCAGGTGATCACCTGGCACTGCGCGCGAGTCAGTGCTACGTACAGCAGCCGCAGGTCCTCTCCGGCCTCTTCGTCTCGATAGCGCGAGAACCGCTCGGGTCTGCCCGGTCCATGCCGACCTCCGACGTCGAGCACACAT
This sequence comes from uncultured Actinomycetota bacterium, assembly GCA_963740515.1. Taxonomy (GTDB): domain Bacteria; phylum Actinomycetota; class Actinomycetes; order Propionibacteriales; family Propionibacteriaceae; genus Microlunatus. Next base: position 141,573 of record CAVUEO010000019.1, read on the forward strand.
TCGCCGCTGCCTCCCGACTCCAGATGACGTTCCGTCGGCTCATGCAGCCTGAGTATCCGACCTTCGTCAGAGCCGTTGGCGAATCGATCCCAAGCCTCAGGCAAGTAGACGATCGGGAACTCCAAACCCTTGCTGCGATGCACTGTCAAGATCGTGACGGCCTTGACATCGTTCTCCAGCCGCCGGGTGCCTTCCGAAATGCCGATTTCCCGCGCCTCCGAGATCCGCGCCCGGAGCCACTCGACAAGTGCACCGACGCCAAGTTGGGCGGAGGTCATCGCCGCATGCAGGCTCTGGCCGAGATGGCGCAGATCGGTCAGCATCCGTTCGCCTCCACGCACGCTCAACAGCCGCTCCGGAATGTGCTCGTCGGCCATCGCCGTCTCCAGCAGGGCAGCGACCCCGCGGCTCTGGAGCACCTTGCCCCACCAGCGGATACGTTGACTGAGCTCAATCAGCGCCTCCTCCCTCGCCGAGGCGAGGTCGGCGAAGGTCCAGCCGAAGAACCGGGTCAATGCGACCTGCCGTACCGATTGCTGCCGCGCCTGCTCAAGGGCCAGCAGAAGGGTTAGCCAGTCCTGAGCCATCGGGGAGGCATACACCGAGCTCGCGCCGTACATCACCGCCGGCACACCGGCGGCAACCAGCTTTTCGCGGATCGCTTCGCCGCGTTCGTTCTTCCGGACAAGAACGGCAATGTCGGATGGGACCACCTGGCGCCTGCCGCCTTGTTTGAGCAGTTGGGCGCCCGAACCCAGCAACGCAGTGATGTCGGCGACTAGATCGTCAGTGATCAGGGGCCGGATGGCGCCGACACTCGGCACCTTCTCTGCTTCGGCCTGGTGTGGCATGATGCGCACCCGGATAGGGGACACCACGTGCTGCTTGCCGGCGGGTGCGGTCAGCCGCGGCTGCTGATGTTCGGCGGTGACCGTGCGCACGGGGATTCGCTCGTCACCGAGAGCGCTATCACCGAGCAACCCATCGAGCGCATCGACCAGCGCTCGGTCACTGCGCCGATTGACAGCCAGACTCCTGACCTGATCGGCTTGCTGGACGGCATCGAGATAGCTGAAGACGTCGGCGCCACGGAAGGCGTAGATCGCCTGCTTGGGGTCGCCGATCAAGATCAACGTCGAGTGTCGGTGGAAAGCGCGATGCAGGATTTCCCACTGAATAGGGTCGGTGTCTTGGAACTCGTCCACCATTACGATGCGGTAGCGCTGCCGGAGGCGATCAGCGGCGGCTTGTCCCCGCTCAGGGTCGGCCAGTGCATCGCGTAGCCGCGTCAACATGTCGTCGTAGGTGAAGAGCTTGCTAGCCCGTTTGCGGCGTTCCACCTCCTGCCGCACAGCTGTTCCGAATGCCACACGCTCGCCACTGGCCGAAGGATCGTCGGGAGCGAGCCCGGCGGGCACCAGCCTGGCATGGACGGCCTCGACGGCCTGATTGGCGATCTCCAGTGCCTCGTCGTAGCTCATGGGCGGCGTGCCGGCGGCGGCATAGCGGCGCAGGTAGAGGTCGGTTGTCACCTCGCGGGTGAGATCACCGAGGTGCTCCACGACGGTGGCGTGCGGCTCGCGATCGCCGAGTACCCCGAGCCCGTCGAGCATCTGAAGGCAGAACTCGTGTGTGGTGGCAATAGTGGCGGCGTCGAACTCCGCAAGCGCACGAGACACCCGTTGGCGTCGACGCGCCAGCTCATCTGGCTGACCGGTCGTGAGCATGACCTCAAGAGGGCTGAGCTGCCTGGTGGTAACGCGCCGAGCGACCGCATCGGCGAGGCAGCCCTCGACAGAGACCAGTCGCTCCCGAACTCGCAGCCGAAGTTCGTTCGTCGCCATCCGCCCGAAGGTGACCAGCAGTAGCTGGTTCAGCTCAGCTACGCCCTCGGCAATAGCGCGAGCGGTGAGGGCGGCGATCGTGTAGGTCTTGCCGGTGCCGGCGCTAGCCTCGAGCACGGTGGTTCCTGCGGGCAGCTCGGCGCAGACATCGAAGGGGAGTGGGTCGCCGCTCATCGCAGATCCTCGACCGACAAGAGAGGCTGGAACACCCGTCGCGCCAAGGTGCCGAACCGGCTGGGCTCGGCCAAGCTGCCGCGTTCCTCGCTGCTGATCGACGGCTGGGCCAACATGGCGTCGAGCCCAGCCCCAACTCCGAAGAACCGCTCGTACGCCTCGTCACGCTCCTGGCCCCACAGCTTGTCGAGCTGCCGTCGGTAAAGCGCGGGCTGCCGGTCCCGGGAGCGCAAGGCTGCGTACTCCGCCGAGGTCTTGGGGCCGAACGGAATTGGTTCCCGCAGGCCGGTGGCCCGCAGGTCGATCAAGTCGGTCAATACCTTGCCCGCCCATGTGGGGTCAACTCTTCCCAGCTGCGAGCAGCCGCCGCGCCCGATGGTGATCGCCTGCCAAGGTCGGCCCGGATGGGTGACGGTTAGCGCCAGCAGCTCAAGCCAGGCTTGCAGCCGGTGTTTGGCGGCTAGCCGCGAGTAGCTGAGATGGACCACCCAGTCGCCGATGATGCCGCTGACCGAGCCGGTCAACCGAACGTCCCCAAGATCGGCCAGCACCTCATGCGGGGCTGGTCGGTCGGTCAGGAATGGCTGCGCGGCCTGCATGAGTTGCTCGACCTGTTGAGCGACGTCCTGAATAGCCTTCTGGCCGAGTGCACGTGGCGGGAGATAGCCGCGCCGCCACTCGGCCGCGATCAATGCCTCCGGCTCGTGACCTGCCATGCGCAGCCGCAGCAGCCGCTCGCCGATGCTCCAAGCGTCCAGTCCATTGAGGTCGACCGGGATCTGCTCGTCAGGTGGCTCATCAGGCCGAGTGATCCGCAGTCCCGCCCGGTCATAGATCAGTGCTCGGATCGGATGGTTGAAAAAGCGGACGAGGTCGCTCAGGCTGATCAGGCCTCGGTCATCGCGGTCCGGTAAGGGCTCCAGGCCGAAGACCGATGGAGCCGAGTGACGCTCTCGGGACGCGGCACGTACGGCCCGCAGTCCTGCGCGATCGAAACTGAATCCGGCACGGGAACCGAGCCCTCCCGGAATGAAGTTGGCGATGTCGAACGGCTGCAGCGGGTGCCGTGTGGTGATCTTGTTGCGGACGCCAGAGCCGTCTCCGGTGCGAGCCGTGGTGTCGAGCGCATCGAGCAACTCCCCGACAGGAACCGCAGGAGGAATCTCGACACCCGAACGGGGATCGCACCCGGCGAATATCACCACAAGCCGTTCCTGGGCAGACATGATCGCGTCCAATAGCAGCTGGCGATCCTCACTGCGCACATCGTGATCGCCGACGCACCCTTCATCACCGATGATGTTGTCGCCGTCGGGAGGCGGCCTTCGAGGGAAAACGCCATCGTCGACTCCCAGCAGGCAGACCACACGATGTGGCACAGATCGCATTGGGAGCATGGTGCAGACAGTCAACGTGCCAGTGCGGAAGTTGGCCCTGCTGGCCCGTCCCCGGAATGCCTCGCTGACCAGCGCCGACACCTCCGCCAAGCTCAGGGCGACATCATCTGCCTGGTCGGTCGCCAGAGCGAGATCACCCAACTCGCGGTGCGCGTGGCTCAACTGCCAGCTCATCGTCGGAGGAACAGCAGCCAGCAGTTCGATCGCTTGCTTGAAGAGCTCGACCCAGACAGTGAGGGGCTGGCTGGTGCCGCACCGCTCGATCAGCAGACTGACCCGTGCTACCAGCTCGGCAAGACGTCCGACAAGATCGACATCACCGGCGTCGACATCGTCCATAGGCAGGGTGGTTCCGATGAAGTGCTGGTCTGTCTCGTCCATCGTCACTCCGAGCAGCAACCGCTCCAGTCCGGCGGCCCAGGTATTCTGCCGAAACTCGCCCATCTGGAACCGGCGGCGATGAGCCGCGTCGAATCCCCAGCGAACACCGGAACGGGGAACCAGATCGTGCAGCCGATCTAGATCGTCCTGGCTGAAGCCGAACTTCTGAGCTACCGGTGGCGCGGCGCACAGGTCGAGCAAAGCGCTCGCCTCGACGCGTGAGTCGGCGAGCGCCACCAGCCGGCTCACCAGAGCGAGCAGCGGGTTCAGTTGCCGCAATGACCTGTCGGCCAGGCGAACCCGGAGCCGATGTCCGGGATGCTCGGCTTGGGCCTCTGGCGTATCGAGTCCGAACGATGCGGCGATCAGCGGAGCGAAATGCTCGATGTCGGGGCACATCACGACGATGTCGCGCGGTTCGAGTGAGGCATCGTCGGCAAGCAGGCCGACGAGCACTTCCCGCAGTACCTCGACTTGACGATCGGGGCCGTGGCAGGCGTGGACCTGCACGGTCTGATCACCGTCTGCGAGGAGTGGTCGCTCCTGCTCCGGGCGGGGCGCTCGGTTGGCCGAAATGTCGGACTGCAACCGACCAAGCAAGGATGTCGGCTGGGCGGGTTCGGGCGGTTGGTGATGCAGATCCGTAGCATCGGGGCTGATCGTAGAGAGGGCGAGTTGCAGCTCGCGTACGTCCCGGCCGAGATAGGCGAGGAGCCGATTGTCGACCAAGGCCTCGGTGACATCGTCCGCTCGCCGCGACACTCGAATCGGGTTGACTCCGTTGCGACGAATGGCGACTCGCACGCTGGCCCAGAGGGCGGGGGAGGGGTGGGCCAGCCACAGGTGGACGTCGCGATGCTCGGCGAGCGCGGAGAGCACGAGCAGGTGGTCGGGGTCAAGCCGGGTGGCGCCGAAGACCGACAGTCGTTCCGGAAGGTCGCTGTACTCGGGCGCGATCCGCAGCCGGGCTAGCGCGGCTTGCACACGTTCGGCTGGGCTCGCCACACCAAGCTCACCACGCAGCCGCCGCCAGAGTTCGGCCTGCCAGGCACGGTCGGCGGGAAGCGAAAATCCCCAGGCGTCGACGTCGTGGCCTCGGGACCAACTGTCGATCATGGTCGGTCGGGTGGCGGCGTACCTGGCGAATAGGCCGGCCAGATGCCGCGCGGTCGACCAGCGCCGTCCGGTACGGAGAGGATCCTGCTCGGTCGACCGTCCGTTCCCGCCAAGGTAATGCCATAGCAAGGCTGCCCACGGTTGTCCGCGGCAGGCGTCGATCACTCGAAGGAGCGGCCACACTGCGCGGTGTGGCTGCCACGGATCAGCATCCTCCTCGTCCGCGCTGCCGGCGAGGGCACGCGCCACAAGTCGCCGAGTTGAAGGGAAGTCCACGCCGACACAGACGCCGTCGCTGCGGCCAGGTGTCGTCCCGAGGCGCTGCGCCAAGCCCTGGGACAGCCAGCGTTCCACGCCATGGGTGGGCACGCTGATGATCTCCGTGGCGAACGGGTCAGTCAGCGGAGTACTAAGCAGATCCCCGAGAGCAGTGACCAGCCGGTCGGCCCGCTCAGCGCGATGGAGGTAGAGCGTCATGGTCGCGGACAACACTAAAGCGGCTGGCTGACATCGAAGGTCACTATTGGGAATGTGGTGTTGATGATCAGGGCCGCGGAGCCGTCCGACTGGGAGGCCGTCCGTGACATCCGGCTGCGCTCACTGCGTGAGGAGCCGGATGCGTACGCGTCGGATTACCAGACCGAAGCCCGCTTCGAACCCGCCGTGTGGAGACAGCGACTCGCCACCGCGTCCAGCTACCTGGCCTTCGATGATGATCATGCTTTGGTCGGCATCGCAACCGGTCTCGATACTGGGGATGGCGACACCTGTGTCGTTGGGATGTATGTCACTCCCGAGGCACGCGGCTCAGGATGTGCCCACCGGTTGCTCGACGCGATCGCTGACCTTGCGCGCCGCCGGCACGGAACGCGCCTCGTGCTGGAGGCGGCCAAGTCCAATATCCGCGCCACGCGTGCCTACCGATCGTACGGATTCGTGGAGACCGGTCGGCGACGCACCATGGACCGTGACCCAAGCATTACCGAGATTGAGTTTGCTTATCCGCTGATCAGGAGGCCGCCCTCGCGCACCTGACGCCTACGCGTTCGCTCGATCCGTTCCTGGACGGGTCATTTCCGCGGGCAAGCCCAAGACGCACACCTACCTGAGGCGCCCGGCAAAATCGAGCGCGAATCCTCAACGACTGCTGGCCGGGTAGTCAGAGATAGTCGGTGAGGGCACTTATGGTGTCCGTGTGCCTGGAGCCCCGACGCCACCGCCGCGTACGCCCGACGCGCTGCTGGAGGATCTGGACCCAGAGCAGCGTCAGGTCGCGACTGCGCTCGGCGGGCCAGTGGCAGTCATCGCCGGAGCCGGCACCGGGAAGACCCGGGCGATCACCTACCGCATCGCGTTTGGAGTTGCCTGCGGGGCGTATAACCCGACAGCCGTGCTTGCGGTGACTTTCACTACCCGTGCGGCGGGCGAGCTCCGCGGCCGGTTGCAACAGTTGGGGGCACACGGCGTCCAGGCCCGAACCTTCCACTCCGCAGCGCTCCGGCAAGCTCAGTACTTCTGGCCTCAGATCTATGGCGGTGAGTTGCCGCACGTGCTGGACAACCGGATGCCGCTCGTTGCAGAGGCCGCTAGCCGGCTCCGAGTTAGGGTCGACACGCCCGGGCTGCGGGACCTCGTGTCTGAGATTTCCTGGGCCAAGGTAAGCAACGTCAGTGCCGAGGACTACCCGCGACTGGCCGCACAGCACAATCGCAGCCTCGCCTCCTACGACTCAGAGACTGTGGCACGCGTTTTTGCGGGGTACGAAAAGGCAAAACGCGACCGCAGCCGCATCGACTTCGAAGACATCCTGCTTTGTGCTGCGGCGCTGATGTCAGATCACCCGGAGATCGCGGAAACGATCCGCCGGACGTATCGACATCTGGTGGTCGATGAATATCAAGATGTCAGCCCGCTGCAGGAGGCGCTGCTCAACCTCTGGCGTGGTGAACGGGCTGAATTGTGCGTGGTTGGCGATCCGGCGCAGACCATCCACTCCTTTGCTGGAGCCCAGGCAAGCTTCCTAACCGGGTTTGGTCAGCGTTTCCCAGGGGCCACGGTCATCCGACTGGTACGCGACTACCGCTCCACCCCGCAGGTTGTTCGGTGCGCGAATGCGATCATGACGGCTGGTTCCAAAGAGCCAGTGCGAGGCGGCTTCCAGCCCGTCACTCTCCAAGCGCAGCAGCCGGCTGGACCAGAGGTGGAGTTCGTCGGATCGCAGGACGAGTCGGCCGAGGCTGCCGGGGTCGCCGACTGGCTCTTGCGCCAAGCCAAGGCTGGGGTGGACTTTCGAGATATGGCTGTGCTGTTCCGGATCAACGCACAGTCACCTGCCATCGAGCAGGCGCTGGCCGACCGCAAAATTCCCTACCTGGTGCGCGGAGGTGAGCGCTTCTATGAGCGGCCCGAGGTGCGCCAGGCCTTGCTGACCCTACGAACCAGGGCGCGGACGACAACGGACGCCGAGCTGAGGAGCGCGGTGGAGGAGATGAAATCGATGCTCTTCACCCTGGGCTGGACACAGCAGCCGCCCGAAGGCGGCGGGGCGGTGCGGGAACGCTGGGAGTCACTCGCCGCATTGCTGAGTGTGGCTGAGGATCTAGAGGCCGAGGCGAACGCCACTGTTGAGCTCACACCGCAGGCTTGGGATGATCAGCAACCGCTCACATTGCAGGCCATCTCGGCCGAACTGGACCGTCGCGCCGATGCCCAACATGTACCAGCCGCGCAAGGTGTCACCATCTCCACGCTGCATTCGGCAAAGGGCCTGGAATGGGACGCGGTGGCGTTGCTCGGCGTTCATGAGGGGTCATTGCCTTTCATTCTCGCCAGTTCACCAGAGCAGATCAGTGAGGAACGGCGCCTGCTCTACGTCGGTGTGACACGAGCCAGGCGACTGCTGCGGATCTCGTGGGCTAGAACCCGAAACGGGAATGGGCAGCCGCGTACGCCTTCTCATTTCCTCGAGCCGGTGCTGCCCGACTCGCTGCGGGCACCAGCCAACCAGCCCCGACATCGGCGATCCAGCCGGCAATCAGCACTATCGCTGCATTGCCGGTCCTGTGGGCGATCCCTTGCTGAGGCTGCGGAACGCAAAATCGGCCGACATCTGGACTGTCCGGCAACCTTCGATGATCAAACGATGGCGATGCTGCGGGAATGGCGTCGCCAGGAGGCGTCCGACCAGCAGCTCCCCGCGTACTGCGTCTTCACCGATGCGACGCTGATTGCCATCGCCGAGGCACGACCTCGCAGCATCGGAGAGCTGATCAAGGTTCAAGGCCTAGGCAAGACCAAGGTAGACAAGTACGGCGAGCATCTGCTGGCGATCATCGCCAACGAGGCCGACCGCACGAGATCATCTGCATGATCCAACCAGGATGAGCAGAAAAGTGTTTGCATCGGCTTGCGATACTCCCCTAGGGTTGACGAGGATCTTTCTGCTCGACCGAGCAGAAGGCCGCATCGCCCGACTTGGACGCAGGAGAGGAGGGGTCGATGCATAACTGGCGCACGGCTCAGTTGAGCATCTCTGAACTCCGTCTGTCTTTGCGTGCGCTCATGCCGGTCGCACCAGTCGCTACGGAGCTCGCTTACGGCAGGCCACGTGCCCATCTCCGCAATCCGCGCCGCATGGGAGAGGTCTGCCTTCAGAGCACAGCTGCAGCCGATGTTCAGGGCGGACGTATCGCCGGATTTGGCGCGTACGACGTCACCGATACCAAGTTCTCGATCCGTTTGGGGCCACCTTCCTGTAGTCCGCCGGTGTAATTACACCGCCGCCTCAGGGCCGTGAATCCCAGACATCCGGGAATCACGGCCTTCGTGTTTCCCGGCCAGATTTGAGGAGCTCGCCTGTCAGGGCGCCTCATGATCAGAAAAGTAGGCCGACATGTATGACACAGGAGGTGGCCCGGTGGTCGTTGCCCGCGGCACCATCGAGCTGCCCTGTCGATTAGTGGATCCGGATCTGTTCTTCGCAGAAGCACCTGCCGATGTCGAGGAGGCAAAGGCGCTGTGCTTGGATTGCCCGGTTCGCGAGGCGTGTCTGGCGGGCGCGCTGAGTCGGCGGGAGCCGTGGGGCGTCTGGGGCGGAGAGTTGTTCATCGCGGGCGTGATCGTGCCCCGCAAGCGACCGAGAGGTCGTCCCCGGAAGTATCCGGTCGTCGAGCCGTTTGCTCCGGCGGCGAAGGATGAGGCCGCGGCATGACTCATGACGGAATGTGCCGACGCAATAATGATTACGGCGAGTCGCCCGTACCGCGCCGTAATGTGCCGATAGCATCATCCCTGCTTGCGAGCTGCTCGCGCATGCCAACGCTCGCAGCTTAAGACGGCTCGCATCAGCAACACGCGGCACAGCCTCGAGGCTCCCCTTCGGGTCGAAGTGGAGCCCTGGCCTCCCCAGCCAAGTGCGTGCCCCGCGACCCAGCCCCTGCTGTGCCGCGTGTCGCTGATGCGAGCCCTCTTCAGCTGCGAGCCTCGGGATCGCGCGAGCAGCCCAAAAGGAAAGTCCTTCAGTCCTCGGCGTAGCCGGGAAGAAACTCGTTCAGCACCTCGCCAAAGGCTGCTTTCGCGTTCAATTGGGAGAGGACAGCCAGCCCGCCAAGCCAAACCCGATGGATCAGCAGATAGTTGGGTGGCAGGTTCAGCTTCATTGCGACTCCGCCTGAAGCATGCGGGTCGCGCACCCGGATGAACTGTTCACGCATCCAGTTGCGATTGAACTGGAACTCTGGCACGGCGGCCGGCTCCACGAATGGGCTCAAGTAATCGAGCAGATCCTCAGCGTCGATGTCTGAGGCAACAAAACCTTCCTTGTGCAACCCTTCGGCTACCTGATGTGCGTCGCCCTTTTGGGCAATCCGCAGGATCCGGCCCATGACTGGGGGAAGACCGTCCGGCAGGCGCGCCACCAAGCCGAAGTCGACTACTCCGAGCCGGCCGTCCTCCATGAGCTTGAAGTTGCCTGGGTGAGGATCTGCGTGCAGCAAACCGACGACGCTCGGCCCAGCGAAGAGAAATCGTACGTACTGCAAAGCAGCCGCGTTGCGCTCATCCTCGGGGAGATTTGCGGCTGAGGACAGCGGCGCACCTTCGACCCACTCGCTCACCATTACCCGTGGCGTACTTGCCAGCACCGGCGGTACGCAGAACTCCGCGCTGTCAGCGAAGCCGACTGCGGCCTGGTGTTGGGAGTCCGCCTCAAGGGTGTAGTCGAGTTCCTCGGAGACCCGTGCGGTCAGCTCATCAACCAGTGCGCTCACGTCCATGCCGCCAGCAAGCGGGGCGAAGACCTTGGACAACCGCCCGATCTGCCGCAGGTCTGAGCGCAATGCCTCATCGGCACCCGGGTACTGCACCTTGACCGCGACCGTACGCCCATCTGCCCATGTCGCTTGGTGCACCTGACCGATGGATGCCGCCGCCGCCGGCAGCGGATCGAAGTCGGTGAAGGATTTGCGCCACCGCGGGCCGAGCTCTCGAGCCAATACAGCATGAACCCTTGATGTTGGCATCGGGGGGGCCGCGTCCTGCAGCCGGGCAAGGTGGACACGATATGGCGCGGCCACATCTTCCGGCAGCACCGACTCGAAGAGGCTCAGCGCCTGCCCAAACTTCATGGCGCCGCCTTTGAGCTCTCCGAGCACTCGGAAGAGCTGCTCAGCAGCACGCTGCTGTAGCTGCTCACTCACCTCTTCTGCGGGTGCTCCGCCCAATCGCCTCCCAAGCCCGAGCGTCGCTCGGCCAGCGAAGCCGAGGGGGAGCGAGGCCAACCTGGCCCCCCGGCGAAATGCAGAACGAGCCAGCGAATTGCCATCGATTTCCGCCGCCAAATGCCGTTCCGCGCCATTGGTCTGACTGGCGGACTGGTCGCTCATGGCCCCCATTCTGTCTGGTTGAGCCAACTGCAACCGCACCTGGGATGAGCGACCCAACGACGCAGCCGCGTCACGAAATCGGGCCAGCTGAGCTCCAGGGTTGCACCGGCGGATTCCGGCAGCTCCCCGTAGAGGAATGCTAGTGCTTGCGTCGCGGCAATCGAAGCCGCCCAGGCGATCAGGGCTGGCGGCGACTCGATACGTAGTCGAGACAGCTGTGCGAGTACCACTGGCCAGTGTGGATCGGCATCGCTCCGAGCCAGGTCTGCGCAGCGTAGGCATGAGGTCCGGCCTGCAAGAACCAGCGGTCCAACGCTCACTCCATTGCCCCAAGAGCGCACCACCAGATGCGGTTGGTCGACTCGCAGCAGATGATCGGTGATGGCTCGATCAGGCTCGGGGCGATCACACGCCACGATGGTGAGATCCGTCGGGGTTGTATCGGGTTTGGACCAATGGGTCAGGATGCCGATGGTGGTGTCCGCCTCTGCGTAGGCGGAGCGTAGCGCTTCCGCCTGCGAAGTCAGCACACCTGCGGAGGGGTAAAGGGCCAGGTCAGGCGGTTCGTTGTCGTAGACGTACAGGGTTCCAACCCCACTGGCGACGAGCACACGGGCGATTTGTTGGCCCACCGGCCCCGCACCGATCAGCCGCAGGCGCAACCGAGCCAAAGCGTCGCGGTACGGCGCCGCGCCACGGTCGGTCAGCAGCCGAGCCGCGTTCAGAGCGTCGAGCGCCCAACTCAGCTGGGGCGTACTGAGGCCCGCGGCCCCAGCCGCGTGGCGGACGGCACTGGTTCGCTGTCTGCCGTCCAGGAGAGCGAGCAGCGCGCCGAAGCCTGCCCCGCGGAAGACCAGCGCACTGTCGGGATGGACTCCGACTTGGAATTCGTCAAGCGATCGCTGAATGACGGGGGCGTAAGCCACGAGCTGCGGATGCCCAAGCGGCGGCTGGGACGTGGCTTCGGGTCTCGAGGAACTCACCGCGCCAGTCTCCGGCCGCCTGGTCGAGCCGCAGGCGCTATCCACAGCCGAATACGACCCGATCGGCTTGACTCTCGACTCGCCCGCCGGCCGGGCGGCGAGCGATTGCCGTGCCGATGGCTCGCTCCTGCTCACCGCGGCGCGAGAACGAGCGCTCGAGCTGGGCCTAGACGTACATCAGGGACGGCCGTCGACGGCCGTCCCTGTATGGGTTGACTGGGTTGCTGGCGTTAGGCCCTGCCGAGGATGCGATTGAGGTTCGTACCACACACCGGGCACTTCGCCTTAGCCATCCGAGTGCCCTTGTCGTTGACGTGCACCTCGCCCGAGGCCTCCCGCTTCGTCTTACATTTCACGCAGTAGAACTCGCCGCTATACATCTCCGCCATGACTTCTCCTTGCTCGATGTTCGTCCGCACACTGGTCACAGCTGCGGGACCTCGCGATGCGCCGTTTGACCGCTCATACAGTCCACTTGACCCGGGCAACCGTCACTTCGACAGACGCCATACCGCTTGGCCGCCCGTAACTCTACGCGAGCGGAGTTGGGCGCTGGCGGAGCACACAAGAAAAAGACGAAACCTCCAGGGACATCGGGATCGCTAGCCTTCCCCTGCGAGCGTGCCGACCATCTGGAGGTTTCGTGCTCGGAACGCTATAGGCAGTCCTGCTCGCCGTCAAACGATTGTGGGAAAGCCAATTTCCACTCAATGTGGACAACAATGTGGAAACGATGTGCACGGCTCGGTGCCAGTTTGTGGACACACTCGCCATGTGCCCGAACCTACGCGTGCGCTGTGTGGAAACCTCTTGGACCAGTGGTCTCACCTACTTTGCTTGGCTATTTATGAGCCAGTCTCAAGGGCTGATTCAGATTCTGAGGCGAGGTAGGTTGTCTCCTACCGTCCAAGTCTCGAGCTGAAATGCTCGCAACCATTTGATGGCCAGTCGCGCGGAAGGGACATCGTGACGCAGCCACCGTTGCCGTTGCCAAAGCGAGGGGGGAAGGTCAACAGAGGTCGCCGGACGCAGCGCCGAAGAAGCGGTGAACCTCCGCAGCCGGCAGCGGTACCCGATCCGGCCGATGCACCCAGCCCGCGGGTGGAGGTTCGGCGGAGCAGTCGTCGTACCCGCACGGTGACCGCCTACCGGGAGCGCGACACCATCGTCGTCCTCATCCCACAACGTATGTCGAAAGCCGACGAGCAGACATTCGTCAAGGACATGGTCAAGCGGGTGCTCGCCCGGGAGGCGCGGGCATCCGCGCCGCGGGGCGACGAGGCACTGGCCGAGCGGGCCCGGGAGCTGACGGGGACCTACCTAGCTCCGGCACTCGATCATGCGCCCGAGCCGACCGCTGTTTCATGGGTGACCAACCAGCAACAGCGCTGGGGCTCATGCACTCCCAGCAGTGGGCTCATCAGACTGTCGCACCGCCTGCAGCCGCTGCCTGCCTGGGTTGTCGACTACGTGCTGCTTCACGAGCTGGCTCACTTGGTGGAGCCGACCCACTCTGATCGCTTCTGGAGTCTCGTCGGCCGGTATCCGGCGGCGGAGAAGGCCATGGGATTCCTGGAGGGCTACCTTGCGGGCCAAGGTCGGCAACCCGAGCCGTTCGATGTCGACTGACCAGGCCGCTCGTCGTCGGGTGGCAATTGTGCTGGCCCGTTATGGGGCGTCGCGGGCTGCGCCTGAGGGGATTGACTCGAGTGCCTTCGCCAGCGCGTGCCTGCTGGACTCCTACGAGGTCGTAGCGGACCTGATCGGGGTCGCGTCAGGGATCGCCGGCCCTGGTTCGGTCGCCGACATGCTGTGGCCTGGAGCTCTGCACCTGCCGACCGACATCACGGTGCCCACCATGGCCGAACAGCTGAGCGAGGTGGCCGATGAGCTTGTTGTGGTGCCCGCGGACTTGCCCGACTTGCCAGGGCTGGTGCTTGCCAAGTTGTTCAAGGTCCTGCACCGAACCGACATTGCGATAGCGCCCGAACAGGGCGGGGATGGCTGCGCCGCGATTGGGGTCTCGCTGCCGCTGGCCGACTGGATCCCTCATGACGCGTTCGATCTGGACCACAATCCGTTCGAGCGGTTGAGCGCAGCCGCTCCGGGCAAGAACCGTTGCACCCTCGCGCCCGCGTGGCATCGACTGCGGGCACCCAACGACATACGACGGCTTGACCCCGGCCTGGAAGGCTGGGAGGAGACCAGGGCGCTACTCGCGGTCGGTCATTGAAGGCCGATCGATAGACACCGACTACCGACCGCCGCAGTGTCCGAGATTTCCCTCAAAATCTGACGCGACTTCATCCGACACGCCGTCCGAGCCAGCCTCGCGCTCAACGAGTGTCAGTCATTGAGGGACTCAGGCGTCAGCTACCAGCCGAGACGTACGCCCGCAGCCCGCACTAGAGCTGCGACCGACTGATCCACCTCGGGCAACTGATCATGAGAAAACCAGCGGATGTCGATGGACTCCTCGCCTACTCCGGGACTGACCAGATGACTCGCGAGGACCAAATACTGCACATCGAGGTGGTAGGTCGGCTGAACGGGCCCGCAAGGCACTTCGTGCTTGGAGAGCAGCAACGGGTTCGGCTCGAGCGAAAGATCGGCCAGCCCACTCTCCTCGGCCGCCTCCCGGGTCGCCGCGGCCTCCAGAGTGGGGTCGGTTGACTCGATATGACCGCCCGTCTGCAGCCACCGTCCCAGGCGTCGGTGCAGGGTCAGCAACACCATGCCCTCGCCTGCGGCACAGATCAGCGAGCTGGCGGTCAGATGCGCACCGGCACAGGATCGGGACCAGCCGTCACTCCGTCTCGCCAGATGATCAAGATAGTGCCGCCGCAACTGATCTTGTTCAGGGTCGGGTGCCGACCAGGTCTCCAAGGTCCGGCGGCAGCTGAGCTCCAGGCCTCCCGTCGGGCGGTCAGCTGCTCGGATTCTCGTCGCCTTCGCTGCTCTCGCCCTTCAGCAGCTGTTCAATGGCACTGTCGATGTCGCCGTTCTCAGCGCCGTCGGAGTGAGCATCCCCAGCGACAAAGCCCAATGGATCATCAAGATCGGCCGATGTCGGTACGAGGTCCGGATGCGACCAGACGGAATCTCGACCATCGACACCGCGGGCGTCGCGCAGCGCTGCCCACAAGTTGGCAGCATCGCGCATCCGGCGAGGCCGCAACTCAAGTCCGACCAGCGTGGCAAACGTCTCTTCGGCCGGACCTCCTGTGGCGCGAGCCCGGCGCACAGCCTCGGCCAAAGCATTGGCGGCGGGCATCCACTGGGCTGTCGCCTGACTGACCACCTCATCCACCCAGCCTTCGACGAGCGCCAGCATGGTTTCCAGCCGCTCCAGGGTGGCCCGCTGTTCGGGGGTCTTCTGGGGCTCGAACAGGCCACCTTCGACCGATGAGGTCAGCTCCTCGAGGTTGCTGGCATCGAGCCTGCCGACGGCCTCCTCCAGCGCGGAGGTATCGATCGTAATGCCGCTCGCGTACTGCTCAACCAGAGCGAGCATCTGCGATCGCAGCCACCCTGCAGAGGCGAAGAGTCGTTGCCGTGCGCATTCCCGCAACGCCAGATAGAGGGTGACATCGGCACTCGACTGCTCCAGGCCTTCGCCGAAGGCCTTGATGTTGGTCGGGAGCAGCGCAACGTGGCCCGGCTCGCTCAGCGGTAGGCCGATGTCGGTGGCGCCGACCACTTCGGTTGCAAGATTGCCCAGGCCCTGCCCAAGCTGCAGACCGAACATGCTCGCGCCTGAGGTGCGCAGCATCGGCCGCAGCATCTTTTCCATGCCTGCCATTCCGGGCAGACTGGCCGGCTCCTCGCTGCCGCCGAAGCTCAGTGCACCCTCCATCGCATCCGCAATGTGCAAGGCGACTGGCTCCACGAGCCGCTGCCAGACCGGCATGGTTTGCTCGATCCAGTCCGCCCGGCTCCACGCCGCCACAGTCATACTCACCCGCGGGAATCTCGTGGCCTGGTCAAGCCAGATCTCGGCAAGCTCTACTGCTTCGGTCACGGCACGCCGCTGGCCCCCATCAGGACTCGGGTCCGGACCCAGCGAGGCGACGGTCTTTCGCGCAGTGTCCTTGGTCACCTCCCAGTTCACACCTGACCCGGGTTCAGTCGGACCGCTGGTGAACATGGAGCCGGCGCCGCCGAGCATCGCGAAGGCGCTTTGCAGCTGGGCAGCGAGCGCATTCATGTCACCGCCGGCAAGTGATGAGAGGAACGCCTCGAACGGGTTGTCTGGTTCTCCGCCGCTGCCCGATGGATTATCAGGAGTCCCGCCTGACCCTCCCGAACCGCCCAGGCGATAGGGCTCCGGCGGATTCTCCTGTGATGGAGTCTTTTCGTCTTCGGGCTGATCGGCCGGATCTGGCGTTCGATCCTCGGCCATGCTCACTCCTGACACGTTGCCTGACTGTGGTTATTCCACCGTACGCGGCTGCCTGTGGCTTCGCCCAGCAGTCGCCTGCTGATCGCTGACAGCGCAATGCTTACGGCTCGCTCCGCTCGCGGTGCCTACGGCTCGCTCCGCTCGCGGTGCCTACGGCTCGCTCCGCTCGCGGTGCCTACGGCTCGCTCCGCTCGCAATCAGACAGAGCGCGACAGGCGAGCAGCAAAGCCCAAAGAAACCAGTATTAAGGTCGAGGCATGCCATCGAAGATTCGTCAGGTCGGCATCAGCGAGTCGTCGCTCAGTGTCGACCGGGCGATCCGCCTTGTCTCGAGCCCGACGGTCGGTGGCATTGCCTTGTTCGTGGGGACCGTACGCAACGCTGACCATGGTGCCGACGTCGTCTCACTCGACTACACCCAACACCCCAGCGCACTGGACGTGTTGACCACGTGCGCGGAGGAGACGGCACGTCAGCATGATGTTCTGGCGATCGCGGTGGAGCATCGCGTGGGCCACCTCGAGGTCGGCGACATCGCGGTCGTTGTGGCAATCGGCGCAGTTCACCGCGGTGAGGCGCTCGCCGCGTGCGCACATTTGATCAACACCCTGAAGGCCGAAGTGCCGATCTGGAAGGAGCAGCACTTTGCCTCGGGGGAGTCCGAATGGGTCGGGTTGTCAAGCGAGAACGACGAGTCAGAGGCCTTGCCGCACACATCGCCCCCGAGGCTGCTCGGTCACGGCGCCGGTTCGGGTAGGCCGTGACCCGTCAGACCTGGACTGCACTCGTCTCGGCACTAGCGTTCATCTGCTTGGCCGTGCTGCTCGTCGTCGTTCCCGTACCGTTCGTCAGCTGGACGCCGGGCGGCACCCGGGACACGCTTGGCAACGTAGGTAACGAGCCGATGATCACGGTCCAAGGCGTTGACACCTATCCGACGACGGGCCGACTCGACATGACCATCGTGGCGATCACTCCAGCTGATGCTCGGCTCAGTCTGCCGCAAGCGTTGCTTGCGTACTGGCTGCCCAATCGCGACGCCCTGCCGCGCGATGCTGTCTACGCGCCCGGTAAGACAGCCGAGCAGGTGGAGAACGAGGACGCCGACATGATGGAGACTGCCCAGGACGATGCGGTGGTAGCTGCATTGCGCGCCGACGGGCGGCCGGTCACCGAGATGCCGGCCATCTTCTCGGTGACGGTGGGTGGCCCGGCACACAAGCTGTTGCTCCCCGGTGATCTCGTGGTGTCCGTCGACGGCATTCCTACTCCCGACGATGAAGCGGTTCGGAAGAGGATCCTTTCCCACCGGGTGGGCCAGAAGGTCAGGTTCGTGGTCATCCGGGACACAGTCGAGACCGAGGTCGTAGTGACGACGGTCGAATCGAACGTCCAATCAGACGCCCCGGTCGTTGGCATCACACTCACAACCGGTTATCGCTACGAGCCCGAAATTTCCTTCGACCTTGGGCAGCAGATCGGCGGCCCGAGTGCAGGCTTAGTATTCGCTCTGGCAATTTACGACAAGATCACCAACGGACCGCTGCTGGCTGGCCGACACCTTGCTGGAACGGGAACGATTACGCCTGACGGAGATGTGCAAGCCATCGGGGGGATTCAAGAGAAGATCGCTGCAGCGCAGAGAGCTGGTGCCACCGCATTCTTCGTCCCGGCCAACAACTGCCGCGATCTCGAGGGCGTGCGTACCTCGATGACTCTGATCAAGGTCGCCACTCTCGACGACGCCATCAAGGCTGTCCAGGCTGTCAACAGTGATGGCGACGGCGCCGTGCTTCCCCGCTGCTGATGAGCCATTCTGTCTACCCGGAAGATCCGGGATTTCGAACTGGCTGCGGAACAGGCGCATACGCTGACTTGAGCAGGTGCGGACGCACCGCGGAACCGCTTGGACCACCTGGGTCGTTGCTGAGACGACGAGTGATGGATGTAGGAGCGGTTGAGGAGAGATGAGTTTGAGCAGTCTGCGGGTCGGCCGGCGACGCAGCGCCATCCTGCCGACATTGGTCATAGTCGCGATAATGATCGTGGCATTCGCCGTTCTTACCAGCTTGTGGACGGACCGGCTGTGGTACGGCTCCTTCGGCTACGCCCCGGTCTTCAGCAAGATGCTGCTGACCAGGATCGGGCTGTTCGTATCTTTCGGTCTGATCATGGCTACCTGCGTTGTGGCAAACGCGGCCATCGCCTACCGGCTCCGGCCACGACTAGGAGCGCAGGTACCAACCAGCCCGCTGCTCGAGCGCTATCGCGAACTGCTGGAATCCAGGTTTGTCTGGGTGCTGGTAGCCATAGGCGCCCTCGTCGGCCTCTTTGCTGGCGGTGCGGCTAGCGGCCATGTACTGGAATACCTGGCGTGGCAGAACGCAACCCCATTCAACATCACTGAGCCACGGTTCGGCCTCGACGTCGGGTTCTTCGTGTTCTCCTATCCGTGGTGGCGGTTCGTGCTGTCGTTCCTCTTCTCGGTACTGGTTTTCAGCGCGATCGTCGCCGCCATCGTGCACTACACGATGGGCGGACTGCGGTTCAGCGGGGCACAACGCGGCGGCAGTAGAGCCGCGCAGGCTCATCTCTCGATCTTGGTCGGTCTGGCAGTGCTGGTGAAGGGTTTCAGCTATTGGTTTGACCAGTACGAGCTGGCGATCGAACGCTCCAACCGGCTATTCACCGGCATTTCCTACACCGCAGACAATGCGACGGTGAGCGCCAAGATGATCTTGGCCATCATCGCCGGCATCTGTGCGCTGCTGTTCTTCGCCAATGCACTGCTGCGCCGCTGGATAGTCCCGACTATCGGCCTTGTCTTGTTGCTGTTGTCGGCCATTGTGCTTGGGCTGGTCTACCCAGGCGCGGTGCAGTACTTCAGTGTCCGACCGGACGAGCCGGACAAGGAGCGCAGCTACATCCAGGCCAATATCGAGGCGACGCGCGCGGCATATGGCGTGGACAAAGTGGAGATCACCGACTATTCGGCGAAGACTACGGCCACCGCAGGTCAGCTGCGGACCGACGCGGAGGCACTGCCGGGAATCCGGCTGATCGACCCGAACGTCGTGGGGCCGACGTTCGAGCAGCTGCAGCAGGTCCGTGGCTACTACGAGTTCCCGAAGATCCTTGACGTGGACCGCTACACCATCGGCGGCAAGGAGACCGACGCCGTCGTGGCGGTTCGGGAGATGGACCTCAGCGGTGTGGAGGATAACTGGAACAACCGGAAGACCGTCTACACCCACGGCTACGGCCTCGTCGCGGCGTACGGCAACCGGCGGCAGGGAGGTGGTGAGCCGGAATGGATAGCCAAGGACATTCCGCCGACCGGCCAGATCGATGAGCACGAGCCGCGCATCTACTTCGGAGAGCTGTTGGGTCAGCGACCGGACCAGTACTCCATCGTCGGCGCAGCTGCTGGTACGCCGCCCATCGAGTTGGATACGCCGGGCGGCGGTGAGGGCGGGAACCCGAAGACCTACACCTACACCGGCAAGGGTGGGGTCGAGATCGGCAACCTCTGGAATCGGCTGCTCTACGCCGCCAAGTTCGCCGACGTCAACATCCTGCTTTCTGACCGCGTCCACCCGGAATCCAAGATCATCTACGATCGCACCCCGCGGCAACTGGTCCAGGGCGCCGCACCGTGGCTGAAGGTTGACGGCGACGCATACCCGGCGGTGGTCGAGGGCCGGATCGTCTGGATCGTTGACGGCTACACCACGTCGAACTCCTACCCGAACAGCGAACGCGTGAACCTCAATGAGGTCACCTCTGACGCCCAGACCAGCGCCGGCGGAACAGTTGTGGCCCAGCCGCAGGACGACATCAACTACGTGCGCAACTCAGTCAAGGCCGTTGTGGATGCCTACGACGGCACTGTCAAGTTGTATGCGTGGGACGACACCGATCCGGTGCTGACGACGTGGACGAAGGCGTTTCCGAACGTCGTGCAGCCGAAGTCGGCGATCTCCCAAGACCTGCTGGACCACCTGCGCTACCCGCAAGACTTCTTCAAGGTGCAGCGTCAGATCCTGGCGCGGTACCACATGACCAACCCAGACAACTGGTACCAGCGGTCAAGCTTGTGGGACGTTCCCAGCGATCCGGTCGCCGGCGCTTCGGCGCAGACCAAGGAGCCGCCGTTCTACCTGTCGGTGAAGTGGCCCGGCGATAATGACGCAATCTTTTCCCTGACCAGCTCCTATGTGCCCTTCAAGCGCTCCAACCTGGCGGCCTACATGGCCGTCAACGCCGATGCCAGCAACCCTGAGTATGGGCGGATGCGGATCTTGCAGATGTCGGACACAACCCAGATCGACGGCCCAGGACAATCGTTCAACGCTATGACCACCAATGAGACGGTGGCCGACCGGCTCCGCCCGTTCCTGAATCAGGGCGCTGCCAGCGCAACCTTCGGCAATCTGCTCACCCTGCCGATGGGCGGCGGCTTGCTCTATGTGACCCCGGTCTATACGCAGCGACAGGGCAGCACGGGATCTTATCCGGCGCTCCGTTTTGTGGTGGTCCGCTTCGGTCAGTCCGTCGGGATTGGGGACACCCTGCAGCAAGCACTCGACCAGGTGTTCCAAGGAAGCTCCGGTGGCACGACCGATGAAGGCGGTACCGCCGATGGGAACAAGCCGTCGGGCGAGGCCGACAACCCAGCTGCCACCAGGGCGCTCAATGAGGCGTCTGCGGCGTTCAAGGCGGCGGACAAGGCACTGACCGAAGGCGACCTTGGGACCTACCAGAAGAAGACGCAGGAAGCCCAGGCCGCAGTACAGCGGGCGCTGCGCGCCCTCGGCGGCTGAGGACTCTTGGCACCCTAGGCAGGCGAGCGGACCTCAAGATCGGGGAAGCCTGTCGCGCGGAGTGGTTCGGCAAGCCGCTCCGCATCCCCTACCACGACCAGGGTCAGATCGTCCGGATTGACGACGGAGCGGTAGGCATCGGTGGCGGCTTCGGGCGTCACCGAACGCAGCAGCGCCAGGCTTCGGTCGACGTAGTCGTCAGGCAGTCCGGCGAGAATCTGGGTGCCGGCCTGGTCGGCGACCCCATCAGCGGTGGCGTAACGCAACGGGGAGACACCTGTGAAAAAGGCGACGGCGTCGCTGACCTCCTGGCTGGTGAACTGCACGCCGTCGACATTGATCAGCTCGTTCGTGATGGCCAAGGCCTCGACCACAACCTCGGTTCGGAAGGATCCTTGGACCGCGAAGGAGCCACCCGTTCGTAGTGGACCGAAGTTCATCCGTACGCCGTAGGTATAGCCCTTTTCCTCCCGAAGCACGGCATTCAGCCGTGACAGGAATGCGCCGCCCATGGCGTACGAGGCGACGCTGATCGCGGACCACCGGGGGTCCAGCCGGTCGATACCGAAACCGCCGAGCCGTACATCGGCTTGGACGGCACCGGGCCGGTCGAGCAGAAGCGTGCGTCGAGGTGCTGGAACCGGCTCCTCGGCCACCACCCGTCGCTGGTCGACATTGCCCCACGACCCGAGGCTGCGCTCAGCAACGGCGATTGGGTCTTCGACAAAGTCACCAGCAAGGATCAGCGTCGTTCCGGCGGGCCCGAAGTGATCATGATGGAACGCGCCCACCGCCTCCGGGGTCACCTGACGCACGGTCTCCGGCTCACCGCCGTTCATCCGCGCCGCTCTCCGGCTCTCCTCGAAGACGGCCGCCCGGAAGGCAATGCTAGCGATTTGGGAAGAATTGGCCTGCGCCTGCTCGATTTCAGCCAGTCGAAGCTGCACATGACGGTTGACGTCGCGGTCGGCCAGAGACGGTTCGGTCACTGCCTCGGCGAAGAGCTCGAGAGCGCGATCAAGATGCGATGCGGGGACGTCGAGCACCGCCTGCAGGCCGGATAGTGAGAGATCCACTCCGAAACCTGCCCCCTCGGTTTCCAGAAGCTCGGCGAACTCATCTCCGTCGTGCCGCCGCGTTCCCTCGTCCAGCGTCCTGGCACAGATCGTCGCCACACCCTCGATGTCGCGGCCTTCAGCATTGAGCGGGACGTCAAGCACCAGATGAGCCGAAATCACGTGTTGGCCGGGGAGCTCGAAGATCATCAGCTCGACACCGTTACTGAGCTGAGTGCGGGTAGCTGCCGGAAACGTCCAGACAGTTGCCGGAGCGATCGTGGGGCGGGGCAGGAAGTCTTTCATCACCCCTCCTGCCGATAAATCAGGGTTGCCCGCTGATCCGGCCGACACCACTTCTGCATGGCTGTCTGGACCTCGTCACGATCGATGGCGGTGATCTCGGCGATCCGGGAATTGATCAGGGTTGGATCGCCGTGCAGGGTCGCGTACTCACCCAACACGTCAGCGCGCGAGTCGACTCGAGCCAGCTCGTGCAGCCAATGGCGCTCGAATTGCGCTTTGGCTCGTCGCAGCTCGTCCTCGGCTGGTCCGTCGGTGAGCAGCTGATCGATCAGCTCGACGATTTCGTCCTCAAGCTGCTCTGGGCCGACGCCGTCTCGAGCACGTGCAAAGCCGAAGCCGAACGAGTTGCCACCAATCAAACCCATCGTGGATGCTCCGGTGCTCTCGGCGTGCTCGGTCCGGCGGATCAGTTGTTTGTGCAACCGCGACGTCTGGCCGTGCCCGAGGATGCTGAAGCCGAGATCGAGTGCATCAAAATCCCGGCCGCCACGCGCGGGTATCCGCCAAGTGAGGTAGACAGCGTCGGCCGGTACTTTGCCCGAGGTCGCAGTGCGTGGGTTGTCAGAGAGTGGGTCAAGCGGCCCGGCCTCGGGTTTGGTCGGTTGGGCACCGCCCGCGAGTTGCCCGAAGTAGACATCGGCCCGTTGGAAGGCATCATCTGGCTCCACATCGCCCACGATCGACAAGACAGCATTGTTCGGCACGTAGTGGCGCCGGAAGAAGGCATGAACATCCTCCAGGGTGGCCGCATCGAGGTCCTCCATGGAGCCGATCGTGGTGTGCCCGTATGGGTGATCGGGTGGGAACGTCAGCTCATTGAGCAGCTCCATCACGTCCCCGTAGGGCACGTTGTCGTAGCGCTGCCGCTTCTCCTCTTTCACCACCTCGCGCTGGGTGTCGAGGTTCTCCTGGGTCAGTGCATCCAGCAGTGTGCCCATCCGGTCGGCCTCCAACCACAGGGCCAGATCAAGTCCACCGGTCGGCAAAGTTTCGAAGTAATTGGTTCTGTCGAACCAGGTGGTGGCGTTGACAACTGCTCCGGCCGCCTGGAGTAGGGCGATGTGCTGGCCGGAAGTGACATGCGCGGAGCCCTGAAACATCACATGCTCGAACAGATGAGCAAATCCGGTGCGCCCCTGCTCCTCATCCCTGGAACCGACGTCGTACCAGATGTTGATTGCCACAGACGGCGCAATGTGGTCCGGACTGGAGATGACGTGCAGCCCGTTAGCCAAGCTGTGCTGGATAATCGGGTAGCCAAGCTGGTGAAGCGCGCCCGAGCTCATGCCCCACATCTCAGCACACCGCTTACACCCAGCTGGCCGCCGGGGGTTATCGCCTAGTTGATCACTCCGGCGATCTTTGCAGGTTCGGCGTACGCGTGGGCCAGGCTGGTGATGGTCTCGTGGGCGTTGAGCCCACTGGGATTGGGGACGGCCCAGACGCGGGAGCCCGAGAGTAGGTCAGCCTGCTCGCCGCCTTTGGCTTTGGAGTCGGCGAACGCTACCCGGTAGGCCGTGAGGCCGGCAACCGCGACAACCAGCGGCTGATGCAGCGCGACAAACACCGCCAACCGCGTACGCCCCGCCTGCAGCTCGGCGTGGGAGAGCTCATCGGCCCTGGCCGTGGCGCGATTCACCAGATTGGTGATCCCGATGCCGCGGTCGACCAGGTACGCACGGTCCTCGTCCGTCATCGGTTCGCCACGGTTAAAATCTCGCTCGACGATGCCAGCCAGCCGCAGCGCTGGATAGAAGCGGTTGCCCGGGTGGGCGAAATGCGTCTGCGTGGCGGCGGTCCACAGACCCGGATTGATCCCGACAAAGAGCAGCTTCAGTCCAGGGCCGACCAGGTCCGGAACCGACGCATTCCGGAAGGACTGCAACTCACCTCGCGTGAAGCTCACAGGGGCTACGGTAGTGCGGGACCGTTGCGACCAACGTGACGTTGCTCGCCGGCCGGGGCTGCCATTTGTGGGTGTCGGGTCCAACTTCAGAAGCCCCCGGCATGATCACGGTTAGCCTCTTCCCGTGACTGAAAGCGACGGGCGCTAATGGCCTGACGCCGCGCGCCCGGTTAGACGCCCGTTCCGCAGGGTCTTCGCGACTTTGCTTCGGGCATTGGCATCAACCGTCGGACTGGTTGCCATCTACTATCTGCTTCCCCTCGACACCACCTCGGTCCGTGTGGCCGTTGGGATGCTTGCATTCGGACTTGTAGCGCTTGTCGGATTGGTCGCCTTTCAAGTCCGCTCAATCATCAGGGCAAGACATCCAGCGCTGCGGGCGGTCGGCGCCCTTGCGACGAGCGTCCCTCTGTTTCTGCTGCTGTTTGCCGCCACGTATTTCGTCCTGGGTGGAATCTCTGAGGCCAATTTCAATGAGCCGCTGACGCGTACCGACGCCCTGTACTTCACCGTCACCGTGTTCACGACGGTCGGTTTTGGCGACATTGTCGCAACGACCGAGGGCGCTCGTGTGGTGGTCATGGGGCAGATGCTTTCTGGCATCGTGATCATCGGGTTGGGGGCCAGGATCATTGTTGACGCGGTCAAGCGCGGGCAGCGGCGGCAGCCAGTACTAGAAAGTGCTGACGCACCGGATGCAGAGAGTCCACCGGAATAGGCCGCGAATTGGATATTTCGCCCGCGGATCCCCGCAGTGACATAACTTTCACCCGATCGGGGTGAAGCACTTACCCATCGGCTCCACCAGGATCGTCAGAGCGAGCAACGCGATGACCAAGGAGTACCCGATGAACGAATTGATCGATGACGTCCAAGTCGACCAGATTCAAGCGGGAGGTTAACCATGGCCCGAAAACCGGTACCTCCACTGACACCGGGATGGGTCCTGGTGGATGGTCTGCCGGTCTTCCACCGGTTCAACGTCGATGCAGGCCCGGATGCCGATGCAATGGTGCACGTCCACGGATTCGGCATCTCCGGGACCTACCTGGAGCCCACGGCTGCCCTTTTGGCACCGCATTACCGCACCTTCGTGCCCGATCTGCCGGGGATGGGACGGAGCATCAGGCCTGAGGGAGGACTCGACTTACCCGGGCTGGCCAAGGCGCTGATGTCCTATTGCGACGCCGTCGGCGTTGAGCGCCCGATACTGGTTGGAAATTCTCTGGGCTGTCCGATCATTATCGAGGTCGCTGCGGCCTTTCCCAACCGAATCCAGCGTGCCGTGATGGTCTCGCCGGCTGGCGGGCCTAACAATCAACCACTCGGCAGGGCTCTAGGACAAATGGCCAGGGACGGGCTGCGTGAGCCGCCATCGATGCTGCCGATCGCAGCACGTGACTACCTCCGGTTCGGGGCGCTGCGAAGCCTGTCTTTGTTCAGGGCGATGACGCGCTACCCGACGCTCGAACGGCTACCTCATCTTGTCGTTCCTACCCTGGTGATCGCGGGTGTGCGTGATCCACTTGTCCGGATTGCGAATGCGCCACGCCTGGCTGTGGTGCCTCACATTGACGTAGTCAGCGTGCCGGGTGCCCACGCCCTGAACTACAGCGATCCGCAGTTGATCGCCGAACTGATTCGGGCTCACATCGACGGTGAGCCGCTGACGACTCCGACTGGGCGGCGGTCTGTGGTCGAACACGTCAGCGTCGAGGGAGCTGAGAAGTTGCAGGACGGGAATCTTAGCCGGGGACGAGATCAACAAGCCGGACCCGATTCGCAATAGTTCCCGCATCCGCCCGGACTTCTCCTCACTCCGCATCGCTTACTTGGACTTGCGTTATCAGCAGATGCAGCACAGTCCAGGTAAGCGAAGCGGAGTTGTGGTTGGCACAGCACTGGGACCGTTTAGTCCTCCGCAAAGTGGGCGGAGATCTGTGGTCGGGGTCGTCAGCGTTGAGGACAACTAAGCAGGCCCTGGCGTCTTAGGACCCGGGGCAGGGAGCACAATGGTGATCACGAAGGCGACGACGACAGCCACCACGACCTGCGGTGTCACTATCACCCCGTCGACACCCATCAGCACTACGGCGAGCAGCGTCGAGGTCAACGGCAGCCGCAGCAAGGCGGTGCACATGGCTCCGATGCCCATACCGATCCCTGCGGCCAAGTTCATGCCGGGCAACCCGCTTGCGGCAATTCCGATCGCTGCGCCGATGAACAACGAAGGGAAGACCGGGCCTCCACGAAACGCGCTCAAGGAGAATCCGTAGGCCAGGGCCTTGCATCCGATGAGCAAGATCATCAATGAAACCGAGTAATCGGCGGCATTTTCGACCAGCTCGGGCAGCGCGTCCTGTCCAGAGAACAGCACCTGGGTGAAACTCTGTCCGGAGATCAGCTGATACACCATCGCGGTACAACCGATGAGTAGGCCGAGTGCCGACGTCACCAACACTCGGTTCATGTGCACGATCGGACGAAGCCAGAGTGCGACAGAGCGAATCAACCACCCTAAGAGGGCGGCTACCACTCCCATGACGAGCGCCCAAGCCAGACCGGCCAAAGTCGGAGTGACCGCAGGCGGCACGGACGTCAGCGCGAGGGAGAAGGTGCCGAGGCCGGTCCAGTTGTCCAGACCGACGAAGACCAGCGCCCCAATACCCGAGGCGAGCAGACCTGGCAGCGCCACCAGGCTCAGCGTTATCCCGCTGACGCCTGCGACTTCCATGATCAGAAAGGCGGCGAGCACGGGGGAGCCGAACAGTGTGCTGATCGCCGCAAAGCTGCCAGCCGACGCCATGATCGTCAAGGCCATGGGCGGCGCGTCCCTCCTGACAAGGCGGACGGCCAGCGCCCCAAGCCCGCCGCCGATCGCGAGCAGCGGGGCTTCGGGCCCGACCGCCGCGCCGAGGCCAAGTGTGGCCAAGGCAGCGAGGAATATGCCTGGCAGCTCGCGTCCGGTGGCCGGTCCTCCGCCGGTTTGAAAGCCCAGAGCGGGCGAATGTCCGCCGTTGCCCGGCAGGTATCGGATGGTCAACGCGACTAACAGCCCGCACAGCACCAACCAGGGCAGCGGCCACCACGCGGGTGCGGGGCTCCCGAGCATCTGATTCGGCAGGTCCGTGAACAGAAATCGCTGGATCGCAGAGACCGATGCAAGGAAGCCATAGGCGACGACTGAGACGGGAATACCCACTAGCGCCGCGAGCAACAGCGCTCCGATGTACCGCTTGGAACGGACCACTGCGACCGGGTCCATTACGGGTCCTCCGCCCGCAGGTGCCGCGGCGGCATGCTGGCTTGCTTCGGGGACTGCCCCACTCCTGGGACCGTTCGAGTCAGCCATCAGATGAAGTCTCTCTTCAGATGAATCGGATCAGGCGGCAACATGCCGGAGCTGAAGAGCCCAAGCAAATGCTAGGGGCCGGGATGGAGGCCTAAAGGGCCCGGCCCAGCGTACGATGCCGCACCAGTTGAAGCGACCCATCAGGCCCGGGTAACCGCGCGCTGATATAGCCGCAGCGATCCACCTCTTGCTACTTCGCGGACGTCGGTACGCCATCGCAGCCGCCGGCCGCGTGCGGAGATGACCTTGCCTGATGATGCAGTTGGGCAATGGAACTCAGCCGGTCCGAACTCCGGGAGGTCGCCGGCTACGCAGTGGCGTGTGCGCGGCCAGCGTTGGCGATCTTCGAACGTGAATGCGCTGACGATCGGCGCCCACGAGCGGCGATCGACGCTGCGCAGGCGTTCGCCGATGGCGGCGAGCGGACCAGGGCGCTGCGTGACAGCGCGTGGGCGGCGCACCGGGCGGCTCAGGAGGCCCGCGATGCGGGACAAGCTGCGGCGAGCGACGCCGCGCGCGCGGCCGGGCACGCGGTGGGTGCGGCGTTCCTCCACCCCCTGCCAAGAGCTACTCAGGTCAAGCACATCCTCGGATCGGCCGCTTACGCCGCACGAGCGTTCGAACTCTCCGCCGGAGACAATTCCGCCGTCGGACTCGACCAGCTCGCGGAGTCGCGGATCCTGGCGCCTCCCGTCGTAGTGGACGTTCTGAGGCGCTACCCGAGCGCACCATCTGGTGGTGGACGTGTCGGGGAGCTGATTCGAATACTCGACGCATCGCTCCGACGACCGGCCACCGACCGATAATCGATCGGGAAGTGGTTGGGAGAGGCGGCGAGGTCCGTCAGGTGACCGGCTTTCTGGCTCGTACGACGAGCCGGCTCTCGCGCGAGAGCTCCCGCTCGTTGAGGTCGCCGAAGCACTCGATCTCGGCGAAGCCGACGTCCTCGAGCAGCCGAGCGAGCTCGGTCGCCGTGTAGACGCGGAGCCGGAACGTGACCGTGCGGCGCGGTCCGTCGGCCGGGGCCAGCGTGTGCTTGGTTTCAACCTCGCCGGCGAGGTGGTCGAAGCGGCGCTCCTCAAGCAGGACGGCGTCGGCCTCGAGGTGCTCCCACCCGCGCTCCTGGAAGACGACCATCAGCCGGTCACGGTGCATCGTCTCGACGACCAGTGCCGCGCCGGGTCGGAGCACGCGCAGGAACTCACCGAGTGTCTGCCGGTCGCCCTCCTCTCCGCGGTAGCCGATCGAGCTGAACAGACAGAGGACGGCGTCGAAGCTCTCCCCGGCGAACGGCAGCTCCCGGAAGTCGGCCTGGACGAAGCGCGGCCACCCCGCGCCGCCGGCGCGGCGGCGGCCCTCCTCCTGTTGGACCGCCGACCGGTCGACGCTCGTCACGCGGAAGCCCGCGCCGGCCAATGGGATCGAGTGGCGTCCGAAGCCGCCGGGGGCGTCGAGGATCACAGCCGGTGGCTGGACGCCGGCGAGCTTCACTGCTGCAGTCGCCTCCGCGGCCGAGTCGAAGCGACGGAGGTTCGCCGCGTACGTCGTCGAGTAGATCTCGTCAAAGAGCTCGTCCCAGACCTCGTCGCCCATCAGCTCACCTTCTTTGAGATGCGTGTGACGCCTTGGCGAGATTCTTCTGCTTGACCATCGGGATCGTCCAACGCTGACCCAGATTATTGACCCCAGATTATTGACACAGACGACGGCGATCTTCGCTAACCAAGATGATCAGGCCCTGGTTACTTTGGGCTCGGTAATCTCAATCCATTCGCTCCGAGAGTCGGCTGCCGCGGGGCTTAACCTGCTGTCGATGGCAGGAATTGGCACAAGCCGTTGCAGCTGCGTGACGTGAGACGGTTCCAACTCCTCGAGACACGTGACTCCGAGCAGCCGCATAGTGCGGGCAATCTCGGCCGCCAGGATGTCGATCGCGCGGTCGACGCCGGCCTCACCGCCGGCCATGAGTCCGAACAGGTAGGCACGACCGATCAGGGTGAACCGGGCGCCGAGCGCGACCGCGGCGACGATGTCAGCGCCGGACATGATCCCGGTATCGAGGTGGATCTCGTAGGCCGAGCCGATTTCGCGCACGACCTGCGGCAGCAGATGGAAGGGTATCGGGGCGCGGTCGAGCTGGCGGCCGCCGTGGTTGGAGAGCACTATTCCGTCGACTCCGACGGAGCCGACCCGGCGCGCGTCCTCAACGCTCTGAATGCCCTTCACGACGATCTTTCCGGGCCACTGATCGCGGATCCAGGTGAGATCGTCGATACCGACCGTGGGGTCGAACATCGTGTCGATCAGCTCGCCGATGGTGCCGGACCAGCGGTCGAGGGAAGCGAAGGCCAACGGCTCTGTGGTGAGGAAGTCGACCCACCACCACGGTCGCGGTATCGCATTGATGACGGTCCCGATGCTGATGCTGGGCGGGATGGAGAAGCCGTTACGTCTGTCCCGGAGCCTGGCTCCCGCAATGGGGACGTCGACGGTGACCAGAAGAGTGTCGAATCCGGCACGCGCGGCCCGCTCGACGAGCGCCATGGACCGATCGCGGTCCTTCCACAGATACAGCTGGAACCAGTTGCGTCCGTCCGGGTTCGCTGCGCGGACGTCCTCGATCGCAGTGGTGGCCATGGTGGACAGGGAGAACGGGATGCCGTGGCGGCCGGCTGCACGCGCGCCGGCGACTTCACCTTCGGTGTGCATCATCCGAGTGAACCCGGTGGGGGCAATCCCGAACGGCAACGCGACGGGGCCGCCCAGGACGTCCCAACTGGTGGTCAACTCGGAGACATCCTTGAGAATCGCCGGGTGGAACTCGATGTCTTCGAACGCTTGCCGCGCGCGGGCCAGTGAAATCTCTGCCTCCGCCGCCCCCTCGGCGTAGTCGAAGGCGGCTCTCGGTGTGCGGCGCCGGGCGATCCGTTGAAGGTCGTAGATGGTCTGAGCCTTCGCCAGCCGTGTCTCCTTGAACTTGAGGCTGGGCTTCTTGAACTTCAACAGAGGTGCCAGGTCGCGGATTTTGGGGACTCGGCGGTCAACCACGATGCCTCCTCGAGTGTTTCAGCTTGCGGCCTCATGCGACACGGTAACCGCCGGTCAAGTCATTACGGCAACGCAATGGGACGCGGTGCATGCCGGTTCGGGAATGCGGGTTCGCCGTCGGCCTAACGGATCCGCTGCGGTCGCGGATCTGGTCAAGGACGGCGGCGATGACCTCATCGGGGCCGCCGGTCCGGGGGGTGGCGACGGCTCGGCGGGTCAGCATCTGCCCGGTGGGGTCGAAGATGGCGGTGCGGGTTTGGGTGCCGCCGAGGTCTACGACGACGTAGACGTGACCTCGCTGGGGTCTGGGACGGGCGCTCGGCTGGTATGTCGACACGGTCACATTGTGCTCAGAGTTGGCGGAGGAAGTTCTGGAGTGCGGTTTGGATGTCGGCGGCGAAACCTGCGGCGTCGGCGTCTTTGCTGGGGACGGTGCGCAGGGTGGCGCCGGGGATCGTGTCGGTGTGGGCTTGGGCGATCTCGTACGGGTGGAAGGGGTCGTCGTGGTGCCCGATAACAAGCGTGGGCACGTCCACGGCTCGCCAGGTGTCGGTCGAGTTCGTTGGGCTGGAACCTGGGAAGGTGCGCAGGATGACCGAATTCTGGGCTGCACGCGGGCGGGTGAGCTGGCCGAGGAGGGATGCCGCGGCCGCGGGCGAACTGTTGCGGACGGTCTGATATGTGCGGGTTTGCGGGTAGCGCTTTGCGGCGTACTCGGCGGGATAACGGTCAAGGAGATCGGCGATCTCGGTGTAGGCGATGCGGTTGAACTCCGCCTGGGGCCGGTCGAGCCAGGCCGGCCGGCACAGCACGAGTGCGGTGACCCGGTCGGGGTAACGGACGGCCAGGTTCAGCGCGGTCCCCGCTCCGAGGGAGATGCCGCCGATGATGAACCGGACAAGGCCGAGGTGGTCGGCGAGGGCGATCACGTCGTCGGCGAAGACTTCGAAGCTGGCTGCGGCAGCGTTGATGTCGGTGCTGGGACTGTGGCCGCGCGCATTCAGACTGATCACCGGGGTGGGCGGTGCGTCTCCGATATAGCCCATGGGCTGGTTCGCGTCGCCACCCATGCCGTGCTGGAAGATGAATGGCATGGTGCTAGGACCGGCGGCACCGATGGCTTGGTAACCGATGGTCTGGTAGATGAGGCTTGCGCCGCGGGCCTGGAGCCGGCCGATCGCGCGCGGCGTGTTCATGGTGTTCCGGTCGCGGCGAGTGCCGCACTGAGGGTGGCGACGGCGAGCGGGACGCTGGTTTCGGGGAGCCCGTGGGTGACCAGGGTGCCGGCGAACCCGGCCTTGTGCAGGGTCTGCACGATCAGCGGCCAGGGCAGCATTCCGGCGCCCGGGGCGGCTGGGGCTCGGTGGGCGATGAGCTCCTTGGCGTGGGCGAGTGCAATGTGCGGTCCCAGCGTGGCGACGTCGCGGGTGATCGCCTCGGCGGCCATGGGTGGGTCGTAGCCGTCCGGGTCGA
This sequence comes from uncultured Actinomycetota bacterium, assembly GCA_963740515.1. Classification (GTDB taxonomy): domain Bacteria; phylum Actinomycetota; class Actinomycetes; order Propionibacteriales; family Propionibacteriaceae; genus Microlunatus. The sequence continues at coordinate 173,715 of CAVUEO010000019.1, forward strand.
GCAGGTTGGCGGCATCGTAGACGATCTTGAGGGCGGGGGAGCCGACTTGGTCGAGCATCATGATCGCCTGCTCCGCGGTCGCGACGACGTTGCTGTGTTCGGGTTCGACGGCGAGAGTGAGGCCGAAGTCCTCGGCGAGCGCGGCCAGGGCTTGCAGGGTGGTGCGGGAGTCGGCCCAGGCCTGCGGGCTGGTGTTGTCGGGGTGCCAGCGCCACATGTCGTCAGGGTCGCGGGACCCGCTGCTGAGGGTGATGATGTCGATCTGCAGGTCGCTGGCGGCTGCGCACAGGTGCGGGAATCGGTCCAGGTAGGTCTGCCGGTGCACCGGGTCGGGGTGGGCGGCGTTGAAGGTGCCCGAGATCGCCGCCATGGCGACGCCGGCGTGGCCGGCAACTGTCCGGATCTGGTGGATGACAGCGTCCGGTACGGGCGCCGCCGGGATAGTGGGCAGGCCGGCCACGGACAGGTTGAACTGGGTGGCGGGGATGCCGGCGTCGGCGACGGCCTGCAGGCAGCTGGCGACGTCGGGCCGGTCGTAGGTCTTGGCGAAGATTCCGAGTCTCATCAGGCGAGCCCGCCGGTAACGTCGTCGAGCTTGACCCAGTCGCCGGTGGTCACCGACTGGGCGAGGGCGACCATGGCGCGCACGGAGGCGAGCCCGTCTTCAGCGGACGCGCCGCGCGGGGTGGCGCCGGTGGTGGCGGCGTTGACGAGGTCCTCGACCTGGAGGCGGAACACGTTGGCATCTTCGCCGATGGGCTGGTGGTATTGGTCGTCTTTGACGGAGAAGGCCTGCACCTCGGCGGCGCGCAGGTGCCACGGGTTGAACAGCTTGCCGATCACGCTGCCCTCGCTGCCGTAGACCTGGAAGCCTTCCCACCAGTCCATCCGCACCGCGATCGTGAGGTCGAGCTGCCCGAGGCAGCCGTTGGCGTACGCCACCTCGAGGAACCAGCAGTAGGTGTCGGCCTTGGTCGACAGCCGCGCTCGGATGGCCTCGAGCTGGCCGCCCAGATAGCGGGCGGTGTCGAGCATGTGACTGCCGTGGCCGAGGACGAGGTAGCGCTGTCGGTCGGCCTTCGGGTTGCCGGACGGTCGGCGGGCCGCGGCGCTGGACTCGATGATCGGCTGCAGGGTGTCGGTGATGCTGTAGCGGTAGGTGGAGTCGCAATACCAGTGCTTGAGCCCGATCAGCTCGCCGATCTCGTCGCGGATGAAGTCGTGGGCGAATGCTACGCCGGGGTCGTAGCGCTTCTCGTGGCCGACCAGCACCACCCGATCATTGATTCTTGCGGCGTTGCGCAGGGTCTCGGCGTCCTCGACGGTCGTGGCCATCGGCTTCTCGACTAGGACGTGCTTGCCGGCCTCGAGGGCTTTGATGGACAGGGGGACGTGGAATTGGTCGGCGACGGCGACGATCACGGCGTCGACCTGGTCGTCGGCGAGCATTGCGTCGTAGTCGGCGAATGTGGTGGTCGGCTGGTGGACGGTGGCCATTCGCTCGCGAAGATCGTCGGCGGCGTCGCAGATCGCGTACAGCTGCGCGGTCTTGGCCTTGCGCACCGCAGGGAAGTGTGCCGCCTGCGCGATCTGGCCGGCCCCGAGGACCCCGATGTTGAAAGTGGTGGCGGACAAGATGATCGCTCCTTCGGCGAGTCAGTTGATGCTCAGTTGATGGCGGTGTGTAGGTCCCCGCCCGGGCATGGAACGGGAACCGGCACACCTACCGGGTTCCGTGGCCTACTGGGTCAGCGCTTCCAGCTTGGTCTGCAGGCCACTGAGCGCGGCCTCTGGAGGGACCTCACCCTGCAGGGCTCCGTACGCGGCGTCTTGCATGGCGAGCGTCGCCTCGGCGTACTTGACGACCTTGGGGCGCGGATTGGCGGTCTCGATCGACTTCAGCAAGATCGGGAAGTGCGGGAACTTCTTGAGGATCTCCGGATCGGAGTACAAGGCCCGGTTGACATGGGCTTGGCCGGTGGCCAGCGTATCGGACTTGGCGACATCCTCGGAGGACATGTACTTGATGAAGTCGGCTGCGGTGCCCTTGTTGGCGGCGTAGGTGCCGATGGCGAGGTTGTGGCCGCCGAGGGTGGACACGCCGGGGCCGTTGAGGCCAGGCAGCGGAGCGACCGCGAATTTTCCGGCAACCTTCGATGTTCCGTCGGTCTTCTGGGCAAGTCTGTACACGTAGGCCCAGTTCCGGAGGAAGATCAATTCGCCGTTCTGGAACGCGGTTCGGCTCTGCTCCTCTTGCCACGTGATCGCAGCCTTGGGGATGGTGCCGTCCTTGAAAGAATCGGTGAGGAAGCTCAGACCCTTCAGCGCCTCCGGGGTGTTCACGTTTGGCTTGCCATTCTCGTCGGTGATCTGACCGCCGGCGCTGTCGACGGCCTCAGCGAAGTTACAGGTAAGTCCCTCATATTTTTGGAACTGGCCGGCATAGCAGAGGGTCGTTGCTCGAGATGATGGAAACTGATTCGGGGAGGGACGATCGCGCGATTGCGGCCACCGTAGCCGCGGGGACCGATGGATGAGGGTTGTCAGGGGTCGCGAGTTCAAGTCTCGACAGGCCCGACCAACTCACTCCAGCCATCCGACCTTGTCGGACTGCATTCACCGACGTTCTTTACGGCTTTAACGGCTTACCTGTACGCGCTGCGTCTACGACCTCGCGGATGCTCTCCACGACCTGTGCCGGCTGCTCGAAATGGACAGCGTGGCCACTCTGGGCGATGGTCAGGCGGCTGTTCGACGACAGGCCAGTCATGATCTGCTGTGCTTCCTTCCAGATTGGGTCGCGATCGACGCTCTGTCCCGACGCCAAGACGATGAGAGGTGTGGCACCAAGCGACGCCGCCGTTCGCAGCAGAGTGTTGCTTTCCATTTCCGCTCCTTCCTCAGCTAGAGCGGTTTCGATCTGCCGTGGCCGCGCCTGCAGGACGCCGATGGCGGTCCGCGCCTCTGGAGAGAGGTTCCCGCTCCCTGGCAGCACGCTCGGCAACGCCGGCGCCCACAGCAGACGCACCAGCCCAAACTTTGCCGTCCACCTGATCATGTTCTGGAACTGCCGCTGCTCGGCCTCCTCGGCGGCCAGCTGCTCGGGTGGGCGGTGATCGTCGACATGTTCGTGACGCGCGTCGACGAGCACCATCCCCGCAACTTCGTCCGGGTGCTGGCTGGCGAACAGGCGTGCCGTCTTGCCCGAGATTGAGTGGGCGACAAGCACATAGGGACCTTCGACGCCACCTTTTGTGAGCAGCGCATGCAGTTCGCTGGCAAACTGCTGCGGGCTGCGCGGCGTTGGGCCGGGGTCGCTCCAGCCGAGGCCGGCGCGGTCGTAGGTACAGACTCGCGTCGACGTCGCGATATGAGGCTGGACCGCACCCCAGTCGAGGGAGAACGCTCCCAAGCCGGCATCGAGCACCACCGTTGGGCCGCCCTGCCCGATGCAGTGCAGATGCAAGTGATAGCCGCCCACATCCACCAGTTGTCCCGGAGGCGGATAGCGCTTATCGTCCCCGGCTGCCATGATCGCCTCATAGGTCGCGCCGCCCAATGCAAGCAGCACGATCAACGCCAGCAGTCCGAGCAGGATACGCACGGTCCAAAAGACCAAGCGGTTCGGGCGGCGGAGTTGCGGCGACGAGACTGTGCCAGGTGGCGAGGTCATTGTTCTCAGGGTCTCCGTTCCCAAAGTACTTGGTGTGACGAGTAAGTCATGATCGACGCGAGTTTCGCGATCAGATCATGGTGTGTCGGCCAAACTGGTGGTTAGCCTGGGCAAACCTGATTCGCCTCGCTGCGCGCTCGACCAAGAAGGCCTCGGCCGCCGACCGGGCGCAGTCCGAGCTGTACAATGGAACTCCACCTTCGAGCAGCTCTGTCGTTCTCTGGCACCGATCGTAGACACTTTCCGGCATGGTGAGTCCCGTCCGCCCCCTGGGACACCTTCCTGCAAAGCAAGATCATTTAGCACCGGCCGTGAGCGGTCTGGGTCCGTCGCCATCCCAGTTATCTGGCGTTACGCCGGCAAGCTGAGGGAAATCATTTACGCATGGAATCCGGGCGTCCTCCTGCAGCGCATGGAACTGCGGGCATTCGACCTGAGCGACCGAACAATTCGCCGGGGTCGGCGTCCGCCGTACGCCGTGTCGACCGACTGCGGCAGCGGGCTTTCATGATCGCCCAATGCTCGATAACAGTAGCCCTGGCATGGTTGCTGGCGCGCCAACTCCTCGGCCATGTCCAAAGCATCGTCCGATTCGAGGGCGTGGACGCGCTCATTGCCGGCCCGCGCTTCAGCAGCGGCCCCGTCGTTCGCCGCGAGTGCCGCAAGCGTTGCAGCGGTAGCGAGCTCGCGCGTCGCGGCCCGCCGGTCGCCGGCGGCGAGCTCGTACACGTGCGCGCTGCTGCGCAAGTTTGGCATCACCGGACGCGGTGATCTGAGTGCGGCGGTGCGAGCGAGTGAGCTTACGGCGCCGCCGCACCGCTGACACGTGTACTGCCATTGGTCGCGACGCCAGGAGCGATCCTGTAATGGCCGCGACTGCCCTGATGCGGCAACTCGTAACGGCTGGCTCCCAACGGCAACGGTCGTCAGGGTTCCGGCAGGACCACCCCGGCGTCACCGCCTCCGCGTCGTACCGGCTCCGCGACCGCGACCAGCTGACCGTCGCCCCGCCGTTCGATCGCCGTGACCGCCCCGATCTCCGCCACGCTGGTGAAGGTGTGACCGCGAGCCCCGAGCGCCGCCCCCCAGGTCATGATGAAGGCAGGCTCGGCGGAGACGGTCGCGGTGTTCCGTTGCGACGCTCGCGGAGCAGCGACCGCCTCGAGCAGCGGCATCCCGAAGTCGAGCCGGTTGAGCATCGTCTGGGCAACGGTGGTGATGATCATCGAGCCACCCGGCGAGCCGATCGCCAGGACCGGTGCACCGTCGTCGAGCACGATGGTGGGGCTCATCGACGAGCGAGGCCGTTTGCCCGGAGCCGGCAGGTTCGGATCGGGCGGCGCTCCCTGGACTTGTGCAAAGTTGAAATCGGTCAGCTCGTTGTTCAGCAGGAATCCTCGGTTCGGGACAACGATGCCCGATCCGCCGGTCTGTTCGATCGTGAGCGTGTATGAAACAACGTTCCCCCACCGGTCCCAGGTCGTGAGGTGAGACGTCGAACCCGCTTGCGCGGCGCCACCACTGGCGGCGGCGGCTACCGCGGCGGCGCATGGCGCGTACGCGCCGTCGGGCGATCCGGGCGCTACCGGCTTGGTCGCCGCATCGGGTTCGATGAGGCAAGCGCGCTCGTCGGCGAACCCTTGCGAGAGCAGTTCGTTCAGCGGCACGTCGACGAAGGCTGGGTCGCCGACGTATCGGTTGCGGTCGGCAAATGCCAGTGCCGTGGCCTCGAGATAGCGGTGCAGAGCCTCAGATCTAGCCAGGGCGGCGAGGTCGCTGCCTTCGAGGATGTTCAGTGCTTCACCGACCGTCGAGCCGCCGGAGGACGGAGGTGCCATCCCGGCAACGGTCAGCCCGCGGTAGTCGATCAGCGTGGGTGCCCTGAGCAAGGCGCGGTAGTCGTCCAGGTCGGGCAGGCGCATGAGGCCGGGCCGGACGTTGAGCGTGGACCCCGGCACGACCGGCGGCTGCGTCACCGTCGCGACGATCTCCTCGCCAAGGCGCCCCTCGTAGAGATAGTCGGTTCCGCGCGCGCCCAACGAGGTGTAGGTGAGAGCCAGGTCCGGGTTGCGCAGAACCGAGCCCACCTCGGGTGGCGCACCGCCGGGAAGGAACAGCTCCCGGGTGCTGGTGAACGCGGCAAAGCGTGCGGCGTTGGCCGCAGTCTGCTGCTGGAAGGTCTCGTCGACGACGAATCCCCGCTGGGCGAGCTGAGCCGCCGGGCGCAGCGCCTGCTTGAGATCGATCGACCCCCAACGATCCAGCGCCAACTCCCAGGTGGCGGGCGTTCCGGGTACGCCGACGGAGAGCCCACTCGTGACCGCCTCAGCAAAGGGAATCGGCGCGCCGTTCTCGAGGAACGAGCCCACCTTCATATCCGCTGGAGCGGTTTCCCGCCCGTCGATGGTGTGGACCTTGCCCGAGCGGGCGTCGTAGTACACGAAGAACCCGCCACCGCCGACTCCCGCGGAGTAGGGCTCCGTGACACCGAGCGCAGCAGCAGTGGCGACGGCAGCATCGACCGCGTTACCGCCGTCTTGCAAAACCTTCAGGCCGATCTCCGTCGCGTACGGGTCTACAGATGACACCGCGCCACCGCTGCCGATGGCAATCGGATCCTTCGGCGGAGCAGTCGGGACCGCGTTGGCGGATGGGGCGACCAGCACTATGGCCACGATGGCCGTCAGTGCCGAGGCAAGAAACGCTGAACGTGGGGCCATGACCGATCCTTCGCCTGGAGACTCTTGGGATCGTCGCAGTATTGGATGCGTTGCTCAAGACGCCACACCGGAGTTCGTGCTCGGCGGCTACGACCAGCCCTGGCAGATCGAACACAGCTTCCGATGTCCAAGTCCGACCTGCGGGCCCGGCCGATCTACCACCACAATGCGACTCGATCGAAGCCCACCCCACCATCGTGTTCGCCGCCCTCGCGGTCAGAGACTGGCTGAAACGCCAGATCGACTGGTCGATCAAGAAGCTCGTCCAGCCCTCCGCCGCTACCGCAGCATCGCGATCCGCACGGGCGAGCACATTCTCCGCGCCCGGCGACCGTTGGCAGGAGACAGGGCTGGTCTTCACCACTGCATTCGGGACGGCGATGGATGGGCCAACATCCGGCGTGACTTTTCGCCGCGCGCTCCACCTGGTTCCCGGTATCGATCCGGAGGAGGACACCCGCTCGGGTAGCGCCAACGGATCGAGTGCCGCGGGGGCAGAGCGCGGACCCAGAGCAGGGATTCCGGGCTAGTTGCAGTAATCCCAAAGACGCTCAACATCGACCATCGCGACCCGACTGAGGCACCTGAGTCGTCTGGCCTCTGGCTGGCTGCCGTTGCAATGCCATGAGCCACGCATTGCGAGTCGCAAGCATTGCGTCCATCCAGCGCTCGACCCGCGTGGGCGGGTCCGTGGACGTGTACCGGCGTCCATGATCGTCCAGTCCATAGGCTGCTCGCTTGGCCGCTCACACTCTCAGCTTGGTGAAGACATCAGAGCGATGTAAGCAGTTCGGGCTGAGCGTCGGTTGAACTCCGGCGACGACGGTCCTTGACCCTCGCCGACCATGGAGTGGGCCCCCGTGGGCCCAACATCCCGATCCGTGCGACCTTCTCGTTGCGAAGGTTGCGCCCGGCCCGGGGCCGCTATCTGCGAGCGTCCTGACCGGTGCATCTGGTGCGCGCTGGTCTTGCTGATGCCAAGTTGGGGCGAACAGGCCAATGTGGCCGAGCTGGCTGATGCCTTATCAAAGCGTTCCGTGAGGCGCGACTAGTGGACCGCATCTGAAGGAAAGGCTTCTTGGTTCGTCTCCGGCGCCGCAGGCTCGGCGTCCGGTTCGCCAGATAAGGTCAGCGGCAGTGCCATCCGGAGTTCGACGTGGCGCGAAAGGAAGGCCCGCTCGTCGAGCTGCTTCCGCCGGAGCCAGCCGGTGACTTCGTCGTTGCACTTGCTGGTGTTGCAGGCGGGGCAGGCCGGCACGATGTTTTTCGAGGCCTATTCAGCCACCGACTGGCTTACGGTTCTCGTGATCGAGCCGGGGCGTCTCGGACAGTCGCAATTGAGAAGGGCTACCGGAAGGTGCGTCGTAAGAGGACCGTTGACCGGGCATTGTCAGCGGGTCCAGAAGTCCTCCGGCTGACGGCCTTGGCGGAAGCCGAAGTGCTCGGCCATTGCCATTGCCTCGTAGAAGTGGTCGGCCAAGGCGTCGGTCGTATGCGCATCGCTCGCAAACGTGATCGCACGGCCGCCTTCCTCGCTCCACCACTGCGGGATCCATGGCCGCAGAGGGCCACCGACGTTCAGCTCCAACGCCCTGCCGCTGCCAGCAAGGTCGCGCATCACCAGCCGGAACACATCCTCAAAGATCCGTGGGTTAAACGGACCTTCCTGCTGAGCCGGCCAATAGCGCACCGCGTAATCGATGTGCGACAACACTTCGTACACATCCGAGCCGGCGATCATTCGCCGGGCCTCGGCCAGATACTCCCAGATCACCCTTTCCGCCGGCCACTGCCGATATAAGGTGATCGGCTCGCAGCGCAGCGCGCCGGATTCGTCCGAGATCGGCAGCGTATGCAGCGACCCATTCACACGATCCAGTGCGGAGAGGTCGACGAGCTGCCGCGCCTTGTCTGCGTCGATGTGGGGCTGGCCGAACTCGACCCCGCTGAGAATGCGCAACTCCAGAAACTGTCGTCGACACCGCTCAACACTCTCCAGGTAGCCAGCCACGTCGAGCGGTTCTGGAATCAACAGGCCGTTATCGCCCACCAGAGGACGAAGATGATCAAGTAGATCCTCCGGGTCGATAACCCAGCCGCTGAGGTCGAGGTGCTCGGTGAAGGCGAGCGCCGGCAGACCAATCTTGAGTGCACGACCACACATTGCCTCCATCCTCCCGGCCGCAGCTGACCGCGGGCCGCCAGTGTCCCAGGACCACTCGCTGTGCACATGTCCGTCGCCAGTAAGAAGCATGCCTCGATCCTCCACCGGCGTATCGGCGGCAGAGCAAGCCGCGGCAGGGCCCGAGTATGTGCGAAAGGGCTCGACAACTGCGATCGCAGGGGCGGCAAGAGGACGTGTATGCGTCATCGAGGTCGCTACGACATGTGTTGGCGCGCACGAAAGGGAGCCGGAGGAGCTTCACTACTACCCGCCAGTGGACCGCCTTGTGGGACATCTCGTGACCTAGCGGCTGCACCGCCGCTGAGCGCTTGGCATGAACCCGATAACGCGTGTTCCTACAAGCCTTCGCCGCACTCAACAACTCCCCAGGCGCCCGCGCCCTCTATGACCGACAGCGCGCCCATGGCGCCACCCACTACCAGGCCCTCCGCACCCTCGCAAACCGGCTCGTTGGCATCCTCCACGGCTGCCTGAAAAGCCACACCCGCTACGATGAGCAACTCGCCTGGCATACCGAACCAGACAAACTGAGCCCTGCAGCTTGACCGCTTCCGGTCGTGGGATGTCTAGTCAAGCCTCGGTTTCGCGCTGTCGAGTCGTCGGAGGCGTGACCCGCCACCGTGTATCTGACCTCCTCAGGCGGGCGGGCCGGCGGTGATCCGATCGCGGGCCGTGGCTAGGGCGCCGCGCCACCAGCCCATCGCCTCGACCCACCACGTTGCGCCGGCCGCGGCGTACGGGGCGATGTGCCCGGCAGCTGTCCCCGGCTCGGTGGCGCCCTCCACCGCGATGTCGAAAGGTCGGTTGCCGGCGAGTTCGCGCACAAAGCCCACTGCGTCGGCGAACGTCTCCACCGGCACCGTCGAGTTCCGCTGGTCCGCGAAGGTGAGGAGTACGCCGTCGAAGCGGGCGGCCCGGCGCAATCCCGCTTTGCGCGGCCACCGGCCGCCACACCAGAGTGGGATCTCCGGCGCACCCCATTGCCGCCACAGTTCCTGCACACGGGCCAGCCGCTCATCGAGGGCACGACCCCGCGCCTTCAGGTCGGGATCGAGGCCGAACTCGGTGAACTCGCGGTCCATCGAGCCGATAATGCCCAGCACGGTCAGGCGGCCGCCGGCCAGCGCGGCGATCCCGGCGGTGTCCTGCGCGACATCCTGTACCTGGCGGCGAGGGAGAGTGAGCGTCAGCACGATGCGCACGCGTTGAGTTGCGGCAGCCACGGCGGCGGCAGTCGCTACCGGGCTCGCAACCGGCCATTCCGGGTCGTGGTAGAGGAGGTGGTCCCACAGGTGCACGCCGTCCCAGCCGCTGTGCTCGGCGAGCACCGCCAGCTCCACGAGCGCGGGGACGCTCCCGAAGACGCCGACGTTGGGCAGTCCCACGGCGTGAAGTACTGACATCGGGACCAGCCTAGGGCCGTCGCTGCCGACGCTTCGTGCTCTCCCTCCGCACACCTTCGATACGTTGAGCGGGCCCGCGGATCCAGCGGAAGGTGAATAAGCAATGGAGTACAGCGAGGTGAAGCAACAGTGTCACGGTCAGTCCGGGACTGCTTACCAATCTGCTTACCGTCCATGACGCGCCACAGCACCTTCCAGCGAACGCCGGCGGACGATGTGCCCGCTTACCTCGCGCCGAGGCCACCAGGCGGACGTCAATGGCATGGAAGGAGCAGAGCGCCGAACTTGGGCCCAATCTGGGCTCAACGCCCGCGACTGGGCATCACAGAACGCTTGCTTGATCGATGTCGGCTACTTCATCCACGATCGTTTGAGACCCCACAGACAGGTCCCCGCTGATCTGGGGGTCAAGGAGTCGGGTCTCTGGCGCTCCGATGTTTGCTGCCAAATTGCTGCCAAGAATGATCAGGTCCCTTTCGCCGTAACACCGAAAGGGACTCTGACAAGGACTTTTGTAGTAGCGGGGGGAGGATTTGAACCTCCGACCTCTGGGTTATGAGCCCAGCGAGCTACCGAGCTGCTCCACCCCGCGTCGGCGGTGAACCACCTTACGTCAGCGCCGACGCCTAGCCAAATCGCCCGGCTGCCTGCATCCCAGCTCGTCCGCGCGTACCAGCGGGCAGGTTCACACGGCGCCGTGGACTTCGGGCAGACTAGGCAGACGTGACTTCACCGATCAGCGTCACTGTATGGGGCGAGAACTTTCACGAACAATCCGAACGAGACAGGGCCGGCATGGCCGAGCGTTATCCCAGCGGCATGCACGGAGCAATTGCCGCGGGTCTCACCGAACTCCTGGGTGACTCAGTCGTGGTCCGCACCGCTACTCAAGATCAGCCAGAACACGGGCTGACTGAAGATGTCCTGAGCAGTACCGAGGTGCTGACCTGGTGGGGCCATGCCACCCACGCCAGCGTTGACGATGCGGTCATCGATCGCGTCCAGCAGCGTGTTCTCGGCGGCATGGGCCTTCTCGTGCTCCATTCGGCGCACTTCTCGAAGATCTTCCGGCGCCTCATGGGCACCACATGCTCCCTGGCCTGGCGCAACTCCGGCGACACCGAGCTGGTCTGGTCCGTCAACCCGTCCCATCCGATCACTGCAGGCATTCCGCAACCGATCGTGATCAACGAGCACGAGATGTACGGCGAGTTCTTCGACATCCCGGTGCCGGACGAGTTGATCTTCCTCTCCGCGTTCAGCAGCGGCGAAGTGTTTCGCTCCGGCTGCTGTTGGCGACGCGGCAAAGGCAAGGTGTTCTACTTCTCGCCCGGCGATCAGGATTACCCGGTTTACCACCACCCTGACATCAAGCGGGTGTTGGCCAACGCGGTGCTGTGGGCGCGGCCGGAGCAGAGTACAGACTTTGCCGAGCCAGCAGTTGTCAGCCAGCCGGCGCCCCGCTTCAACGGCCGCCTCGTGGGCGAAGGCGTACGCGCGTGAGCCGCGAAGGGCGGCTTCGGGCCGGCGTTGTCGGACTCGGTTGGGCCGGACAACAGCATTTGGCCGGGTACGCCGGCGCAGCCGATGTTGATCTTACGGCGCTGGCTGGTCTGGAGACTGATGCGCTGCAGCAGCTTGGCGCTGCATACGGCATCCCGAACGCACGCCGCTACACCGACTGGCGGGACCTCATTGATCATGAACAGCCTGATGTGCTGAGCATCGCCACGCCCACTACGCTGCATGCACCCATCGCTGTGGCAGCTCTGGACGCAGGCATGCATGTCTTGTGTGAGAAGCCGATGGCCGAAAACGCCGACACCGCTCGGCTCATGGTGGAGGCGGCCGAGCGCAACGATCGCGTACTCGATGTCTCTTTCAACCATCGGCGGCGGGGCCACGTCCAAGTCCTCAAGCAGATGATCGACGCCGGCGTACTTGGCAAGATCTATTACGCCAAGGCGGGCTGGCTGCGCCGGGAGGGCATCCCGGGGCTTGGCAGCTGGTTCACCCGGCGGGCCATCTCTGGGGGTGGGCCGTTGATGGACCTGGGAGTCCACATGCTCGACATTGCGCTCTACTTGCTGGATGAGCCGCGGGTTCGCGCGGTGACTGCGGCGACCTACGCGGAGTTCGGGCCACGTGGCAAAGGCGGCTCCTTTTCGCCGTTCATGCGCAAGACCGGAATGGAGCCCGGCGCCTTCGACGTCGAAGACCTCTCGACTGCTTTTGTTCGCCTGCAGGGCGGCGGAACGTTGCTGCTGGAGTCGAGCTGGGCTCAGTGGATCCCGAAGGATCACTGCTACGTGATGCTCTACGGCTCCGAGGGAGGCGCCAGCATCGAGTGGGGCGCACCTAGTGACCCGGACCGCCGCCTGAATATCTGGACGGAGAAAGAAGGAGTCCCGGCGACTCTTCATCCAAACGTGCCGCCCGATGGACTACATGCCGAGTGTGTCTTGGACTTCATTGCCAAAGTGCGATCCGGTGACTACACCAACCATCGTGGTAAGCAGGCGCTGGCACGTGCCGTGGTGATCGACGCCTGCTATGCGTCAGCCAAGAAGGGCACTGAGATCACCCTCGATTCGTAGTGGCTCCATTGGTGGGCCCACCGTAGCCACCGCGTTGTCACCTTCACAGCGGCTATGGCGAGCTGTGACGCTGGCAAATCGCGATCCCAAGAGTCACATTCGTCACACTAATTAATTTCATTCACTTGCGTGTCGCAGTTGAGGTGCTGCAAGCTATGGCCACTTCCCCACGAATGGAATGGTCATGTCTGCTTCCCTTTCACGCGCCGCGAACCTCCTTCACTGTTGGATCAGACGTCTCCTTGGAGTTGCGGTGGCCCTTGCAGTCGTCGGCACCTCCGCAGTGCTTACAGCGATCCCTGCGCGCGCGGACTTCGCAGTCTCGCCAAGCTTCACGATTCGCGGCGCTGGCTGGGGACACGGCTGGGGCATGTCGCAGTACGGCGCTTACGGGGCCGCTCGAAAGGGTCTGTCCTGGAAACAGATCCTCGCCTTCTACTACCCGGGAACCCGGCTGGCCGGCATGGCCGCCGGAACCAAGATCAAAGTCTGGATCACCGCGGACAACGACAGCAGTCTGCGAGTGCTGCCCGCGACTGGCCTCACAGTCCGCGACACAGCCGGGCACCGTTACACAGTGCCAATCGGGACGAACTACACCTCGTGGAGAATCAGCCGCTCAGGCACCGGCTACCTGCTCAGCTACCGGACAAGCCGCGGAACTTATGTCACGAAATGGACCGGGCTGACCACCGGCACCTGGTCATTCTCTACTCGCTCCGGGATCGTCAAGGTGGTGCTCCCGAATGGTTCAGTGCGTCCCTACAGAGGAACTGTGGCGCTGATCAAGAGAGGAACCGGCGGGCGGACGGTCAACGACGTGCTGCTCGAGCACTACGTAAGAGCCGTCGTACCAGCCGAGATGCCCACCTCCTGGGCAGCCAATGCAGTACGCGCCCAAGCGGTCGCGGCACGGTCGTACGCGGTCCGGGTGCGGAAGTTCTCTGGATACGCCGGATACCACATCTGCGACACCACGGCCTGTCAGATATATCGCGGCATGAGTAGCGAGACGAGTGGCGGCAACGCGGCAGTCGAGGCGACAGCAGGGGTCATTGTTACCTACCAAGGGGTGGTAGCACTCACTCAATTCTCTTCGTCAAACGGCGGACACAGCGCCCAAGGCGACTACCCATACCTCGCGGCGCATGGCGATCCCTATGACGGAGTGATCAAGTCTCAGGCCTGGACCAAGATCATTAACGCCAGTAGCATCAGCCGGGTGTGGCCCTCGGTGGGGACCGTGAGGCAGTTGCAGATCACCAGTCGCGACGGCGCCGGCGCCTGGGGTGGACGAGTGAGGACAATCAAGATCATTGGGAGCTTGCGGACCACTACTGTGACGGGAACGACTTTTCAGCGCATGTTCGGCATGCGTTCCTCGCTCTACACAGTGGTCGGGAGTACCTCGTAGACACGCGGACGACTCCGTCGTCCGTGAGCTGGGGGGTACGGATACACGACCTTTCCTGCCGGGTCCGTGTCGGCGCCGGGAGCAGCTCCGGAGGTTCAAGATCAACAGATTAGGGAGGGGGAAATTGGAGGAGGGGCTGTCAGGGTTGGGTTGAGCGGTTGGGTGCAGTTTGACAGCCGATTTTCCTTATTTTGTTGGGAAAACTCCTTCTCATCGAACATCCATTCGAATAGAATTGGAACATGGAACTCGGGGACCAAACCACAGACGAGCGCATGGAACGCTCCCCGCTGGATATGGCCCTGGATGCGTTAGATGCCGCCCTCAATGGTTTGATCGACACCGTTGAAGCCGGCGGCTTTGATCAACTGACTGCTGCGGAGAAGATCGCCTGGTGGCAGCATTTCGAAACCAGTCGTAACCGGCTGCCACTCATCGACCACAGTTTGATTGCCGACGCGGAAGCCAGCAATCTGGCCAAGACGTATTGCTTCTCCACCCTCACCCAGTTTCTGATGCGGATGTTCCAGCTGTCTCACGGCGAGGCCGCTTCACGGGTCCGGGCCGCGGCAGCGGTTGGGCCTCGCACGTCGATGCTGGGGGAGCGGTTGGAGCCGTTGCTGCCACAGCTGGCCGCTGTGCAACGGCAAGGGACTGTGACGGCGGAGAAGGTGCAGATTGTGGAACGGGCCATGCAGAAACTGTCCCGGCCCGGCCTGCACCCCGACGATGTGGAAACCGCTGAGAAGCTCCTCACCGACTATGCACCTGTGTTAGGACCCAAAGAGCTGCATCGCTACGCGCTACAGGTCATCGATGCTGCTGATCCGGACGGGCCGGAACCGGTCGATGATCAACTGCAACAAGACCGCCGCTATCTGGAGCTGAAGCACCGCCGCGACGGCATGTGGGCCCTGCAAGGCAGGCTCACCAACACGGTGGGTGCCCAACTGAACGCCATCTTGGATCCGTTGGCCAAGCCACGGACTAGCAGCATTGAAGACGAGGACGGCAATATCACCCAGGTATCGGATCCGCGGCCCTACGGGCAAAGGCTGCATGACGGGTTGGATGAGGCATGCGGACGGTTGTTGAAATCGGCGGATCAGCCGGTGGTGGGTGGCGTTCCCGCCTCGGTGATCGTCACCGTGCAACTGGAGGATCTGCTGGCCAAAACCGGGTTGGCTGAAACCAGCGACGGCACCCTGTTGAGTGCCGAGCAGCTGTTGCGGATTGCTGATGAGGCCGAGATCTGGCCCACCATCATCCACCGCGACGGTGTCGCCCTAGCACTGGGCCGAAGCCAACGGTTGGCCTCCCGCGGTCAAACCATGGCGTTGATCGCCCGAGACGGCGGATGCTCCTTCCCCGGCTGCACCCACCCACCCAGCTGGTGCGATCGACACCACATCGTTGATTGGATTCTCGGCGGAGCCACTGATCTAGACAACCTGACTTTGCTCTGCAGATACCACCACACCCATTTCCTGCAGAAAGGCTGGATGTGTCGCATCAACGCCGACGGTCTACCGGAATGGATACCGCCTTGGTGGATCGACCGGGACCAGCAGCCTCAACTCAACGCAAGGATTCGACGCTTGAACGCTCAACAACAACTCGCCAGACATCGGCGACGACCGACGCCGCATGACGACGATCAGCGGAGACAAGCGTTCATTTCGGCAGATGAGCGGTCCGAAGTGCTCAGGTCGGCCGCCCTGCCCGCAACGCTCTGAGGGTGCTGTTGCGCCGCTTGCGAACGAGCGCTCGGAGAGTTCCGGCGTTGCGGTAGCCGACTGCGGCCGCAATGGCGTTCGCCGACATCGATGTGTCGCGCAGCAGGAACGTGGCCTCGTCGAGGCGGACTTGTTGAATGAAGTGAAGCGGCGACATGCCGACGACCGAGCCGGTCGTGCGCTGCAGCGTGCGTTCGCTGATGCCAAGGTCGCGTGCGGCCGCAGAGACCTGCAACGGTTCGGAAAGCCGTTGCCGAACCCACTGTTCGAACGCCGCCATCGTCGGGTCGGCCCGGGCGAGCATTGCGGGTACGGCGAACGCCGCCTGGGACGGGGGGTCGCCTATCAGCAGGTACCGCGCCGTGAGGTCTGCCAAGCTCGGGCTGTGCCGCTGCACGATCGACAGTGCAAGATCAATATGGGCGAAGGCGGCGCCGGCGGTCGTGATCTGAGCATCTTGTGCGATGATGCGCGTCTCGTCCAGGAGCACTGCGGGATATCGGGCGCGAAATGCTGGACCGAGCCACCAGCTGGTCGTTGCTAACAGTCCGTCAAGAATGCCGGACTCGGCCAGGAAGAACGTTCCGGTGCACGCGCCAGCCAGTTCCGTGCCGTTCGCACGACTCTCCCAAATGAGGTCGAGGGCCGCGTGCCCGCGGACGGTGTCGATGATCTCGTCGGGGGTCCTCACTCCCAAGGCAGGCATCACGAGCAGATCCGGAAGCTGCGCCATTTTCCTGGCTGGGACGGGGTTCACCGTCAAGCCGTTGCCCGTCCGCACCCGCTTGGTGAGTCCCACGATTGTGACCGTGAACGCAGGTGGTGGCGCAGGAACGTCCTGTCGCAGAGCGTTCGCGGTCGCGAGCACGTCGACCACCGCTGAGAGCCCTGAGTCAAAGCAGCCGTCCACTGCGAGAACCGCGACGTTCACGTCGGAAACGATACTCAACGTGGCGGCTCCGCCACTACCAATCAGTCGTTTGGATACGTACGTTAGGGACATCCAGGGAGGAGTTCCAATGAGTCCGACATTGGGTGTACTTGCGTTGCTCGAAGCCAAGCCTGGCAAGGGTGAAGACCTGGGGAAGTTCCTAGAGGGCGGACGCGACCTCGCCGCCGCCGAACCGGGCACCGTGACCTGGTACGCGTTCAAGATCAGCGACACCCAGTACGGGATTTTCGACACCTTCGACGACGACGGCGGCCGGCAAGCGCACCTCGTCGGTGAAATCCCGGCCGCGCTGAGCCAGGTGGCCGATGCGCTGCTCGCCAAATCACCCGACATCCGCACGGTCGACGTGTTGGCGGTGAAGTAACGCCGCTCGAAATGCACCAGGGCCATCCCGATGGAGACCTACTGAAGAGGGGCAAACAATGCAGGTACCGGCTCCGTTCGAGTACGAGCGTGCAACCAGCGTCGACGATGCCATTGCACTGCTCGAGCAACATGGTGAGGAGGCGCGGCTGATCGCCGGAGGGCACAGTCTGTTGCCGCTGATGAAGCTACGGTTTGCTACGCCTGAAGTCCTCGTGGATATCAACGACCTGACGGAGCTGCAGCGTATTTGGGTGGCAGGTGATCAGCTGTGCATTGGTGCGATGGTCCGCCATGCCGACCTGCTCGCCTCGGCAGTCGTCGGTGAGCATTACCGGATCCTTCACGACGCGGAGCGTGTGATCGCCGACCCTGTGGTCCGAAACCGAGGCACTATCGGCGGGTCTTTATGCCACGCCGACCCTGCCGAAGATCTTTCCGCGGCGCTCGCTGCGATCCGTGCGGACGTCGTGATCAAGAGCTCGAGCGGCGAGCGGGTCGTGCCCGTACGCGAGCTTTGCACCGGCCCCTTCGACACGGTCGTCGGTCCGGCCGAGATCGTCACCGAGATTCGCCTGCCGATCCGGCCGGGCACCGGAAGCGCGTACACCAAGGTGGAACGGCGAGCCGGTGACTACGCGGTAGCCGCGGCAGGTGCGGTAGTCACACTCGACGGTGACACGATCAGCGAAGTGGGTCTCGGTCTTGCCGCGGTCGGGGCGCCGCGCTTCGTTGCCTCCCGGGCCGAGGACGCCGTACGCGGGCGCAGCGCAGACGATGAGGCGGTCGGCATGGCCGCCCAGATCGCGGCGGACGAGTGTGAGCCGCCCACGGACCAGCGTGGGCCTTCCGACTACAAGCGCGCGCTCGCCGGCGAACTCGTCAAGCGGGCGCTGCGAACCGCTATCGCCCGTTGCCGCGGACAGGAGGCGTGAATCATGTGGGTCACAGTCAAGGTCAATGGCGAGGAGTACACCCGGGAGATCGAGCCGAGGCTACTGCTCGTGCACTTCCTGCGCGACGAGCTCGGCCTGACGGGCACACACTGGGGCTGCGATACATCCAACTGCGGCGTCTGCATAGTTCAGGTGGATGGTACGCCGGTGAAGAGTTGCACCATGCTCGCGGCAATGGCTAGCGGACACGAGGTTCTGACGGTCGAGGGCCTCGAACAAAACGGCGAGCTCGATCCCATCCAGCAGGGGTTCATGACCGAGCACGGTCTGCAATGCGGGTTCTGCACCCCGGGCATGATGTTGACCGCCCGATGGCTCTTAGATGCCAACCCGCACCCGTCGGAAGCCGAGATTCGCGAGGCGATCTCGGGCAACCTGTGTCGCTGCACGGGGTACGAGAACATCGTGCGCGCGGTCCGCTGGGCCGCAGATCACTCGCGCGTTTCCGAGACTGAAGAGGTGGCTGCGTCATGACTGTCACTGCAGAGCAGGCCCATGTTGGGTTTGGGCGCCGGATGCGCAAGGAGGATGCGCGCTTCCTGCGCGGCAAGGGCAACTACGTCGACGACTTCGCGCTGCCGGGCATGCTGCACGGTGCGGTGCTGCGCAGCCCGTACGCGCACGCACGGCTGATTTCGATCGACACCACAGCGGCCGAGGCGCACCCGAAAGTCCGGGCAGTGATCACGGGGGCCCTGCTTGAAACCCTGAAGCTTGCCTGGATGCCGTCGCTGTCCCATGACGTCGTGGCCGTGCTCGCCACCGACAAGGTGCGCTTTCATGGGCAAGAGGTGGCCTTCGTCGTGGCCGACGACCGGTACTCGGCGCGTGACGCGCTGGAGCTGATCGACGTCGAATATGAGCCACTGCCCCCCGTCATCGACGCTCGCCGAGCCCTCGATCCGGATGCCGCGGTCATTCGCGATGACATCGAAGGCAAGGCTGACAACCATATCTTCGACTGGGAGGCCGGCGACAAGGCGGCGACGGAGGCCGCGTTCGCTGATGCAGAGGTGGTGGTGTCCGAAGACATCCTTTACCCCCGCGTGCATCCCGCCCCGCTGGAGACCTGCGGTGCCATTGCCGACATGGACAAGGTGACCGGAAAGCTCACGATCTACTGCAACACACAGGCCCCGCATGCGCACCGCACGCTGTATGCGATCGTGGCCGGGCTTCCCGAGCACAAGATCCGCATCGTTAGCCCAGACATCGGCGGCGGATTCGGCAACAAGGTCGGTATCTATCCCGGCTACGTCCTCGCTGTGGTCGGGTCGATCCTGACCGGACGACCTGTCAAGTGGGTCGAGGACCGTTCCGAAAACCTGATGTCGACCTCATTCGCGCGCGATTACCACATGCACACCGAAATTGCCTCGACGCGCGAAGGCAAGATTCTCGCAATGCGGGTGAATGTCGTCGCGGATCATGGCGCATTCAACAACACCGCGCAGCCGACCAAGTTTCCAGCGGGCTTCTTCCACATCTTCACTGGCAGCTACGACTACCCCTCCGCGTATTGCACAGTGAAGGGCGTCTACACCAACAAGGCCCCCGGGGGCGTGGCGTACGCATGCTCGTTCCGGATCACTGAGGCGGCGTACGCCGTCGAGCGGATAGTCGACTGCCTGGCCTTCGAGTTGGACATGGATCCTGCCGAATTACGTATGAAGAACCTGCTGCGAGCCGAGCAGTTCCCGTACCTGTCGCCCACCGGCTGGGAGTACGACTCTGGCGACTACCCGCGCACCCTGCAGCTGGCGATGGAGATCGCCGGTTATGACGAGCTACGCCGCGAGCAGGCCGAGAAGCGGGAGCGGGGCGAGCTGATGGGGATCGGCCTCAGCTTCTTCACCGAAGGTGTCGGCGCTGGCCCGCGTAAGCACATGGACATCCTGGGGCTCGGGATGGCTGACGGCGCGGAGTTGCGGGTCCACCCGACGGGCAAAGCCGTGGTACGGATCTCGGTCCAGTCGCAGGGTCAAGGACATGAGACGACGTTTGCGCAGATCGTCTCGGAGATCACCGGAATCCCCTCCGACGATATCGATGTGGTCCATGGAGACACCGACAACACCCCGTTCGGGCTGGGCACATACGGCAGCCGTTCCACGCCGGTCTCGGGCGCTGCGGTTGCCGTCGCGGCGAAGCGTGTCGTGGACAAAGCGAAGATCATCGCCGGGGCAATGATGGAGGTCTCTCCGGACGACATCGAGGTCGAGAAAGGCACCTTCTCGGTAAAGGGCGACCCGACTATGTCCAAGACGATCCAGGAGATCGCGCTCGCCGCGCATGGTCCAATGGAGTTGCCCGAGGGGGTCGAGGGGCATCTGGACGCGGCATGCGTATACGACCCGCCGAATCTCACCTATCCGTACGGGGCTTATATCTGCGTCGTTGGCGTGGATCCGACTACCGGAGTCGTGAAGGTACGGCGATTTATCGCAGTGGACGACTGCGGTACCCGAATCAACCCGATGATTGTGGAAGGGCAGATCCACGGGGGTCTCGCCGACGGTATCGGCATGGCGCTGATGGAAGTCATTGCGTTCGACGAGGACGGCAACTGTCTCGGAGGATCGTTTATGGATTACCAACTGCCCACGTCGATGGAATGCCCGAGCTGGGAACTCGGAGAGACCGTGACCCCCTCGCCTCACCATCCGATCGGAGCGAAGGGTGTTGGCGAGTCGGCCACGGTCGGTTCGCCGGCCGCCGTAGTCAACGCGGTGATGGACGCGCTGAAGCCGTACGGCGTACGTCATGCGGACATGCCCCTTACGCCAGCTCAGGTGTGGCGCACGATCCAGGGCCGCCCGTTCCGTACCGATCTGGCGATCACCGACTGAGGTTGTACTGACGTGAGGCGGTGCTGATTTGAGGAGGGCGATGCCGGCGCGTCTCGAGCTCGCGGGCCGGGCTGAGGCGCTCGCCGCTGCCGGCACCCCCTTCGTGTGGGCGACTGTCGTCCGGGCAGAACGACCGACTAGCGCAAAACCCGGCGATTCGGCGCTGGTGCTCGCAGACGGCCAGGTTGACGGGTTCGTCGGTGGGGATTGTGCGGAGTCAACGGTGCGGGCTCAGGCGCTGGAGGTACTCGCGACCGCTACGCCGCGACTTCTGCGGATCACGCCCTCGGCTGAGGAGGTCAGGGCGTCCGACGACGATGACGTGGTGACGGTACACAATCCGTGCCTGTCTGGCGGCACTCTGGACATCTTCCTCGAGCCCTCGGTCCCATTGCCCGTCGTAGCCGTATTCGGTCACGCCCCGATCGCCGCCGCCTTGCTGCGTGCGCATCGGCTCTTCGGCCAGCAAGTCCTGCGGCTGGAGAAGCCCGATGATCGCCTTCCACTCGGAACACGTGCGGTGGTAGTCGCGTCGCACGGCAACGACGAGGAGCTGGTCCTTGAGGCGGCACTGCGCGCGGAAGTGCCCTATGTCGCGTTGGTGGCCAGCCGACGACGGGGTCCCGCGGTTATTGCCTCGCTGGAGGTGGACGAGCGGTTGCGATCGCGCGTACACACTCCAGCAGGACTCGACATCGGCGCGCGGACAGCGCCAGAGGTCGCTTTATCGATTCTCGCCGAGATCGTCGCCGTCGTGCATGAACCTCCGTCCCATCGCGAAGACACTCTCGGACCTGCATCGGAGCAGACTGAAATGGTGCGAGATCCGGTGTGCGGCATGATGGTTGCCCCTGTCGACGCGTCGCATCATGTTGAGACGCCCAGCGGGGTGGTCTACTTCTGCGGCACTGGCTGCCGCAATGCGTACCTGGACAACCCTTCGGCGTACGCGCAGTGAGTGGGCGGAACGCGAGCGTCGCGGAACTACTGCCAGATCTGGAGTCCCTACGAAACGCGCTCGATGGTGTCGACTACCTCGCTGACGATGGCACGGTCATGGCGCTGTTCTGTGCGTCCCGACTCGGCCAGCCAGTTCTCATCGAGGGCGAGCCAGGTGTCGGCAAGACCGAGGCCGCCAAGGCGCTCGCCGCCGCGCTGGAGACCCCACTGGTACGGCTGCAGTGTTATGAGGGAATCGACGTGGCCGAGGCCCTCTACGAGTGGAACTATCCCCGGCAACTGCTTGCGATCCGACTTGCCGAGGC
The DNA here is from genome assembly GCA_963740515.1 of uncultured Actinomycetota bacterium. GTDB lineage: Bacteria > Actinomycetota > Actinomycetes > Propionibacteriales > Propionibacteriaceae > Microlunatus. The sequence goes on from CAVUEO010000019.1 coordinate 195,828, forward strand.
GCGCGGCATCGAGCTGGCCGAGGATGCCCTATTCAGCGACGGGTTTTTGATCGCCCGCCCGTTGCTCGCTGCACTACGCCATCCGGGCCCTCGACCGGCGGTCCTGCTCATCGACGAAGTCGATCGCGCCGATGACGACTTCGAGGCATTCCTGCTGGAATTGCTTGGCGAGGGTGCGGTCACCATTCCCGAGCTCGGTACCGTGCATGCGACGCACCGACCGATCGTCGTGCTGACGTCGAACCGCACAAGGGAACTGCACGACGCGCTGAAGCGGCGTTGCCTTTTCCACTGGATCGACTACCCACCAGCGGCGCGCGCGGCCGAGATCGTTCGGCGGCGTGTGCCAGGTAGCTCGCGACTTCTCGCCGAGCAGGCAGCGCGGGTGGTCGAGCGGTTACGTGGGCTGCACTTGCAGAAACGGCCGGGCATCGCTGAGACCATCGACTGGGTTGCCGCGCTCGAGTTGCTGGGCGTGCGCACGGTGGATACGACCACAGTGGATCGGACGCTCGGTTCAGTGCTGAAGTTCGTCGAAGATCAGCAACTTGCGCGGGCCTCCGGGTTGTCGGTCGAACATGCGCCCTGAGCCTGTCGAAGGCGCGGACAGCGCCGTCGAGCTGTCGACGAGCTCAGCGCACATCCCAGCGGACAGCGCGACGCTGCTGGCCCGCTTCAGCGAGGCGCTCCGCGAGGCAGGCGTCGCCGTCTCGCCGGACCAGACGATCCGGCTGGCGACACTCGTCACGCTCGGCGTGCCGAGCACCGTCGACGAGCTGTACTGGTGTGCTCGAGTGAGTTTGCTGCGTTCGCCGGCCGACATCGCTGCGTTCGACGCGGTCTTCGCGCTCGTGTTCCGCGGCGTCGTGGATGTTGCCGAGTCGCGAGGCGATTCCACTCAGATCCACCTGCCGCCGCAGCGCGACTTTCCCCTCTTCGACGAGGAGCTTGGGGCGGATCTGCCATCCAAAGGACGATTCGAGGCGTCGGAAGGCTCCGGTGGCCAGGACGTCGGCCGCCAAGTACCGACGCTCGCGAGCAGTGACGAAAGACTGACAGAGGTCGATTTCGCGCGCCTCACGGCGGACGAGCTCGCTGCGCTGGCCCCGTTGCTGAGGATGCTCAGAGTCAATCCATCACGGCGGTTATCACGCCGGCGGCGCCGGCATCGTCGTGGTGACCGGCTCGATGTGCGCGCTTCGCTGCGTCACAGCACACGCTCGGGCGGAGACCCAGCCGTGCCGATCCGGCGTACCCGCAAGTGGACGCCACGCCGTCTGGTCGCCCTGCTCGACATCTCTGGGTCGATGGAGCCGTACGCCCGCGCCTACCTCCACCTGCTTTGGGGTGCGGCAACCCGAGCCCACGCCGAGGTCTTCGTGTTCGGCACGCGGCTCACGCGGCTGACTCCGGCGCTGCGCACGGCGAACCCCGACGTCGCGCTGGAGCGCGCCGCGGCACTGATGCCCGACTGGTCGGGTGGTACGCGCCTCGGTCGCGCATTGCGCGAGTTCATGGATCTCTATGGTCGGCGGGGCATGGCCCGCGGTGCCGTGGTGCTTATCGTGTCCGACGGTTGGGAGCGCGACGACCCGAACGTTCTCGCCCGGCAGATGGTCGCGCTAGGCCGCCATGCGCATCGGGTCGTATGGGCCAACCCAAGGGCTGCGGCGCCCGGCTTCGCCCCGCTCGCCGGCGGGATGGCAGCGGCCCTCCCGTACGTCGATTCGTTCATCAGCGGCCATTCGGCCGCTGCGCTCACCGAAGTCGTCCACGCGCTAGGCACAACTCACCCGAGGCGCCCTACCGCGTCCTCCTCTCCACTCAGCGCAACGCTGACAAGTCGGCAGAATGAGCGGGTGATCGAGGGTTTTGAGATAGGGCACCACACTGCGGACAGCGACGGCTGGCTGACAGGGACCACCGTCGTAGTTGCCCGCGACGGCGCGGTCGGTGGCGTTGACGTACGCGGCGGTGGCCCGGGAACTCGAGAGACCGACCTCTTGAATCCAACGACGATCATCGAACGGGTGCATGCGGTCGTGCTCACCGGCGGGAGCGCGTACGGGCTCGCGGCAGCGGATGGCGTCATGCTCGGTCTCGAGGCGGCCGGGATAGGGTTCCCTGTCGGTCCGGAGCCTCATCATGTCGTACCTATCGTGCCTGCAGCGGTGCTCTTCGACCTTGGGAGAGGCGGGGTCTTCAGCAATCGGCCGACATCAGATTTTGGAGCGCTGGCGTTGGCCGCGGCCAGCAGCAGCCAACCTGCGACCGGCTCAGTTGGCGCGGGCACAGGCGCAGTCTGTGGAGGGATCAAAGCGGGCTTCGGCTATGCGGAAAGCCAACTCGCCTCTGGGGTGTCCGTCGCAGCGGCTGTCGTTGTGAACGCGGCAGGATCGGCCGTTGACCCAGCAACAGGGCGGCTGTGGGCTGATCGGAATCAGTTGTTCGCCACGCCCCCCACCCGTCCCGAGCGAGAGGCGCTTGCGGCAGCCTTCACAGCAGCACAAGCCTCGGTCGCCACCACGATTGGCGCAGTCATGACTGATGCGATCCTGTCGAAGGCTCAAGCCAGCAAGCTTGCAGCGGTGGCGCACGACGGGATGGCCCGCGCCATCCGGCCGATCCACTCCATGGTCGATGGCGACACGGTGTTCTGCCTTGCTTCCTCTCACCGACCAATGGCCGAGGATCCGATGCGCTCACTGTTTGCCTTCAACACGCTATTAGCCGCGGCCGCCGACGTGTTTACAGACGCATGCCTCGACGCGATGCTTGCTGCAAGAGGGCGAGGCTCCTTGATGAGCTACACCGACCTCGCACCTTCCGTCCTCGGCATTGCGCGCTGAGATGTCGGTCAAGTCGTTGTGTCGTGATTCCTACACTGGTGGCTGCATTCGGCCCATCACGAACGAGGAACCATGAAGGCGTTACTGCTGGAAAACATCCATCCGGAAGGCGTTCGGCTGCTGACCGAACGTGGGATCGAGGTGGAAGCCGTCAAGGGTGCGCTCGACGAGGCCGAGCTGATCGACGCCATGCGGGGTGTGCAGCTGCTGGGCATTCGCTCGAAGACCAACGTGACAAGGACCGCCCTCGAGTCCGCTCCCGGCCTGCTGGCAGTTGGTGCCTTCTGCATCGGCACGAACCAGATCGACTTGGCAGCTGCTGCGAGGCTGGGCGTCCCAGTGTTCAACGCGCCCTTCTCCAACACTCGCAGCGTGGTAGAGCTGGTCATCGCCGAGATCATTGCGTTGGCCCGGCATCTCACCGACAAGAACGCCAAGATGCACGCCGGTATCTGGGACAAGTCGGCCAAGGGCGCGCATGAGGTGCGAGGTCGCGCCCTGGGCATCGTCGGTTACGGCAACATCGGCAGTCAGCTGTCTGTGGTGGCCGAGTCGATCGGTATGCGCGTCTACTTCTACGACGTAGCAGACAAGCTTGCGCTGGGCAATGCGCGTCGCTGCGAGACCCTCGACGAGCTGCTCGAGGTCGCCGAGACGGTCACTTTGCACGTGGATGGTCGACCCGGGAATGCCGGGCTCTTCGGCGCCGAGCAATTCGCCAAGATGCGCCGGCGGAGCCTGTTCCTCAATCTATGCCGCGGCTTCGTCGTTGATCATGAGGCGCTGCGGAAGCACCTGCTCAGCGGGCACATCGCCGGTGCCGCTCTGGATGTCTTCGCCGACGAGCCCAAGATCGCCGGTGACCGGTTCGACAACGGCCTGCAAGGCATTCCCAACGTGATCTTGACGCCTCATATCGGCGGCTCGACGGAGGAGGCGCAGACCGACATCGGTCGGTTCGTGGCCGGGAAGTTGCGCGATTTCGCCGACAGCGGCCATACCACGATGTCCGTCAATCTGCCCCAGGTACAGACCGGCGCCATAGCCGGGCGTAGCAGGCTGTTGCACATCCACCACAACGTGCCTGGGGTGCTGGCCACGGTGAACGGGTTGCTGGCGAACGCCCAGGTCAACATCGAGGGCCAAGTGCTGTCAACCCGCGGTGAGCTTGGCTATGTGATCACCGACGTCGCCGGCCCTTTGACAGCTGAGTTGATCGACAAGCTTCAGAGCATGCCAGAGACCGTACGCCTCAGAGCGCTCGACTAGCGGGTGCGCGCTGAGCCCTTCGTCAAGCTCAGGACGGCGCCTGTCGCGCGAACTGTGCCCTTCGACAGGCTCAGGGCACATGATTCGACAGGCTCAGGGCACATGATTCGACATGCCGAGCACATGATCAGTCATGACGGGAGGGCAGCCCGGCGGATGAGTGCGGGCAGCCACAGCGGGCAGCGGGCATCGGCTTCAAGATCGTTAAGAGTCCACCAGCAAACCTCGGTCAGTTCATCCGGTGCGTTCACGTAGGGCTCATCGCCTGCTGGCGCTGGGGCTGAGAACGTCACCGTGATCTGCCGCTCACCGCGGTTGGTGATGAAGAACTCCGACTCCAGATATGTCAACGGCACCTCAGAAAGATCAAGACCGACTTCCTCGGCGACTTCCCTTCGGGCGGTCGCTTCCAGCACATCGCCTTCGGGATCGGTGACGTCAACGTGGCCCCCGATCATTCCGATCATGTTCGGCGCGTACCCGACGCCCGGAGCCCGGACGACGAGCAGGAAACTGTCGCCACGGTGGATCAGGACGCAGACGGTTACCGCGTAGGGCTCCCTGTCCACCGATGGATCACGCTTTGCGTCGAATGATCTTGATCACGATGAACAGCAGCAATCCGACAATGGCGAGAGCCGGGCCGTAGCGCTTCAGAACAACCGGTACAGCGGTGCTGAACAAATTCAGCTCGCTTTGACCACTATCGCCCTGAGGCGAGCTATAGCGGGAGGGTTCGGAACCTCGCGGAGCCGCCGGAGTTGCGGCGTCCGGTACCGGTGGCGCAACGTCGGCACGCGAACTGCTCCCGACTTCGGATGACGCTGCGGCGCCGGGCACGGTTTCGAGCTCGAGGGTCTGCTCGGTGTCCGCCTCGTCGAATCGGGTGTCGGCATCCGCTGCAGAAACTGCGCTCGGCCCTGCCTCCTCGCTCGGCCCTGCCTCCTCGGCCGCGCCGAGGCCTTCGGTGAAGCGCCCCGAAACGCAGGCGAGGAACTGGTCCAGCAGCCTGTCGCTGACATCGGAGATCACTCCGCGCCCGAATTGCGCCGGCTTTCCGGTGATCGCTAGGTCGGTCAGAACCTCGACATCGGTCTGCTCGCCACTTTCGGCGAAGGAGGCGGTAACGATCGCAGTTGCCGTCCCGTTTCCACGCTTGTCCTTGCCGCGAGCCTCGATCACCACCCGGCGGTCCTCATCGTTGCGTTCCACGTACCGGCCAGATCCGTTGTAGACAAGTGCGACCGGGCCCAACTTGATCTTCACCGAACCTTTGAATTCGTCGCCCTCGATGCTGTCTATGGTGGCGCCGGGGAAGCATGGAGCTAACTTCTCCGGGTTGTTGAAGGCGTTCCACGCCTCGTCTATGTGGGCGGGCACGCTGAAGCGATGCGTCAGGTCCATAGGTTCATCCTGTCCTACGCGCGGGCAGCTGCTAGCACCGCACTCGCCCTATCTGCGCGCGGCTGCGAGCACCGCGCACCTGTCCTAACTGCGCGCGGCTGCGAGCACCGCGCACCTGTCCTAACTGCGCGCGGCTGCGAGCACCGCGCGACGACCCAAGATCGACGCTAGATGTCTGCGGTACTCCGGGTCACCATTGAGGTCGGTAGGCGGTGTTGTGCCGTCAGCGATGCCGGTCAATGCATCCGCGACGGCATCGGGCTCCACCGCGACGCCGGCCAGCGCTTGCTCGGCCGCTCGCGCCCGGACTGGTGTCGATCCCATGTTCGTCAGGGCAAGCCGGGCCTCGGTAATGGTGCCACCGTCGGTCCGGACGGTCGCCGCGACGCCGGCGATCGCCCACTGTTGCGCCACTCGGACGAACTTCTCGTAGGCGGAGCCCCAGCCGGTGTATTTCGGCACCCGGACTTCGACCAAGATCTCGTCATCTCCAAGTGCAGTTGTGAAGAGATCTTGGAAGAAGTCTGCTGCTACGACTCGTCGTTGCCCACCGGGACCGGCGATCACGAACTCGGCGTCCAGGGCCACCATCGGTGCGGGAAGATCGCCCGCTGGATCGGCGTGCGCGCAAGCCCCGCCAATGGTTCCTCGATGCCGAACTTGTGGGTCGGCCACCGTCTCGACGCATCTGGCGATCAGCGATGCATGCTCGGCCACGAGTGGATCGCCCACGACCTCGAAGTATGGCGTCATCGCTCCAATGACGATCGCGTCGCCGTCGTCTCGGACACCCTTGAGCGAATCGATCTTGGCCAAGTCGATCAGCAGCTCGGGCGCCGCGAGCCGGAGCTTCATCACCGGAAGCAGGCTCTGCCCACCAGCGATGATCTTGGCATCGTCGCCGCCCGCTGCGAGCATTTGCAGCGCCTCGTCCAGGTTGGTGGGTGCCTTGTAATCGAAAGCCGCGGGAATCATGCCTGCCCTCCTTCGGTATCGGCACCGCGCGCTCCCGTGTGTTCTTGCGCGCGCGGCGGGGGTTCAAGGGGGTTGTCCCCCTTGCTGCTGAAGTGAGGTTGGGCTTCGCCAGGTGTTGCGGAATCCTGGGTCATGGGTTTGGCACCTTGGATGGCCTTCCAGACGCGCATTGGCGTACACGGCATCTCGATATCGGTCACCCCAAGGGGGCGCAATGCGTCGAGGATGCCATTGACGATGGCCGGAGTTGAGGCAATCGTGCCAGCTTCGCCGACCCCCTTTGCGCCGAGCTCGTTGCTGAATGCGGGCGATTCGGTGCGGTCGGTGACGAAGTCGACCAGGTCGGGCGCTGACGGCACGAGGTAGTCCACGAACGACCCGGTGACCAGTGTTCCGTTGTCGTCGTAGACAGCCTCCTCGAAGAGCGCTTGCGCGATGCCCTGGGTCAGTCCGCCGTGTACCTGTCCCTCGACGATCATCGGATTGACCACCTTCCCAATGTCGTCGACGGCGACGTACTTGCGGATGGCCACAGCTCCGGTCTCGGTGTCCACCTCAATGGCTGCGAGGTGGGTGCCGTGCGGATAGGAGTAGACGTCAGGGTCGAAGGACGCCGTTGAATCCAGGTTCGGCTCGATTCCCTCGGGCCAGGCATGCGCTTGGAGGGCGGCGAAGGCAATCTCAGCCAGCGACTTGCCTGTATCAGTGCCCTTGACCCAGAAGTGGCCGCCTCTGAACTCAAGATCATTCTCGCTTGCCTCCAAGAAGTGCGCTGCGATGGGTTTGGCCTTCTCGATCACCTTGTCGGCGGCCTTGAGCACCGCGGTCGCGCCGACGACAAGTGATCGGGAGCCGTAGGTGTCGAGGCCACGCTGAGCAATCTGGGTGTCGCCATGCAGCACTTCCACATCCTCAAAAGCCACCCCCAACTTGTCGGCCACGATTTGGCTCCAGGCTGTCTCATGTCCTTGTCCGTGAGGGCTCGTTCCGACAACGACCTCGACCGTGCCAAGTGGGAGCATCCGCACCTCAGCGTGTTCCCAGCCGCCGGCTATGTAGTTCAGCTTCCCGAGTATCCGCGACGGGGCGAGCCCACATTGCTCGGTGTATGTCGAGATGCCGATCCCGAGCTGTACCGGGTCTTTGCGGGCACGGCGTTCGGCCTGTTCAGCCCGCAGCCCGTCGTAGTCGAACAGTTCCTTGGCCCTTGCGGTGGCTGCCTCGTAGTTGCCGGAGTCGTATTCAAATCCGGCCACGGTGGTGAACGGAAACTCCTCGGCGGTGATCCAGTTCTTGGCCCGCAGCTCCAAGGGATCCAAGTCCAGCTCGACTGCAAGATCATCCATGAGTCGCTCGATGGCGTACGTCGCCTCGGGGCGGCCGGCCCCGCGATAGGCATCAGTGCGGACCATGTTGGTCAAGATGTTTTTGACCTCGAAGCGGTAGGCGGCGAACTTGTAGATCGCGTTGTACATGTACGCGCCGAGGATGGGAATGGCCGGGCCCACCAGACCCATGTACGCGCCCATATTGGCAAGTAGGTCGACGTGCAGTGCGGTGACCTTGCCCTCCTTGGTCGCGGCCAGCGTCAACCGTTGCACCTGATCCCGGCCATGGTGGGCACCTTGCAAAGACTCGCTGCGGGTTTCGGTGTACTTGACTGGCTTGCCCAGCTTCTTGGCCACCGTAAAGGTAATGAACTCTTCGGGCGTGACCTCCAACTTGCCGCCGAAGCCGCCGCCGACATCCGGTGCGATCACCCTGATCTTGTGTTCAGGGGTGTTTGTCGCAATTGCAGTGAAGACGCGCAGAAAGTGTGGCACCTGCGTCGATGACCAGAAGACGATCTGGTCACCGGTCGGGTCGACCAGGAAGGAACGCGGTTCCATGAAGGCCGGAATCAACCGCTGCTGCCGGAAGGTCCGCTCCAGCACGATGCCGTCCTGGCGAGCTTTTTCGATCTCAGCCTTGACATCGGCACCGGTGCCCGCCTCGGCCGAGTCGAAGATCCAATGGGTCGACACATTCGTCTCCCAGTCTGGGTGGACGTAGGGAGGCCCAGCCGCGGCAGCCGCGAGATCGAGGACAACCTGCTCATCTTCGTACTCGACATCGACCAGCTCCGTCGCGTCGCGGGCAGCTTGGGCGCTCCGGGCCACGACCACTGCCACAATTTCGCCCGCGAAGTTGACTTCCTCCCTCGCGACCGGGTAGTACTCCGGGACATGATCCTCGGGCGAGAGCGGCCAGCCACACGGCATTGGGCCCACATCGTCGGCAAGATCAGCTCCCGTGAAGACCGTGACCACACCGGGTGAGGCCTTCGCCTCGGCCACGTCGATAGAGGTGATCTTCGCGTGTGCGATAGGGCTGCGTACCATGCCGAGGAACAGCATGCCGGGGACGGTGAGATTGTCGGTGAATCGAGTCCGACCTGTGATCAGCCGCTGATCCTCTTTGCGGAGCCTTGAGCGGCCAACCTCGAGGGTGGTCTCGGGAGATTCTTCTGTGATGGTCATTGGAGGCTCCCCGCTGCCTGCCGCACGGCCTTGACGATGTTCTGGTAACCAGTGCACCGGCACAGGTTGCCCTCGAGTCCGTCGCGAATCTCGCGGTCCGATGGGTCAGGATTCTCCTCCAGTAGCGACACCGCTTGCATGATCATTCCCGGGGTACAGAACCCGCACTGCAGTGCATGGTTCTCGTGGAAGGCGCGCTGCACCGGATGTAGCTCCCCATCGCTGGCCAGGCCCTCAATAGTGGTTACCTCGCATCCGTCGGCCTGGACGGCGAGCACCGTGCACGACTTCACACTCAGTCCGTTGAGGTGGACGGTGCAGCTACCGCAGTTGGTCGTGTCACAGCCGACCAGCGTGCCGATCTTGCCTAGCCCGTATCGCAGATACTGCACCAGAAGTGTTCGCGGCTCGACATCATCTGTATAGGTGACTCCGTCGACAGCTACTGAAATTCGCATACGCCACTCCCTTTCGGATGACTGTCGCCCCCGGAGCGCGTGATTGCGTGGCTGGCTGGCGACGGTGCCGGCCTTGGAGGTTAATGTAACTCTCTAAGATGATCATGGAAACCCTGGGGTGCGGCCGCAGTTCCTTTGCAAGATCAAGAGAATTCAGCATCCCACGCTGCGTGGGATGCTGACGCTGTGCATGGCGTGCATGCCGTGTGCAGCGTGAGAAAACTGGGTACAGGTGCGGTGCATGCCATGTACAGCGTCAGAAAGCTGGGTACAGGCGCAGTGCGTCAAGACGCTGAGTGGTGGATGCGTCCGCCCAGCTCCGCGAGACGGCCGCCCTGACCGCCCCAGCGTTGGCCAATGATCTCGGCCGCGATCGAGACGGCGGTTTCCTCCGGTGTACGCGCGCCGAGATCAAGGCCGATCGGGCTTGACAGTCGTCCGATCTCAGCATCAGTGAGCCCTGCTTCGCGCAGCCGCTGGAGACGCTCTTCATGGGTCTTCCGTGAACCCATGGCACCGACATAACCGACCTGTGGCAGCCGAAGCGCAATCTCTAGGACCGGTACGTCGAACTTCGGGTCGTGGGTGAGCACACAAATAACTGTGCGGGCATCGATCCGGCCCGCCTCGACTTCTGATGCCAAATAGCGATGAGGCCAGTCGACGATCACTTCGTCTGCATCGGAGAACCTGGTCCTGGTCGCGAACACAGGTCGCGCGTCACACACAGTCACCTGGTATCCCAGGAAGCTTCCGAGCCGAGCAACAGCGGCCGCAAAGTCGATGGCCCCGAAGACCAGCATCCGGGGGCGGGGCGCGTAGGTGGCCGCGAAGACGCGCATCCCCTCGCCGCGCCGCTGACCCTCCGGACCGTAAGTGAGCAGCTCGGTCTTGCCCGTCGCCAGCAGGCCGCGGACATCGTCGGCGACGGCGGCATCGGCTCGCGGGCTGCCCAGCGAGCCGGCGATAGGGGAGTCTTCAGCCAGCCGGATGATCATCCTCAGGCCCAGCCTCGTGGCGTCTGGATGTTCGACCACCGTGGCGACGGCTACGGGGCGGCCGACGTCGATATCGGCCGCAATGTCGGCGAGCTCGGGGAACGTTTGTTGCGACACCTTCTCTACGAAGACATCGAGAATCCCACCGCACGTCAGGCCGACAGCGAAGGCGTCGTTGTCGCTGACGCCGTAGCGCTGCAGCACCGGGTGGCCGTCATTGATCACCTCTTGCGCAAGCGCGTAGACCGCGGACTCCACGCAGCCTCCCGATACCGATCCCACCGCCGAGTCATCGGGCCCAACCAGCATGGCCGCTCCGGGCTGCCGGGGCGCTGAACGCCAAGTGCCGACGACGGTGCCCATGCCGACGGTCTCGCCTAACCGCCACCAGGCCAGCAGATCGCTGAGGACATCACGCATCGGTGCGCTCCTTCTGGAGCTGCTCGCGCATCGCGCTTGGAACCCGCCGTCTGTCGCTCGCAGAGGAAAGAGCGCCTCCGCTCGCTCCTCCTCGTGCGACGGCGAGCGATCCCCGACGCTCGCAGCGCTCAGGCATTGGCGATTACCTCCAGAAGTTCTGCGAATGTCGCCAGCGAATGTCCCGCGACCATCCGATCAAGATGAGGCAGACAGGCCTGAATACCGGTCTGGATCGGAGCGTACCCCGGCTTTCCACGATGCGGGTTCATCCAGATCACTGCGTACGCGAGCAGCCGGAGCTGCCGCATCTGCTCACCGAGCAACCGCGCATCGCCACGCTCCCAGCCATCACTGGCGATGACGACGACTGCACTGCGCGCCAGCCCGCGGCGGCCCCAACGGCTCAGGAATGCGCCGATCACCTCGCCCAGCCGAGTGCCTCCGGACCAGTCAGGTACGAGCCGCCCCACCGCAGCCAGCGCCTCGTCGGCCTGCCGCACCCGGAGAGCCGGGCTGATCCTGGTGAGCCGGGTACCAATGGTGAAGACCTCGGCCTGGTTGGGCATCGCACGGACGATGCGATGCGCCAGACGCAGCAGGGAGTCCGCGTATGGCTGCATCGAGCCGGATATGTCGATCAACATGACGACTCGCCGGCGACGTACGCCGGAACGGCGGCGGCGGAGCCGGATGAGTTCGCCGCCGGAACGCAGCTGGGCGCGCAGCGTACGTCGTAGATCTACCGAGCCGCGATGATGGGGCCGCCGTCGAAGCGCCCGCCGGAGAGGCGCGTCCACCTCGAGGCTGTCGAAGAGCGTGGCCAGCTCCGCTCGCTCCTGCTCGGTGAGAGTGCCCAGATCGCGGTGGCGCAACACCTCCGCGATGCTCGCGCGCGCCGGGAGAAGGTCATCGCCCCACACATTCCCAGCCTCGGATTCAGGTGCCAGTGAGGCCTGCGGCTGGCGTGCCGCTGGAACCGGCGTGGCGGGTCTGGATTCTCCAGGTGAGGCGGTGAACCAGGCGGTGAAGGCCTTGTCGTAAAGCTCGCTGTCGTCCAGCGAGGAGCAAAGAGTCGCGCGGCCGGACCAATATGTCGCTGCTCGATCATTGAAGCCGGTCAGTGCGACTGCTTCGACGAAGGCGCTTGTCCGGTCCGGAGTCACGGCCATGCCAGCTGCCCGAAGCACGTGGGCGAAGCCGACGAGCAGTTCGTCAGCCGCCAGTACTCTCGAAGCAGTCATTGCCGGTTACCGAGCGAGAATCGCGTCCAGGGCGCGACGGACTCGCTCGGCATCCTCTCGGTACTTCAGAACTGCACCCAGAGTCTCGGCCGCGGACGCGACGTCCAGCTGCTCGTGGCCCAGGCGCTCCAAAGCGCGCGCCCAATCGAGGCTTTCGGCAACGCCCGGCGGCTTCAGGATCTCATCGCTGGCACGGATCCGCTGCACCGCGTACGCCACCTGAGTCGCGAGTTCCACACTCACATCTGGCAATCGGGTCCGGATAATCTCGATCTCGCGCGCCAGCTGTGGATGGTCGATCCAGTGGTAGAGGCAGCGGCGCTTGAGGGCGTCATGCAGTTCGCGCGTTCGATTGGAGGTGATCACGACCATCGGCGGGGTTGCTGCCCTTACCTCCCCATACTCGGGAATGGTGACAGAGAAGGTGGACAGCACCTCGAGCAAAAAGGCTTCGAACTCGTCGTCAGCTCGGTCGATCTCATCGATCAGCAATACCGCATTCGGGGATCGTAGGGCCTTCAGAATGGGCCGCTCCAGCAGGAACCGCTCGTGGAACAGCGACGCCTCGAGTGCGCTGACATCAAGATCATCTCCGGTGGCCGCCTCGACGGCCCGGAGGTGCAGGATCTGCCGGGGAAAATCCCAGTCATATAGGGCCTGGCTTGCCTCGATGCCCTCATAGCACTGCAGTCGAATGAGCTCTGCCTCGGTGACGGTCGCCCAGGCCTCGGCAAGGGACGTCTTGCCTGTGCCAGGTTCACCTTCCAGCAGGAGCGGCCGTTTCATCGCTGTGGCCAGGAAAAGGACGGTCGACAACCCCTCGCTGGGAAGGTAGCCAGTGCTCCGCAGCGCATCGCCGATCGTGGCAGGACTCAGAGTGGCGGCGGTCGACACAGCTTGCCCTCCCTCCGCCTTCGTTACTGGCACTACGTGTCGTAGTCCTGGCCGCTGGCCAGATCACCACATTCCACACTATGAGCGCTGTGGCGTGCGAGATAACCCTTGGCTCCGCTGTCTCCGGTCAGGCTGGCCATGATCGATTCCAGATGGTCGCGGCCGACGAGGACCGGGTGGCCTGGTCGGCCGCCGTAGGTGACGCGGGCGAGGGACGCGGTGCCAGGCGGCGCTTGGCGGATCAGGCGGCGCACCACCTCGGCCGTCACGTCAGGCAGGTCGACGAGGTGCACGAGCAGGGCCCGCCATGACGCCGATCGGGCGGCCAACAGGCCGCTGCGTAGCGAACTACCCATGCCCTGCTCCCAATTCGAGGCCTCGACCACGGTGATCATCGGGTCCTCAGCGAGGGTCGATTTGACCAGCACGTCGCGGGCACGAGCGGCCTGGCAGCCGAGAACCACGATCACCGCGGCGCAGCCACCGTCCCGCAGCACGGCGATGGAGCGCAGCAACCAGGACGTACCGTCGGCGTCGACCCGCAGCGCCTTTGGTCCACCGGCGCGACGCCCGGCTCCGGCAGCCAGCAGGACGCCAAGAATGCGGTCGGTGGGGGCAGTCGCGTCCGCGTCAGGCGCGGGAGTGATCACGCAGCGTCTTGATCATCAATCATGATCATCGGTGCCGTTCTTGAGGGCGAGCTGGGCCAGCACGGCATTGTGCAGCAGGCCATTGGTGGCATATCCACCGCTTCCCAACGGTCCCGGACGACCGTCAAGATCAGTGAAGCTGCCGCCTGCCTCAGTCACGATGATCGAGCATGCGGCCATATCGTGCAGCTCCAACACAGGCTCGCACGCAATGTCGACGCCGCCCTCAGCGAGCAGCATGTAAGACCAGAAGTCGCCGTATGCCCGGGTCCGCCAGCATCGTCGCAGCAGGTCGACGAACTGCTGGCCTTGGTGCGACTCGACCCATGCAGCGATCGAGGCGTAGCTGAGCGAGGCGTCCTCGATGCTCGCCACGTTGGAGACGTGGATTTGGCTGGCCGACATCAACGATTTGCCGGCGTACGCTCCGCCGCCCAGGCTCGCCCACCAGCGGCGACCCAAAGCGGGCGCGCTCACCACACCCATAACCGGCCTGTCGCCGACCATCAGGGCTATCAGGGTCGCCCATACCGGCACTCCACGGACGAAGTTCTTGGTGCCATCGATCGGGTCAATCACCCAGCGGCGCGGCCCCCAGCCGGTGTCGCCCATCTCCTCTCCATGGACGGCATCACGTGGTCGGGCCCGGCCGAGGGTGCGGCGGATGGCCTGCTCGGCCGCCGTATCGGCGTCGGATACCGGTGTGAGATCGGGCTTTGAAGTGACATGCAGGTCGAGTGACTTGAACCGGCTCATCGTGATGGAGTCGGCGTCATCGGCGAGCAGATGGGCCAGCCGCAGGTCATCGGTAAGGCCGCGGTGGAGCGCATCGTTGGGCCCTGTTCTCGCGGTGTCGGGGACGGGCATGTGCCTACGCTACTGGCCGGAGCCCAGCATGCGGCGAAAAGAGTCAAGCCGGGTGGGCGAGAGATCGCCGTTCGCGACAGCAGTGTCCAACGCGCACTCCGGCGCTGCGTCATCGTGACGACAACCGCGTGGACAGTCTTCAGCGATCGCCTGCAGGTCGGGGAAGGCGGCGATGATCCGATTACGGCTGACGTGGCTGAGGCCGAACGAGCGTACGCCGGGGGTGTCGATAACCCAGCCCTGCAGAGCGGGGGGGACGACCCCCCCGTGCCCCCCCGAGGGGCTTGGCTGAGCGGGGGGGACGACCCCCCCGTGCCCCCCCGAGAAGCTTGGTTGATCGGAGTCCGTGGAATCCGGCAATCGGAGCGCGATCGCCGAGGATGATATGTGTCTGCCGCGTCCCGTCACCACGTTGACCGCACCGATCGCGCGATCGGCACCGGGGATCAAGGCGTTGACCAGGGTGGATTTGCCAACCCCGGAGTGGCCCACAAAGACACTTCGGTGGCCCCGGAGCCTGGCGCGCAGCGGGTCCAGTTCAGCGCCGGGGAAGACCACTTCGATCGGGATACCGAGCGGCTCATACTGGGCGATCAGCGCGTCGGGCGAGGCAAGATCGGCTTTGGTGAGGCAGAGCAGTGGCTCGATGCCGGCGTCGTATCCGGCAACCAGGATGCGGTCGATCATCCCGGTACGTGGCGGCGGGTCTGCAAGCGCAGTGACGATGACGAGTTGATCGGCGTTGGCAACGATGGGCCGCTCGTACGGATCGTCGTCATCGGCCGTGCGGCGTAACACCGTCTGGCGTTGCTCAACTTCGACAATGCGCGCCAGCGTGCCCTCGGTGCCCGACGTATCACCAACCAGGCGGACCCGATCACCGACGATGACGCCCGTCCGCCCAAGTTGACGCGCCTTCGTTGCGGTCACGTCCCGGTCAGAGATCAGCACCCGGAAGCGACCGCGATCCACCGTAATGACCATGCCGGTCTCGGCATCGGCGTAGTCAGGTCGGTCTTTGGTACGAGGCCGGCTGCTGCGACGTCCTGGACGGTCGAACGCTTCATACTCGTCGCGGTCGACCTGGGTCACTACGAGATCGCCTCGTCCGACTCCTGCGCCGAGTCATTGATCATCTGTGTCCAGAGCTGCTCGAACTCCGGCATTGTCTTACCGGTACAGCCGATATCGTCGAGCACGATCTCTGGAACCAGCAAACCCAACAGTGCTCCGGCCTGAGCCATCCGATGATCAGCGTAGGTGTGCCAGAGGTCGCCCCCCAGAATTCGAGGGTGGATAGTCAAACCGTCGCCGGTCTGCCTGACGTGACCGCCCAGACGATCCAGCTCGGTCTCAAGGGCCGCCAGCCGATCAGTCTCATGATGGCGGATATGTGCGATACCCCTGAGATGGCTGGTGTCGTCGGCGAGGGCGGCGACTGCCGCGACCACCGGCGTCAGCTCGGCAGCGTCGCTCAGATCAAGATCAACTCCGTGGATGTGATTGGTGCCCCGCACCTGAAGGTTGCTGCCATCGAGGGTGACGTCGGCGCCGAAGCGCTGCAGGATGTCGCGGATCGCGTCGCCCGGCTGGATCGTCGTATTCGGCCAGTTCGGCACTGTGACCGTGCCCCCGGTGATGGCGGCTGCAGCCAGAAACGGTGCCGCGTTGGACAGGTCAGGCTCAATTGTCACGTCAACGGGTTGGATGGTGCCGGGAGAGACCAGCCAGCGGTTGTGTCTGGTGTCATCAATCTCGACGCCGCGGGTACGCAACATCGCCAGCGTCATCTGGACATGGGGACGGGAGGGGATCTCATCTCCGATGTGCTGGATGTCGATGCCGTCGGTGTATCGGGCGCCGGCGAGGAGGAGGCCGCTGAGGAACTGGCTGGACTCCGAAGCGTCGACGATGATGTCGCCACCTGGTAGCTGAGGATCGCCGGTGAGATTGAACGGAAGCGAGTGGCCGTTGCCGTCGACCCTGGCGCCGAGGCGTTTGAGTGCACCCAGCAGCGGCGCCATCGGCCGCGCGTAGGCCTGCTTGTCGCCGTCGAATCGCACCGTCCCGTGCGCAAGGGCGGCGATCGGGGGAACGAAACGCATCACCGTCCCCGCAAGACCGCAGTCGATGACACCACCAGCAGCAAAGGCTTTGGGCCCGGTGACCTGCCACTCACCGTCGAGCTCGACGATGTCCACGCCGAGGGTACGCAGCGCGTCGCGCATCAGCTGGGTATCACGCGCCTCCAGGCCGCCGGTGATCACCGACGGCCCACTCGACAGCGCCGCCAGGACTAGCGCCCGATTCGTCTCCGACTTGGAACCCGGAAGAACCACGGTCGCGGTGATCGGTGCCAGCGCCTCCGGCGCCGCCCATCCTCGAAATCCAGACACCCCTCAGATCCTAGGCGCCCGCGATGCCTCACCACCCCAAGACCGCCGACTTGGCAGAAGCTCAACACCACATATGGCACCGAGCTTCTGGCAAGTCGGCGTCAGGGAAGTCAGTTGTCGCCAAGCTGAACGTTCTTGCCGATCTTCTTCGGCTTCTTGGAGGCGACTTTGTCCTGCTTGCGCGCTTGTTTCTTGGCCTGCTTGCGCGCTTCCTTCTCGGCCTGCTTTGCCGCTTTGGCGGCAGCCTCCTGGGCTTTCGCAGCCTGCTGAGCGGCGAGCGCCTTGGCTTCCTTCAACTGCTTGGCTGCCTGCTTCCGTACCCTTCGCGAGGAGTCGGCGAGGGCATCGACAAGTGAAATGCCGGTCGCCACTGCCGATTCCGCCAGATCATTGGCACCGCCGGTGACCCTGCCGGTGCTCTTTGCGAGCTTCTTTGAAGCCTTGCGAGTCTCTTTCGCCAGCGATTGGCCGCCCTTCTGAGCACGCCAGGCCAGGCTCGGCTTGCCCTCGGTGTCAGCGGATGCGATCAGCACTCCGCCGAGCAGGCTCACATTCTTTAGGAAGTGACTGCGGTCCTGCGCCCGCTCGTCCGGGTCTTGCACCGTCCAGAAGGGGTGTTTAGCGATAGTGCTCGGCACAAGAGTGCCCGCGAGCAGCAAGGCGCCAAGCCGCCGGCCTTTGCCGGTTGCCAGCGCGGTGCCGCCCAACACCTGAGCAATGCCGAAGACGCGCACCAAGGTGACGGTGTTCTCCGGCACGACGCTTGCCACCTGCTCAGGTGAGTACTGCTTGACCAGCGGTACGACGCGATCGGCGAGTGGCTCCGCCGCTGGAACCAGTGATTCGGGATCACGGATTGCCTTGATCCCAGACGCCACAAAATAGGAGGCCAGCATGGCCCGAGGGACAGCGCGCAGCAAGGTCATGACACATTCCTACCCTGAATGCACCCTCGCCCATCAATAGGGTGCCCGTTTTGGCCAGCTATGAAGCGCCCGGCATCAATCGAGGCGCCAACGGATATGGTCCCGGGTGCAGGGAAACGTGGTGGTTGGGGGTGGCCGTGAGGCACAGTGCGCACCAGGTTTCAACCATCTTAGGTTTTCCCTGCGCCCGGACCGTCCCCGTCAGCTCGGCTGGTGCCCCACGACGGTGATCAGAAGACCAGCGTGCGACCTTCAGCTCGAGCCTGATCTCTGGTGTACGCGATGCCGTCGACCTTCAGCCCTGCCGGATTCAGCAGGGTAAGAAGCCCTCCGTTGTTGCCAAGCTGCAGCGGTGCTATCAGTGTCAGCCGGACTGCCTCCCCAGGCGGGATGATCATGGCGTCGAGCATCACCATGCGCGCCTGTCGGTCGACCAGCGACCAACCAGCAAGATCAACTGCTTCGGTACCAGGATTGAGCAGGGTCACGGTTTCGGTCTCGGGCGCCGGCCCCATTGGGTTCACCAGGGCGGCGATGATCCGCAGTGTGTGATCGGGTTCGCTCCCGGTGATCGCATGCCCGGTCAGATCATCGGTGTGCCAGGCCTGGCTCTGGAAGGCCAGGAAGATCGCCAGCCACTGCTCGGTCGTCGGAAAGTGCAATAGCAGCCCGCCGTCCTGCCAGACGCCGTCGTCGCGAACGAACTCGATGCTGTTGCCCTGGTTCATGTGGATGTCGTGCACCCCATTCCCCGGTTCGAAACCGAAGATCTTGTCTGGGACGCCTGGTTCCGGACCCCATCGCTGACCGAAGGCATAGACCAGCGCCTGTGGGTCAGCCGAGGCACGGTTGACGAAGTGGTCAAGTTTGTCGGCTAGGTCGTTGTCGGGTCCCGGAGAGGTGGCCGGCATGACCTTCATGGCGGTGCGCTCGAAAAGATTGCCACGGATGAAGTCCAAGGCGACTCCACCGCGCTGACTCGGGAGCTCGGTGAATCCTTCGGGCAGCGTGGCCAGCAGCGCAAGCAGAGGATGGCTGAAGTGTTCGTCGGCGAAATACAGCAGCTCCGACGGCTTCTCCTTGGACAGCACGTTGACCGCAATCCTGAAATCGGTATCGGAGCCGCGGATGTGCACTTGAAAGTGAGGGCTGTCGGCGCCGCCCTCCGCCCGACTAGCCACTACTCGACCGACTAGCACTCCGTAGTTCTTCAGCGGCATGGGTCCCTCCTTCTCACCAGTCACTAGGACGTCTGTCAGCGTCCCCAGATACGCTCGAGTCATGTGCGGACGCTACGCATCATCCGCCAGTCCGCAGGACCTGATGGAGGAGTTCGAGGTCGACGATCTGTTCGACGGCCTGCCCGGACCGGATTACAACGTGGCTCCGACGGTGGCGGTGCCAGCCATCTTCGAGCGGCGGGTGAAGGACACGGGCGAGGTTCGGCGCCGGCTCGCTCCGCTGTTCTGGGGGTTGGTTCCGTCCTGGGCCAAAGACACATCGGTCGGCTCGCGGATGATCAATGCTCGACTCGAGACGGTGGCGGAGAAGCCGGCCTTCCGCCGGGCCTTCAGTGCTCGCCGATGCCTCCTGCCGGCGGATGGCTTTTATGAGTGGTACGCCGGAGAGCCGCCGGGCGGCTCGTCCGTCGGCAGCGGGCGGGCCAAACCCAGGAAGCAGCCATTCTTCATCCATCGGGCCGATAGCGGACTGCTGGTGATGGCCGGCATCTATGAGATCTGGCGCGACCCAGACAAAGACGCCAGCGACGACTCAGCCTGGCTGCGCACCTGCTCAGTGATCACAACTCACGCCACGGATGCAGCCGGGCACATCCATGATCGAATGCCCATGGTGGTCACCCGCGATGCCATTGACGCTTGGCTGGATCCCACGATCACCGATCCGAAGGATGCGCTGGAGCTTCTTGCGGTCACCGAGGCAGCTGCCCTCGAGGCGTACGCGGTTTCCACAGAGGTCAACAGCGTTGAGAACAACAATCCATCGCTCATCGAGCCGCTTGCGGCCGAGCCAGAACCAATACCTGATCAGGAGACGCTGATCTGATCATGACCTCGACGGTGGAAGCTGTAGACACACCGCAAGGGCCAGGCAGGTTGTTCGTCGATCTTGCCGAGCAGCCGAGTTCGCTCCTCGTGCTCGGCCACGGCGCAGGCGGCGGCGTCGGCGCTGCTGATCTTGAGCTGCTGGCCACAAGCATGCCCGCACGCGGCACGACTGTGGTGCGGTTCGAGCAGCCTTGGCGTACTGCTGGCCGCACAGTGGGCGCGCAACCGCCGAAGCTGGACGAGGCGTGGCGTACCGCGTTGGGCTGGCTCAAGGAACAGGAATGGGCCCAGCATCAGCTCGTGGTTGGCGGCCGCAGCGCCGGCGCCCGTGTGGCATGCCGGACGGCGTCGGTTACGGATCCGGCTGCGATTGTTTGCCTGGCGTTCCCGCTGCACCTTCCTGGCCGGCCGGAGAGGTCCCGTGCCGCGGAGCTTTTGGCTCCCAGCGCGCCCAGATTGGTCCTGCAAGGCAGCAAGGACAGCTTCGGGACTCCGGAGGAGATCCGTGCGGCGATTGGGACCGCCGAAGACGTCCAGGTTGTGGAGTTGCCTGGGGTCGACCACGGCTACCGGATCGCAAAGTCCTCAGCATTCACGCCAGCTGATCTCCGCATGACTCTCGTTGCCGAGGTAAGCCGATTCATCGCAGCTGCAGCGGGAATATCGACACAGTGACCGCGTTGCACATCACATGCCCCTGTTGGTGGACGGATGGGACAAGCAGTCGATGCAGTCTAGGTCGCCACTACTCTCATACGTGATGACCATGCCCAGCGGCCCCAATGCCTCCGGCGCGAGCGCGCCAAACAGCGATGCCGGTGACGTCGAGACGGCGGACGAACGACATGCGCGTTTCGAGAGTGACGCATTGCAATACCTTGATCAGCTTTACGCCGGTGCGTTGCGCATGACTCGTAACCCGGCCGACGCTGAGGACATCGTGCAGGAGACCTATGCCAAGGCGTATGCGTCGTTTCATCAGTTCACCCCGGGCACGAACCTCAAGGCATGGCTGTATCGGATCCTGACCAACACCTACATCAACTCTTACCGGAAGAAGCAGCGGGAACCGCAGCTCTCTGACGGGGAGCGGGTGGAGGACTGGCAACTTGCCAGGGCTGAGTCGCACACCTCGAGTGGGCTGAAGTCGGCGGAGATGGTCGCGCTGGAGAACTTGCCGGATTCTGATGTGAAAGAAGCTCTGCAGCAACTCGCTCCGGACTTCCGGCTGGCTGTTTACCTGGCCGATGTCGAAGGCTTCTCCTACAAGGAAATCGCCGAGATCATGGGCACTCCGATCGGAACAGTGATGTCGCGGCTCAATCGAGGCAGGACGCAGCTGCGCGGCCTATTGGCCGACTACGCGCGAGAACGAGGCGTGAAACGAGCGGAGGCGAGCAGGACATGAACGTCGATCGACCTCAGGATGCATCGTTCGACGACTGCGAGCAGGTACTCACGCGGGTGTATGAGTTCCTCGACAACGAGATCGACGCCGCCAGCGGTGACGCGATCCGAAGACACCTTGCGATGTGTGAGGCCTGCCTCGACAAATTCGATGTCGAAGAGGCCGTCAAGTCAGTGGTCCATCGATGCTGTGGAGGCGAAGTCGCGCCGAGCCACCTCCGAGCGAAGATCGTGACGCAGCTGACGGTGCTCCGCAAGACACTCTGAGAGACACCCCGCGGGAGCTTTCCCGCGGGGTTGACTGTCCTACGGCGTCCCCCAGTCAGGCGTTGGGACGCTTGCCGTGGTTCGCGCTCTTCTTCCTGCGAGCGCGCCGCTTGCGGGCACTTTTGGCCATCTGGGCCTCCATTCATTGTGGTTGCTCGCGCAATCGCGCTCACACCTGTCTTCCTCACTCGCTCGCCGACGAAAAAGCGTGTCTGCTCGCTCGTCCAAATAGGAGCGCGCGATTTTCCGACGTTCGCAATCAGGCGACGATATCCCCACTATGACAGGCGGCAGCTTCGCCGACTGCAGGAGCTCGCGGCTGAGTTCCGTCAACGGCTGGGGCATGCGTTCGCGAGCGACGAAGGAGGCGAATCTGGCGGACCGCCTGTCAGAGTGCAATCAATTTTGCCACAGCCCGGCGAATCTTTGCCGCGGCCGTACATTTGCGACATGCCGTCCATGTCGGAGATCATCTCCGAGCACACCGACCTCTCTGAGGGCGACCATCACTGGTTGAAGCTGCTGGTCTCGGAATGGCAGTTGCTCGCCGATCTGAGCTTCTCCGACCTGGTGCTGTGGGTGCGCGACCACGATCCCAATGTTTATTGGGCGGCCGCTCAGATCCGTCCTTTCACCGGTGCGACCTCGTTGTTCGACGATGTCATTGGCGACCTCATCGCCTACTCACCGGAGCACCTGGTGTCGGAGGCCTTCCTCCGAGGCGAGATCGTGCGAACCAGCGAACGCAAGCTGCAAGCTGGATTCCCAGTCGATACCCATGCCATCCCGGTCAAGGTCGGCGATCGAGTGATTGCGGTTGTGGAGCAGCACACAAGTCAGCTTGGCGTACGAGCCCCGAGCTCACTGGAGAAGGCCTACCTGGAAGCCGGAGCGGATCTGGCCAGCATGATCACGGTGGGAGCCTTCCCCATTCCCAGCGACGCAACTCACCTGGCGTTCAGCCCACGGGTCGGTGACGGATTCATCCGCCTCGACCCTGCGGGGGAGGTGACTTATGCCAGCCCAAACGCGCTTAGTGCCTACCGCCGGCTCGGGCTGCGCGGCGATCTCATCGGTGAACATCTGGCGCCCTTGACGGCAGAGCTGCTGCCGATCGGGCCTGATCCGGTGGACGACTCCGTGCAGTCGGTGTTGTCGGGTCGTACGGCACGCCGGACCGAGCTGGTGTCCGGAGAGGCGCATTTGATGGTCCGCGTGTTGCCGTTGACCGGCGATCGGGAACGGGTCGGTACCGTCGTACTCTGCCGCGATGTGAGCGACTTGCGTAGCAAAGAGCGCGAGCTGGTCACCAAAGATGCCACCATTCGCGAGATCCACCACCGCGTCAAGAACAACCTGCAAACGGTCGCGGCCCTGCTGCGGATGCAGGCGAGACGAATTGAGTCTCCCGAGGGAAGAGTTGCCCTGACAGACGCGATGTCTCGGGTCGCATCGATCGCCATCGTGCACGAAACCCTCTCGCAGACCTTCGATGAGATCGTCGAATTCGACAGGGTCGCTGATGAGTTGCTACGGATGGTCGGCGACGTTGCTGCGTCTTGGGGTGGGGTCTCGGCGATCCGCGATGGCAGCTTCGGCTTGCTGTCGGCTGACGTCGCAACCAGCCTGGCAATGATCATCAGCGAGCTCTGCCAGAACGCTGTCGAACATGGCCTTGCACACGAGTCCGGCGAGGTACGCGTGGTGCCCAGCCGGTACGACGGGTGGCTCCGGATGGAGATCAGTGATGACGGCCGAGGGCTGCCCCCCGGCTTTGATTGGCGGAAGTCGCGCAGCCTGGGGCTGTCGATTGTGAACACTTTGGTCGCCGAGATGGAGGGCTCTTTCCAGCTCGGGCCCCGCCTGGCTGGATCCGGAACCCAGGCAGTTGTGGAGATTCCCCTGTAGGCCGGGGGAGATCTGCGCGTTACTTCATCCCCGACACGCCCGGCTGGAGCGTTGACTTTCCTCTACCGCACCGATTCGCTGGGCCAGACCTTCATCGTCCTCAGTGCGGAGGCGGCATGTTCGTGCGTCGAGAGGCGGGAAGGTTTTCGGTACCGGCATAGTCGCGGTCGTCGAAGCCTGCTGGCTGTTGCTCGGACCGCCGCAGCGGCAAGAGCGAGTTCTTCATGTTTGGACGGCGCTGGCGGAGCGGCTGGCGGCGCCGACATTCCGATTAACATCCCAGCGGGCACCTCCAGGGTCACCTTCGTCTGGGATCAGGTGTCGCACATCGTGACCCACAAGCTGAACAACTGAAGGTCTCTACGTGCAAGAACGCCGGGGAGTTTCCCGGCGTTCATTGCTGCTGAATGAAGCCTGTGGTTATGCGGTGCGGATGCGCGCCCGCGCGGCGCGGCGCTTCAACGCTCGCCGCTCGTCTTCGCTGAGGCCGCCCCAGACACCATGATCCTGACCAGCTTCCAGCGCCCACTGCAGGCATGCGTCCCTGACATCGCATCGCCGGCAAACTTGCTTGGCCTCTTCAATCTGGAGAAGGGCTGGGCCGGTATTCCCGATAGGGAAGAACAGCTCAGGGTCCTCGTCCAGGCAAGCGGCCCTGTGGCGCCAATCCATGGCGTTACACTCCTTACTGATTGCTCTGGGCCCCTGGCGTAGGACCCCGCAGGATGGGGAAGCCACGAGTCCTCTACACTGAGCCTTGACTCGCGCCACCCAAGACTTTCAAGTATTGAGGGTCAATACAAGACTTTCGAGCGTTCGGTGCCTCACATTTCGGTCCTGTTACGGTCTCTGCGGTCCTATCAACCGGTTGTACCCTCTGCTTTTGCCTCAAAACGGCTGCCATGACAGATGTGCAGTCCCGGGGGCGACGGCCACTGACGATCGTCGTGGCGGCTGTCTTGCTTGCGCTGGAAGGACTGCTCGGGCTCGGGTACGCAGGGGTCGCGCTGGCGGAGGTCAGGATGGCCCGTGCTGTGGTTGGAGTTGGTGTCACGATCCTGATGGCAGTCTTCGGTCTCTTGCTCCTCCTGGTGGCACGAGGGGTGTTTCTAGGCAAGCGGTGGAGCAGGGGGCCGGCAGTTGTGGCACAACTGATCTTGCTGCCGATCGCTTGGAGCTTCAGAGGCGGTGTCACCACGTGGATATCGGTGGCTCTAGCCGCATTGGCGATTGCCGTTCTGGTCGGTGTACTGCACCCTCGGTCGACCGCGGTCTTCGTCGGGCCGCCTGCCGATAAGACGCAGCTCTAGGCGACCGCCAGTTCCTAGTCGCCAATGACTTCCAGGGTGTGGATGAGTTCCTCGTCGTGCGCAGCCTCGGCCTCAGCTTGCTGCTTGACCCGTCGGAGGAATGACTTGGTGCGTTCCTCCTTGGGGCTCAGGAGCACCTCGTTCGGCGCTCCCTCCTCGACGACGACGCCCTGATCCATGAAGACCACGCGGTCGGCGACCTCGCGCGCGAAGCCCATCTCGTGGGTAACCACGATCATGGTGGTGCCTTCTTGGGCGAGATTGCGCATGACACCGAGGACCTCGCCCACCAGCTCCGGGTCGAGCGCCGAGGTGGGCTCATCGAAAAGCATCAGTTCCGGTTTCATCGCCAGGGCCCGGGCGATCGCTACCCGCTGCTGCTGCCCACCTGAGAGCTGCGACGGATAGAAGCTGGCCCTGTCCGCAAGGCCCACCATGTCCAGGAGCTCCAGGGCCTCGCGCTTTATGTCAGCCTTGGGCAGCCTCTTGACCTTGACTGGTGCTTCCATCACGTTCTCCAGAGCGGTCATGTGCGGGAAGAGGTTGAAGCGTTGGAAGACCATCCCGATCCGGGACCGCTGCCGCGCGATGTCCTTGTCCTTGCGAACATGCAATTTGCCGTTGCGGTCTTCGATGCCGATGAGCTCGCCGGCAACCCAGATTCGGCCACCCGTGAGACTTTCCATTTGGTTGATCAGGCGCAGGAAGGTGGTCTTGCCGGACCCGCTGGGCCCGAGCAAACACACGACTTCTCGGGGGTCGACGGTGAGGTCGATCCCTTTCAAGACCTCGTTACTGCCGAACGACTTGGTGACATTGAGGGCGCGTACGAGGTGGTCGGCCCCGGTCGATGTGGCGGTCACTTCGCGCTCCCAACTGCCAGGCCCTTGGCCGCTTTGTCCTTGTCCGAGCTCACCGTGCCGAATCCGCGGCCGAACCTCTTCTCGAGATAGGCCTGGCCGACCATCAGGACGCTGGAGGCGATCAGGTAGTAGAGCGTGGCAGCGACCAGGATCGGGAAGACCTGGAAGGTGCGCGCGCCGATGGCCTGCAGCTGGAAGAAGAGCTCGGTGCCTACCGGAATGGCGATGAGCAGCGAGGTGTCCTTCAGCATGGCGATGGTCTCATTGCCTGTCGGCGGCACGATGACACGCATCGCCTGCGGCAGCACGACCCGGCGCATCGCCTTGCCACGGCTCATGCCGAGGGCCTGCGCGGCCTCCATCTGACCCGTGTCCACACTGAGGATGCCGGCGCGCGCAATCTCGGCCATGTACGCGGCCTCCGAGGCGGCCAAGCCGATCACGCCGCCGATGAGGCCAACGAAGATGGCGTTGGCGTCAAAGGTGGCGAAGCGCCAGCTGCCGGACAGCCCGAGCCAGTCGATGATCTTCCAATCGAACGGCACGCCGATCGCCAGGCCCGCTGTGAAGAGGACGCCAAGCGCACCCATGATCGTCAGCAGCACGTAGCGCGGGATCGCGCGGAAGAACCAGGTGTAGATCCACGCCACTCCTTTGAGAACGGGGTTGTCGGACAGCCGCATTACCGCCAGTACCACTCCGACGGCAACACCGAAGATCATCGACAGGATGGTGACGAGGATCGTGCCCTTCCAGAAACCCTCGATCACCGGGCTCTGGTTCATGGCCTGGAACACCAGCGGCCAGTTGAACGCCGGGTTGAAGATCACCATGTTCAAGAACATCAAGACCAGCACGGCAATCACGGCGATGGCGACCCAGCGACCTGGGTGGCGAACCGGCCGGGCGTGGATCAGCCCGGGGCGGTCATCGCTGACCGCTGGGCGGGCTTCGGTACTCGTAGTCACGAGCCCGCGGACGGGTTCACGGCGAAGTCGGAGATGGCGCCCTGCTCGACGCCCCACTTCTCCAGCGCCGCCTTGTAGGCGCCGTCCTTGTCGATCTCCTTGAGCGCCTCGACGATTGCCTCTGCGAACTCGGTCTGGTCCTTGGGCAGCACATAACCGTACGGGGTTCCCTCGTAGATGTCACCGAGCGCTTCGAGCTTCCCGCCGGATTGCTTCACCGCATATGCGACCACCGGCGAGTCGGACAGCATGGCGTCTGCCTTGCCGCTGACTACGGCGGCAGTAGCTTGGCTCTGGTCCTTGAAGGACAAGATGTTGATCTTGTTGCTGCCACACTTCTTCTGCCGCACGGGAAGGTCTTCCATCTCTTGCGTGGTGTTGCTTTGGACGGCGATGTTTTTGCCGCAGGCATTGTCAGGGTCGACGCCTTTGGGGTTGCCCTTCGCGGTGGCCCACTGGGTGCCGGAGTTGAAATAGCTGACCATGTTGACTTGCTTCTTGCGCTCGTCAGTGATGCTGAAGGACGAGATCCCGATGTCGTACTTGTTGCCATTGACGCCGTTGATGATGCTGCCAAAGTCGGCCGGGTTCCACTCGGTCTTGACCCCGAACTTGTCTGCGACTGCATTGAAGACATCGACGTCGAAGCCCTGCACGGTCTTGCCGTCGGCGGCCAGGAACTCGCTGGGGGCGTAGCTTGCGTCGGTGCCGATCTTGATCACGCCAGCGTTCTTGATGCTCTCGGGCAGCTTGGCTGCAAGATCCACGTTCTCGCTGACCGAAACGGATGGGGCACTCTCGGCGCCGGGCTCGCCACCCAGTGAGCTCGAGCCACAGGCGCTCAACGCCAGAGCGGCGACTGACGCCGCGGCCACACCCAGTTTCATCCGGACATTCATAGGTGTTGCTTCCTTCCAATCCAAGGTCCGTTTGGGCCTGAGCTGATTCGCGTATTCGCCGCTCGAATAGCGGCGGATGGGTTCTGACGACAGACTGATCTTTGCACGCGACGCCTGAGTTTGATCGATGCCGGTCGGTTTGGAACCCGATCGCAACGATCAATTTCGGCTCACTGGAGGCGCTGAGCGCCAGCGGAAGGAAGGGCAGCGAAGTGTGTGGGTGCACCGTATCCGGCATCCGCAAAGCTGCGGGCGATGTCGCCTCCTACCCGCTCCACATTGCCTTCCGGAACCAGCGCAATGATGCAGCCACCGAATCCGCCGCCAGTCATCCGAGCGCCGAGGGCTCCGGAAGCCCGAGCCACCTCGACGGCAAGGTCCACCTGCGGCACCGTAATCTCGAAGTCGTCGCGCATCGAAGCATGCGAGGCATCGAGGAGAGGCGCCAGGTCGGCGATGCGGCCGGCTCGCAATGCCGTGACGGCTTCCAGCACGCGAGCGTTCTCGGTAACCACATGGCGTACGCGGCGCCGGATCACCGCATCGGG
This sequence comes from uncultured Actinomycetota bacterium, assembly GCA_963740515.1. Taxonomy (GTDB): domain Bacteria; phylum Actinomycetota; class Actinomycetes; order Propionibacteriales; family Propionibacteriaceae; genus Microlunatus. The sequence continues at coordinate 223,933 of CAVUEO010000019.1, forward strand.
AAGCTGATCCAGTGCCGCGTCAAGGTTGGTGACGTCGCGCAACGCCGACACGCCGAGCAGCCTTGCCGCCTCCTCACAGCTGGCACGGCGGGCAGCGTATTCGCTGTCGACCAGCGCATGGGGGGTCTTGGTGTCGAGGACAAGAATTTCCAGACCGGCGCTTGCCAGCTCGAAGCGAACCTGCTCCGAGTCGTATGTACGGCAGTCGAAGAACAACGCGTGGCCGGCTGTGCACAAGGTGGCCGCCGCCTGGTCCATCAACCCGGTCGGGGCGCCGACGAACACATTCTCTGAACGCCTCGCCAGCTTGGCACGGTCCAGTCCGGCTATGTCGAGGTCGTTGAGGTCGGCCAGCGCAGTGAGGACTGCGCATTCCAGAGCGGCCGAGGAGGACAAGCCGGCACCTTCGGGCACATCGGATGTCAGCACCAGGTCGGCTCCCTCAACCCGATGCCCGGCCTGCCGGAGGGCCCAGACAACGCCCGCGACGTAGGCCGGCCAGCCCGTCATCCCCGGCTGCAAATCGGCAACCTCAAAGATCCTGCTCGAGTCATTGTTGAGTGAGGTGACGCTCCAGCTGCCACCAGGACGTGGAGCGGCAGCGATCATTACCCGGTGGGCCAGAGCGAATGGCATGACGTAGCCGTCGTTGTAATCGGTGTGCTCGCCAATCAGATTGACGCGGCCAGGGGCGGCCCAGACGCCAGTTGGTTCCCGTCCAATCCGGGCAAGGAAGTCCTCAACCAAGGCGTTGGCGTCGTTGCTCACTCGACGCACTGTATCGGCCGGGAGTGTTGATCACATCGGCTGATGGTCTGCGGCAAATAGGGTGAAGGCATGTTGGCGGCCTATGCGGTCCGGGCGGAGGCAAAAGCACCGTTGGATGCCCTGGTGGTAGGTGAATTCGAGCCGCCGAGCGCGCCCGGAGGGTGGGTGAGGGTGCACGTGCGGGCCGCTGGTCTCAACCATCACGACGTTTGGTCACTGCGCGGGGTCGGGCTCCGCGCCGACCGACTCCCCATGATCCTTGGCTGCGACGCGGCGGGTGTTGCCGAGGACGGACGGGAGGTCGTTGTCCACGCCGTGATCAACTCTCCCGATTTCGTCGGCATGGACGCCACCTACGACCCGCAGCGGTCGTTGCTCTCCGAACGCTACCCGGGCACCTTTGCCACGCAGGTCTGGGTGCCGCCGGCCAACCTGGTGGACAAGCCGCCCGAGCTGAGCTTTGCCGAGGCGGCCTGCCTGCCAACAGCCTGGCTAACCGCGTACCGGATGCTCTTCAGCCAGTCGGGAGCCCGGCCGGGAGACACCGTGCTGATCCAGGGCGCAGGCGGTGGGGTAGCCACAGCGCTGATCGCGCTCGGTCGTCAAGCTGGAATGCGGGTTTGGGTCACCTCGCGTGACGAAGCACGGGGCGCCCTGGCCGTCAGTCTCGGCGCGCACCAAGCCTTCCCTGCTGGCGCCCGGCTGCCGGAGCGGGTGGATGCGGTTATGGACGGCGTCGGCGCCGCCACCTGGTCACATTCGATCAATGTGTTGAAGCCGGGCGGGACGCTGGTGATATGCGGAGCGACGTCCGGCGACAATCCACCGAAGGCCGAGCTGACCAAGATCTTTTTCAAGCCACTTCGGGTGATCGGTTCGGTGATGGGCACCCGAGGCGAGCTGATCTCTCTGGCCCAGATGCTGGTGGCTACTGGCGTACGGCCGCATATCGACCGCATCCTGCCCCTAGCGGATGCCGCCACTGGATTCGCCGCAATGATCGCTGGTGATCATTTCGGCAAGATCATCTTTGAGCCGTGACGGGCACGTCGTCAGCAGGGCAGTACAGCAGCGACGTGGGGCGTTACTCGCCCTCCTCGTCGAGGCGGGCGAGCCAAGTCGCGAGCCGCTCTACCGGAGCCTCAAACTCAGGATGGAGGTCGACGAAGGTGCGCAATTGATCAGCCAGCCAGGCGAGAGTGACCTCATCGTCCCCCCGACGTGCCTGGAGCTCCTCGATACCCCGATCGGTGAAGTACACACCTTTACTATGCTCGGCTTGCACAGCGCGAGGAAGCTGGTGTCGTCGTCGCTCTTCGCGCAGCCAGCCTCGACAGGCCTACGCTCGCTGAGCGGGTTCCTTCTTGCACTTATGCGAAGGCGGCCTCCATCAGGGCACGCTGCTGCTGCAGATGAACGGCCGCCGAGCCGACTGATGGCGCCGACGATTCCGGTCGGGTCACCCTTACCAACCGCCAACTCCGGCTGGGCTCGAGTTCGGCGAGCCGCTGCGGCAGGTTCAGTGCCATGAAGGGCCACGCACCTTGGTTGCCAGGCTCGTCTTGCACCCAGCGCACCTCCTTGACGCGGTCGAAACGCCTGAGCTGCTTGACGATGTCTTTCGCAGCGAGCGGGTATAGCCGTTCCACGGCGACGATCGCGACCTGACCGTCCTTACCGGCCTTGTTGCGCGCGTTCAGCAGGTCCCAACGGATCTTCCCTGAGCAGAGCAGCACCGAGTTGACCTGGTCCGGGTCTTCGATCGTCGGGTCGCCGATCACCGGCTTCCAGGACCCTTGAGTGAAGTCTGCAGGGTCCGAGACCGCGAGCTTGTTACGCAGCATCGACTTCGGGGTCATCACGATCAGCGGTCGATGCAGCTCACCCAACGCCTGCTGTCTAAGCATGTGGAAGTAGTTTGCAGGCGTCGAAGGCTGGGCAACCGTTAAGGCGTCTTCGGCGGCCAGTTGGAGAAAGCGTTCCAGACGGGCCGATGAATGGTCTGGACCCTGACCCTCATATCCATGCGGCAAGAGCAGCACAACGCCCGACTGCTGTGTCCACTTAGCCTGACCAGAGGTGATGAACTCATCGATGATCGTCTGGGCGCCGTTGCCGAAGTCGCCGAACTGGGCCTCCCAGAGGACTAGGGCCTCGGGGCTCGCCACAGAGTAGCCGTACTCGAAGCCCATCGCCGCGTACTCGCTCAGCAGCGAATCGAAGACATGGAACTTCCCTTGGGTCTCATCCAGCTGCTTGAGGGGCACCCAGGATTCGCCGGTCTTGCGGTCAACGATCGCAGCGAAGCGCTGCACGAACGTCCCGCGACGGGTGTCTTGTCCGGTGAGCCGGACTGTGCGTCCTTCCAGGAGCAAGGAGCCAAGAGCCAGGATCTCCGCAGTGGCCCAGTCGATAGGGCCCTGGGTGATCGCCGCGGCCCGACGCTGTAGCTGGGGCATGACCTTCGGATGCACGGTGAATCCGCTTGGGAACGTGGTGTGCGCGTCTGCGATCTTCTTCAGTGCTTCCATGCTGATCGCAGTGCCGTGCTTGGCTGCGGACTTCTTGGGGTACTCCGGCACACGGCTGTAATCCATGTCGCTAGGTCGCTTACCCGCGCCTCGGACCTCGTTGAATACCGTCTCCAGGCGCCGCTGGAAGCGGGTCATCACAGCTTCCGCGTCCTCCACAGTGATGTCGCCCCGGCCGATCAGGGCCTCTGTGTAGAGCTTGCGGACAGACCGCTTCCTCTCGATCAGGTCATACATCCGAGGCTGGGTGAAGCTCGGGTCGTCGCCCTCGTTGTGCCCGCGGCGGCGGTAGCAGATGAGGTCGATGACCACGTCCTTGTTGAACTCTTGGCGGAAGGCGAACGCCAGCCGCGCCACGCGAATGCACGCCTCTGGATCGTCGCCATTCACATGGAAGATTGGGGCCTGGATCATCCTCGCCACATCGGTGCAGTACATCGAGGACCGCAACTCGGTCGGGGACGTGGTGAAGCCAACCTGATTGTTCACGACAATGTGGATGGTGCCGCCGGTACGGTAGCCCCGCAACTGGCTGAGGTTGATGGTTTCGGCGACGACACCCTGACCCGCGAATGCCGCGTCGCCGTGCATGAGCACCGGCATTACCGGGAACTCCGCTCCTCGGTCAAGAATGTCCTGCTTGGCTCGGGCGATACCTTCCAGCACCGGGTTGACTGCCTCGAGATGGCTCGGGTTGGCCGCCACGGAGGTTTTGATCGTTGCGCCGCTGAGGGCGGTGAACTTGCCCTCCGAACCCAGGTGGTACTTGACATCGCCGGAGCCCTGGACCGTGCGGGGGTCGAGATTGCCCTCGAATTCGCGGAAGATCTGCTCGTACGACTTGCCCACAATGTTGGACAGCACGTTGAGCCGGCCGCGGTGCGGCATGCCGATGCAGACCTCCTCGAGGTGGGCTTCGGCAGCCTGCTCGCATACCTCGTCCAACAGCACGATCGCCGACTCGCCCCCTTCCAGGGAGAACCGCTTCTGTCCCACGAACTTGGTCTGCAGGAAAGTCTCGAAGATCTCGGCCTCATTGAGCCTGTCGAGGATCCGGAGATGCTCCTCGCGGGGTAGCGACTCGTGCGGCCGCTCTATCCGATCCTGGATCCATCTGCGCTGTGCCGGCTCTTGGATGTGCATGTACTCGATGCCGGTGGTCCGGCAATAGGAGTCGCGTAGGATGCCCAAGATCTTTCGCATCTTCATCCGGCCTTCGTCGCCCGCGAAGGAACCAGTCGCAAACTCGCGGTCCAGATCCCACAGCGTCAAGCCGTGCGACTGTACGTCAAGATCATGATGGCGCCGCTGCCGGTACTCCAGTGGATCAGTGTCGGCCATCAGATGGCCGCGCACCCGATAGGCATTGATCATCTCCATGATCCGGGCCTGCTTGGGGATCTGGTCCTCGTGGAAGCTACTGATATCTTGCGCCCAGCGGATCGGCTCATAGGGGATTCGGAGCGCGCCGAAGATGTCGTCGTAGAAGCCATCCTCGCCAAGTAGCAGGGCGTGCAGCCGCGCTAGGTATTCGCCAGACTGCGCCCCTTGGATGACCCGATGGTCATACGTCGAAGTGAGTGTCATGATCTTGGACACACTCATATCGCTGAGCCGATCGGGATCCGATCCCTGGAACTCTGGTGGGTACTCCATGGAGCCAACGCCGATGATCGCCCCTTGGCCCTGCATCAAGCGGGGGACTGAGTGATTGGTTCCTATGGTTCCCGGATTGGTCAGGGTAATCGTGGTGCCAGCAAAATCCTCCAGCGTCAGCTTCCCCGCTCGCGCCTTTTTCACCACCTGCTCGTAGCCGGACCAGAACTGGGCGAAGTCCAGCGACTCGCACTGTTTGATGCTCGGCACCAGCAGTTGACGGGTGCCGTCCTCTTTCGGTAGGTCGATGGCTAGACCGAGATTGACGTGGGCGGGCACGACCAGCGTCGGCTTGCCGTCGACAACGTCATAGCCGTTGTTCATTGCAGGCACCGTCTTCAGCGCCTGCACCATGGCGTAACCAATGATGTGGGTGTAGGAGACCTTGCCGCCCCGCGCCCGGCGCAGGTGGTTGTTGATCACCACGCGCTGATCGATGAGCAGCTTGACCGGTAGCGATCGAACGCTGGTCGCAGTAGGCACTGTCAAAGAGACGTCCATGTTCTTGGCAGTACGTGCCAGAGTCCCCCGCATCGTGGTCTTGGTTGGCGCCTCGAGCGCGACGTTTTGCCGTTCCACGGGGCTGGGAGGATCAGCAGGAATGCCGCCGCGCGCTCCCGGGGCGCTCGGCCGTACATCTTTAGTTGGCGAAGGTTTCTCGACTGTCGGAGTGCGACGGGACGTGGCTGGCCGAGGCTGAGGTTGGGCGGTGGGCGAGGCCTGCGCTGGCGCTGGCGCAGGGGGTGCTGCCGTTGGGGTTGGCTCCCGACGGCTCGGGGCCTCTGCTGCAGTTTCAGGCTTCGGCTCTCTGGCAGCGGCGCCGTCACCCGCGCCGGTACCGGGCGCGCCATGCGACTTGAAATACTCCGCCCACGTCTCGTCTACCGAGCTGGGATCTGTGGTGTACCGCTCATACATCTCCTCCAGCAGCCAGTCGTTGGCACCAAAGTCGGCTTCGGGTGCGCTGGTAGATGTTTCGTCCGGCACTATGGCCACGGGTCGCCTTCTTCCTGATACGTCCTCTGCGCGGGTCTTACCCGCCTTCGGCCTGCACCCGGCCTGCTCCCGGCACGCTCCTGGCAGGCGCTACCTAGGCTACCCAACCCTGCGACCAGGTAATCACTGGCTACGTGCGACACACCTCGTCAGCGCGAGCTTGTCGATCCTCGGTCCCGGCGTGTCGACGCGGTTCTTTCCATAACCCCGGCGCCCAGCATGCGCCACCCCATCCGGCAGACCTCGATCGTGAAAACCACCAGAGCGACGTTGCGAATGGCTGTGACGATGGTCGAGATGACGATCATCGCGTAGCCCTCGCGACCGAGGTAGCCGTCATAAAGCAGGGGATAGACGAGTTGGGTCAGTAGCGCCAAGATCAGAACCTGTCCAGCGACCCGGCTGATCGCCCGCTTTTCGTCCGGCGTGGCCTGGGGCCGGTACGCCAACAGCGCCGCCATCGGGCCACCTACCCAGAGCAGATACTGCGGGCTCAACGTCTTGTTGGTAATCGTCATGATCGCCACTATGGCGAGCACAACGAAGCCGATGGCGGCGGGAGTTGATCCGTCATGACGGAAAGCCCGGACGGTGAGCAAAATGATCAGCACGAGACCCAGCAGCGTGGCAACGCTGCTGATCATCACCCAGGTATCCACGCCTGGGCCGAAGATCTCATACGCCTGGTACTGGGAGATGTCGACAATCCAATGATCAGGCCTGAGAGCCCGTGCCAGCATCAACGGCGTTGCCCAGATCGACTCGATCTGGAGCCCGCGATCGGACTGCCAGGTGAGTGGCGAAATGAGTCTTGACCAGCCACCGAAGATCAGGCTGATCAAGGCCAGGCCGAAGCCGACGACGGCGAAGGCCACGCCCGCAGGCCGCCGATCGGATCGATAGGACATGAATGCACCGATGAGCAATGCCGGCCACAGCTTGATGGCAGCACCCAAACCTGTAAGAGCGCCTGTGACCCATGGCTTCTGCCGCGCCGCGAGCAGCGCCCCGCCGGCGAGCACCGCCGGCAACATGTCAAAGCGCAGATAGGCCAGCGGCCCGATCAGCGGTACGAAGATCAGCCAGAAGTCGACCGCGCTGTCGTGCCGCCGAGCAGTCGCACGCCAGAGTGCGTAAGTGAACAACGCATCGAGGGCCAGCATGAAGACCACAAAGGCGATGAGATAGCCGACGCGGTTACCAAATGATGCGCCGTAGGGAAGCCAGAGAATCCAGACCACCGGTGTCGGGTACTCGTAGAGGGTGCGGTCCAGGCCAACAGCGAACAACGCGTTGATCTTGCGGTGGTAGTAGAAGACGTCTCCCACCACGAATCGCTCAAAAGCTGCCAGCACCACCAAGAGCAGCAGGCGAGTGGCCAGCCAGACAAGAACGATCGCACGAGCGCCACGGTGTGCGTCATACCAGGCAGCGAGGCGGCTCATTCAGAACCCACAAGTTCGGCTGGCAGGGGAGTGCGCATGGAGTGAGGGAGCTCTTGGTCGATGAACAGAACGCATGCGAACCTACCAGGAGCGACTTTCCCTGGGTTTGCATCGCTAGTTACTCGGAGCTGGCGACAACAGGCACTAGTTGGAGCACTGGAGGTTCAAGCCGTCCGTTCCCATTGCCGCGCGAGCCAGAGCCGTATCTGATCATGCGGCCGCGGAGCCCGCGCCACCACAGTGCGAGAGCGGGACCGATGATAGTTGGTCTGACTGGTCCGAGAACCGTCCACGATCACAGAAGGGAGAGATCCTTGACCCTGCCCCATCGCGCCGGATGGCCGCTCGACAACGACTGTCTGGATCGGCCGACGAAGGTGCAGCGGCAGCTGCTCGGCTGGCTCCGAGACCGAGGCCCAGTAGTGTCCGTACGGTTGGGCGGGCGGGCCGTGCAGTGACGGCATCCCTGACATGGTGGGGACACAGCACCAGCACCTGGCAGGACGACGGCACGACCGTCTTGTTCGACCCAGTCCTGACCGCTCGCCTCGGCCATCTCCGTCGAGTCCGGGGTCCAATTCCACCTCCGAGCGCTGCCCACGCCGACATTGTGTTGATTTCACACCTACACGCCGACCACACACATCTGCCCTCCCTCCGACTAATCCCAGCCTCCGCGGTTCTCATCGCCCCAGCGGGCTCGGGCCGGCTGCTCAAGCCAGTCGCCGCCCGCGGTGTGAAGCTCAGCGAGGTGGAGCCGGGCGACCTCGTGGAGTTCGGCGGCCTCCAGATACGCGTCCTAGCCGCCGACCATGACGGCCGACGACACCCTGGGAGTCCTCATCGCGGGCCAGCACTCGGCTATCTTGTTGCCGGCTCCCACCGGTGCTGGTACCCCGGCGACACAGGTCCGCACCTTGCTTTCGAGGACGTAGCACATGTCGACATCGCTCTGTTGCCAGTGGGAGGCTGGGGACCCACCCTTGGTGAGGGTCATCTCGACGCTCAACAGGCGGCCGAGGCGGTCCGCCGCACTCGCCCGGATCGCGCCGTCCCCGTCCATTGGGGAACCTGGTGGCCCGTAGGCCTTCCCCAGCGCCGCGATCTGATCGATCTGCCGGCCGCTGCCTTCGCGGGGCACGTTGTACGCATGGCACCAACCACGAGCGTGCATGTCCTCCGGCACGGCCAGTCAGTGAAGCTGTAATTTCCTCTGAGCCTGCTGCGACGTGCAGGCCCTGTGCTGCCCAATCGGGCCTGCTTCCGCGGCTGACTCGGGTACCGCGGCATAGGCCTGTGGCTTGGCTGATCCTTGGTGCTAAAGTCCAGCCGCGCGCCGGGCGGCCATCTCGATTTGCGCCGTGCCCAAGACACGCATAATCGCAGCAATTGTCGCCGTAAGGTCCGCGGGATCGGTGACAGTCGGCTGTGGCGGCCACTTGATCAGGATCGCAGCGGGCGTGTCCGGGCGCTGAACTAGCTCGATCGCAAGTCGATCGGATTGGGTAACCGCGCCGACTGCCAGGAACCGATCTGAATCCCCCGACAATGAGTTGTCCACAGGCCTAAGTCGTCTCACAGGGCAAGTTTTCCACAGATGCAGCTAAATCTGTCATTCGCTGGCCAGAAGGCAGTGAAATCTCTCGAACCTGTGCTGGTGGTTCGTGCAATTACCCGGCTGTCGGCAAATAACTTCCGTCATCGATGGACCCTTTTGGAGCCCCACATGCTGCTGCTGACCTTCCTGCGGACCGAGTTGAGCGCCTGCGGAGTCGAGTGATTGGCCGTCATCTCACGCTGATCGTTTGCTGTAAGGATTCTTTACCCCGGATGCAAGCTGAGGTCCTGATCGAGTCGTACCCAGGTATGGTCGACCGTTCACGGGCCGGCGTTAGCCGGTTGCGATGGTACCGGCGAAGACGGCTCGTTCGTGTTTCCAGTTGTCGATGCCGAGGTCGAGTACGACGTCGTCGCGTGCCTCGGGCGGCAGCAGGAACCCGAGTGTGTACGGGTAGGAAACCTCGCCGGGGTCAAGGTACTGCGCGGTGGCGTGGTCGGCGTGCCCGGCTGTGGCCACGTAGGTGGCCGCCGAGGTCATGTCGGGGCTGTAGCGGAGCCGGGCGGTCAGGGTAATCCTGACCATGTGGTCGGATCCGTTGCGGACGATGATGGTGAGCTCGCTGCACGGATCGCCGACCTGTGCGGTCGGGGAGTCCACCGGTATCGAGGCCAGGAGCTTTCTGTGATTGATCTGGACGATTTCGACTGCCAGTCCGTCGGTCCAGCGGTAGTTCTCGGTGAATGTTGCCGGTCGTCTGCCCACTACGGTGGAGCGATCGGTGGGGGCGGGGGCTGGCGCTGCTGTGTTGGTTGGCCCGAGCGTGCAGTTCGACAGCAGAATGGTTGTGATGAGCCAGATCAAGATTTTTAGTCCGATGATCATCTTCGCCTCCGCCGGTGTACCTTCGGCTAGGTTGCTCTGCGAAGCGCCGGCTGGGTATCGGCAGATCTGCCTAGATTCGTGGATCGTGGGATCTAGAGCAGGTTGAGCAGGCTCGCTTCGTGTGCTGCCGCGGCGCGGGTTGAGACACCGAGCTTGGCGAACAGGGCGCGCAGGTGTGTATGCACGGTGCGCGGGCTGATTACCAGGCGCCGGGCTATGTCGTCGTTGCTCAGTCCGATCGCGACCAGCCGCAGCACCTCCACCTCGCGTTCGGTCAGCCCGGCCGGCCGCGCGCTCAGCGCCTCAGCCAGCGCCGCTAGCGCATGGTCGGCTGCTCGCATCGCGTGCTCGGACGTCCATCGCTCGCCTGTCCGATAGCCGGTATCCCACTCGGCCTTCGTGAGCTGTCGTCGGGCGCGAGCGATCCCGCGGTCGAAGATCGGTACGAGGTAGTCATGGGAGGAGATGCCGTATGTGTCCTCCCAGGTGGATGCTGCCCCGTACAGCTCGGCCGCCAACCGTCCCCGCCGCAAGGCGGCGGCGAGACTGGCTGTTGCTCTGAGCAGCTCCGCACCGTGGTAGACGAAGTGCTCGGCAGTGCGCACTTGCGCCGCGGTGCGGAGGCCCTGCAGGGCTGCCGCCCGGTCATCGCGCCTCAGCCCCAGAATGCCCAGCGACAGGTGAATGCGGTAGACGCCGAACCCCATCCCGAGCCCTTCGAACCTGACGAGAGCGTCGAGCCACCCCGCCTCTGCCTGCTCGAGATTTCCGTTGGCGTCGTGCCACTCGGCCAGGTCGTGGATCGACCAAGTCATGCCGGGTCGATCGTGCGCCGCCTCGCTCACGGCCAGGCTCCGCTCGATCTGGGCTCTCGCCGCCTCCCAGTTGCCGGCGTGGAAGTAGGCGTGGCCGGATCCGCGCAGCGACGTGGCTATCCCTACGTCGTCGCCCAGGCTCTCCCACAGGGCGAGCTCTTCGGCGAAGCGAGCCTGCGCCAGCGGCAGGTCAGGTACGCCGATCGCGGCGTAGCCACCGACATTCAAGGCTCGGGCGCGCGTTCGCAGCACCGCCGGAGTGCGGCTGACCACGGGGAGGGCCAGTGCACGATCCACCAGCGCGACGACGTGGGCGGCGACTGAGGTGAAGATCCAGAAGGTAAACAGGCCGGCCGACATACGAAGCGCTCTGTCTCCGTCGCCGCGGTCGAGTGCCCAAAGCATCGCGGCATCAATGTTGGCCTGATCGGCTCGGACGACATCCAACCATCGTGGCTCGTCGGCGGTCTCCGCCACGTCGGCCGCCCGCTCGACGAGGCCGAGGAAGTAGTCGAAACGGGCGGCCTGCACTGTCTCGACGAGATCGGGGTCGGCCTCTTCCACGTGGACCAGCGCGTAGGCCCGGATGAGTTCGTGCACCCGGAACCGGGTGCTCGTGGGACCCTCGGGCAACCGCTGGATGACCGATGCCTCCACCAGGATCCGCAGCTGAGTCAGGGACGCCCCCGTAACGGCCTCCGCTGCCTCGTGAGTGAAGCTCCCCGCGAAGATGGCCAGCCCGGCCAACACCCGCTGCTGGCCGAAGTCCAACGATCGCCAGGTGCTGTCCAGCACCACCGTCATGTTCTGGTGACGGTCGGGAAGATCGGCCAGCTCGGAGGCGAGCACCTCCTCACCTCGCGCGATCTCGGCCAGCAAGCTGCTCGGTGACAGCAGTCGAGTCCAGCCGGCGGCCAACTCGATGGCCAGGGGCAGCCCACCCAGACGATGGCAGATCTCGGCGATGGCAGGGTCGCCGGGGTTCACGCTCCCGGCCGGAGCGACCAGGTGCGCCCGGCGTACGAAGAGATCGACCGCGTCGGACGCGGCCGCGCCCGAGTCCTGCTTCGAGCTCGTCATCGGCGGCACGGGAAACACCTGCTCGCCACTCAGTCCAAGCGGAATCCGGCTGGTCGTCAGCACGCGGAGCTGCGGGCATCGGGTCAGCAGTACCGACACCAGGGCACCACAAGCCGCCGCCACATGCTCGCAGTTGTCCAGCACAAGGAGCGTGGACTCCTCGGACAGTCGCCTCACGAGCAGATCATCAGCGGAGGCAGCCGCGCTCAGCGCCAGCCGCAGCGCGCCGGCCACCGCACCCGGCACCAAAGCGGGACCTCTGACTGACGTCAGCGGTACCCACCAAACCGTCGACGTCGGGGGGTCCGGATGGTTCGCGACGAAACCGCGGGCCAGCTCGGCGGCCATCCGTGACTTTCCCGCTCCGCCCAATCCACTAAGGGTCACCAACCGTGACTCGCCGTCGAGAAGCTGCCTCAGCTGCGCCAGCTCGTCCTGGCGGCCGATGAAAGAGGTGAGCCAGCCCGGAACGTCTCCCCCGACCTGATCCCGCCCGGGCAGCGTTCCTGACATCGCCTCCCCCCTCATCGGGACTTAGTCCGTCGCTCGTACGATGCCAAGCTCCCAGCCGGCCACTCGTGCGGGGACAGCCCGGGTCGCGGCGTCGCACCAACGCTGCGAGCCTAGCGCCGACATCAGGGTCTTCCTGCGGGGAACCATCTGGACGAAGCTCGGCCACCGCCAGCCGGCCACACCGCTGAAGTTCGCAGCGGGCACCATGACAATAGGCCTGGCCTTCCTGCTGTTACTGCCGTTGGTGGGGGCCCCAACTCAGTCAGCAAAGACGTTGTTGCGCACCCCGAAGATGTTCTGAGGATCGACTCCCCGCTTCAAGGCGCGAACCGCGTCCCGGCTCTCGGGGGAGGCGACCCGGTCGACGAAGCCCTTGCGGAGCTTGCCGATGCCGTGGTGGTGGGAGATCGAGCCGCCGGCTTCCATGATGGCCGCCCTCATGTTCTTCTCCATCTCGGCGAACTTCTCGTCACCGTTCTCGATGCCCTTGTGAACCAGCCCATGGGTGAAGTAGATGCAGACCCCTGTGTGGTACATCTGCGTCACCCGCGGCGAGGTGAACGGCTTGCCGGGGAAACCGAGCCGCTTGTGCTCGGCATTCGCGACCCGCTTCACCGCGTCGCAGACGTCGTGGATCCGGCTCCACGGCACCGTCGTCTCGTAGGTCTCGCCGACGATGTAGTAGTCGCTCAGCAGGTCACGGATGTAGGCGATCGCGTAGGTGAGCATGTACCCGCGCTCCCCGTTGGACGGGCCCCCGGAGATGCCGCCGAACTTCTTCGCGATGTCGGAGACGACCTTGTACTGGTAGTCGACCTCGGCCTTGCTGCCCTCCAGCACCATTGTCGCGGCCACCATCTGGTGGGGGTCGAAGCCCTTGACCTTGGTGACGACGAGCTTCTCCACCTTGCTGGTGAGGATCTTCCTGCGGTCGGTCGGGGCGGGCTTGAGCGCTTGGCCGAGCCGGAACTGGACGTTGTCCACCAGCCGGATGCTGGCCGGCTTGGCGCCGGTCTGGTTGAGCGCGGCCATGAACGCGACCCCGGTCTTCCAGTCGGCGAAGAGCACCGAGCCGTACCGCTTCGCCTCCGGGAGCTTGTGGATCCTGATCACCGCCGTGGTGACCAGGCCGAGGTTGCCCTCGCTCCCGAACGCCGCCTTGTACGCCTCGACACCGGCCGCCTGCCGGGGCGTCCAGTACAGGTTCTCGACCACCCCGGACGGGGTCACCAGGGTGACGTTCTCGACGATGTCCTCGATGTTGCCGTAGCGGTTGCGCTTCATGCCGCTGGCGTTGGTGGCGATCCACCCGCCCAGGGTGGACAGCTCCATGCTGTCGGGCTCGTGGCCGCAGGTGAAGCCGTCCTGCTCCAGCAGTTCCTCCAGCCGGCTGCCCAGGATGCCGGCCTGGACGCAGGCGGTGAGGTTGTCGGCGTCCACCCACTCGATGGCGTTCATCCGTCGCATGTCGAGCGAGACCACCGTCCGGGTCTCCGCCTCGGGGATCTGCAGCGCGTCGGAGACGTTGGTGCCGCCGCCATAGGGGATCAGGCAGACATCGTGCTCGCGGGCGAGGTTCACCACGGCGACGCAGTCGTCCCCGGACTCCGGCCACACCACCAGGTCGACGGATCGGTGCAGGTTGCCGTAGAGCACCCGTGACACCTCATCGGTGGTGGTCTGGCCGTGGCTGTGGATCAGCCGTTCCCGGTCCTCGACGGAGACCTGGTCGTCCCGGAGCGCCGCGGCCAGGCCGGCCTGGAAGCCCTCGTTGCGGTTCACCGGCGACACGTACGGCGCCTTGGTCAACGGCCGGGTGTGGGTGAAGTCGATGTCAAAGCCGAGTTCCTCCCGCACGAACGGGATGAGGTAGGGCATCGGGTACCCGCACAGGTTGTACCGCGACCCGGTCATGATGACGCGCTCGTCCGGTTGGACCACCATCTTGGTGTCCCTGAAACCCCAGCGGTGGTCCCAGGTGGTGGAGTCGAGCTGCGAGGTGTCCCGGTTCAGTGCCTTGTCTGCCATCAGCGGTGCTGCTCCTCGGGAGGGCTGGGGCCGGTCAAACCCTCCCGGAGCATAGCGAACGCCGCTGTGGTCAGGCAGGACGCGGACGCCGCCGGACGGGGCACCGCCGGGCCTTGCGCCACGTTCTGCCAGATAACCCCTCTGGCTGCCAGATCTGTCAGCCGGAATCAGACCCTCGGCCCGTCGCAGAAGCCGGCGGTCGGCTTACGACACACACTGTCGTGGTTCCGCTGCGCGCCCGCGTTCGGAAGGGTCCCGCCGAGGCTCAGCCGACTTTGGGGTCAGGTGATATCGATGCCCGGGATGTGAAAGCCCAGGAGGCGGCAGAGGGCTGCGCCGAGTATGAACGGCCACAGGAGGACCGCCAGAATCGACAAGAGAATACCTGAGAGGCTGGAGAGGTGGATGTTGTTGGTGAGCAGCGCCACGATGATGCCAACAACTATGTACCCCGAGGGCCAATACCAGTGCCTGCGGAACCACATACGATCAAGCGCCTTTCGGACAAGGATTGGGGACGGCCGCATTAATAGTGGCTTGAGCGACCGATTCATATGTATGTATTGCTGAAAGTCTTGGCTGCCCGGTAGCGCGAGTACTTCACCGCTGCAGGCGATCTCGACTACTGAGGTTCGCAACGCCGACGTAGCGCTGGTGGCTCAAGACCCAGTCCAGGCGAGTACCCCTCGAACCAGGTGTGATCAAGTGGCTAAACGGTCTTTGCGCCCAGCTCGCGTACGACCGCTACGAGGAGGTCAAGGTCGGCCGCGGTGGTACGCCAGTTGCTGATCGCCGGTCGGAGGGCCACCCGGCCGCCGTAGACGGTGCCGCCGGCGAACACCCGGCCGTCGTCGAGCAGCGCCTCGCTGAGGCGGCGGTTGACATCGTCCAGCTCTGGCTCGGCCAGGCCGGCAGGGTGGTAGCGAAAGCAGACGACGTTGAGTGGGACCTCGGCTAGGCGCTCCAGGTCGGGCGCCGCGTCGACGACCGCCGCCAGGTGGGCGGCCAGGTCGCAATGCCGCTCCACCAGCGCCCGGTAGCCAGTGCGGCCATAGGCGGCGAGCGTGGCCCAAATCGGCAGGGCCCGGGCCCGCCGCGAGGACTCCGGGCCCAACAGCCCGTAGCCGCCTCGAGGATCGTCCGGGCCCGGGAGGTACGCCGCCCCTGGCATGCCGAACGCCGCGCCGAGCCGGGCGGGCTCCCTTACCAGTGCGAACCCGCTCTCGTACGGCACGTTGAGCCACTTGTGGGCGTCGGCGGCGATGGAGTCGGCGCGCTCGATACCCGCGGTCAGGTGGGCGGTGCGCGGGGATAGCGCCGCGAAGAGCCCGAAAGCAGCGTCGACATGCAGCCAGGCGCCAAACTCCTCGGCCAGGTCGGCTAGGTCGGCCAGCGGATCGAAGTCGCCGGCGTTGGGTTCGCCTGCGGTGGCGATCAGCACGGCGGGTGCTCCGTCGAGTTCGCCAAGCCGCCGGCGCACCGCGGCCAGGTCGATCCGGCCGATCTCGTCGCGGACGAACACCTCCACGGTGTCCTTTCCGTGGCCGAGCATCTGCAGGGCCTTTCGCGAGCTGGGGTGCACGTAGCCGCCGGACAACACGGGCATCCGGGGCAGGCCGGCCAGCCCGGACGAGGTCGCATCTACGCCGTGCCGCTCCGCCCACCAGTGGGTGGCAAGCGCCAGACCGGTGAGGTTGGCGAAGGTGGCGCTCGCCGTCAGGGCACCACCCCAACCCGGTGGTAGGCGGGCCAGCTGACGCAGCCAGTCCAGCGTGACCGTCTCGGCCGCGTCGGCCAGACGCGAGGAGCCCCGCACGAACGCGTTCTGATCCAGCAAGGACACGACCCAATCGGCGGCCAGTGCAGCGGGAGTCGAGCCACCGATCACGAAATGGAAGAACCGCGGCCCGGCCGATGCGGTCGCGGTCGCGGTGCCGACCCGCACCAGCCGCTCAACTGCGGCCTCGGTGCCAAAGCCCTGATCCGGTAACGGCCCACCTAGCTCCCCCAGCAGTGGCTCAGCCGCCTGGTCATACACCAGCCGCTCCGGCAACTGCTCCAGAAATGGCCCGGCGGCCTCGACGACCTGCCTGAGCGCCGCCATTGTCTCGGCCTGTTCGTCCAGCGGATCTCCCACGTCACTCCTTCACCTCACGCGGCGGACTCAGTGTATGGGGCCCGCACTCGCCGCGAGGCTGCCTAGAACGGAGGCTGTAGATGAGAGCAACGACGACGTCCCATAGAGCAGTCGGCTCGTGGGAACTTCACCTCGCTCGAGTCGTTGTCTGATGGCTGCTCCACCGTTTGAATGCTGCTCGTGTTTTCAACGGGCTGCCGTTCTGCAAGCATGTGTCGACGGCTCGCCCGGTGCTTGGAGCCCAGGTAAGGAGATGTGATGGCTGCCGGAAATTATCGCTACGTCATCGTGGGGGCCGGGTCGGCGGGTTGTGTGCTGGCCAACCGGCTGTCGGAGGACCCAGCGTGCCAGGTTGCACTGTTGGAAGCCGGCGGGCCGGACCGCTAGCGGGAGATCCGCATACCGGCGGCGATCACCAAAATGCTCCTGACCGAGTATGACTGGAACTACCGCACGACCAGGCAGTCGCAGCTGTCGGATCGGGAGCTGTACTGGCCGGCCGGCAAAACTCTTGGCGGTTCGTCATCTATCAATGGGCAGGCGTGGACACGTGGGCACCGCGCCGATTACGACGGCTGGGCGCAAAGTTGTCCGGGCTGGTCCTATGACGAGCGTGCTGCCGTACTTCCAGCGGGCCGAGCGCCGTGTGGGCAGCAACGCTG
Source organism: uncultured Actinomycetota bacterium (assembly GCA_963740515.1). Lineage (GTDB taxonomy): Bacteria > Actinomycetota > Actinomycetes > Propionibacteriales > Propionibacteriaceae > Microlunatus. The sequence continues at coordinate 241,007 of CAVUEO010000019.1, forward strand.
GCGGGGTGTATGGCACGTCGGGCCCGCAATTCATCTCCGAGTTGCGCGACCCGAACCCGACCACATTGGCTTTCCTGGCCGGCTGCGCCGAGCTGGGCCTGCGCCGCCTCGGCGAACTCAACGAGCCGGACAACACCGGATATGCACCGACGGCGGTGACCCAGCGGCGCGGGTTGCGGCACAGCGCCGCGGACGCGTACTTACGCCCCGCCAGGCGGCGCCGTAACCTGACCGTCCTCACCAGGGCTCACGTCCAGCGGATTCTGCTCGACGGGACCCGTGCCACTGGCGTGGAGTACCGGGATGCCGCCGGTGTGACCCAGCGGATGACCGCCTCCGGCGAGGTCATCATCAGCACTGGCGCGGTGAAGTCTCCGCAGCTGCTCATGCTGTCTGGCATCGGCGATGCCGACCAGCTGCGTGCCGCTGGCGTGGAGCCGCGCCACCACCTGGTGGGTCTCGGCGCGAACCTGCAGACCACCTTGCCTGCGGGATCGTCCTTCGCTGCACGAAGCCGGTCACACTCTTCGCGGCCGACTCCCCGGCCCAGCTGGTCCGGTTCCTGCTCGCGCGTCGCGTGATGCTGACTTCCAGCGTGAACGAGGCGGTCGCCTTCGTCCGCAGCGACCCGGCTCTGGCTGCCCCCGATCTTGAGCTTGTCTGGCTTCCGGTACCGCTGTTGGGCGGGGGCCTGACACCCCCACCGGCTCACGGTGTGACCGTGGGGGTGGAGCTCCTGCAACCGGACAGCCGGGGTGACATCCGTCTTGCCAGTGCCGACCCGGCGCAGCCGCCGGCCATCGACCCGGGCTACCTCACTGCCGAGTCCGACCTGCGCGGTCTTGTTGCCGGCCTGCGCATTGCCGAGCGGCTGTGCGACACCGCTGCGCTGCGCCCGTACGTCGGCGCACCCATGGCGCCCTACCCGGGCAAGGTCGATGACGCGACGGTGGCGACGCTCATTCGGGAACACGCCCAGACGGCATTCCACCCCGTCGGCACGTGCCACATGGGCAGCGACGACGCCGCAGTGGTGGACTCCGAGCTACGGGTCCGCGGCCTGGACGGGTTGCGGGTAGTGGACGCCTCGGTGATGCCACGGATCATCCGCGGCCATACCCACGCGCCGACCGTCATGATCGCCGAACGCGCAGCCGACCTCATCCGAGCGAGCAACCAGCCCGAACCAGGCCCAGACGAGACCGACTGACGCGGAAACATCCCCGCCGTACAGTGCCGCAGTCGAGCAAGCCAGCGTTGATGCCGGACCGCATCCGTGAGTCATTGGCTCACCCCGCGCGGGCGTGCTCCATCCAGGCGGGGCGCCGCTTTGCACGGGGTTTCGCACTGCACTACCCCAGCTGGTCGCGGCGGCGTGTCAGATAGGCGGTCTCGGCGGTGTTGCCCGCCAGCTCGATGGCTTTGTCGTACGCCGCGCTCGACTCCTGACTGCGGCCCAGCCGGCGCAGCAGGTCGGCGCGGGTGGCGTGGTAGGCGTGATAGCCGGCCAACTTGTCCTCAAGACGGTCGACGGCCGCCAGCGACACCTCCGGGCCGTCAAGCTCGGCGACCGCGATGGCCCGGTTGAGGGCGATGATCGGGGAGGGGTCGAGGCGGACGAGCTGGTCGTAGAGGGCGACGACCTGCGACCAGTCGGTGTCGCGTATGTCGCGGGCGGAGGTGTGCACGGCGTTGATCGCTGCGAGGATCTGGTAGGGACCCGGAGCCAGCCCGGCGGCCAGGCGCTCGCGCACCAGCCGATGACCCTCGGCGATCAGCGCCGCGTCCCAGGCCCCACGGTCCTGCTCGTCGAGGGCGACCAGTTCGCCGCTCGCCGAAACCCGGGCGGTGCGGCGGGCCTCGATGAGGAGCATCAGTGCCAAGAGCCCGGCCACTTCACCGTCGTCCGGCATGAGGGCACGGATCAGGCGAGTCAGCCGGATCGCTTCGGCGGTTAGGTCGTGACGTACGGGATCGGTGTCGGGGCCGGTCGCCAGGTAGCCCTCGTTGAAGACGAGGAAGAGGACAGCGAGTACGCCGGAGACGCGTCCCGGCAGATCCTCCGCGGACGGCACCCGATAAGGGATGCGAGCCGCCTTGATCTTGGCCTTCGCGCGGGTGATCCGCTGCCCCATGGCGGCCTCCTGCACCAGGAAGGCCCGGGCGATCTCGGGCACGGTCAAACCGCCGACCATGCGCAGCGTCAGGGCCACGCGGGTCTCCATCGCGAGCGCCGGATGACAGCAGGTGAAGATCAGCCGGAGCCGCTCGTCGTCGATGGCGCCGAGAGGCTCGGGCGGGTCGTCGTACAACATCTGAGCCTCCTTCTGCTTGTCGTCGCGCTTGTTCTCGCGCCGGATCCGGTCGATGGCCTTGCGAATGGCGGTGGTGGTCAGCCAGGCGCCGGGGTTGGGCGGTACGCCGTCGGCCGGCCACCGCTGGACGGCGGTCGCAAACGCCTCGGCCGCCGCCTCCTCGGCGACGTCGAGGTCGCCGAAACGCCGAGCCAGGGCAGCGACCACCCGCGCCCACTCCTCGTGGTGGGCCTGGGTGATGACCTCGCGGACATCGACCACGCTCACAGGAACGGCCGCACCTCGACCCTCCGATTGCAAGCCTTCGACCCCTCGGCGGCGAGCTTGAGCGCGACGTCGAGGTCGGGGGCCTCTAAGACCCAGAAGCCGGCGAGGTACTCCTTCGACTCCAGGAAGGGCCCGTCGGTGAACACCGCCGCCCCATCCCGGTTGTCGACGACGGTGGCCGTGCTTGGTGAGCCGAGGCCGCCGGCAAAGACCCAATGCCCCTCCGCCTCGAGCCGGTCGTTGAACGCGTTGATGGCAGCCATCTCGTCCGGGGTGGCGAGGCCGGCCGTGTCGTCGATCACGGAAACCAGGTAGCGCATCTGGCGATCATCTCCTGTGGTTCGGGGTGCCCCTCATGGGCCGCCGCTCACCCCTGCTACGAACACCTCTGCCCCGATCCGACACCGCTTCCCGGGCGTCTTTCAAGACCTTCTAACACGCCGGATGAGAACGATCCGACTACGTCGAGCGAGATGCTACGGACGGGCTGGCCATGCCCTCAAGGGCGCGACGCCTGTAGGTGCGTGCGGCTGGCTTTCGGGGGCCAGAGATTGCCGTGACGATCTGAGGTACTGCGCTAGGCTCCGAAGCCGTGCGGACGATTCCGCTGCTGCCCTGCGCGTCGATCGACGAGATCGCCAAGTTCGCCGACCACCTCGGCTTCCGGGTCACCTACCGCCAGGTACGGCCCAACCCGTACCTGGCCCTGGACCGAGATGGCCTGGAGCTGCACTACTTCGGCATCCCGGGCTTCCTGCCGGAGGACTCCTATGGCAGCTGCGTGGTGATCACCGACGACATCGAGGCACTGTTCGACGCCTTCGCTGCCGGGCTGCGAGCCGCGTACGGGAAGCTTCCGATGAGCGGCTTCCCGCGGATTACCCGCCCGCGCCGGCGGAAGAACAATGCCAACCGAACCGGGTTCAGCCTGGTCGACCCGAGCGGCAACTGGATCCGGGTGACCGCGGAGCGCTCAACCGTCGAGTCGTCCTCGCACGCTTCGGGGAGCCGGATGCGGGCGGTCATCGACAACGCGGTCGTGATCGCGGACTCCCACGGCGACGCTGCGCAGGCGGCGAAGGTCTTAGCCGGCGCCCTGGCCCGTGACACCACCGCCAGGCCGGAGGAGCGCCGGGAGGCCGAGGAGTACCTGGCCGAGCTACGCGAGCGCCTGTCTGGTTAAGGGTCCACGTGTGGCACCCCCAAGCGACTCGCAGAACCGACGCTCGTGGGCCGGTCCGCGGCCTGGTCGGCTTGTCTCCAGATGGCGGGGCGGCTGTTCGGAAAGGCGCTGTTCTGCTGCGCTGTGCCAGGTGTCGGCCTAGTATCGCGACGGACAATCCGACTGAGACCGCGAGGTAATCCATGCCGCCCCTCGGCAAGCTCTACCCTCAGCTCAACGACGTCGAACTTCCGGACGCCATCCCCTACTCCCAGGTGAGCGCTTGGGAACTGCGCTTCCTCTACCTGCTCGGCCGCCATCGGCTGACCGGTAAGGGCAAGGTGATCGAGCTGGGGTCGGGCGGCGGCGGATCGACATACGCCCTCGCGCTCGGTCTGCAGGAGAACCCGGACTTCGACAAGAAGACCAACAAGCTGCACGCGTACGACTTCTTCCGGGTCGGCAAGGGCACCTTCGCCTCCCCGAAGTTCTTCTCGGCCGGGAAGGCGCCCGAGGACAGCAACTCCTTCCTCGACGACTTCAAGGACAAGCTGAAGCCGTTCATGGACTTCATCGAGATACACCCGGGCGACATCTGGCAGACCTCCGACCCCGATGACCACAGCCCCATCGAGTTCCTGCACGTGGACATCGCCAAGACGGCACGAGTCTTCCGCTGCGTTGCCGAGCGTTTCCTGCCGCGGCTGGAGCCCGGGGCGGTGCTGCTGCACCAGGACTTCGCCAGCCCTCGGCTGCCCTGGCTGCACTACAGCACGGGCTTGCTGCTGCCGTACATCGACATCGCGGGGCCGCCGATCCGCTCCACGCTGGCCTTCGAGGTGATCAAGCCGATCCCGCAGCATGTGCTGAAGGCCATCGAGGACGACGCCTTCGACATCGAAGAGAAGCTGAACCTGATCTCGGCGGTCCAGGACGTCGTGGACCGCGACCACACCAGCGGGATCCCCTTCAAGGCCGTGCTGGAACTCGCCAAGGCGTATGTCGCGCACTACGAGGGCGACCACAAGCGCGCCTGGAAGACCGCCAAGCCGCTGACCTCCGACGAGTATCTGAGCCGGACCCGCCAGGACCACTTCGCGCAGCTGGAGAAGGCGCTGAAGGGAGTCCGGTGGCGGCGGCTCGTCCTCCGGCCTGTCCCGGTCAAGAACGTCACCGGCCGGGCCTGACCCGCCGCGCACCAGGAAACCGAGAGCCAGGGTGATCAGTGGCAGCCAGTGCTCCAGCCGCCGGAAATTAGACCCGTCCGCTGACCGCCGCCGGGCCGTCTCACAGGCTGCCCGGCCTGGCCTTCCCAGGACCGTACTCGCTTCGATGCAGACCGGTGTCCGTGTATCCGCACGCGTCGCACCATGGAAGCTTCCGTAATGGTGGTTTGGCCGGCGAAACCCTCAGTCATTTCCTGTTTTGGCGCAGGATCGCATCAACGGCCCGAAAGGAAAGCAGGGGCCTGTACGCCTTCACTGCCCAAACTCGGTGGCAACCATCAGATGAAAATGGAACCAGGGCAGAGCTGGTGTCGACGCCGAACACCTACATTTCAGAACCCCGACAGCGCCGCCAATCCGGTTCCGGTGATCCGGTCAGGGTTGTTGCCGTAACGCTGCGCTGTGTAGGCAAAGAAGCCGTACAGCACATAGAGGATTCCGAGGGAACTTTCGCGGCAAAAATCGAGGTTCGAGCATTCCGGAGAGATTATTCTGCGCACTGGCCAGTCTCTAAACAGCTATCACTAAAACAGTCGGGCCGTCGAAGTACCCATGGTCACCACACGCGACTGTCAATCAGATTCAGGTTGATTCAGACGCGGTGTCGACCGACTGGGTGGAGAAGAGGCGTCGTTTCCGTCCGACCCGGCCCGCCTACCCCATAACTTGTCAGGCAGGGAACCACTGGCAGACATCCATCTTCCCGTCTTCAGATGCTCGGCTGATGGGTACCCGATGGTTACCGCGGGGAGGTGGTCGACTTGAGACGTTGGGGTGAAAGCGGCGCTGACAAGGTGTTTCGCCTTGCGCCCCCGGCGAGATTCGAACTCGCGCTCCCGCCTCCGGAGAGCCAACGGACGATGATTTGGCATGATTGGAATTCGACGAAACCGCAGGTCAGCCCCGATTTTGATGCATTGGCGTTGTTGGCCGTATCGGGCCGTTTTCGGTTCTGGTGTTGCCAATCTGTTGCCAAAGCGCCATCTCGGAACTAGCGGACCGGGTCTTCTGCGATTGAGCGATCTATAGCATAGAATGCTATAATTCGTGTATGTCCAGCCGAGGTGGTCTGCTCCGTGAGGTGATGCTCGAAACAAGCACCACCCAGTCCGAGTTGTCCCGTGTCAGCGGTGTGCATCAGCCCAGCATCAGCCAGTTCCTTTCCGGAAAGGTCGAGTTGAGCGATGAGCAACTCGATCGGCTCCTGTCGTGCATGGGTTATCGACTTGAGGTAGTCCGACGTCCCGTCGTGCCCGAGCTGAGCCGCTCCGAACGACGGTCGTGGCGACTCCACCGCCAGCTCTCAACACATCTGACGCGAACGAGCCTGGAGCAGTGGCTCCCGACCATCCAGCGCAACTGGGAGCGGCTCCGCAACGGCGTCAGCGGCGAGCCGCATATGCGCAATCTCGACCGGTGGATGTCGCTGATCGATCGCGGCGATGTGCAAGGGCTCCACCGCGTCTTGACAGGGTTGGACCGGGACTCGATCGAGATGCGCGAGGTTTCGCCGATGGGCGGGCTGCTCTCGCAGGACGAGCGTATGGACGTGCTCCAGATGGCCAGTTGATGCGTCGCGACCAGTTGGAACACGCCATCCGGACGGCTTGTCAGATCATCGAGCGACCGGAGGTGATTGTGGTCGGCTCGCAGGCGATCCTCGGAAGCTTCCGCGAGGATGAGCTTCCTGCTGACGCCACCATGTCTGTCGAGGTCGACATCCTGCCGATCGCCAATAGCAACGACGAGACGGCGCATCTTGCTGACCTGATCGAGGGCGTCGCGGGCGAGTTCTCCACATTCGAGAGCTACACGGTTTCAGCATCGATGGCGTCGATCTGGAAACGTCGACGCTCCCGGATGGGTGGCGCGGTCGGTTGGTGAAAGTGCAGAACGCCAACACGGCAGCGCCGGCTGGACAGCCGCAGTTCACCGGTTGGTGTCTGGACAAGGAAGATCTCTGTGTTGCCAAGCTCTGTGCGTTCAGGGAGAAGGATCGCAACTTCGTTGCAGCCCTGCTGGAGGCTCGACTCGTCAATGCGGGCGTGATTCACGAGCGGCTTCCGAGCGTCGAGGAAAGACGCCGGCCCGATGCCGACCGTGCTGTGACGTGGTTGGAGTCATGGAATGGAGTGGTTTGATTTCTCGGCATGTTGCGTCGAGGCTCGCCGCTCGTCCCTTTATGTACCGTCAGCGGCCATTTTCGCGGACGTCAGGCTTGCAGGTAGGCCAGCACGGCTAGTACCCGGCGGTGCAGGTCAGGCGTCTCCGTCAGGCCGAGCTTGAGAAAGATCTGCTTGTTGTGGGCCTCGACGGTGCGGTCGGTGACCGACAACCGCGTGGCGATGGCGTGGTTGGACATGCCCTCGGCGATCAGGGAGAGAACCTCGCGCTCGCGTTTGGTGAGCGCGTCCAGAGGATCCTGCCGTCTCCGGCGGCCCAGGAGGCTCGCCACGATCGTGGGGTCGAGCACCGTCTCGCCGTCGTCGACTCTGCGCAGCGCGTCGATCAGCACGGCGATGTCGAACACCCGTTCCTTCAGGAGGTATCCGCACCGTTCCGGGTGGTCCTTGAACAGGCGCATGGCGTAGTGCGGCTCCACGTACTGGGAGAGGACGAGTACCCCCACGTTCGGGTACTCGGCCCGTATTCGTTGGGCGGCCACGACGCCTTCATCGGTATGCGTCGGCGGCATCCGGATGTCGATGACCGCCACGTCGGGCCCGAAGGTCTTGACCGCCTGGAAGAGGGCGTTCCCGTCCGAAACCTGGCTGACAACCTCGACCCCAGCACCCTCGAGGAGGCGAACGATCCCCTCCCGGGTGAGCATCGAGTCCTCCGCGACTGCTACCCGCACGGCACCTCCGCGCTCAGGTCACCGTCAGACGCGCTGATCCGTCCGCCCAGCGCGCCGACGCGGTCGGCAAGGCTCACCGTGAACGCGCCCTCGGCCCCGGTCACCAGGACCAGGAGGGTGCGGCCCGTACGGGTCAGGTTGACGTTCACGTACGACCGACCAGCGTCGGATGCGGCCGCTATCCCGGCAGCGACCACGATGTAGGCCGCGCGTTCAATCGCCGCGGGAAGCCGTTCCTCGGGCAGAGCGTGAAGTTCCACCGGGAGCGGCGCGGTTCGCGCCAAGGCGGCGAGCGCCGGCGTCAGCCCGGCCTCGGTCAGGATCACCGGATGGATGCCGTGGGCGATGTCGCGGAGTTCGGCCAGGGTGGCGCGCACCTCCTCGCCGGCGTCTGCGAGGATCGCGGCGGACTCAGTGTCGCGGCCGGTTTCAGCCGCCAGGTGGGCCAGTCGGAGCTGATAGGACAGAGTCAGCAGCCGTTGCTGGGCGCCGTCGTGGAGGTCTCTCTCGATCCGCTGGCGGGCTGTGTCGGCGGTCTGCACGATCCGGGAGCGCGAGGCCCGGAGTTCGTCCAGGTAGGTGAGCACGCCGGCCCGCAAGCGCTCGTTGTCGACCGCGAGCCGGGCGGCCGCACCGATCTCTCGTTCCAGCACGCGAGGTCCGTGAAGTCCTCGACTGTGCAGGACGATGGCAATCGGCTCACCGTCGCGGACGATCGGGGTAGCCACCCGCGGCGGTGCCGGCGACGCGACAGCGTGCCCATCCGCATCCACATACCGCTGAGAACCGGGCTGCGGGTAGACAACCTCGAGCTCGGGATCACCAAGACTGCGGGCCAACACCGACCGCAGCGTACCGGGTTCCGGGGCGGCGCCGAGGTCTTCGGCCAGCCGGGCGATCGCCGTTCGGGTTCGCTGCTGCCGAACCAGCGTCCAGACCAGGCCGACCGCCACGGCCACCAACGCCAACGCCCGGGTGACGAAGAGGGTCCGGAACATGGGATCGCTGGGATCCTCGGCCGGATGGACCCACAGTCCGATCAGATAGGCGGCCTCGGCCACTGAAGCAAAGCCGACCGGCACCAGCAGTGGGTACTGGTCGCGACGAGCGGCGGGCGTAGCGACGGCCGGGCCGCGGACCGCGGTCGCGACCGTGGCGATCGCGACCAGGAGCGCGAACACGCCCAGAACAGCGGGGAGGACGTCGAACAGACCGGGGGCCGGCCAGACCAGGAAGACATTGACAGTGCAGTTGCTCCAACAGAACGGGTCACGGAACGGATCCCGGAACAGCGCCAGGCCGAGGCTGAGGACGGCCGCGCCGACGTAGCTGATCTTGAGCATGGTTCCGGCCGACCGAGAGGTGAGTTCGCCGCCGGTTGCTGCGACGGCTAGATGCAACAGCAGCGGGAGGAGAAACGGCACTGCGAGCATCGCCAGGCTGCGAACGACGGCCGGGCCTTCGGCCCAGCCAACCCAGTCCGGACAAAGCCAGACCACCCCGACCAGGACGGTGAGAATACCGGTGCTCGACGGCTGAACCATTCGGGCCACGATGAGCCCGGACACGATCAGGCCCAGCCCCGCCGTGAGGTCGAGGAGCGCCAGGTTCGGGGACGTGGCGGCGTAGCTGGTCGGCACATCGCGGGTGATCACGATGCCCGCCGAGGCGATGCCAAATCCGATGGCGAGTGCCTCGACCAGGACCCGAATGGGCGCCACGTCCGCGATCCTTCCATCGCTCGCGTATGGGGTCCATTGTGGCTAGCACGACATCGGTCCCCGGAAAGTCTCGTGCCTGCTGCGATGTAGCCCGCGCGGAGAATTTCTAGCGTCGTAGCCATCATCTCCCAACGACCGAGAGGATGGAGACATGAGAGGCATCACTCGGAGCCTCACCACCGCAGCGTCCGTCGTCGCGCTGGCTGCCGCACTCGCAGCCTGCTCCGACGGTCCGGCAACCAAGGCTGGCGGATCGGGCCAGACCATCACCCTGCGGGTCGGGACCGACGACTACCCAGGACGACCGGCTGCCGACCAGGTCGAGGAGTTCGCCCGCCGAGCCTTGGATCTGTCGCGTGGCACCGTCAAGATCGAGCCGGTCTGGCGCGCCGGTGGCGGGGAATCGGACTGGGACCAGAAAGTTGCCCGCCAGGTGGTCAGTGGGCAGCTCGACCTGGGCCTGGTGCCCAGCCGAGCGTGGGACACCGAAGGCGTGACCAGCCTGAGTGCCCTCAATGCGCCCTTCCTGATCACCAGCGACAAGCTGGCCGCCGACGTGGTCTCCGGGGATCTGGCCGGCGAGCTGACGTCTGGACTGGACGACGCCGGCGTGTCGGCATTGGCCATGTTCCCGGAAGGGTTGCGTCACCCGTTCGGCTATGGTGAGCCGCTCCTGGGTCCCGGCGGCTACCGAGGCAAGATCATCAGGACGCCGACGTCGGCCACGACCGCGGCCTACTTCAGCTCCCTGCAGGCGACTGTCACCGATGACGAGGTCAACATCGAGGAGCATGCTGGCATCGAGTCGTCGTACGCCCTGGCACCGGGGGGAACGGCGACCGGAAACGTCACGTTCTGGCCCAAGATCAACGTGCTGGTGATCAATCAGGACGTCCTGGCGAGGCTGACCAGCCAACAGCGCGAGACATTGCAGACGGCGGCGATCGATACGCGGAGCTGGGTGGTCACCTCAACGCCTGGCGACGCCGAGGCGGCGCGCGCGTTCTGCGATCAGGGAAAGGCGATCGTCGAGGCGAGCCCTGCCGATCTGGCGGCGCTCAAGGCCGCCGCGGCTCCGGTGTATGCCGAGCTCGAGCGCGACGGGCGTACCCAGAAGCTGATCCAGTCGATCCGCGTCTTGAAGGAGCAGGCGGCCGAACCCGTCGCCCCCTCGGTTCCCTGTGGCGACACCGGACCCTCCGCGACACCGCGGGCGGACGCCGGGGATGCGGCTGGCCTGGAGGGCATCTTCCGCTACGAGACCAGCCGCGAGGACCTGGCCGAGGCCGGTGAGACCGACGAGGGCAGGATCCGCGAGAACGTCGGGGTGTATACCTGGACGCTCTCCGACGGTCGGTGGTGCTGGAAGCAGACCGGTCCGTACAAGGTCGACAACCCGGACGACTGCGGCTCCTACTCAGTCGCCGGCAACGAACTGAGCTGGACTCTGCCGGACGGGGTGGTCGAGAAGTTCCACTGGAGTACCAACGCCGACGGCGACCTGACGCTCGAGCCAATCGGATCGAACCCTGACCCGGTTCTGATGGCCTACGTCGTACGGCCGTGGACCAGGATCGGCGACGCCCCGTGAGCTAGGGGCTGGTCCGGGCATCACCGTCGAGAGGGATCTCGGCGGTGATGCTGGTTCCTGCTCCCAGTGGACTGGCCACCCGCAGGATCCCGCCGAGCACCTCCACGCGATCGGCCAGACCCCGCAGCCCGGTACCACCGGCGGGATCCGCGCCGCCCCGGCCGTCGTCCACCACGACAAGAATTACCCGATCCGCCCGCTGCGCCACCGCCACCTTCGCACTCGACGCTCGCGCGTACTTCGTGACATTGGTGAGGGCTTCGGAGCAGATCAGGTAGAGCGTGATCTCCAGCTCCGCGGGCAGCCGCCCGATCTGAGCGTCGACAGTCGTGGGCACCGGGGCCCGTTCGGCCAGTCCCGCCAGTGCCGCCGGAAGTCCGCGTTCGGCGAGGTCTCTTGGGTGCAGACCACGGGCCAGCTCGCGCAGTTCCCTCAGCGTCTGGTCCAGCTGATCCTGAGCGCGATCCACTTCCGGACTGGTCCCGCGGAGGGTGGCTAGCGTTTCGGCCAGAGCCTCCAGCCGCTGCTGCGGCCCGGCGCTGACGCGGGCCTCGAGCTGGCGCCGCTCCTCATCGGCCGCGACCAGCAGTCGGCGTCGCGAGGCGACGACCGAGGCAGCCTGGACTCGGACCTCCTCCTGCAGCTCGACATTGGACGTCGACAAACGAGTTGCCGCCGCCACCGCCTCCGTCAGCACTGGATCACGGAGGACTGCGGCATCAACGACGACCACCGCGAAGGGCTGATCCTCACGGTCGACGGCTAAGGCGGCCCGGGTGCTTTCGGGCGCTGGAAGGGTTACGCCCGCTCCGGACCCATCGACGTAAGACCTGCTATCGGGTGACCAGTAGCCGACCGTCAGCGCCGGGTCTCCCAGCTCCCGCGCCAGCCGATCCCGCAACGTGCCCGACCGAGACTCGCCCAGCTCGACCACCAGGTCGGCCACCGCTGTCGACCGCCGCACGCGGAGACCGAGCGGAAGGGCGAGCGCAGTCGCCACCAGCACGACCTCGTACGCGAGCAAGGCCGGCTCGACCATCTGGCCGGCTGTGAAGGTCAGTCTGGCCACCGCGCCCCCGACCAGAACCAGGCCGAGCGCCGCGGAGGCCTCCAGGTCCAGCAAGCGTTCGTGACGGGTGGAGCCGGTAGCCACGACGAACCCACGGGCCGCCACGAGCACCAGCGCAACGGCCAGGACGATCGTGACGATGTCGCTACGCCACACCGCGGGGACGACTGCGCTCACGTACCCCGCTGCGATCGCCACAGCATCGAGTCGGGATCGCGGCCGCCATCCTGGATAGGTCAGCAGGAGGTGCACCAGCGGTGCGCGGTGCAGATACAGCAACTGCGGCGAGAAGTTGCCCAACCACCAACAGATCCCAGTCGCCATAAACAGCACTGCTCCCCCGACCGGGTACTGGCGGCTTCTCCAGGTAAACAGACCTGAGCCGACGAGGGACAGGCCGACCACCAGGTCTGGTACCCACAGCTCCGGCTCGCGCCAGGAGAACGCGGCCGCCTCGGCAGCCACGCCGAACCCGATCGTCGCCAGACCCACACCGACGATGACAACCCCAGTGAAACGACGCGGGCGAAGGCTGCTCTCGGGGTGGACCGACATGCCTCAGGCCAAGAGCTCGGTTAGCCGTGCCCCTGACAACTCCGCTTTCTCGATGAACCCACGCGCGGGAGCTCGCTGCACCTGGGCGCCGTATGTCGCCACCTCGCGACTCGAAATCAGCACCACGGCCGGTGGATTGGGCAAGGCGGCAAGCATCGCCGCGGCGGCGAAACCGTCGAGACCTGGCAGTTGTATGTCGAGGAGGACTACAGCCGGCCGGAGCGTCTCGGCCGCGATCATCGCCGTCGCTGCATCGGATGCCTCGCCCACCACCGCGAAGCCGTCGACCTCCAGCATCTCCCGCGCAGCCTCACGAAACCTCGCGTGATCATCAACTATCAACACCGTCGGCCCCACTCCACCATCGTGGCAGGCGGTTTCACGCCGCACACTGTGGTTAGCACGAATGCCCGAGACCGGCAATATCGGTTCCTACCGGGCCGCCATCACGAGCCGCTGAGCCGCCGGACCATCTTGCCCACGCGCTCAGCGCGGGTATCGGACTGCCGAAGTACGCCGTAAGAAAATCGCTCAAATCAACCCTGAATCTGTTCAAATGACGTTTCCAACGACCTCCGTCGAGTACTGATCGCTTCCATCGTTCCCTCTGAACGGAACGGCACGCATGCTACGAAAGAACGTAGACGGGCCGCCCACTTGGGGCGGCCCGTGATCCGCTTCTAGGCCGAGTGTTGGTTGTGGTGGGACATGCAGGGTGGCGTCAAGGTCTATCGCGGTGCGGCAGCCGGCGGCTCGGCACTATGTCGAGGCCGATCACGCGCGTGTCGACGACTACTACCTGGCCGAGGGCACGGGGTTGGCTGAGCGGTTCGTCGCCACCCCTGACGGCGGGGTCGAGCGTGTCAGCGTGCTTGACGGGGATGGCTATGAGACTTGGGTCGCAGGCCGCGATCCGCTCACCGGTGAGGCACGCGGCCGGTTGCGGACGGACGCCGATGCGGTGCGGTTCGTGGAGGTCGTCGTCAACGGACCGAAGACGTGGTCGCTGGCGGCCGCACTGCATCCGGAGGTTGCGGAGGCGTACGACGCGGCGATGGATCGTGCGGCGTCACAGATCGTCGGCTGGCTCGCGCAGCACGCGACGACGAGGGTCGGCCCGCGTGGGCGTCAGGTGCAGGTGCAGGTCGAGCGAATCGAAGCAGTGAGCGTGCGGCACTACACGTCCCGTGCCGGCGACCCGCACCGACACCTGCATCTTCAGATCAACGCCCGAGTGTTCGCGGTGGGGCAGTGGCGTGGTATGCACACCATCGGCGTGCGGGACAGCATCGACGCGATCAACGGCATCGGGCACGCGGCGATGATGACCGACCCGCAGAGTGAGCCGCCTCGACCTCACTCGCCGGCGTGCGACCATCGCCGAGTCCGTCACCGTCGTGCAGGGCAAGGGGCTGGTCTGGGGCACCCCCAAATCTCACGAACGCCGGCAGGTGCCGATCCCACGGTTCCTCGTCGCCGAGCTGCGAGACCACATCGCGGGCAAGGAGCCCGACGAGCTCGTGTTCAACGGCGTACGGGGATGTGGGCCACTGCGCGCTCCGATCTTCCGCGCCGGTTTCCACGTTGCGGCCTCGGCGATCGGCATCCCCAAACTGCACCCGCACGAGCTGCGCCACACCGCCGTGCGGGAGCGCGAGTTCGAATGGCCTAGTCAGCACCACATTGTCAACAGTTGTCAATAACCCTCAATAGGAACCACACGGGCACCAAACAGGCACCAGGAGGTGATCAAGGAAGCATCCGAGCAAGATCAGCTAGACCACTCTCAGCCGGCGCCCGATGTGCCAGCTGAGCGGCCCGACAGGTGTTAGCAGCACCCGCCGGGCCTAGGGAATCCACGACCTTAGGAGCAGATCCCCAATGTCCCAAGTTACTCATCTCGCCAGCGGCGCTCTCACCCGTTCCGGCGACACGATCACCGTCGAGCTAATCCAGCCGGACTCGATGCCTGCCGTGGTCCGCATCGTTTGGCCAGCGAAACCCTCAGTCACCGCAGCCACACCCAAAGCATTGGCGGCGTTGGCGTCGGCGATGGTCCGCACGTTGGCGGAGGCGCAGACGGAACTCGCCACGAAGACCAGGAATAGCCGATGATCCTTGCCGTCGTGCCTTGTTGGCTATTGAGCTAACCGAGGCTGCGACGGCAACACAAGACAGAGCCCCTGCCCCACGGAGCTATCGTCCCTATGTCTTGGAGGTCACCGCCGTCATGGCAGCGTCACGAATTGGCCGAGGAACGCCCGAGCCGAGGGCGTGTCGAGTCGGTAGGTGGCGTTCATGGATTGGCATCGTACGTCCCCCCTTAGGGCGCCGATCGACGCGATGACCTGCGAGTCGCCCAGGAAGTTCGGGCCGCCCGAGTCGCCGTAGCAGGCGCCGCTATCGCCGGTGGACGGGTTCTGCGAGAGGCGTAATAAGGCCGGGGTGAGGGCGCTAAAGCTCGAGACTGCGTGCATCCTCGTCCCGCCCTCGCCGAAGACCGGAGCTCCGCTTCCGGGCTCGTGGGTGCGTTCCGTGACCCCGTAGCCCACCACGGTAAAGCGTTGGCCCTTGAGAGCGCCGTCGTTTGCCAGCTGGTCGAGCAAGCCCGCGCTGGGTAGCAAGGCGGGCTGGATGCCGGCGACCTCCTCGTCTAGGACGACCACAGCGATGTCCTTGGGGTCGGAGTTGGGCCCGGGCAGGGCAAAGTCGGGGTGGGTGTGCAGCGTTCCCGGATACACCACGGAGGTACCAGGGTCGTAGACGTTGTCGAAGGTGACACCTCGGAACTCAAAGCCGAACTGCTCGAGGTCGGCCGTGCAGTGCGCGGCGGTCAAGAAGACGTCCGGGGCTATCAAGGTGCCAGAGCAGGACAAGCCCTCGCCTTGCTCGTCTGCTAACACCACCACGCCCACATTAGGGTGCCTGTTGCCATCGGGCTGCCCGTGGGTGATAGCCGAAGCCATCCCGGTCGCCAGCCACATGGCCAAGGCCATCGTCGCCAGCAGCGCCGCTATCCTTCTGTGCATATGCTCTTCTCCTTTCTCCGCAGCTCGCGCGCCTTCCCGGCCGCTGGTCGCCATCGGCGACGGTCGAGAGCCTATAGTGCGGCCCGACGTCAGGTGGTGCAGATGCACCAGGTGCTAACGATCTAGCGGATCACCGCTCGCCCTTGCTTGATTTCATACCCCGCTCATAGCCGACACGCGTCCAACGCTCCAACTCGTCATAGTCCAACGGCAGACCGCGGCCGCCTCCCGCAGCTATGAGCATCCCCGCGCCGATCAGCTCATAGCCGACGTGGGTGGCTGGGCTGGCATACCAGGCGCCAGCGGTGATCCCGGCCACCTCGGCCAGGATGTCGTTGCGGCCGTCGGCGATCTGGCGCAGCTCCTCGATCGACTCGTCCAGGTTGCGGAGTTCGACGGCGTACCTCATGGCGGTGCCGTGGAGGGCGGTGGAGAGCAACTGATCCTGGGTGCTCATAATGCAGCATATCGAATGCAGATTCGATTGCGCCAGGGTTCGGGCATTACGAGGCGACGCGTTATAGGTGACCGGCACGGGCCGACGACAAGGACGTGTCACGGTGAGCGCAGCCCAGCCGGTCATGTACCTTGCAGTTTGAGATGTTCCTCGGGGGATATCATCCGGGCCGGCCGGGTTCCCGAGAGAGTGATTAGCGATGACGCGGAAGGTACTGCGGGCGCTTGAGCTGGCGGTGTTGGCGGTGATTGGTGCCGGGGAATGGGTTATCAATTGGATTGAGCGGCAGTCCAGGGCGATCATCCTCTGGTTGGGCATGTTGTTGGGTGTGGCGGCCACGATGATTGTTGCGGCAGTATACGCAAGCTTTCGGTGAGAGCGCGCCGGTCAGCGCTAGGGCCTCCGGCCCGCGCCAGCGCCCAAACATGGTGTGGGTAGTGGGGTTGAGGGTTTGAAGGCTGGAAGTGAGAACGAAGCTATCGAGCCATACCCAAGATGCCGACGGTCCAGGCGCAGACCGGGTCATAAGGGGAACGACTAATCGAGCTTGTCAAGTTGTCTGTGTAAACAGGTTATTGATCTTGTGGTTGGGGCGGGGTTCCTCCGTCTTGGATGATGTGCCGGTGCTCGCCGCGGTCAAGCTTGGCCGGCAGGTTCGGGTGGGGTGGTGTGTTGACCGCGGCTGCGCGCCGGCGGTCTTGGCCGGGATGGAGAAACCCCGCCGTCCGAGCCAGCCTGGTCTGGCTGGTCACAAGGTCACGTCCAACCGGCCGGGGAAGGCCAGGCTGAGCGCACCGTAGGCGGCGTTCCAGCCCTGCACCGTGGCCCCTTCGACCAGCTTGCCGGGCGCGCTGCGCTCGTTCTTAGGCCGGCCGGCCTGTCTGGCGCGTTCCCTCGCGCGTTTATCTTCGATGTCACGGATCGCCAGCCACAACAGCTTCACTACCGCCTCGTCGTTGGGGAAGTGGCCACGATTCTTGATGATCTTCCGCAGCTGATAGTTCAGCGACTCGATCGAATTTGTGGTGTAGATGATCTTCCGAACCGCCGGCGGGAACTCCAGGAACGGAATGAACCGCTGCCAGGCGTCCCGCCACACCCGTACGGTGGCCGGGTACTTGGTGCCCCACTTCGATCCCTCGAATATGTCCAGCTCCTGGGCCGCGGCGGCTTCGGTAGCAGCGGTGTAGATGGGCCGCAGCGCGGCAGCGACGGCCTTGCGATCGCTGTAGGAGATGAACCGCATCGAGGCCCGAATCAGGTGCACCACACACGTTTGGACAACCGCCTGCGGCCAGGTCGCCTCGATCGCCTCCGGGAAGCCGGTCAAGCCGTCGCAACAGGCGATCAACACATCGGCCACGCCCCGGTTGCGGAGCTCGGCGAGCACCCCGCCCCAAAACTTCGCGCCCTCGCTGGTCTGCACCCAAATCCCCAACACGTGCTTGATCCCGTCGACATCGACACCGACCGCGATGTGGGCGGCCTTGTTGCGCACCTGGTGGGACTCCTTGACCTTCACCACCAAAGCATCCAAGTAGACGATCGGATACACCGCCTCCAACGGACGGGCCTGCCACGCCTTGACCTCCTCCAACACCGCGTCGGTGATATTGGAGATCGTCTCGTGGCTCAGCTCGGTGCCCAGGGTGCGTTCCAGATGGGCCTGAATATCCCGGATCGTCATGCCACCCGCATACAAGCTGATGATCATGTCCGACAGTCCACCGACCCGGCGTTGCCCCTTCGGCACCAGCCGCGGCTCGAAGCTGCCCAGCCGGTCCCGCGGCGTCGCCAGCTCGAGGTCGCCGACCTCGCTGCCCAGCCGCTTCGGGGTATACCCGTTCCGGGAGTTACCCGAGCCGTGACCGGCCCGGTCATGCCTCTCATAACCCAGATGGTCGGTCAGCTCGGCCTGCAAACCAGCCTCCAAGACTCGTCTCACCAGCTCCGGCAGAAACCCGCCGTCCCCGGTCAGCTGCAGATCCCCGCTATCGACCTGGTTCATCAAATCGTCCAGCATCCCCGCCTGGACCATCTTGTCCACCGCCTCCCGGGCGGTCACCTGCCGGTCAGACCCCAGTCCAGGCGCCTCCGGCGTCCCACGTTCTGATCCCACAGCATCCATCATCAGTGCTCACCTCCATCGGAGTGTTTACACAACCCACCTGACACCTCCGACTAATCAGCCCAATCCGACAGTCGGGCGCGACTCACGACCGATGATTGAACTTGACACCTATAAAGCGACCAGTGCTGCGGTCCACCGAAACCCACGCAAACAGGCCAGGCTTACCAATCAACTGCGAAAAGACCTGCTCACCCAAAGGGAAATGAACCAGCAGCGACAGATACGCCCCCGCGACCACGTGAGCAACCTGAAACGCGCCAGGCGCTGAAGCCCAAACCGTCTGCGCTGTGCGCCAGCCCGTCTCCTCCGCCTGCACCAAAGCCTGGTGGGCGGTGCGCCAATTCAACCTTTCGTAGCCCGACGCGAGCTCCGACCGCCGCACCGACAATGTCCGCGACGCCAAATCGATGCTGGTGTCGAATGGAAAGACGGCCAATGGCACTGGCCTAGCAACCCAGTCGTGATGCCAGGGGGATCCCAATTGACGGCGGAACTGCTGGACAGGCTCCACCGCGCCGCACAGGAAGACTCAGAGACAGGAGGCACCGATGGGTGAGATCCGCCGGCGCGAACGTAACGGCCGCGTCAGCTACCTAGCCCGGCATTACGACCGCTCGTCGGGGCGCAAGGTGTCTAAGAGCTTCGACCGCAAGCAGGACGCCAACGACTGGCTCAGTCACGTCGGAGAGTCCAAACGCACCGGGTCTTACGTGGATCCGAACCGCTCCAAGGTCACTGTGGGCGCGTGGGCTGACGAGTGGCTTGAGTCCAAGCTTGACCTGGCACCGAAGACGCGCGACCGCTACGAGGGCATCCTGCGGGCGCACATCCAGCCGCGATGGGGCCAAGGTCCGACTCTCCGACGTAACCCACGCAGGGCTGCAGCGTTGGCTTTCCCGACTCGGCTTGGCCCCGGCGACTGTCCGCAAGGTGCACCGGGTGATGTCGCAGATCCTCGCGTACGCGGTGAAGGACGGAAGGCTGGCCGTCAACGCTGCCGCCGGGGTCAGCCTGCCGCGCGTCCAGCAGCCCGAGAAGCGGTTTCTTACGCATCAGCAGGTTGCTGACCTCGCCGACCTGTGCGGCGAGGATTACAGGCTCATGGTGCTGTTCCTGGCCTATACCGGTCTCCGCTGGGGCGAGATGGCGGCGCTGCGAGTACACAGGCTCGATTTCCTGCGCCGTCGAGCGCTCGTAGCCGAATCAGTTACGCCGTCAAGGGTGTGATGACGTTCGGGCCTACAAAGGGCCACGAACGGCGCGACGTGCCGCTGCCGCGCTTCCTGCTCGAGGATCTCGCCCAGCACGTCGCGGGCAAGGCTGCTGATGATCTGGTGTTTGTCGGCGTCCGTGGGGGCGCTGCGCTGCGCTATCCCGTTTTTCAACGTGGCGCTCAACCAAGCGTGTGAGCAGTTGAGCATTCCGCGGCCCACACCGCACGAGCTCAGGCACACCGCGGCGTCGCTGGCGTTTGCCGCCGGGGCGGATATCAAGGTGGTTCAGCAGATGCTGGGGCCACAAGTCGGCGACTATGACGCTCGACCAGTACGGGCACCTGTTCGGCGATCGGCTCGACGTTGTCGCCGATGCAATGGACGCGGCGCGGGCAAAAGCGCTCTCAGACGGGCACCACACAGGCACCAAACGGGAACTCGGCGAGGTTGTCGAGCTGCGGAACCGCCCATGACTAGGAGAAACGCTGGCGCCCCCGGCGAGATTCGAACTCGCGCTCCCGCCTCCGGAGAGCCAACGGACGATGATTTGGCATGATTGGAATTCGACGAGACCGCAGGTCAGCCCCGATTTTGATGCTTTGGCGTTGTTGGCCGTATTGGGCCGTTTTCGGTTCTGGTGTTGCCAATCTGTTGCCAAAGCGCCATCTCGGAACTAACGAACCGGTCTTCTGCGATTGAGCGATCTATAGCATATAATGCTATAATTCGTGTATGTCCAGCCGTGGTGGTCTGCTCCGTGAGGTGATGCTCGTAACAAGCACCACCCAGTCCGAGTTGTCCCGTGTCAGCGGTGTGCATCAGCCCAGCATCAGCCAGTTCCTTTCCGGAAAGGTCGAGTTGAGCGATGAGCAACTCGATCGGCTCCTGTCGTGCATGGGTTATCGACTTGAGGTAGTCCGACGTCCCGTCGTGCCCGAGCTGAGCCGCTCCGAACGACGGTCGTGGCGACTGCACCGCCAGCTCTCAACACATCTGACGCGAACGAGCCTGGAGCAGTGGCTCCCGACCATCCAGCGCAACTGGGAGCGGCTCCGCAACGGCGTCAGCGGCGAGCCGCACAGGCGCAATCTCGACCGGTGGATATCGCTGATCGATCGCGGCGATGTGCAAGGGCTCCACCGCGTCTTGACAGGGTTGGACCGGGACTCGATCGAGATGCGCGAGGTTTCGCCGATGGGCGGGCTGCTCTCGCAGGACGAGCGTATGGACGTGCTCCAGATGGCCAGTTGATGCGTCGCGACCAGTTGGAACACGCCATCCGGACGGCTTGTCAGATCATCGAGCGACCGGAGGTGATTGTGGTCGGCTCGCAGGCGATCCTCGGAAGCTTCCGCGAGGATGAGCTTCCCGCTGACGCCACCATGTCTGTCGAGGTCGACATCCTGCCGATCGCCAACAGCAACGACGAGACAACGCGTCTTGCTGACCTGATCGAGGGCGTCGCGGGCGAGTTCTCCACATTCGAGGAACTGCACGGTTTCAGCATCGACGGCGTCGATCTGGAAACGTCGACGCTCCCGGATGGGTGGCGCGGTCGGTTGGTGAAAGTGCAGAACGCCAACACGGCAGCGCCGGCTGGACAGCCGCAGTTCACCGGTTGGTGTCTGGACAAGGAAGATCTCTGTGTTGCCAAGCTCTGCGCGTTCAGGGAGAAGGATCGCAACTTCGTTGCAGCCCTGCTGGAGGCTCGACTCGTCGATGCGGGCGTGATTCACGAGCGGCTTCCCAGCGTCGAGGAAAGACGCCGGCCCGATGCCGACCGGTGCTGTGACGTGGTTGGAGTCATGGATAGGAGTGGTTTGATCTCTCGGCATGTTGCGTCGAGGCTCGCCGCTCGTCCCCTTTTGACCGTCAGCGGCCATTTTCGCGGACGGATCTGGCGGGCACGTCGAACGAGATGGGCATCCTGAGGATCATGCAAGTCTTTTGAGCTGACACTGGCGCTTACCTGCGAGGCCCGCGCGGGGAACCCCGACGAACAGTGTGTGTTGGAGGCCTGCGATGTCGATCTTGGCGCTGGTGATCTTGAGGGGTTCCACCGATCTGGCGTTTCTCTACCTCGGCGCCTAGGCCGCGGCTGCATAGGGCAACGGCTCGGTCAAGGTTCTGTTGCCAAAGAGTGGACGCCGCTTGTAGGTGTCCTGCTCCGGTTGGTCGGCGGTCTTGGGGATCGACACCGACGGCGGCACGCCAGACGGCTACTTCACCAAGAAGGGCGGCGGTCGGGTGGCTGCCCGACGGCGCCCATACGGGCTGTTCGCGGCGATGGCTGGCACCGCCTCGAACCTCATTTGCGAGGTCGATAACGAGCTGCGACCGCTCCGCCAGATACCCGCCCCAAAGGTGATGATCTTGAAGGGTCTTCGGAAGGCCGGGAAGCCAGGGTAGAGGTCCTACGTCAACAGATGCGGGCTCCGGGAGGCGCCAGTTGAGTACAGCGGCCATGTCTTCGGCCGTGCTGAGATCTCGCCCCAGTGCGGCTTCATGGAGGTGGAGGAGTGGGTGTTCACCGGTTTCGGCCGCCAACGCGAGCAGGTGTGCTCGGAGGGTTGGCCACGACGGCTCGCTGGTGAGTTCAGGGACGATGTGGTCGGCTTGGCTATCGAGTATCTGAACAATCTTGGGGCCAACCAGCTGCTCGGCCGCGACATGGAGCCCGTCGGTGTAGCGCTGAACGGCCTCGAACAGCCGGGCAGCCGGGTCGCTGAGTTCTCGGAGCAGTGTGCTAGCTGAGGTGGGGGCTTCGTCACGACCGAGGATTTGCCTCAGAATCTCGGTTGGAGTGCGGGGTGCGACGGTGTCGGGTCGGATGAGGGTGTGCGGGTCGCCGTCGCCGACCACCTGGAGGTAAAGGTGGTTGGCCGCTCGCCCGCGGGTAAGCATCGTATACAGCTGCTGCCGGGACTCTTGCCCGGTGACCAGGCCGCGCATCGTGTCGGCGGAGAGGCCTTGGGCGCCGTGGATCGTGGTGGCATAGCCGAGGCCGGTTGAGCCGCGGACATAGTCGGCGGGCAGCCGGACTGTGCGGTGACTTCGGTTGTGTCGCACGGCCAGGTCGCCGCGTTTGCCGACCTGGGTGACAGTCCAGCGGTCGCCGTTTTTGACCCAGTCGGCTGGCGCGAGGCGGAGTCGGCGGTCGTTGCTGCGGGTGATGATCACATCGCCGACACTGGCCTGGTTTCCGTCTGCTAGGCGCACCTCACGGCCGGGCGGGTGACTGCCGAGGAGATGATCACGGGCTTGTCGGTTGAGTTCGTCGACAAGTTTTCGGGTGGGGGCGATCATGATCGCGTCGAGTCCGGCGGCTCGGTCGAACACCCACGCGGCGAAGGCATCGTGGGTGCTGGTGGCAATGTCGCCGACATGAACGCAGCCGTGATCAAGGTAGAAGTCGAGTGCCTCCGGTTTGCCTTCACGGAGGCGGAGTGAGGCAGCGGCTTCGTCGGGGTCGGTGAAGCGGTGCAGCTCGATAAGGTGTAGGGCGCCGTGGGTGTGTGTGATGTCGCGGAGGACGCCGCCGGCGCCGATCGCGGCGAGTTGTTGATCATCACCGATCAGGCGGACACTGGCACCGCGGCCGATGGCGAACTGGACGGCGGTGTCGAGGGAGAGGGTGTCGGCCATGCCGGCTTCGTCGATGATCAACAAGGTCGACGGACCGATCGCTGCCGCCCAGTCCGGCAGTTCGCCGTGGTCAAGTGACCAGGTGAGTTTCGCGAGCGTGTCGGTGCGGATGCCGGTCTGTTCGCCGAGGACGGCGGCCGCTGCGGCCGAAGGGGCGAGGCCGATCACCTGGCCGCCGTCTTGGTTCCAGGCCAGGGCGAGGGCGCGCATGGCGGTGGTCTTGCCGGCGCCGGCAGGGGCGATCGCGAGCTGCAAACGAGCCCCCGATGTGCTCATCTGCCAGACCAGGGACGCCTGCCCGGCATCGAGTGCGCTCCCTTTCGCCGCCATTTCGAGCAAGGCCAGGTCGACCGCCGTCCGCTCAACAGACGCACCGCCGCGACGTGCTGCTGCGGTGAGAAGGCGCTGCTCGGCGTCGAGGATCCGCTGCGATGTGTAGAGGGCGGCGCCGGCGACGGTGTAGACCGACGAGCCGTCGACCCGCCGCAACACTTCGGGTTCCTCGATGTCGTCGTGCGGCGGGGCCAGGGCAACCGACCGACGATCGAGCACCTCATCGACCAACAGGTCGACGAGTGCCGTGGCATCTTCCGAGGGCACGTCGATGGTGCGGACTTGTCGTTGTGCTTCGGCCCGGACATGCCACATCTGCCACGTCGAGCGGCTCGCCTCGATGACGGCCAGGATGTGATCAGCGGTCTGTGCGACCCAGCGGCCGTCGGCGATCGGAGCGGTCTCGACGTGCGATGCCAGTGCCGTCCGCACCATCGACGTCACGGCGCCACGTCCGCCCAGCACGGTCGCGGCTTCGGCAAGCCAGGTCGCGCGTTGCTCGGCCAGAGACCGGGGTTCGTGCTTGGCGTCGCGGGTCTCCAAGGTGGCCTGCTGCGCGAGGTGCAATGCTTCTACCGGGGTCGGCGGTCGGCCATGATCATTCTGAAATTGGATGGCCAGCTCGCCGCGGCGGGTCTCGATGTGGGCACGGCGGCTCGACCAGCGCTGATTCAGTCGGGGGTCGACGCCGACGATCTCCCGGACTGGCCGCTTCGCCGGATCGGTTCCCGGCCGTTCCGCGAACCGCGCCCCCAGAGCCTCGCGAAGGTGCTGTTCCAGGGCGGTGTTGTAGGTCTCCGAGGCGGCAACATTGGCCTTGAAGAGCACGCGGCCGTCGATGGACAACCAGCGTCCGTCGAGGGTTTGTACCTTGTTTGCCACTGCGACGTGGGTGTGCAGATCTGGGTCGCCGGCCCGGCTGTCCCGGTGGGTGAACGCGACGGCAACCAGGCCTCGAACGTTGACCTGCCGAATGCCTTGAGGGCCGGTCCGGGTGAACAGGGCATGCTTCTCGATGAACGCCAAAGCATCCTGCACGGCAGCCTGGTGGGCGCGTTCAATCACAGCCGCCACCTTCGGATCAGCGACCGCCCACAACGTCGACACCGACTTCACCGGGGAGAATGTCAAGTCATAACCCGCCACTGTCTGGGTTCGTGGCCGCGAGTTTTTCGCGATCTGTCCCGCCAGCTCCCGGGCATCGATCGGCTCTCGGCCATGCTCGGCCAGGAAAGACTCCCGGGCCACCTCGGTCCGCACCCGCGCCCGATCGGCAGCCGGCAGCGGAGCGCCGGCCGGCCGGCCGGCCGCGCTGTTGATGGCGGCAATGCGCCTGGCGACCTCGAGCCGAAATGGGCTGACGTCGCTGTCAACGATCTTGAACGGCGCTCCGAGCCTGGCCGCATCCTGGTAGTCGCGTTGGGTGAGGTCTGGTCCTTCCAGCTGCTGCTGTCGGAGCTCGGCCAACGGGTGCAGACCGCAGCCGAACAACGCTCGCATCTGCTCCGCGGTCACCGGGTCGCCAGCGGTCAGGCCGTCGATCCCCTCCGAGCCGGAACCGATCCACACCCCCGGTGTCTCACCCCGTTCGGTGTAGTAGGACGCCAGCCCGGTGTGACCTTTCTCGGTCGAATCCAGCGCCGCGACCTGCCGGGTCAGGTAGTCATACCCGGAGCCGGCTGTGAGCTTGTGGAGGCTCATTGTCATACCCACCCGAAGGGGGTACAAGCCGCCGGAGCGGTCACGCCGACCCGAGCTCCTTCCGGCGGTGCATGGGGTGTGCTGGGCTCGGAAATTTCGGAGTTCAAGGGGGTACTTCGGACGGAGCTGTCAGCGGTCTGAGGCATCACAGGATTTCAATTTTGAGGCGGTGCAGATCGGGCCAGGTAGCCGGAGAGTGAGGAGTCAGCAGCGATCTGGCAAGAGCAGCGTCAAACATAAGTCCCGTAGCAGGACCCGTATGTGGCAGGCCCTGGTCATCGGCGACCGTTCCCCTTAGGCGGCCGAGGTCGGCCGCCTCTGACCAGCGAGGCGCAGCTAGGCGAGGGCACTTCACCAGTACTACGTGATCAACGCTTGCAGCGTCCTCGTCGGGACCTCTTGGCCGCTTCCTAATTCGGCGGCGGCGCGTTGAAAGTGAATCGGTTGCCCTCGGGATCTCGCATGTCGACCCACTCGAAGCCGTTGTCCTCGTGACGCCCCTCGTTCGTCGCTCCGAGCGAGACTGCTCGTGTCGCGTCGGTGTCGAGGTCGCGGGACGTCAGCGCTATCAGCATCCGTTCGCTTCCTCTGTGCGGATCCGATCGGACGAACAGCCACTTCGCTCGAGGCTCCGGAGGGGACAACTGCGCGTAGTCAGACGTTGCGCCGTCATCCAAGGGAATCTCGAGCACCTCCGAAATACACCAGGTCGCAGGAGCGGCACACACCCGCCTACGACGGCGTGGTGTGGTCCCGCACTCGGGGCAGCGCGGCTGCTGCGCGTGTTCAAGTTCATCCACAGCTGAGTTCGGCAGCGAGTGTTGTTAGATACGGACAACTGGCCGTGGCTGGTGTGGCTGCTGTTGCCAGTGCAGCAGAGGCAATCGACGAAGTCACGTGGCACCCCAGGCGCACGGCCGCTACGAGCCCACTACAACACGGCGGTTATGGATCGGAACTGCGGTGCAGAGGGGCCGCGCGACGGTCCGTGAGCGTCGCTATGCGGAGGCTCTCAGGGGCTCGAGGGCGGCTAGGACGAGGTCGAGGCCGAAGATGAAAGCCTCCGCCGGGTCGTAGCCGTCAGCAACGAGCGCCGCGGCCGACTCGTTGAGGTAGGGGAACTCGTCAGGAGGAAGCTGGGGCAGGAAGACGTCCTTGGCCATGTCCGCGAGCTCGTCGGCGGTGTCGAACGGCAGGCTGGCTTCCTGCAGGGCGAACCCGTAGACGTAGCTGTCGAGCAACCAGTTGGCGTTCGTCGCCATCAAGACCGAGAAGCCAGCCCTCCGCAGGCAGGCGGTGACCGCTTCGTGGTGCCGGAGGTTCGCGGGCCCCGGCGACGTCCGCGACACCATCAGGCCGTTCGCCCACGGGTGGCGTGCGAGAACCTGCCGGGCGGATACCGACCGCCGTCGCATCGCCGACTGCCAGTCGGTCTCCTCGGGCGGGAGCTCGATCTCCTCGAACACGACGTCGATCATGGCGTCCAGCAACTCCTCCTTGCTCGCCACGTAGTAGTAGAGCGACATCGCGCCCGCGCCGAGCGCGCCAGCCAGCCGGCGCATGCTCAGCCCGTCGACCCCCTCGCGGTCGGCGAGCCGGACCGCCTCGACCACCACCCGCTGCTTGCTCAGCCCCGCGTCTGACGCGACCTGGCGTTGCTTCCTCACAGACACAGATCATCTCCTCGCTCCCTCGAACGGCTTGACAATAGTACAGCGTACGACTATAGTACGGTGTACGACGTACGATGTACGAGCCAGCGAGGGTCGCGGCTCGAACGTGAGGAGGCTCTAATGGAAATCAGACAGCGACCGGATGCGGGAACCCGCCCGGGGCCGGAGACGAGTCCAGCCGGGGCGGTGACGATGCGGGTTGTCGGCGCGACGGCGATCGCGCTCGCAGCGTCGGTGGTTATCCAGAACGCGGTGCCGGTCGGGGCGCCGACCTTCGGGGACCCGATCGAGGAGGTGCTCGCCTGGCACGCGCAGAACCGGGTCGCGGTCGCGATCGCGGTCGGCCTGGAGGCGCTGAACCTGCCGCTGCTGCTCGGGTTCGTGACCGGTCTCCACGGGCTCGTCGGGCGTCGCGGGGGTGCGGGCGCGGACTGGTCGCGCCTCGCGGTGGCCGCGGGCGCGACTCTCTCGGCGGTCTTCGCGCTCTCCGCCGTTCTGTGGATCGGAGTCGTGCTGTCCGCCGGCGAGCTCGCCGAGCCGAGCCCGGCGTTCGAGCTCGCCTGGCAGCTGCATGCAGCAGCGTTCGCGCTGGCGCTGCCGGCGCTCGGCACCACCTTCATCGGCGCGGCCCTCGCCGCGCACGCGAGCGGGCTGACTCCGGCTTGGCAGCGCCTGCTGGGCCTGGTGGGCGGGAGCCTGCTGCTCGCCGCGGGGGTCGGCAACCTCGCGATCGCCGACGGCTCGGCGCTCCTGTTCGTGGCGCTGCCCGGCTTCTTCGCCTGGCCCGTGTGGCTGCTTGCGACCGGCGTACGGCTGGTGCGCTCGAACAGCCGACCGTCCTGACAACGCATCGACCTACGACGAGGAGGAATGATGGGAACCGAGATCAAGGCAGCCGCGATCGCCGCAGCGCTTGGGGCGTTCGCCGGGGTGCGCCGGGGGAGGCTCCTGTGGGAACCGAACAGCGATCGAACGCCGGAGCACACCTGGTGCCGGTGGCGGGCCCGGCCGGGGCGGCGACGATGAGAGCCGCCGTCCAGCACCGCTACGGCCCGCCCGCGGTGCTCCAAGTGGCCGAGATCGAAAGACCGCTGCCTGGTCGAGGCGACGTGCTCGTCCAGGTGGTCGCGGCCTCAGTACATCCCGGCGACTACTTCGTCATGACGGGCGAGCCGTACGTTGTGCGGCTCGTGTTCGGTCTACGGCGGCCACGCCACGGCATCCCCGGCAGGGACCTTGCCGGTGTGGTGGCAGCCGTCGGCAAGGACGTCACTGATCTGCAACCGGGCGATGAGGTGTTCGGCTGGAGCACCGCTGGAACACTCGCGGAGTACGCCTGCGTCCCGGCGGACAACCTCGCGCCCGTGCCCGCCAACCTGCCCGTCGTGGAGGCGGCAGCCGTGCCCACGTCGGCCATGACGGCCTTGCAGGCACTGCGCGACATCGCACACGTGCGACCGGGCCAGACGGTGCTGATCACCGGCGCCTCGGGCGGCGTGGGCACCTTCGCCGTCCAGATCGCCAAGGCGTTCGGCGCCGAGGTGACCGGTGTCTGCAGCACCCGCAACGTCGACCTCGTCCGGTCGCTC
The DNA here is from genome assembly GCA_963740515.1 of uncultured Actinomycetota bacterium. Lineage (GTDB taxonomy): Bacteria > Actinomycetota > Actinomycetes > Propionibacteriales > Propionibacteriaceae > Microlunatus. Next base: position 269,542 of record CAVUEO010000019.1, read on the forward strand.
GGCGCCGACCACGTCATCGACTACACGACGACCGACTTCACCTCAACGGACAGGCGCTACGACGTCATCCTCGACAACGTGGAAGCACAGCCCCTGGCGGCTGTCCGCCGAGCGCTGGCGCCAACCGGCACCCTCATCCCCAACAGCGGACGCGGTGGCCGCTGGCTCGGCCCCCTCGGTCGGATCGTCAAAGCGCGCGTGCTGTCCGGGTTCACCCGTCAGCAGCTGAGGCCTTTCACGTCGGTCGGGAAGCGCCAGGACCTGCTCACCCTGGCCGACCTCCTCGCGACCGGGCAGGTCACGCCCGTCATCGACCGCACCTACCCCCTCGACGAAGCAGCCGACGCCCTCCGCTACGTCGCGGCCGGCCACACCCGAGGGAAGGTCGTGATCACCGTCTGACGACCGGACCGACGAGAACGACCCCACCCGTGCGTATGCACGCCCAGACCTG
>CAVUEO010000020.1:0-100292 GCA_963740515.1 uncultured Actinomycetota bacterium
CACGGTGGTAACCGAGATGAACACACCGGTCAGGCCTCCGACGCGAGCTGAAGTCAGCGACAAAACACCTGCCGCCGCGGCGATGACTGCGACGATGAACGACCATGTCCGGTGCGTAGATGAACGCCGTCTCCGGCCGTGGTCCGGCCACATCCTCGAGCGTCACCCAACCAAGCGCCCTGCCGACGAGCGCCGCCAACGTCGTCATGAGGATTGCGACCACAAATCCCAGCACGAGGGTTCGCGCGGCACGTGCCAGGAGGGTCAGTCGAACGAACCAGCGCGACTCCCAGCGCCGCGAATGCCCCGAACTCTGGACCGAGCACCATGGCGCCGATGACAAGGATCTGCAGTCCAAGATGATCGCAATGCCGGCGATCAGCGTTGCCATGGTCATGAAGCTCACGTAGGTCCAGTTGAACTCCGACTCCGCGTAGGCCTGGTGTGTCACGTCAATCCACACCACAGAATCCGCACTGCTTCCCGGTGCCAGCTGCTCCGCATCGAGGCCGCGCTGAGACAGCCACGCCCGCACGTGATCGATGTCAAGGCTCCCTCGCGATGAAGCTCCAACGCACGCAAGCGGTCGACAACGTCATTCGCTGCCTCCCTGGCGACATCTGCAAGAACGACATCACCAGCGGGCCGCACCGAGGCCCCAGGCAACACCGCGAGACTGCTAACCGCGGGGTCATCTGACAAAGCCCTAATCACAGCGTCGCTCATCGCCGCGGGCGACCAGATCCTCAAGTGCAGCATCCGCTCAGTTTGCACCAGGCGATGATCGAACGACCGCGGCCGCGAGGCCTCAACGCGACGACACCGCCTGCCAGAGGCGCCTCTCGCGGGGAATCAGCGGGTCGGGGCCCGTGACCTCCAGCTGGTCAATGCCGTGCCACGCCGGCCGCGGGACCTCGACGACGTTGAGCAGGTCGAGTTCGGTGAACTGATGTGAAGGAGATGCCGCGGTCGTTTGTGCACTGCGAGCAGCGCTCGGCCTCAGTTGAACTTGCGACGGTAGATTGCGAGGGCGACGGCGTAGGCGATGACGAGGAGGCCGACGAGCCAGGCGAGGGCGATCCAGATGTCACTCCCGACGGGTTCCTGGGCGAACAGGGCTCGAATGGTGTCCACGATCGAGGTCACGGGCTGGTTCTCGGCGAACCAGGCGACCGGGGCTGGCATCGAGTCGGTGGGCACGAACGCCGAGCTGATGAACGGCAGGAAGATCAGCGGGTAGCTGAACGCGCTCGCGCCGTCGACGGTCTTCGCCGAGAGCCCGGCGATCACGGCGAGCCAGGTCAGCGCGAGGGTGAACAGGACCAGGATGCCGGCGACGGCGAGCCACCCGGCCACGGAGGCTCCGGTGCGGAATCCCATGATCAGTGCGACGCCGATGACGATCGCGACCGCGGCCATGTTCGCGACCAGGGACGTCAGCACGTGCGCCCAGAGCACGCTCGACCTGGCGATCGGCATGGACTGGAAGCGGTCGAAGATGCCGCCCTGCAGGTCGAGGAACAGCCGGTACGCGGTGTAGGCGACGCCGGACGCGATCGTGATGAGCAGGATGCCCGGGAGCATGTAGTTGACATACGACTCGTCGGATCCGGTGTTGATCGCGCCGCCGAGCACGTACACGAACAGCAGCATCAGCGCGATCGGGGTGACCGCGGTGGTGATGATTGTGTCGGGACTGCGGAGGATGTGGCGCAGTGACCGGCTGGTGAGGACGCTGGTGTCGCCGAGGACGTGGGTGGTCATTGGGGTTCCTTTCCTGCCGGGACGGTGCCGGTGCTGCGGTCGCCGTCGGCGGTGTCGGTGTCGCCGGTGTCGCCGACGAGGGTGAGGAAGACCTCCTCGAGGGAGGGCTGCTTCTCGACGTACTCGACCTTGGCGGGTGGGAGGAGTTGCTTGAGTTCGGCGAGGGTGCCGTTCTGGATGATCGTGCCCTGGTGCAGGATCGCGATGCGGTCAGCAAGCTGCTCGGCCTCATCGAGGTACTGGGTGGTCAGCAGCACGGTCGTGCCGCCCTTGGCGAGTTGCTTGACTGTCTGCCACACCTCGATCCGCGCCTGCGGGTCCAGGCCGGTGGTCGGTTCGTCGAGGAAGATGACCGGCGGGTTTCCGATCAGGCTCATCGCGATGTCCAACCTGCGGCGCATGCCGCCCGAGTACGTCGACGCCTTGCGCTTCCCGGCGTCGGCGAGCGCGAAACGGGCGAGCAGGTCGTCGGCGATCGCACCCGGGTTCTTCAGGTGACGAAGCTTCGCGACCAGGACGAGGTTCTCCCGGCCGGTGAGAACTTCATCGACAGCAGCGAACTGGCCGGTCAGGCTGATCGACTGACGCACGTCGCCGGGCTTGCCGGCGATGTCGTAGCTGTGGACCGTGGCGGTGCCCGCGTCGGCCTTCAGCAGCGTCGACAGGATGCGCACGAGCGTGGTCTTGCCTGCGCCGTTCGAGCCGAGGAGCGCGAAGATGCTCCCCGCGCTCACGTCGAAGTCGACGCCGCGCAGCACGTGTAGGTCCTTGAAGGACTTCTCGATGCCCTGCACCCGGATCGCGGGTGCCTCGGCCTGGTGGGTGGTCACTTCTGCTCCTCTCGCTCGGCGCCCTCGATCGCCTTGGTCAGGCGGGCGCGCTCCTTGTCGATCCACCGCTTGCCGGAGTAGGCCTGCGCGAAGGTCTCGGCGAACTCGACCGGGTCGTCGCCGACGATCTCGCGCAGCGGCATCCCATCGGCTGCGGCGCGCTCCCAGAGGTCGGCGAAGTCGCCGAACATCGTCAGGAGGGTGTCGCTATCAGTAATGCCCCCGTAGTACATGAAGTACCGGTTGAACGCCTGCGCGGCGGCGCCGTACGGTTCGGGGAGGGCCTCGATGCGGGCCCGGTACTGCTTGTACTGCTTCTTCTGCTCGAGCGACCCGGTGAGGGTCTCGATCCACTTGGCGGCCATAGCTACTTCTCTCCTTCTTCCCGCTGGTGCTCGATGTGGTAGAGCTGTTCGATCCGTTCCGCGAGGAAGCTCCAGGCCCTCCAGAACTGCTCGAGGTCCGCTCGCCCGTTGGCGTTGAGCGTGTACACCTTGCGAGGCGGCCCCTTCTCGGACGGAACCTTCGCCACGTCGACGAGGCCGCGCTGCTCGACCCTGACGAGCAGCGCGTAGACGGTGCCCTCGACGATGTCGGTGAAACCCTGCTTCCGAAGCTGCGCGGTGATCTCGTACCCGTAGGCCGGGTGCACCGCGAGGTGGGCAAGAACGATGCCTTCCAGCGTGCCCTTGAGCATCTCCGTCATCTGATTTCCCATGACCACCGCCCTCCTTTCGCTATTCGGTGTCACTGAGTACTACTAGATAGTAGGACGGAGTACCGGTAGATAGCAAGACTGAATACCAGATTCTTTCGGCGCTACGGAGGGCGAGTCTTTGGGGGCGCTGAGGACGGGTCCCTGTTCACCACGACCAGCGGGAACCTCTACCGGCAGGAGCACTTTGGTGCTCGCGTATTTAAGCCAGCAGTCGAGAGTGCGGGCCTGCCCGCTGGCGTCACCTCGCACGACCTTAGGCACCATTACGCCTCGGTCTTGCTAGCCGCTGGCGGGTCTGTGGTCGCAGTCGCCGAGAGGTTGGGCCATGAGAACGCGGCGCTCGTGCTCAAGACGTACGGGCATCTGATGCCGGATACTGAGGACCGAACCAGGCGCGCAATCGACGACGCGTGGACGAGTGACGGAACACAGACGGAATCTGATCACCGCTAGAAAGCATCGAGCCTTGTCAGAGGCCAGTTTCCTGGTTGTGGCAGGTGTTGGATTCGAACCAACGTAGGCTTCAGCCGACGATTTTACAGACCGCTCCCTTTGGCCGCTCGGGCAACCTGCCATGCCGCTCAGATCTCGATCCTGCGGCGGGGAGAAACAATACCCAACTCCGACCACCACTAGCCAACCAACTGCAGGCAGGTCCATCGATTCGGCACAATGGGCCGGTCAAGCATCGTGGAATGGAGCAACAACGTGGCAGCAGAGAGCTCGTTCGACATCGTCAGCAAGGTGGACCGCCAGGAGGTGGATAACGCATTGAATCAGGCCGCCAAGGAGGTGCGGCAGCGTTTTGACTTCAAGAACACTGACGCGAGTATCCAGTGGTCGGGTCAGGCAATCGAGATGGAAGCCAACTCAGAGGAGCGAGTGAAGGCAGTGCTCGACGTCTTCCAGTCCAAGCTCATTAGGCGGGGGGTCAGCCTGAAGGCTCTCGACCCAAGCGCACCAAGATCATCCGGCAAGCTTTACAAGATCACCGCCAACATGAAGGAAGGCATTAGCCAGGAGAACGCGAAGAAGGTCTCCAAGCTGATCCGCGATCAAGGACCGAAAGGCGTGAAGGCCCAGATCCAGGGCGACGAGCTCCGTGTCAGTAGCAAGAGTCGCGACGACCTTCAGAAAGTCCAAGCAATGGTGAAGGCCGCCGACTACGACTTCGCCGTGCAGTTCACCAACTATCGGTAGTGCGCAAGCGGATGGGTGAGCCCCGGCCGACCCCGAGGGCAGCAAGTTCTATGTGCTCCGTGGCGACGGCGAGATCTCCTCGACAAGGGACTCCGAGGCGAATCCAGGCTGGGTCTGGTTGCCAACCCACTCGAGCGCGTCGTACGGGCACTCCTCGACGCAGATGCCGCAGTACATGCACAGCGACCAGTCAATCGCGAAGCGGTCGAGCACATTTTGGGTACGCTGCCGTGACCCGGACGGCAAGTCCTCCACCGGTTCGGCATGTGAATCAATGCTGATGCACCAGGTCGGGCACTCGCGCGCACAGATCATGCAGGACGTGCAGGCCGGTTCGATCAAGTGGATCGACCGATGCGACTCCTCACCTGAACTCACGTACGCCTCCGACGGTGCCTGCCGCCGACGGCCGACCCGGCCACCTCCGCCGGGTCCGGCGCGGGCTGCGAGGCACCACGATCGCCCCATACGGCAGGTTCCGGGACGCCCGGAGGCACCAAACGCCTGCGGTCTGGCGAGGCGTCGCTCTCCCCCGGATCCTTGGCTCCCGGCCAGTCCATCCCGGTACGCGCCGCCAGCACCTCATCTTTACGCAGCGGGCGTCCCTCGAACTCGGAATTAAGGAGTAGCCGACGACGCTCGCCGCCAACGAACTCCACACCGAACAGCTCGGCCGCCTCCCGCTCGTGCCAGGCCGCACCCGCAAAGACGCCTCGCACCGTATCGATTCGCGGCTCATCCCGCGGTAGCGAACAACTCAGCATCCTCGGCTCAGCCTCACGGGAGAGGTTCCGCACCACCAGCACCACCCGCAGACAATCACGCCGCCCGATATCGTCGACGCAGCCCAGCCAGTCGAAAAAGTCGAAACCTTCCTCCTGCAGCGCCCCAACCGCATCCAGCCAATCCTCAGGTGCCACCTCAGTCACGACACCACCCGCCCAGCGAGCTGATCCAGCACCGCCGACAGCGCTTCCGGCGGAGGTGGGCAACCGGGAACGTACGCGTCCACGGCCAACAGCTGATCAACGCCTTTGGTTACCGCATACGAATCCCAATATGGACCTCCGGACGACGCGCATGCCCCGAATGAGACCACCGTCGGGCGACGTCCCGCCTGTTGCTCGCAGCCGTCGACGATCGCCGCCACTGTTGGTGCCAGCCGATCCGTCACGGTGCCGGAGATGACCACCGCGACCTGCGCCCGGTCGTCAAGAGGTGGCAGCGGTGCCGAAGCGCTAGGCGAGGCGGCGTCAAATTCCAGGGCACAACACGCCAGCGCGACATCCAGCACGTACAGCGAACCATCGCCATACCAGTCGACCCAGCGCATAGCTCCACCGTAATGCGGCCCAGTGAGCGAGCGGCAGCGCCGACCGCAACGCATTTGTTATGGGTTCTCATGACCTGAAAGCTCCCTAACCCACAGAAAGGCCGCCCTATCATGGGGGTTATTGGCAGCCTCAGCGGAGATCGCAGCCACGAACCCCCCTGACCCCCGACCAGCGGATTAGGCACGCCAAGGAAGAAGGCACGCAGAGTAGTGAAGCACGTCAATACCCTCGACCGGGTCGTGATCCGGTTCGCCGGGGATTCGGGCGATGGCATGCAACTCACCGGCGATCGGTTCACCTCCGACTCGGCAGTATTCGGCAACGACATCTCAACGCTGCCTAACTTTCCTGCCGAGATCCGGGCACCTGCCGGCACCCTGCCTGGCGTGTCCAGCTTCCAGCTGCACTTCGCCAACTACGACATCATGACCCCCGGCGACCGGCCGGATGTGCTTGTCGCGATGAATCCTGCGGCCCTCAAGGCCAACATCGACGACCTGCCACGCGGCGGGGTGATAATCGCCGATTCAGCGGACTTCACCAAGCGCAACCTGGCCAAGGTCGGCTACCAAAGCGATCCGCTCACTGACGGCTCGCTCGAGGCCTACCAGGTGCACGCTCTTGATTTGACCGGCATGACCGTCGAAGCAGTCAAGGAGTTCGGTCTCAGCCGCAAGGACGCCACCCGTGCCAAGAACATGTTCGCGCTCGGGCTGCTGACCTGGCTCTATCACCGGCCCACCAATGGCACGATCAACTTCCTGACCACCAAGTTCGCGTCCAAGCCTGCGATCCGCGACGCCAACATCACCGCATTCAAGACCGGGTACGCGTTCGGTGAGACCACCGAGGTGTTCGCCGTCACTTACGAGGTGGCGCCGGCACCCATGCCGTCCGGGACCTACCGCCAGATCTCAGGCAACCTCGCGCTGGCGTACGGCCTGATTACCGCATCGCACAAGGCCGGCCTGCCACTCTTCCTCGGCGCCTACCCGATTACTCCGGCGTCTGACATCCTGCACGAGCTGAGCAAGCACAAGCGGTTCGGGGTCACCACCTTCCAAGCCGAGGATGAGATCGCCGGTATAGGTGCCGCGCTGGGCGCAAGCTTCGCCGGACATCTCGGGGTCACCACAACCTCCGGCCCCGGGGTGGTACTGAAGTCGGAGACAATCGGGTTGGCCGTAGCGACCGAGTTGCCCTTGATAATTTGCGACATCCAGCGGGCTGGGCCGAGCACGGGAATGCCGACCAAGACCGAACAGGCTGACCTGCTGCAGGCGATGTTCGGCCGAAATGGTGAGGCACCTGTGCCTGTGTTGGCAGCCCAGTCCCCCGCCGACTGCTTCCCGACCGCAATCGAGGCTGTGCAGCTGGCGATCAAGTACCGGACGCCCGTCGTGATCTTGTCCGATGGCTACATTGCCAATGGCGCCGAGCCGTGGCAGGTCCCGGATCTCAGTGCTATCCCGGCGATCAACCCCCAGTTCGCGAACTCCGCCAATGCCACTGACAAGTCCGGCCGGCCGGTCTTTCTGCCGTACTTGCGGGATCAGGAGACCCTCGCCCGACCGTGGGCGATCCCTGGCACCGCTGGCCTGGAACACCGCATCGGCGGCATCGAGAAGGCCAAGGACACCGGTGAAGTGTCCTACGACCCGGCCAACCATGAGCAAATGGTTCGCACCAGGCATGCCAAGATCAACGGAATCGTCCAAGACATTCCGGACCTGACCGTTGACGACCCAGCTGACTCGAAGGGCCGGCACGCACGGGTTTTGGTACTCGGTTGGGGTTCCACGTACGGGCCGATCGTTGCCGCGGCGCGACGAGTGCGCAAGACTGGCCGGCTGATCGCCTACACCCACCTGCGGCACCTGAACCCGTTCCCTGCAAATCTGGGTGAAATCCTCCGCAGCTACGAGCGAGTCATCGTTCCGGAGATGAACCTCGGTCAGTTGGCTCTGCTGCTGAGGGCGAAGTACCTGGTGGACGTTCACAGCTATTCCCGAGTTCGCGGGCTGCCGATCTCTCTCAGCGAACTCGCTCGTGATCTTGAAACCGAGATTGATCAACTGGAAGGGACTGACTCGTGACCGCCGTCGATCAGCTGCATTCGGAGCTTGATCACCCAAGGACCAGTAAAGAGATGTCCGCGCGTGGCAGCGAGGGACAGAGTCATCGCGGTCTTGCCGGCGTACCCCTGTCCTTGCAGCCGTTGAACCGCAAGGACTTCACCAGTGATCAGGAGGTTCGCTGGTGCCCTGGCTGCGGTGACTACGCGGTGCTCGCCGCCTTTCAGGGCTTCATGCCTGAGCTCGGGATCAAGCGTGAAAACACCGTGATCGTCTCAGGGATCGGTTGCTCGTCGCGCTTTCCTTACTACGTAGACACCTATGGTCTGCACTCGATCCACGGCCGCGCGACCGCGATCGCCACCGGCGTTGCGACCGCGCGCGAGGACGTCGCAGTCTTTGTGATCACTGGTGACGGCGATGCGCTCTCCATCGGTGGCAACCACCTGATTCACGTGCTGCGCCGGAACGTGAACTTGACGATCTTGCTATTCAACAATCGAATCTATGGGCTGACCAAGGGCCAGTACTCACCCACGTCAGAAATAGGCAAGATCACCAAGTCGACGCCGATGGGCTCCCTGGACAACCCGTTCAATCCCGTTTCGCTGGCGCTTGGCGCTGAGGCAACTTTTGTTGCGCGGACGATCGACTCCGACCGCAAGCATCTGACAAGCGTGCTCAGGGCAGCGACGGCGCACCGCGGCAGCTCACTGGTCGAGATCTACCAGAACTGCCCGATCTTCAACGACGGAGCCTTCGATGCCATCAAGGACCACGCGACATCGGCGGACGCGATCATCCCGCTGACTCATGGCGAGCCGATCCGCTTTGGTGTGGATGGGCACCTCGGCGTGGTGCGGGATCAACGGACCGGCACGTTCTCTGTCGCTGAGGTGGCCGAGGTCGGTGAAGACGCGTTGGCGGTACACGATGCTCACCTGGAGGATCCGTCGTTCGCCTTCGGACTCTCCCGACTGACCGATGCCGGCGTGCTGCACCGCGCACCGATTGGCATCTTCCGGGATGTCGAGGCGCCGACGTACGACGATCTGGCCCGCGATCAGGTGGCGCTGGCCGCCAGTCTGGGCAACGACGACGACGCCCTCCAGACGATGATCAACGGCGGAGACACCTGGACCGTTCGTTAGGTTTGAGTGCGCCATCCATCGCCCAGTCTCAGATCCGCCCAGTCTGCCAGCGGATCGCACGGTTGACAGCTTCGCTGACTAGAGTTCGCTCAATTGGGGACGACCGGTCAGGAGACCCATCATGAGCTCGAACAACCCGTACGGCGGCCCTCCGCCACCGGTGCCAGGGCAGGGGCCCGGCACGGGTCCGGAGCAACCGTTGTCACCCTACGGGTATCCGCAGCAGCCGGTTCCCGGCGCGCCGGAGGCCAGCTCTGGCTACTCCTTCGGACCTTTCGCTCCCGACGAGCAGACCACTGAATGGCACGTCGGCGCTCTGCCCGATCCATATGGATCACCGCCTGGCTCATACGGCCCAGGTCAAGGCCAACCCACACCGCAGCCCAAGGGCAGAGGCAAGATCCTGATCATCATTGGGGCGGCCACGCTGGCGGTGATTCTGATGGCTGTCTTGGCAGTGGTCGTGGCAACGCGCGGTAGGCAGGCGGCCAATCCTGCCAGCACCATTCAGGCACAGCAGAACCAATCGCAGAGCGCCGCTCCAAAGAGTGCCTCGCGCCCTTCGGACGCGGTGATGGGCTACCTGCAGGCGCTTGCTGCCGGTGATGCCGTCGCCGCCTTGTCCTTTGCAGCTGATCCAGCACCCACGGGTCCTTTGCTGACTAATGAAGTGCTCGCCAGATCCGGCAAGCGCGCCGAGCTGACCGAGATCCAGGTGCCGGCTGTCGACGATCAGAACGCGACGTCGGTTTCGGCCACTTACACCCTCGGCGACTCTGCCGTCAGCGAATCATTCGACGTAGTCAAGGTGGCAGACACCTGGAAGCTCAGTCGCACCGTCAAGGACCTCGATATCGGCTTCATCGTTGGCGGATCTGCTCCTGTCAAGATCAATGGAGTGGACGTGGACCAGGATTCGGTCGCGGTGCTACCCGGCTCGTACGCCTTCACCACCGGACTGCCTTATGTCGGCTACGGATCGAAGAACGTCGTGCTCGTGAAAAGTCCGTACGTCGAGGCCGACACCTCCCGCATCCAGAGCCAGCTGACCAAGTCGGGCGAAAAGGCCGTCGTCTCGGCCACCAGGAAGAGCTACAACAAGTGCCTCGACGCCAACTCGCTCAGTCCCGATAACTGCCCGATAAAATTCGAGTCCAAGTACAGCTACAAAAAGAGCACGATCACGTGGCGGCAAGTCGGGAGTGATCCATTCCGGAAAGCCAAGGTCTCTCTTGGCGGAACTCAGGCACGTGTCGAGCTTCCGCTCAGCTTGAGGATCACTGGCAGCTGCTCCTATCAGGGACGATCCGGCAACTGCTCCGGCGAACTCAACGGTCGGTCGGTCGCTGTCGTCAAGGTGACGACGAAGCGGCTAAACGTCAAGTGGCTCTGACCGCTTTGGGGTGGCTACTGATCGGTAGCATGTCCAGGTGACTGAGACTTCAACTCAGAGCCCTGCGATCGACTTCTCCACCTTCGACCCAGGGGTCCGTATTCAAGATGATCTTTTTCGTCATGTGAACGGGACCTGGCTCAAGTCCACCGAGATCCCGGCTGACAAGCCTCTGACCGGCGCGTTCATGGAGTTGCGCGATCAAGCTGAGGCGGCGGTACGCGACATCATCACGACACTTGAAGGTGGTGAGCCTGGCTCGGACGAGGCTCGGGTCGCCGACCTTTACGCCAGCTTCATGGACGAGGATGCGGTCGAGAGACTCGGTGTAGGCCCAATCCTGCAGTTGCTGGCGGCAATCGATTCCGTGGAGACTGTGCCGGACCTCGTCCGGACGGTGGGTGGCTTCGCGCGTCAGGCTGTGCCTGGGCTGATAGCGCTGCAGGCCGAACCTGATCCAGGCGACCCCAACCGATACGTGATGTTTGCCGGACAAGGCGGTTTGGGCCTGCCGGACGAGGAGTATTACCGCCTCGATGAGTACGCTGCGATTCGCGCGCGATACCAGGCACACGTGTCGGCATCCTTTGCGCTCGCAGGGATCGAGGACCCGGACGCTCAGGCGCAGCAGGTGTTCGATCTGGAGACCGAGATCGCGGCGACCCACTGGGACAAGGTGAAATGCCGGGACATCCGACAGATGTACAACCTGATGAGCCTGGACGAGTTCGCCGCGAGCTGCCCCGGTCTGCACTGGAGGGAGTTCCTCGCTGGAGGCGATATCGCCGAGGAGAAAATGGGCGAGCTGGTAGCGATGCAGCCGTCTTTCTTCACCGAGGTGTCGGCGCTGCTCACCGAAGACCGGCTGTCGGCGTGGCAGGCCTGGGCGCGCTGGAAGTTGATCAGTTCGCTGTCGCCTTATCTGTCGAACGCCTTCGTCGATGAGAACTTCCGCTTCTACGGGACGGTGTTGATGGGCACCCCTGAGCTTCGCGAGCGCTGGAAGCGAGGCGTGGCGCTGGTGGAGATCTCAGTGGGTGAGGCGGTCGGCAAGATCTATGTCGACCGCTACTTCTCGCCGGTCGCCAAGCAGCGGCTGGATCAGCTGGTCGCCAACCTGATCGAGGCATACCGGCGTTCCATTACCGATCTTGACTGGATGACCGCGGAGACAAAGGACAGCGCGCTCGCCAAGCTCGCCAAGTTCCGCCCGCATATCGGCTACCCGGCGAAATGGCGGGACTATTCCTCTTTGGTGATCACTCGAGATGACTTGATCGGCAACGTAATGCGGGTGGCCGATTTCGAAGTCAACCGCGCCTTGAACAAGATCGGCCAACCCATTGACCGCGAGGAGTGGCTGATGACGCCGCAGACGGTCAATGCGTACTATCACCCGCTGAAGAATGAGATCGTGTTCCCGGCGGCCATCCTGCAGCCGCCGTTTTTCAACGAGCATGCTGATGACGCTGTGAACTACGGCGGCATCGGCGCCGTGATCGGGCACGAGATCGGACACGGCTTTGATGATCAAGGTTCCACTTGTGATGGCGACGGAGCGCTGCGTAACTGGTGGACCGACAAAGACCGTGAGGCCTTCGAGGAACGAGCCAAGGCGCTGATCGCCCAGTACGAAGTCTTGGAGCCAGCGCAGGCGCCGGGGCATCGAGTCAACGGTCAGCTGACCATTGGCGAGAACATTGGTGATCTTGGCGGGCTCTCGATCGCCCACAAGGCGTACCAGATTGCCCACGAGAGCAGCCCTGAGCCGGAGCTAGACGGTTATGCCCCCGAGCAGCGACTGTTCCTCAGCTGGGCATCGGTCTGGCAGGCCAAAGTGCGTACCGAGATGGTGCTGCAGCGGTTGGCGACCGACCCACACTCGCCGCCTGAGTTCCGCTGCAACCAGATCGTTCGGAACCTCCCGGAGTTCTACGTGGCCTTCAACGTAGGAAAATCCGACGCCCTCTGGCTGGATGAGAAACAGCGGGTCAAGATCTGGTAGCAATCGACTGGCAAGTCGTAGATCTGCAGGAGTTTGCCGAGCGAGTCGTTGCGCTGGCCGGTCCGACTCGCCCGGCGATCGCCGCAATCAACGGGCACAGCTCCAGTGGCAAGACCCACCTCTCACGGCGCCTTGCCGATGTCTTGTCTCGATGCTCAGTGCTGCACACCGACGACCTCGCCTGGTACCACGGGGTCCTGAGCTGGGATCAGCTGTTGATCAACGCCGTGCTGCCGGTGCTGCGGAGCCGACGACCTTTGCACTACCGGCCACCGGCTTGGATCGCTCGCGAACGCGAGGGTGCGATCGCCATCGACGGCGATCGCGACTTCGTGATCATCGAAGGCGTCGGAGCTAGCCAGGCGTCTGTGCGCTCTCAGCTGGACGTGATCATCTGGGTGGAGACGCCCCAGTCCGTACGAGAAGCAAGGGATACGGTCCGGATCGCTGCTGGCGAGATCTCGGCCGCCTCGTACGCCGGCTGGATGGCTGAAGAAAACGCCTACATGGCCACCGAGCAGCCTTGGCGTCACGCCGACCTGATCGTCGACGGTGGCGGCACGCTCGACCATGATCACGAGACCGAAGTCATCTTCCGCGTCCCACCCGCCTAGGCACATCGCCCCCTCTCGTTCGTCGGTATCCCACGCTGCGTGGGATGTTGACGCTGTACATGGCGTGCATGCCATGCACACCGTGAGGAAACTTGGTATAGCTCCAGAGGTTGTCCACAGATCTGGTGCGAGGTAGTTACGCCTGGCTGAGCAGACCCATCAGGGTGACTCCATGACTCAGAACCTCGGACAAATCATTCAAGCAAGCGGCGGCATCTTCAGCCGAGCACAGGCCTTGGATTGCGGTGAAACCGATCGGACTCTAGCCATCGCAGTGCGTGAAGGAGCCTTGGTACGCCTCCGTCGCGGCTTCTACGCACCAGCCGACATTTACGCAGCCGCAGACCCGTCGGCAAAGCACGTGCTGCACGCCAGAGCCGCACTAGCCGGCCAGCGGGGGCGAGTCGCCCTAACCGGTGTTTCGGCCGCAGCGCTGCATGGCTTCGCTATCCACGACACTTCGCTGGAAGCCGTCCATCTCGTACGGCTGGACAACGGCGCGACGCGTACGGAGGCCCACACCGTGCATCACGGCACGAGGCGGGACATCGAGGAGGAGATCGGCTCGTACGGGGGCATCCTTGCCTCCGCTCCGGCTCGTGCCGTTTGGGAGGTGGCCTGTCGATCAAGTCTTGAGGGCGGTGTGGTGACCGCCGACTCAGCGCTTCATCGCAGCCCAAAGCTCAAGGAATCGCTCGATGCGTTGCATGATCACTTTGCCTTGTTTCCGGGCTCGACCAAGGCGCGTACCGCAATGAGACTGGTCGACGGCCGGTCTGAATCACCCGGCGAATCGGTCACCCGCGTGCAGTTCTATCGCTATGGAATTCCGATGCCAGAGCCGCAGTTCGCTGTCTTTGGACCTCGGGGACAACTGGTCGGGATTTCCGATTTCTACTGGGAGGACTTCCGCCATCTCGGCGAGTTCGATGGGAAGATCAAATATCAGAACTTGCTCCTCGCCGGCGAATCACCGTCTGACTGCGTCATCCGGGAGAAGCGTCGCGAGGATGCGATGCGAGCTGGCAGCCGCGGGATGACGCGCTTCATTTGGTCCGACGTCATGCCGCGGAACGCCCGTCGCACTATGACGGACCTCAGAGCCGCTCTCGAGCAATCCCGGCGGCTCTACGTACGCGGACGAACGATCATTGCAAGCTGACCGGTACGGGAAACCCAAACCTTCCCCAATCGCGGACTATGAAGCTGTACCAAGGTTGCTCACGCTGTACACGGCATGCACGCCATGCACAGCGTCAACATCCCACGCAGCGTGGGATGTTGACCCCTTGAGTTAGGGTCTCAGGCGGTACGGGTCACGACGGTTGTGCAAAGGTCGTCAAGGGCGTCTCGCGCAGCGCCGGACGGGAGGTGCTCGAGAAGGGCGCGGGCGGCTTCAGCACGGCGGCGGACCTCGTTGCGAGCCTCATCGATGCAGCGGTGGTTTCGCAGCAGGTCCAGTACCTCCCGCAGCGCATCATCGTTGTGCAGGTCGCAGTCCAACAGCTCGAGCAGCCGGGCATCGGCCGGGTCGGTCGACTTGCGGGCCAACAGCGTCGGCAGCGTCGCGATGCCCTCGCGAAGATCAGTCCCGGGCGTCTTGCCGGTGTCATCGCTGGTGATGTCGATGATGTCGTCGCTGAGCTGGAACACCACCCCAATCTGCTCGCCGAAGTCGGCCATGACCCGCTGCAGGTGCACAGTCGCACCGGAGATCTTGGAACCAAACAACGCCGACGTCGCGATCAGGGAGCCCGTCTTGTCCGCCACGACAGTGAGGTAGTGGTCCAGCGGATCTGTACCACGAGGCCCGACGGTCTCGGCGATCTGACCTTGCACCAGCCGGGAGAACGTACGCGCCTGGATCCGTACGAACTCCGGGCCAAGATCGGCCACGATATCCGAAGCACGGGCGAACAACAGATCACCGACCAGGATGGCCACGGTGTTTCCCCAGCGTGAGTTGGCGCTCACTGAGCCTCGACGTATGCGAGCCTCATCCATGACGTCGTCGTGATAGAGGCTGGCCACATGCGTCAGCTCGACGACGACCGCCGCCTTCACCACGTCGTCGGCCTCTGCGTACGGGCCGATATGGGATCCCAGGACAACCAGCAGTGGCCGGAACCGCTTTCCGCCGGCGGCGATGATGTGCTGCGCTGCCTCGGTGACCATGTCGGAGTCCGCCTCGGAAGCCTTGAGCAGTGCGGCCTCGATCACCTCGAGCTGGGCTCGGACAGATGACTCAAAAACCTCGTCCTGCGTCCGTTGATCCAGCACCTCCATCTACCCCTTACCGTCAGCCGATGAACTCACCTGCTTGCTGCGCGAGGGCCAATAGCGGGCCCGGAAACACCCCGAAGGCTACCGTCGCGACCACCCCGACGCCGACAGCGGTGAGCGTGGTCCAGCCGGGGCGTACCACGCTGGTAGCCATGATTCTCGGCTCCGCAAAGAACATCAGCACGATGACGCGGATGTAGAAGAACGCCGCCACCACGCTGATCACCACCGCGACGACAACAAGCCACTCGAACCCACCACTCCAGGCCGCCGCGAACACTGCCCACTTTCCGATAAAGCCACTGGTCAGCGGGATACCTGCGAAGCTCAGCATGAAGATCGAGAAGATCGTCGCCGCAAGTGGCGCCCGACGGCCCAGACCGACCCAGCTGTTGAGCCGGGACGCCTCGCCGCTGGGATCACGGACCATCGTCACCAACGCGAACGCACCGATCGTCGCAGCCCCGTACGCGACAAGGTAGAACATCACAGAAGAGATGCTGGTCAACGACCCGGAATCGATGCCTGTCACGGCCTGGGACGCTCCCACGAACGCGGTCATCATGAAACCCGCGTGCGCAATAGAGGAGTACGCCAGCATCCGCTTCACGTCAGTTTGAGTGATCGCCAACACCGAGCCGACCAGCATGGTGGCAATGGTGATGATCGCCATCAGCGGCTGCCAGTCCCATCGGTCGGCGCCGAGCCCGACATAGAACACGCGCATCAAGGCACCCACGGCGGCGATCTTGGTGCATGCTGCCATGAATCCCGTCACCGGCGTCGGAGCTCCCGCATACACGTCCGGAGTCCAGGAGTGGAAGGGAACTGCGCTGAACTTGAACAGCAGGCCGACCCCAATCAAGGCCATTCCCGCAAGGAGCAAGCCCTGACCTTGCGGGCCATTACGCAGCGCGGCGTCGATCGCAGACAAGGTGAAGGAGCCGGAGTAGCCATAAAGCAAGGCGGCTCCGTAAATGAAAAAGGCCGACGACAGTGCTCCCAGCAGGAAGTACTTGAGCGCAGCCTCCTGCGACAGCAACCGACGTCGCCGGGCGAGCCCGCACAGCAGGTAAAGCGGCAACGACAAGATCTCCAATGACACGAACATGGTGAGCAGGTCATTGGACGCCGGGAAAAGCATCATCCCTAGCACCGCGAAGAGTGCGAGCGGGAAGACCTCGGTGTGCTCGACGCGGCTCCTGATCGCCTCCCGCTCGGCAGGCGTGCCGGGAACAGCTGCGGCCTGCGGTGCGAAAACAGTCGCGTTCTCGATCTTGGTCTCGGCGAACATCAGCAATGACGCCGCGCCGAAGATGATCACGATCGTCCACATGAAGTAGGTGGGTCCGTCGAGGGCCAATGAGCCGGCCGCCACCACCGCCTCAGCTCCAGCCGCCCAGTTCAACAGCGTCGTTGCCAAGGCCAATCCCAAGGATGCAAACGTCACCACGAGTTGAACTGCGCGACGCAACTCGCGGGGGACCACCGCCTCGGCCAGTACGCCAAGGCAGGCTCCTGCGAAGACAATCAGAATCGGCGCCAACAGGCCATACTCGATGGTCGGTGCGGTGATCTCCATCGGCAGCAGCGCAGAGATGCTCATCAGCGACCTCCCTCAGCGCTGACCCTCGGCTCCGGATCAGTCACGCCCACGTGCTGCATTGTGGCTTGGGTCGCCGGTTCGATGATCGACAGCATGGGTTTCGGAAAGACGCCGAGTAGCAAGATCAGCACTACCAGTGGAGCCATGGCGAGCCGCTCTCGGCCATTGAGTTCGCTGACTCTCTCCCGGACCTCGTCAGGGATCGGTCCGGTCATCGTCCGCTGGTACATGATCAAGATGTAGAGCGCCGCCAACACGATCGCAAGCGTAGAGATCACCGCGTACGCGGGGTGCCGGCCGAAGGTTCCGGCGAGCACCATGAACTCGGAGACGAAGCTGGACAGCCCCGGTAGCGACAATGTGGAGAGTCCGGCGAACAACAGCAAACCCGCCAGCACTGGGGCTACCCGGTCCACGCCTCCGTACGCATTCATATCGCGCGATCCGCGACGCTTGATCAAATATCCGGCGATGACGAACAATGCGGCGGTGGACATTCCGTGGTTGAGCATGTAGAGCGTCGACCCAGTGAGGCTCTGGCTGGTGAACGCGAAGATGCCGAGCACGATGAAGCCGAAATGGCTGATCGATGTGTATGCGATGAACCGCATGATGTCTCGACTGCCGATCGCCAAGATGGCGCCGTACAGGATCGAGATTGTGGCCAGGACCAGCACGACCGGCGTGGCCCACTGGCTGGCCTCCGGGAACAGGCCAAGGCAGAACCTGATCATGCCGAAGGTGCCGATCTTGTCCATCACGCCGACCATCATGGTCGCGCCGCCGGCGGTGGACTCCTCGGCCGCGTCCGGAAGCCAGGTGTGCAGCGGCACCAGCGGCGCCTTGATCGCAAACGCGAACATGAAGCCGATGAACAACCACCTGCCAGTAGCCGTACCGAAGTCCAGCTCGCTCAGCGTGCTCAACAGGTAGCTCGGCTCTCCCGCCCGGCCGACTGCACGTACAAGCCGATGATCGAGGCGAGCATCACAAAGCCACCCAGCAAGCCGAAGATCAAGAACTTGGCTGCGGCGTACGTCCTGCGCG
This sequence comes from uncultured Actinomycetota bacterium, assembly GCA_963740515.1. Classification (GTDB taxonomy): domain Bacteria; phylum Actinomycetota; class Actinomycetes; order Propionibacteriales; family Propionibacteriaceae; genus Microlunatus. Next base: position 18,021 of record CAVUEO010000020.1, read on the forward strand.
GTCCAGGTCCGAAGCCGCCGATCAGGAAGTACATCGGAATCAAGATGACTTCGAAGAACACATAGAACAAGAACACGTCGGTGGCGAGGAAGAGATACAGCGCAGAGCTCTGAACCGCCAGCACCAGCGCGAAGAACACCCTGGAGTCGTACTTCGGAGCGAGGGTCCCGGCGCTTGGCGCGGCCGTGTCAGCGGCTGCAGCTGATTCCTCGACCGACTCAGCAGTCGGCTCAAAGTCGCGCCAGGAGGCAATGATCACCACTGGGGTGATGATCACCACAAGCAGCACCAGAGTGAGGCCGACACCGTCCAGGCCGAGCGCGTAGTACACCCCGAGTGGCTTGATCCACGGCACCTGCTCCCCCAGCTGCATGCCAGCGCCGATCTTGAACTGGCTGGCGATGAAGAGCGCAAAGGCCAAGGTGATCAGCGAGACCGCCAGCGCCACCTGCTTGGCGGCTTTGACGCTTGAGAAGATCAGGACCACTGCGCCGACCGCTGGTAGCAGCGCCAGGATGGTGAGCCAGGGAATATTCATTGTTCGCCTCCCTAGCCCAGCCGGCCCAGCACGATGACTACGCCGACAATCGCAGCGCCCAGCGTCATGGTGAGTGCGTAGGAGCGGACGAAACCGTTCTGCACCCGACGCAGCCGAGCCGACATCCCGCCAATCGCGGCCGCTGTGCCGTTCACCGTGCCATCGATTCCGAAGTCCTCGACCCTGACCAACCCAGAGGTGAGCCGCTGCCCGGGACGCATGAACACGGCTTCGTTGAACGCATCGCCGTAGAGATCGTTTCGTCCGGCCGAAGTGAGGAAGGACCGGCTCTGGGGTTGGGTCCGGGGGATGTCACGACGCGGCCCGAAGATCAACACGCTGATCCCGGCACCAATGGCGACAACTATCAGTGTGAGGAGTGCGACGGTCGAGAAGTGCAGCAGGCTTGGCGTCTCCTCAGGCGCACCGCCGCCCACAGCGGGATCAAGCCAGCCGACGATCCAGTTGTTGAGCACCAGCCCGCCGATAGCCGAGCCGATTCCCAGCAGCACCAGCGGCACGAACATCACGGGCGGCGACTCGTGCGGGTCTACGCCCTGCCGCCAGCGCTTGGTGCCGAAGAAAGTCATCAACATCAGCCGGGTCATGTAGAAGGCCGTGATGCCAGCGCCCAGCATGGCGAGCGCGCCGACGACCGCGCTCTGCTCGAAGGCAACCTCGATGATGTGGTCCTTGGCATAAAACCCGGAGAAGAATGGAAACCCGATGATCGCCAGGTAACCGGCCGCAAACGTGACGAAGGTGATCGGCATGATCCGCGACAACGCGCCGTAGCGGCGCATGTCGACCTCGTCGTTCGTGGCATGCATCACCGAACCTGCCCCGAGGAACATGTCGGCCTTGAAGAAACCGTGCGTGAGCAGGAGGAAGATCGCGTACGCGTAGCCGGCCGGCCCGATCCCAGCGGCGAGCATCATATAGCCGATCTGGGACATGGTTGAGCCAGCCAGAACTCTCTTGATGTCGTCCTTGGCGCAGCCGATCCAGGCGCCGAACAGCAGGGTCACTGTGCCGACCACGACCACCGCCGTGCTGGCCGCTCCGGACTCGGCAAAGACCGCGTTGCTGCGGGTGATGAGGTAGACGCCGGCCGTCACCATGGTGGCGGCATGGATCAGCGCCGACACCGGAGTGGGACCCTCCATCGCGTCCAGTAGCCAGGACTGCAACGGCACTTGCGCAGACTTGCCACACGCAGCGAGAAGCAGCAGTAGTCCCATGATCAACGCCGTCGTGGCACCCACATTGGGCATGCCTTCGTTGACGTCCACGAACGACGACGACGCGAAAGTGGCGAGCATGAGCATGATGGCGATGGACATGCCCATGTCGCCAACCCGGTTGACCACAAATGCCTTCTTGGCCGCCGTCGCGGCCACCGGCTTGTACTGCCAGAACCCGATCAGCAGGTATGAGGCAAGGCCCACGCCCTCCCAGCCGACGAAAAGCACCAGGTAGTTGTCGGCCAGGACGAGCAGCAGCATCGCGGCGACGAAAAGGTTGAGGAAAGCAAAGAAGCGGCGGCGGCGAGGGTCGTGGGCCATGTAGCCAATGGAATAGACGTGTATCAGGCCGCCGACGCCGGTGATCAACAAAACAAAGACGATCGAGAGCTGATCGATCAGCAACCCGACATCGATCTGCCATCGCCCGCTGGAGATCCAGTTGTACAGCGGCACCGATACAGCCCGCTCCGGCACGTCACGCCCGAGCAACTGAACGAAGTAGACCAGACCGATCGCGAATGAGGCCAGCGGCGCAGCGGCGCCGAGGTAGGGCGCCCAGCGGTCTGCACGCCGGCCGACCAGTAGCAGAACCGCGGCGCTCGCGGCAGGAATGGCGATGAGCAGCCAGGCCAGGGTGAAGAACCCGGTGGCCGGCACAGGCGTCACGATCTCAAGGGGCAGCATCGCAATCCTTTAGAACTTCAGCAGATTCGCGTCGTCGACCGAGGCCGAGCGGCGGGTACGGAAGATGGTCACGATGATGGCTAGTCCAACGACGACTTCGGCGGCAGCCACCACCATCACGAAGAAGGCAGCGACCTGGCCGTCCAGTGCGCCATGCAGCCGCGAGAAAGCCACGAGAGCGAGGTTGGTGGCATTCAGCATCAGCTCGACGCACATGAAAGCCACGATGGCGTTGCGCCTGATCATGAAACCGACCGTGCCGATGGTGAACAAAATCGCCGAGAGAACGATGTAACTCGTTGTGCTCACGGCTGGTCCTCGGATGTGTGCGGAGCCTCGTCTTTGGTGATGGCTTCGACCACCTCATCCACGGGTTCGATGAGGTCTCGGCTGTCCAGAATGGCTCCACGGGCCTTCAGCGTTGGCGAGACCGAGATCTCCGAAACGCTGCCATCGGGTAGCAGCGCCGGCGTGTCCACCGCGTTGTGCCGGGCAAAGACCCCTGGAGTTGGCAGCGGGCCGGGATGCTCTCCGGTCTCGGCGTAGCGCTTCATTCGGAGTCCGGCAAGGTCGGCCTGGGTACGACGCTTGATCAGCCGCTCGCGATGAGCGAGCACCATGGCCCCGACGGCAGCGGTGATCAGCAGCGCCGAGGTGGCCTCGAAGGCGAAGACGTAACGATTGAACACCAACGCGGCGATACCTTGGGTGTTGCCCCCGTTTTCACTATTGGCGACACTTAAGCCTGCGGCCGGACCGACGATCGCGTTACCCAGGGCGAAAACCAGGAGCGAGCCCAAGCCCAGTCCGGCGAGGATCGCCAGCGTTCGCTGCCCCTTGATGGTCTCCACCAGCGACTCTCTGATATCGACGCCCACCAACATCAGCACGAACAAGAACAGCATCAAGATTGCGCCGGTGTAGACGATGATCTGTACCGCAAAGAGAAAGGGCGCTTGCAATGCGGCGTACTGGACGGCCAGAGAGATCATCACTGCCGCGAGACACAACGCCGAATGCACCGGCTTGCGCGCGGCGATCATGCCGAGGGCACCCAAGATCATTATGGGGGCGAGCATCCAGAAGGCCACGGCGGCTCCGGTGACGAGCGGAATCAGCAAAGGTGTGACCACGATCCTCACCGGCCCTTCGCCGGGTGCTTGCGCTGGTACCGGAAGCCCTGATTGATCGGACGCGGCTCTACGTCGCTGATATCGCCAGCGCGGTCGTCCGGTTCAGGGGTCGCAGGCAGGCCGAGGAAGTAGGTCTGCTCGTCATCACCCAGCCTGCGTTCGTGCGGGGGCTCTTCCATGCCCGGCAGCAGCGGCGCAAGCAGATCGGACTTCTCATAGATCAACTTCTCGCGAGTATCGTCGGCGAGCTCGAACTCGTTTGTCATGGTGAGGGCTCGCGTGGGACACGCCTCGATGCAGAGGCCGCACAGGATGCAACGCAGGTAATTGATCTGGTAGACCCGTCCGTACCGCTCGCCCGGAGAGTAGCGCTGCTCCTCGGTGTTCTGCGCGCCCTCGACATAGATCGCGTCGGCAGGGCAGGCCCAAGCGCACAGCTCACATCCGACACACTTCTCCAGCCCATCCGGCCAACGATTCAGCTGGTGCCGGCCGTGAAAGCGCGGTGCGGTGACGCGAGGCCCATTGGGGTAGTCGATCGTAAAGGTCTTGCGGAACATCGTCCGGAAGGTCACCCCGAAGCCGGCGACGGGATCGAAGAACCCCATCAGACGTCACTCCCTTCCCTGGTTGGTGCTGCGTCGGCCGGTCGGTCCGCCGACAGATCCTCCTCACCGCTGAGGACCTGGGCAAACTCCGGCAGTACCTGGCCACCCATCGGCGGGACAGGATAACCGCCGGCAAAGGCATCGAACTCAGTGACGGGCTCGTCAGCTACTTCCTTCGGCGCTTCCCTGCCGCCACCGAGGAAGGTCAAGCCCAGCAGCAACACAAATGCCACAGCGGCGCCCAGCCAGAACCCGCGCCCGCTGAACCAGCCCTCCTGCTGGCCCACCCTCAAGATCGCGATCATGAGGGTCCATACAAGTGAGATGGGGATCAACCAGCGCCAACCAAATCGCATGAACTGGTCATAGCGGAGCCTCGGCAGCGTGCCGCGTAACCAGACGAAGATGAAGAGCAGGATCAGCACCTTTACCAGGAACCAAAGCAGGCCCCAATAACCGCTGTCGGCGCCCGGCAGCAGGTTGAACGGCAGCGGCGCATGCCACCCACCCAGGAATAGGGTGGCGGCCAGCGCGGAGACCGTGATCATGTTCATGTACTCGGCCATGAAGAACATCGCGAAGCGCATCGAGGAGTACTCGGTGTGGAAGCCTCCAACCAGCTCGCCCTCGGCCTCCGGCAGATCGAATGGCGCCCGGTTGGTTTCCCCGACCATGGAGATCAAATAGATGATGAACGACGGCAGTAGCTGCACCGCAAACCACACCGGTACGCCGAAGACGGTCGCCGGCTCAGCTTGTTTGGCGACGATTTCCGACGTGGACAGCGACCCGGCGTACAGGAATACCGCAACCAGCGCCAGGCCCATCGCTACTTCGTAGCTGATCACCTGCGCGCTGGAGCGCAGCGCCCCCAGCAGCGAGTACGTCGATCCGGATGACCAGCCGGCGAGCACGATCCCGTACACCCCGATCGAGGCGACTGCCACGATAAAGAGCACCGATACCGGCAGATCGGTGACCTGCAACGGCGTCATGATATCGGTGAACGGCACCCGCACGAGTCCCGCCATCGGAATGACGGCAAAAGCGGTGATCGCCGGAATGGCGACGACGAACGGCGCGAGCATGAAGACGACCTTGTCGGCCGCCGTAGGTGTGAAATCCTCCTTGAACATCAGCTTCATGCCGTCAGCCAGGGACTGCAGCAGCCCGAACGGCCCGTTCATGTTGGGGCCCTGGCGGTGCTGCATGAAGGCCACGATGCGGCGTTCGTACCAGATCGTGAACAGGGTGAGCAGCATCAAGATCACAAACGCGAACAGTGCTTTGAGAGCGACCACCCACCACAGGTCGTTGAAGAACACCTCGAGGTCCATTGGGGCGAGCGGACTCATTCGCGTGCCTCCGTATCATCTGCCGCCATGCGCATTTCAAGCTCGTCCGCCGACCCAATCGTCACCAGATCACCGGCACTCGCGGCGAGGTGCTGCGGAACTCCCAGCCGTGGAGCTCGGCTCGGCAGCCACACGACCCCGTCGACCATTTCTGAGTCGATGACGGCCGGCAGCGCAATGGAGCCGCGGTCATTGCTGATCACTGCGGCGCTGGAAATTCCGGCGTCTGCGGCAGTGCGTGGGCTCATCCGTGCCACGGCTTCACGTGCCGTGGCCTGAAGGTAGGGCTCACCGTCGAGCGCACGGCTCTCGTCGAGGGCCATCCGCCATGTCGCCATGAGAACGGTGCTGCCGTCTGGCTCAGCTGGCTCGCCCGCGGGATAGTCAGGGCCCTCGGTGCGCTCGCCTTCCCAGGTGCCCAGCTCGTCAAATTCTGTTCGTGCCTGAGCTGCGGTACGGAATCCCAGGTCAGCGCCCAAACCATCGGCTAAGGCGGCAAGCACCCTGAGGTCGGACATGTCGTTGGGTCCTTCGAGCACCATGTCGAACGGCCGCCGCCGACCTTCCCAGTTCACAAATGTGCCTACTCGCTCCTGCATCAGCGAGACCGGGAAGACCACGTCGGCACGTTCGGTGACCAAGGAAGCGCGAGTCTCCAAGCTCACCATGAACCCAATCGCCTCAAGCCCTTCCAGGACGGCTTGCGGATCGACGAAGTCGTTCGGATCCACGCCCGCGACGACGAGCGCCGCGAGTTCGCCGTCACTTGCGGCGATCATGATCTCGTCGCCGTCGCGACCTTCCAGGGACGGCAGGGATCCGACTCCCCACGTCGCTTGGGTGTCCACACGGGCAGCGGCGTTGGAGACCGGTCGGCCGCCAGGCAGCAGAGTCGGCAGGCAGCCGGCTTCAACCGCACCGCGATCCCCGGCCCGGCGGGGCACCCAGGCCAGCCTGGCGCCCGTTCGCTCAGCGAGTCGCAGACATGCACTGAGCGTCCCCGAGAAACCCGCGGCCCGTTCCCCGACCAAGATCACTGAGTTGGCGTCGAGAGCAACCTCCGCGAGCCGCTGGCTCGTCGTACTGCCCTCGGCATTGATCTGATCGAGGACGGCGGCTTCGTCGCCGGGAACGCAGGCGATGAGATGGGCGCCCATCTTTCGAGCCCCATTGCTCGTATACGGCGCCAGCGTCCAAGATGTGAGGTTCTTCTTGCGAAAGGCCTTGCGAAGCCGGAGAAAGATCATGCCGGCTTCCTCTTCGGGCTCGAGGCAGACCAGCAGTACGGCGCTGGCATTTTCAAGATCAGTAAAGCTGACGCCTTGCCCTGTTCCGGCCACCGCGTTGGCCAGGAAGTCGGCCTCCTCGGCTGAATGCTGACGGGCCCGGAAGTCGATGTTGTTCGTGCCCAGCACCGCTCGCGCGAACTTGGCATAGCCGTACGCGTCCTCCAGCGGCAGCCGACCCCCGGTCAGAACACCGACCGAGCTTCCGGCTGCCTCGAGGCCGCGTACCGCGACATCAATCGCCTCGGGCCAAGACGCTGGCCGGAGCACATCGCCGTCTCGAACCAGCGGGCGGGTGAGGCGGTCTTCGCCGTCACCGTAGCGGTGCGCGAAGCGATCCTTGTCGGTGATCCATTCCTCGTTCACGTCCGGATCGTCCCCGGCCAGACGCCGCATCACTTTGCCACGTCGATGATCGACGCGGATTGCCGAACCGCACGCGTCATGCTCAGCGATCGATGGCGCGGAGATCAGATCAAACGGCCGCGACCGGAAGCGGTACGCCCCGCTGGTCAGCGCACCCACCGGGCAGATTTGGATGGTGTTGCCTGAGAAGTAGGACTCCAAGGGTTCCTTCTCATAGATGCCAACCTGCTGCAGGGCGCCGCGCTCGATGAGCGCGATGAACGGATCACCCGCGATCTGCTCGGAAAACCTGGTACAGCGTGCACAAAGCACGCAGCGCTCCCGGTCCAGCAAGACATTGGCGGAGATGCTGATCGGCTTGGGGAAGGTGCGCTTTTCGTCCGTGAAACGACTCTCCCCATAGCCGTGCGACATCGCCTGGTTCTGCAGTGGGCACTCACCGCCCTTGTCACAGATGGGGCAGTCGAGCGGATGGTTGATCAGCAGGAATTCCATGTTCCCGCGTTGGGCTTTTTCGGCAACCGGCGAGGTGAGCTGAGTCTTGATCTTCATTCCCGGCGCGACTTCAAGGGTGCAAGAGGCTTGCGGCTTGGGGATGGGGCGCCCGGTTCCGCCGTCGGGCACCTCGACCAGGCACTGCCGGCAAGCGCCAACAGGGTCGAGCAGCGGATGATCACAGAACCGCGGCACCTCGACTCCGATGAGTTCGGCGGCGCGAATGACCAGGGTGCCCTTAGGGACCGATACCTCGATGTCGTCGATCGTGAGGGTGATCAGATCCGCGCGCTCAACGGCAGATGAGCTTCTCGCAGTGACACTCATGCTCCTGCTCCTGCGGGCTCGCGGATGAAGATCGTGCTGCGCTGGTACGGAAAGAGCTCCCAGGCCGGGGTGTGCATGGCGGCTTCGAACTCGTCTCGGAAGTACTGGATGGCTGAGGTGATCGGCGAGGTCGCGCCGTCACCGAGAGCACAGAAGGACCGGCCGAGAATGTTGTCGCAGAGGTCGAGCAACTTCTCGATGTCACCCGGCTGGCCTCGACCGGCCTCCATCCGCATCAGAATCTGCACCAGCCACCAGGTGCCTTCTCGGCACGGCGTGCACTTGCCGCAGGATTCGTGCTTGTAGAACTCGGTCCAACGCAGCACCGTCCGAACGACTGAGGTCGTCTCGTCAAAGCACTGCAACGCCTTGGTTCCAAGCATCGACTTCACGCCTGCGATGGCCTCATAGTCCAGCGGAACATCCAGATGGGCGTCGGTCAGCATCGGTGTCGAGGAACCACCCGGTGTCCAGAACTTCAGCCGATGGCCCGCCCGGATGCCACCAGCAAGATCAAGAAGTTGGCGCAGGGTGATCCCCAAGGGTGCCTCGAACTGTCCCGGGTTGGTGACGTGGCCCGACAGCGAGTAGATCGTCATTCCCTTGGACTTCTCGGTTCCCATCGAGGAGAACCAGTCATCGCCGTTGCTGACGATCGACGGCACCGAAGCGATCGACTCTACGTTGTTGATCACTGTGGGACATGCGTAGAGGCCCGCGACTGCCGGGAACGGGGGCCGCAGCCGCGGCTGACCTCTGCGACCCTCCAGCGAGTCGAGCAGCGCTGTCTCCTCACCGCAGATGTAGGCCCCCGCACCGGCATGCACGATGATCTCCAGGTCGTAGCCGGTGCCCAGGATGTTGGCTCCGGCGTACCCGGCCCAATACGCCTCGCGGACGGCCTGCTGCAGGCGGCGTACCACATGCAGCACCTCGCCGCGGACGTAGATGAAAGCATGGTGGGCGCGGATCGCGTACGCCGAGATGATCACTCCCTCCACCAAGGTGTGAGGGGAGGCCATCATCAGCGGGATATCTTTGCAGGTCCCCGGCTCGGATTCATCTGCGTTGACCACGAGGTACTTGGGCTTCGGGTTGTCCTGCGGGATGAAGCTCCACTTCATCCCGGTCGGAAAGCCCGCACCACCGCGGCCCCGTAGGCCGGAATCCTTGACGAGAGCGACGACGTCGGCTGGTTCCATCTGCAGCGCCGAGCGGAGCGCGTTGTAGCCTCCGCGAAGCTCATAGTTGGTCAGCTTCCATGCGCGTTCGTCGGCCCAGTTGGCCGTGAGCACCGGCGTCAGCAGGCCATGTCCTGACTCTGGCGAAGGATTGGTCACTGGCTCCCCTCAGCTGGTCGGTCCGCTACGTGCTTTGGGTTGGGCGCAGTCCAGCCGTGCTCCTGCGCGATGCGCAAGCCGAGCAGCGACGGGCCGGCGGCGGTGGGCCCCTCATCGGCTCGTCCGTCGGGGTAGCCGGCGAGCACCCGCTCGGCCTCCTGCCAGGTACAGACCCGAGCGCCACGCGTGGACTGCACCTCGACACCGGACCGCAACTGATCAACGACCTCGATCGCGCTCTGCGGCGTGGTGTTGTCGAAGAACTCCCAATTGACCATCATGACGGGCGCGAAGTCACAGGCTGCGTTGCACTCCACGTGTTCCAGCGTGATCTTGCCGTCCGCAGTGGTCTCGTCGTTGCCGATCTCTAAATGATCTTGGAGCTTCGCGTACACCTCGTCTCCGCCCATGATCGCGCACAGTGCCGTGGTGCAGACTCCGACGAGGTACTCCCCGACCGGCCGTCGCTTGTACATGGTGTAGAAGGTCGCGACGCCACTGACGTCAGCAGCAGTGAGGCCCAAGATCTCAGCACACGCCTCGATACCGGCCGGCGTCACCCGGCCCTCGACGCTCTGCACCAGATGCAGCATCGGCAGCAGCGCCGAGCGAGCTTGCGGATACCGCTCCGCAATTAGCCGCAACTCCTCCAGCGTCGCCTCGGTGATCTTGGTCGCAGTGACGCCATACTCCAGGCTCGGCTCATCGAAGTGCGTCACAAAGTGCCCATGCCCAACGAGCTCCTCCGACGCAACGTCCCCGCCAGCATGCCCATTCGGCGACGGCGGCAAAGGCTCGAGCGGATTGCTCATTCGACCGCCTCCCCTCCCAAATTTGGCCTCGTGCGCCGCTCGGCGCCCACGACCCCCTCGGGACGGCGGCCTGAACCGATCATGGCGATCCTCGCGCACTGTTCGGGCGGGCTAAGCAAACCTGGGTGCGCGCGTGGCGCTAAAGGGGCAGACATCGTGAGCGATTGACCTTTGTCTCGAGGGGTTAAACGCGCACGATCATGGCTCGGGCCGAGAGAGCGGCTCAGCGCACCGACGAAGAGTCGTGGAGCGGCGCCCGGGCCGGCGTAGCAAACCTAAGATGCTTGAAACCTGAGCATCGGACTACCGCACCCTGACGGCCAGGCCGAGCCGGCACGTTTGCCTAGCCGGCCCGGGCGGCCGCTCCACGACGAACATCCCAGGCGCGCAAAGAGGAGCAACGAGGCCGCGTCACTAGCGATCAACCCCACCCATGACCGGATCAAGGCACGCGACCGCTACCACGACGTCGGAGACCATGGCGCCTTCGCACATCGCCGGCATGGCCTGCAGGTTGGTGAAGCTCGGATCCCGGAAGTGGGCGCGGAAGGGTCGCGTTCCGCCGTCTGAGACTACGTGGGCACCAAGCTCACCGCGCGGGCTTTCGATGGGGACGTACGCCTGCCCCGGCGGCACTCGAAAGCCCTCGGTGACCAGCTTGAAGTGGTGGATCAAAGCCTCCATCGACTGACCCATGATGTGCTTGAGGTACTCATTCGAGTTGCCCATACCATCCGAGCCGATTGACAGCTGGGCGGGCCAAGCGATCTTCTTGTCGGCGATCATGATCGGCGCGCCCCGCATCTTCTCCAGCCGCTCGACGCACTGCTCGATGATCTTGAGGCTCTCCCACATCTCGTTGAGCCGGATCCGGAACCGCCCGTAGGCGTCCATGGTGTCCCAGGTCTGCACTTCGAAGTCGTAGGTCTCGTAGCCGCAGTAGGGCTGCTTCTTGCGCAGATCCCAGTCGTAGCCGGTGGCTCGCAGGGGTGGGCCGGTGATGCCCAAGGCGAGACAGCCGGCAAGATCGAGATATCCGACCCCCGAGAGCCGGGCTTTGAAGACCGGGTTCTCGTTGCAGAAGGCTGCATACTCCGGTAGATGCTTCCGCATCCAGACAACCAGATCTCTGACGAAATCCAGCGTGTTGTCCGGAAGATCCTGAGCGACGCCGCCCGGCCGAATGTAGGCGTGGTTCATCCGCAGACCCGTGATCAACTCGAAGGCGTCCAGCACCTTCTCCCGCTCGCGGAATCCAATGGTCATCACGGTAAGCGCGCCGATCTCCATGCCGCCGGTGGCGATGCATACCAGGTGAGAGGAGATGCGATTCAGCTCCATCATCAGCACTCGAATGACATTGGCCTTCTCCGGGATCTCGGCTTCGATGTCGAGCAGGCGCTCCACGCCCAGGCAGTACGTCGTCTCCTGATGGAGGGGCGAAAGGTAGTCCATCCGAGTACAGAAGGTGACGCCTTGAGTCCAGCTACGGAACTCCATGTTCTTTTCGATACCGGTGTGCAGGTAGCCGATGCCACAACGCGCCTCGGTGACCGATTCACCCTCCAGTTCCAAGATCAGCCGGAGTACCCCGTGGGTGGAGGGATGTTGTGGGCCCATGTTGACCACGATTCGCTCGTCGCCCCGCTCGGCCTGCTCGGACACGATGGAATCCCAGTCCTGCCCGGTGACGGTGTAGACGTGGCCCTCCGCCGCGTCGGCCCCGGCAGCGAAGGGATCTTGTTCTGTGCCAGTTGCGGGCCCAGCGGTCCGCTCGTCGGTTGTGCTCATGAGTAGGACCTCCTTTGATCTGGAGGTGGAATAGTTGCGCCCTTGTACTCCACCGGGATGCCGCCGAGCGGGTAGTCCTTGCGCTGCGGGTGGCCGGGCCAATCGTCAGGCATCAGGATCCGGGTCAGGGCCGGATGTCCGTCGAAGATGATGCCGAACATGTCGTAGGTCTCACGTTCGTGCCAGTCTGCGGTGGGATAAACCGCCACCACCGACGGGATGTGCGGGTCGCTGTCGGGTGCCGACACTTCCAGCCGAATTCGCCGGTTATGGGTCATTGATTGCAAGTGATAGACCGCGTGCAGCTCATGGTCCTTATCGGCTGGATAGTGCACCCCTGACACGCTGCTACAGAACTCGAACCGCAGATGGGCGTCGTCCCTGAGGTATCGGACCAGTCCGCCCAGATGCTGCCGGGCCACATGAAAGGTGATCTCACCGCGGTAGATGACGACTTTCGTGATCACGTCACTGAAGTTGGGTATCAGCGCGCCGATCCGCTCATACACCTGGTCCCACCAGCCACCGAACGGCGGGATGGCTGCTCCCGGGAATTCCACAACGCGGGTCAACCCGCCATACCCCGAAGTGTCGCCGCTGCCCTTGACGCCGAACATGCCCTTACGGACCTGAAGCACCTCGGCGGTCGGCTCAGCGGCGGCTAGCTGAGCTTCATCCTCCTCTGCAGCGGTCGCGCCCGAACCAACGGTGGGGGCCTCCCCGGTCAGGGACTCCGGCTTGGTCTCGGCATCCGGTTCGGACTCGCCCTCGGGTACAGCACCCTTGATCGACACCTTCTCGTCGGACTCTTCGTGGATTGGCGCTGAGCTTGTCGAAGCGCCCCCATCGCGCCCTTCGACGGGCTCAGGACTCATCTCTTGGGGCTCAGGGCGCTTTGCTTGCTTGCGCGTCCGCTTCCGCGGCGGCTTGCGCGGGGTGCCTTCGCTCATCGAAGCAGACCCTTCTGCTCGATGAGAGCGGGCGCCTCCAGCTGCCGCTGCTCCGCCTCCTGCGCAGCCTCGATCGCGTCGAGGCCGATCGGGGTGTGCCGTACTTTGTCGCGTAGCTTGAACATGGCGTCGATCAGCATCTCTGGCCGGGGCGGGCAGCCGGGCAGGTACATGTCGACAGGGACGACGTGGTCTACTCCTTGCACGATCGCATAGTTGTTGAACATGCCGCCGGTGCTGGCACAGACACCCATGGCGAGCACCCACTTCGGATTGGGCATCTGGTCATAGATCTGACGCAGCACCGGCGCCATCTTCTGGCTCACCCGGCCGGCGACGATCATCAGGTCGGCCTGCCGGGGCGATGCGCGGAACACTTCCTGACCCCACCGACCGGAGTCGTAGCGTGGCGCGCCGTAAGTCATCATCTCGATTGCGCAGCAGGCCAGACCGAACGTTGCCGGCCAAAATGCCGCGCTCCGCATGTAGCCGAACAGGTTCTCAACGGTGGTCAGCAGCACACCGCTGGGAAGCTTCTCCTCCAGGCCCATCTCAGCCAACACTCCTGATTGCTTGCATTCTCAATCCCAATCCAGCCCACCCCGGCGCAGTACGTAGAAGTAGGCAATGAAGACCGTGCCGATGAACAAGATCATCTCGACCAGTGCGAAGGTGCCCATCTGGTCAAACGCCACGGCCCACGGGTAGAGGAAAACGATCTCGATGTCGAAAACGATGAAGAGCATCGCGGTGATGTAGTACTTCACCGGGAACCGGCCGCCGCCAATGGGTTGCGGTGTCGGCTCGATGCCGCACTCGTACGAATCGTATTTGGCGCGGTTGTACCGCCCTGGGCCCACCAACACGCTGGTAAGAATGGTCAGCCCGACGAACCCCGATGCAATCGCCAGCAAGATCACGATCCCGACGTACGGACTCACCAGCCAGCTCTCCTTCCCCAGGTATCCATGTTGCTCATGCGGCCGGCGCAATCCTGGACAATGAGTTGATCAACTTATCCATCGCGTCGCCGTCGTGGGCATCTGTCAGGTTGGCGAGCAGCTTCAAGGTGAACCGCATCAGGGTTTTCCGGGGCAGCCCATACGTCGTGCATACGCGCATCACCTGTGGATGGCCGATCAGCTTCACGAAGGTGCGACCCAAGGTGTAGTAGCCGCCAAGTTGCCCCTTCAGCCGTGTTGGATAGGACCCCAGCGCCTGCTCCGCGGCTCGGCTGCCCGGGCCTCGCTGGTGCGCCTCGGCCATCGCGGCTGCCGCTATCTCGGCGGACTCCATGGCGTACGCGATGCCCTCCCCGTTGAAGGGGTTGATCATGCCGCCGGCATCGCCCACCAGCAGCAGCCCACGGCCGTATTGTGGCTGGCGGTTGAAGCCCATGGGGAGCGCCGCTCCGCGCACCGGGGTGATCATGTTCTCACCCCGGAAACCCCAATCCTCCGGTGTGTTCTGCAGCCAGCGGCTGAGGAGATCCTTGTAGTCGGTCTTCCCGAAGGCCGATGAGGTGTTCAAGATCCCGAGCCCGACATTGCAGGTGCCGTCGCCCATGCCGAAGATCCACCCGTACCCAGGCAGCAAAGCGCTCTTGCCCGGTTTGCCCTCCCACAGCTCTAGCCAGGACTCCAGGTAGTCGTCGCGGTGTCGCGGGCTGGCGTAATAGGTGCGTACGGCGACGCCCAAGGGTCGGTCCTCGCGCCTGTTCAGGCCCATGGCAAGGCTCAACCGGGTCGAATTTCCGTCTGCAGCCACAACCATCGGGGCGGTGAATCGGCGGCCGTCCTTGGTGCGGACTCCAACGATGCGGTCGGTGCGCGAATCTGTGATCGGCTCGACCACATTGCTGAGTTCATACAGCGAGGCACCCGCCGCTACCGCGTGGCGGGCCAGCAACTCATCCAGATCGGCGCGCGGCCTGACCAGGCCGTAGCGGGGAAAATCGGCAAGATCAGGCCATTCCAGCTGGAAGGGACGCTCGCCGCCATAGATCCGCAAGCCCTGGTTGTGCAGCCAACCAGCCGCCTCCGAGGTGTCAATACCGAGCCGGATCAGCTGCCTAGTGCCGCGCGGCGTGAGTCCATCGCCGCAGACCTTCTCGCGGGGAAACCGGCTCTTCTCCAGCAGCGAGACGCGCAAACCGTGGCGAGCCAAGTGGGTTGCGGTGGCTGAACCAGCTGGGCCGGCGCCAACCACGATCACATCTGCGTCGATGGGAGGATCGGTGGCAGGAGCATGCGCGTCAGTTTCCGCGTACGGGCCAAGCCCGTTCGTCGTGACTGGCATGACGTCTCCTGCCGTTACCCCGGACTTAGTGAAAAACTTCACTAAGTCATCAAGCATGAGTCTACGACTCTCGGGGACTGGTCGTCGTGTTGGGTTCAAAGACACTCCAGCCGAGCTACATTTCAACCCTGCAAGGAGAAGGGGGCCATTTAGACATGACCCCCGTTGCGTAAATCTTGATCGTCCAGGCGGATGTCAAAGCTCGCCGGAGGACGTACGGCGCTGAAGTAATGCGCCTCACCGCGGTCCCAGAAGCGCCGCCAATCCGGATCGTCTGTTCTTTCGGCATACCGGGCGGCGCGGACTTCAGGATCGACGCCGAGGTAGACGGCAACATCGACCAGATCGGCCAGTTCGGGCCGTGCGGCGTAAACACCCTCCACGATGATCACATCAGCGGCTGGAATGGTCTTCGGCGGTGCCAGCCGGCCGTCGTCGGCAATCCAGTCGTAGGGCTGGAATGTGGCCGACTGCCCGGCCCACAACGGCAGCAGCGCTTCGGCTCGAAGCCGCTCCCAATCGATCACGGCGTCCACAACCGCGCTGTCCGACGTAGTCTCGCGCTGCGTCACACCAAGCCTCGGCAGCGTGTTCCGATAGAAGTCGTCGCCTTCCAGGACCGAGCCGCCGGATCGGAGTCCGAGCGCAGTCGCCAAAATCGATTTGCCCGCACAGCTTGGTCCGTCAATGGCGATGACAACCGGCCGCTCCGCTTCCGGCCGGCGTTCGATTGCCAGGTCCAGGATCGATGAAACGGCGGGTGAGGAACGGAGCCGCCAGGCGATCAGCTGATCGGGGGTGTCGATGTCCCAAAGCTCAATCGGTGCCAGCTCTTGCGATACCAATCCCGGTCGCAGCGCATCGAGCAGCCGGCGCGCCGATACACCAGCGGCACCACCCGGGCCTGCGGCTGCCAGCAATGCCCGTGCCGCAGCGGGCCGCAATGCCAGCTGCAGCGGCTGCTCACGAGCGTGTAGATCAACGCCGACGACAGCTTGAGCGCTCGGCTCATCTTCCAGGCGCCTGAGCAAAATGCTCGCCGCTTGACCGCCCAGCGGCGCATCCGCCGGCAGCACGACGATGATGCCCGCGGATTCTGCCAGCGCTCGACGTACTCCTGCGATCATTGCCGCGGCCGGCCCACCGCCAGGGGGATCCTCTGAGGTGAAGATCACTGGTCTGGCCACCTGGCGCACGGCGCCGACCACTACGACCACGAAGTGTTCAGGCAGCGAGGCGAGCGCGCGATCCAGCAACGGCTCGCCGTCCACCAGCTGGGCCAGCTTGTCGGGAGGGAAGCGCTGTGATGCGCCGCCGGCTAGGACCACAGCGGTCACGCGTCGCCCCGGAGGTTGCCTACTCGTCTGGATCAATGCCGTCCCCCGGCGCACGTGAAGGCGCTAGCCGAGCGAGTCCCGCATGGGAATCAGCTTGGCGTTCGACTCCGCCAGCTCGGCGGCGGGGTCGGATCCGGCCACGATTCCACAGCCGGCGAAGAGCCGGATCTGCCGCGGGTCGGTCTCGCTCAGCTGGCCGCAGCGAAGCGCGATCGCCCATTCTCCGTCGCCGTTGGCGTCAATCCAGCCGACCGGGCCCGCGTAGCGTTCCCGATCGAGATGCTCCAACTCAGCAATCAGCGATCGCGCACTGTCAGTTGGCGTCCCGCAGACAGCCGCGGTCGGATGCAGTGCCGCGGCAAGGGCCAGCGAATCTACACCCGGGTCAGCCACTGCCGTGATGTCCGTCGCCAGATGCAACACATTGGGCAACTGCAGGACATAGGGCGCATCGGGGACATTCATGCCCGAGCAGAAGGGCGTCAGCGCGCGAGCCACGGAGCGCACGGCGTACTCGTGCTCCTCCAAGTCCTTGCTCGACTGAGCCAGCGCCGCGGCAAGGTTGAGATCATGATCATCATCTCCAGACCGGCGGATGGTGCCGGCCAAGACCCGAGAAGTGGCCAGGCCCGCCTCGCGCTTGACCAGCATCTCGGGGGTGGCTCCAACCAGACCATCGACCGAATACGTCCAGCACTGGGCATAGTCCTCGGCCAGGCGGCCGGCGACCCACCGCAAATCGATGTCGTTCTCGGCAAAAGCCAGCAGGTCGCGGGCCAGCACCACCTTCTCCAGTTCCCCGTCACCGATGCGGCGGACCGCTTCGGCAACCGCTGCCTCCCACTCCGGTCCGCTCAGCCCACCATCCCCAAAGGTGACGTTGCAGGGCCGTTCGGCCGGGGTCGGCCCGCTGGAGGAGACTTCATTCCCAGCGGCCGATCCGATCTCGGTAATCCAGGCCTGACCGTTGCGTCGACCTACGACCGTCTGCGGCACGATGAGGCTCGACCGGCCGGCCGAGTTCGCAGGGTCGAACAGGAAGCTGCCGTACGCCATCAGGCCGGCGCCCGCGGTTGGGCGGTCCAAGTCGGCGGTTACCTCAACCTGGGCTGCCAGGTCAGACCACCACTCGGCCGCCTCCGCGATGCTGGTGGGCTTGTGCCGAACCACTTCTCCCCAACCTACGAGGCCATCGCCGTGGCGCAACCAGACGTAGCAGTCCTTCGGCGGAAGAAGGGCAAGCAGCGAGCCGGGATCGGCGATGGCATGCGTCCGAACATGGAGCCGCGGCGGGTCCGGTGCCGACCAGGTCACGGGCCACAGCGTAGCTGCGGGGCGGGGACCCACCAATCTGCCCCGCGCAGTACCCGGCTACCGCTTACGCTGCTTGGCTGCCGAGGCCGCCTCGTCGCGCTGCTTCCGCTGCGCTGCCAGCTGCTTTTGCTGCTCGGCCTGGCGCGCTCGCAGGGCCTCAGCATCCATGGAGTTGAGCAGAATCATGGCGGCGATTGCTGCGATGAGCAGCGACCAGAACGGCGAAAAGCCCAGCAGTAATGGCGCCGTGGTCAGCAGGCAGACGTCGAAGCCGCGGAACAGGTTGGTGACCAAACCCGGAGGGAACGCACCAGCCTGGCTGGCAACCATGGGCGCACCGAAGTCCACGCCTTTGGCCTGAGTCCAGCGGACTGCCGCGAGCAGACCAGCCAGCGCTGTCGCGACGGCAACAAGGAATGCGTCGGTCACCGTCCGCTGCTCAGCTCCGTCACCGAAACCCAGGTACGCCGCGGTGGTCGCCACAGCCCAGACTCCGGCCAATATCGCAGGTACGGCAATCGAGGCCAGTTTGATGCGGGCGAGCGAAAAGGGCAGGCAGCGTGCCAGCCCACCAGTACGTGTCAGCACCCGGAGCCCGCCCAACAGCGGGATCATTGCACCGAAGAGGGCGAGCGCCGCCAAGACCGGAGTGAGCGTACTCATGCCCAGCGCGTCGGCGGCATACGGAATGACGATCGTCCCGACCAGCACCAGCAATGGCTGTGGGAACCGCCAGAGCCGTTGCCATTCCCGCCAGATGATCGCCTGAAGCCCCAATCCTTTGCCGCGTCTGGGTTTGACATGGCCACGCTCCATGGCACGCCGCTCGACAACGATGTCGCGGGCCAATCCGATGTCCAACGCGAAGAAAGCGCCGGAGACGCCGCGCACCAGTGCCCCGCCGCTGAGCAGCCTGGCCCGGCGAATCTGACCTAAGCGGAGACCGGCCACTACCGCGCTGACTGCCAGCACCAGACCCGAGCCCGCGATCATGATCAAGCCGAGCTCTGTCCCGAGATCGTCCGAGAGGTCCAAGCTGAGCCATCCGGCCGCCACGGCCACCACGCTGAACAGCGCGCCGGCGCCAAGCAGGCCGAAGACGTAGGTCGCCACGCGTGTCAACACGTGCCGCTCGATGCCCTGCTGTGCGGCAGCGAAGGCGACCGAGGCCGCAGCAGAAAATGCCGTGGCGGCCGCCCACACTGCCACCTCGACCGTGCCCGAGCCGGTAAGCGCCGAGACCAGCCCACCAACTACAGCGCCACCCAGAAAAGCCGCAAGTACGCCTCCGACCAGCCGTGAACGCAGCAGTTGGGCCCGTGAGATTGGCGCGTCGAGTAACCAGAACCCTTCGGCTGCCGAGGCTAGTACCGGCCCGAACAGTCGGCTGGCCGCCAACGCGATCGCGACTGTGGCCGCGAACGCCGCCCACGGCAGGATGGTGCGCGCCGACAGACAGGCCGCGCTGGTGCACTGCGCGATCGTCCGTTGCGCCTTCAAGATCACATTGACTACCATGGCGCCGATCATCACTGCGCCGAACACTGCAACGTAGGCGTCACTCATCGCCTGAAGCACGTTGCGGGTGGCTCGACCGGCACGCCAGTCCTTGATCAGGCCCTTCAGCTCACGCGGACTGGCTGGGGTCAGCGTCCTGGGCTCGGGTGTTTGGTACGCGAAATCATCGGCGTCCGCTTCCAGACTGCTCATCCCCGCGGTGCTCCAAGCTCGATGACTCGAGTGGCCACGGTCTCGACCAGCTCTGGCTCATGACTGGCGAAGACGATCGCCAAACCCTTTTGCCGCTCAGACTTCAGCCGTTGCGTCAGCCAGGTCAAGCCTTCGGAGTCGAGTCGCTGCTCCGGCTCATCCAAGATCAACAGCTTCCGGGGACGGACGAATGCCGTGGCCAGTGCCAGCCGCCGGCGCTGCCCCGATGACAAGGTGCCTGGTAGCTGGCCGGACTGCGGAACCAGCTGGACCTCCTCCAGCACCTCATCGACCACGTCATCCGGTTCAGCGATGCCGTGCGCTCGCGCCAGTAAATCCAGATGCTCGACCACGCTCAGATCAGGAAAGAAGTCAAGATCATCGATCACAGTGGCAACGTCGCGCCTGATCTCGGGCGACGCCTCCGACATGGCGTTGCCGCAAACCTGCACGCTGCCATCGTCTGGACGGTCAGCGCCAATCAGGCAGCGCAGCAGGGTGGATTTGCCGGCGCCGTTGCGCCCCGTGAGCGCAATCGCCTCTCCGGTACGCACCTCGAGGCTGAACTTGTCGAAGATGGTGTTCGGCCCGAATGCCCGGCGCAGGCCGGACACCTTGAGGATCGTCGCGCGTTTGGCCATGGAGGCGATTCTGCCCCTTCCCGACAACAACTCCGGCCGAGTCTCTGCTTCGTCTGACAAGCGGCGAGTGTCGGTGGCGCATGGGAGGCTTGCTGTGTGCCGGACGCTGACTCCACAGGTTTGGATCGCGCCACGCTCGACAAGCGGCGCGGTGACGTTGCCGCGATGTTCGACCGAGTGGCCGAGCGCTACGACCTGGCGAACGACGTGCTCTCCCTCGGTCAGGACCGCGCGTGGCGTAAGCAGGTCGCGGAAGCCGTCGCGCCGCGACCCGGACAGCTGATCCTGGATTTGGCAGCGGGCACGGGCACCTCGAGTGAGCCGTTTGCCGAGGCCGGGGCGCGTGTCATTGCGACAGATCTCTCCGTCGGCATGTTGCTGGTTGGCAAACAGCGGCGGCCTCGCCTGAGCTTCGTCGCCGCCGACGCACTCCAGCTGCCGTACGCCGACACCAGCTTCGACGCGGTCACAATCTCCTTCGGCCTCCGCAACGTCGAGGACACCGCAGCTGCCCTCACCGAGATGCGGCGGGTGAGTAAGCCTGGCGGCACACTCGTGGTCTGCGAGTTTTCCACCCCCACCTGGCAACCGTTCCGCACGCTCTACTCCCGCTATTTGGTCGCTGCCCTGCCGCGAATCGCATCTCTGGTTTCCTCCAGCCCCGCGGCGTATGAGTACTTGGCCGAGTCAATCCAGGCCTGGCCCGACCAGCAGGGACTGGCGGCCATGATCGAGAAGTGCGGCTGGCGATACGTTGAATGGCGGAATCTATCCGGGGGAATCGTCGCTCTGCATCGAGCCAGGTCATGATCAGCGTGGACGCAACAGCGGTGGCGGCGCCGCCAGGGACGATCTTGCTCGGCGCGTACGCCGCGCGTAGCTGCCCAGTCAAGACCCAGAACGCCTACAACCCGATGGTTGTCGCAGAGACGCCGAATGCTGGCGCTTCGATCGAGGCCAGTGACGGACTTGCCGAGCTGTTTGACGGTGGTGCGCAATTCGAAGCAGCAGTGCTCGACCAGCTGATCGACTCCTATCGCGGACGTGTTGTCGACCTTCGGCCGTTGGCCGCCAGCACGTCCGAGGTGCAGATCGAATCCTGTCTCCGGGCCATGAGCTCCGGCGCTGAGGTGATCATCGGTGGCTGCCTGCCTGTTGATCTTTACGGTCACCGGGTCGGCTCGCCCGATCTGCTGATCCGGAGCGTAGATCCGGCAAACCGCCCGCCTACCTACCACCCTGCGGAGGTGAAGTGGCACAGGATCATCGCGCGATCCCGGCCGGCAGAGGACAACGCTGAAGAACCACACGTGCTGCGCTACTCGACCTTGACCGATCCCCGAGCCGAGGCGGCGCTCGGCATCTCGGGATATCAGCTACGGATCGGTAGCCGGGCGGCTGACTTTCTCCAATTGGCTCACTATCACCGGATGCTGGAAGCCTGCGGCTTCGGCGCTGACCGAGCGCTGGCCGGCGTCGTCGGGACTGATGATCTTTTCGATGCACCGGTGTTGGCCTGGGCCGATCTAGGCGAGCCGCAGGTGCGCACCTTCTCCCGCAGCAGCTCAGAGGGTTGGCGGCTACGCAGCTTCCTTGAGCGTTATGACTACGAACACTCATTCCGGATCAAGATCGCCGCCGCTGCACAGCAACAGACCGGTCGGCCGGACCAGGACCCAGAGCTACTGGTCCGGCCAATTGTGAACAAGGAGTGCCCTCGCTGCCAGTGGTGGGACCACTGCCTCCCCCAACTCGACCCCGATGATGTCAGCTTGCGCATTGACAAGGTCCCGCTCGACATGCGGGAAATCGCGACGCTGCGGCGTCACGGTATCGCGACCATCACCGACCTTGCAGATGCCGATCTTGATCAGTTGATGGAGTGGTATCTGCCCGAGGTTACCCATCGAGACGGAGCTGAAGGCCGGATCAGGGCCGCTGCGCGGAGGGCGCGGATGCTGCTGGACGGCACGTCGTTTGACCGTGAAACGGCCGGGCCGATTGACATGCCGCAGGCCGATGTGGAGATCGATCTGGACATCGAGAGCTCAGCGGATGGCCGGATCTACTTGTGGGGATTTCTGGTAAACGAGGGGGGCGATGAGGCCGCCGTCTACCACGAGTTCAGCCGGTTTGATGATCTTGACGACCGCAGCGAGGCTGCTCTTGCCGCCGATGCATTCAGCTGGCTACGCAGCGTCGTCGAGTCAACGCCGTCGGTGGTCGTGTTCCACTACAGCGGCTACGAAGTTGCCAAGATCAGCGAGCTGGCTGGGCGAGTGCACGACGAGCTGTTCGACTGGGCTGTGGCGTACGCAGAGGAGCATTTCGTCGATCTACTGGAGATCGTCAAGAGCCACTACTTCGGTGTCAGCGGTCTCGGGCTGAAGTTGATGGCACGCCATGTGGGCTTCAGGTGGCGCGACGACGACCCGGGAGGGTTGAATTCCCAGCTGTGGTTTGCCGAAGCTGTGCATAGTGAGATACCGGAGGCCCGGGCGCGAGCGCGGCGTCGGGTGCTGGAATACAACGAGGACGACGTGATCGCCACAAGTCAAGTCAGAGCGTGGCTGCGAGCGCAGTGATTTCCCGGTCCAGGGTGCGGCGGTGAGCCCGATCGATGACGGCATCGACAAGCTCAACCCCCACAGGTGGCTGCGCGAGCACCTCGGCTAGCTCGACAGTGGTCTGTACGCGTCGGTAGCCGATCCCCGCGGCCGTCGCCAAGGCTTCAAACTGCAATCCCTGGGGGGTGCCGAACAGTCTCTCGAAGGCGCCCATGTGAGCGGGCTCGCCCTCTTCCAAAGTGGCGAAGATACTGCCGCCATCATCGTTGGCAACCACCAGCCTGAGATCCGGCCGCGGCTCTTCCCGACCGATCAGCAGGCCGGTCGCATCGTGTAGCGCAGTCAGATCGCCCAGCAGCGCATGGGTCGGGCGCTCCAGAGCGAGCGCAATGCCCGCTGCAGTCGAGACGTTCCCATCAATTCCAGAGAGTCCGCGATTCGCATACACCAGTGGGGAGGCCGAGTTGACCGGGGCAAGATCGAGATCGCGGATCGGGTTGGAGGAACCCACGAACAACGGGTCCTCCGCACCAAGAGCGGCCCATACCGCTGCGGCCAACGCCGGTCCGGTGAAGTGCGGCTGCGCTGCCAGCAGGCCCTCCAGGCGCTCTCGTACCATTAGATCCGCCGCGTGCCAGGCTTCGAACCAGCTAGGGTTCCCTGGCTCTGGCAGTCGGACGGCATCGGTCACCAACGAGGCGGCGCGGCCGGGGTCGATCCAGTCCGCGTACGCCGAGACCACCACAAGCTCAACATCGCTGCGGGCCAGCAGCCGGCTCACCGGCCGAGATAGGGTCGGCCGGCCGAAGACCACGACACGCTCAATTTCCTCCGCGAGGGTCGATGCGATCAGCAGCCGGTAGGTGGACAGCGCCGCCGCGCCGCGCCGGGCATTGCTCGACGGCTCAGCAAACAGGGGAACCGCTGCCTGGGCAGCAAGATCAGCGACGGCGCCGCCTACGTCGGGCTGGCCGTCGCCGGCGATGATCACCGTCTGAGCTCCATCGGGGAGTGCCGTGGGTTCCGCCTGGGCGTTCGCAGCGGTGATCACCAGCTCGGGAGCTGGCGGCGGCCAGGCGAACTCCGCAGGTAGCAGCGGCTCGCTGAACTCGACATTCAGCTGCGCCGGGCCAGGCATCCGCGACCTGGATCCGGTGGCCGCCGTTACTAGTCGGGCCACCTCGAAGCGCCAAGTTCGATGATCAAGAACCTCGTCCGACAAGCCCGCATAGCCACGCACATGCCGGCCGAAGAGCTGATCTTGGTCAGTGGTCTGGTTGACCCCGGTGTTGATCACTGAGCGCGGCCGACTGGCGGTGATCACGATCAGTGGCACGTGGGCGTGCCAAGCCTCCAGGACGGCCGGGTGCAGGTTGGCCGTCGCGGTTCCGGACGTCGTCAGCACCGCAACTGGTGCCCCGTAACCCTTGGCAAGCCCCAGACCGAGGAACCCGGCAGTCCGCTCATCGACCCTGACGTGCAGCCGCAGCAGCCCGATGCGGTCGGCCTCGAAGCACTCATACGCAAGCGGTGCACTCCGTGCGCCCGGGGCAAGCACAACATCACGTACGCCGCGGCTCATCAGCTCCTCGATGATCACCCGCGCACACGCGGTGGCGTTACCCACCGGCCAGCTCCTCGAGTCTGCACGAGACGAGCCTGCCAGAACCGCCGCGCCTGGTTGTCAGACTGGTGCTTCTCGAGCGCCGCCTCGTCAACGACCAGTTCACCCACCTGCATCACTCCATCCACCGCGATCAGTGGATCCTTGGCCAGATCATCGGCGAGCAAGGCGACCGTGTTGAGCCCGCAAGCGTACGGCAGCTCGGGCAGCGCTGCGGCCAGCGCCAGGCCCGCCCTGATCCCGATAGAGGTCTCCAATGCGCTCGAGACGACAACGGGCAGGCCAATCCGCTCGGCAATGTGCAAGCAGGCTCGTACCCCGCCCAGCGGTTGCACTTTCAGAACGGCGATGTCCGCGGCTGCACGCTGAGCCACCTGGTAGGGATCGGGGGCGCGCCGTATGGACTCATCGGCCGCAATTGGCACATGCAAACCAGATCGCACTAGCTGGCGCCTCAGATCGGCCAATTCATCGATGCTGGCGCACGGCTGCTCAACATACTCAAGATCGAAGCGATCCAGCTCCCGCACGGCTAGTACCGCCTCATCCACGCTCCAGCCGCCGTTGGCGTCGATCCGGAGCTTCCCGGCCGGACCCATCGCGTCGCGTACCGCCTCCAGGCGGGACGCATCATCGGCGAGCGTCTGTCCCGGCTCGGCCACTTTGACCTTGGCGGTGCGGCAGCCCGACGTCCGCGCAATGTCGTGGGCCTGCTCCGGACTGACCGCCGGGATTGTGCTGTTTACGGCGATCTCGGTCCGCAACGGCGCTGGCCAACCACGCTCGGCCGCCTCCTCGGCGGCGTGCAGCCAGGGCACGAGCTCAGCTCCCCGATAGTCGAGGAAGGGGCTCCACTCCCCCCAACCGACTGCGCCGCGCCACACCATGCCTTGGCGCTCGTTGATGCCGCGGAACCGAGTGCGCAAGCCGAGCGCGTAACAGAATGGCTCGTTCGGCACGGTCCCAGTCTTGCCCAAGTGTTTGCGCCCTGAGCCCGTCGAAGGGCACTTCGACAAGCGCCGTCCTGAGCTTGTCGATGGGCTCAGCGCGCAATGAATGGTTAGCCTGGTCGCCGTGAGCCCCGCCCCCGGTAGGCCTGCCCCCGGAAGTCCTGCCCCGGGTAGTCCTGCCCCCGGTAGTCCAGCCGAGCATGAATCGGTAATGCTCCGGCTGGTTCAGCCCTCGGAGGTCGCCGGGTCGCTCGCCGCATCCTTGAGTGGCGGTCCTCCGATCGCCCCGCTGCCCGCGGACCCGATTGAGCAGCGGCGGGCGATCACGATGTTCCAGCCCTCCCAGCCTGTCACCGAGGCTGACGCGGCAGTGGTAGTCGCCACATCTGGTTCGACTGGAGCGCCCAAAGGCGTCGTCCTTTCTCGTGCAGCTCTCTGCGCCTCGGTCGAGGCGATGCGCATCCGACTGGGGGGAGCGGGCGACTGGGCGCTGGCATTGCCCACGCACTACGTCGCTGGCCTGATGGTGCTGGCTCGCGCCTGCCTTGACGGCACGCGCGCCGTGCCGGTGCGTTCCGATCTAAGCAACCTGCCGCAGGCTGCCGACACCTTGTCACAACGTCGCTACATCTCCTTGGTGCCGGCGCAGCTCGACAAAGGGTTGCGTCGTGACGACGCTACTGAGGCGTTGGCCAGCTTCAGTGCTGTCCTGGTCGGTGGCGCGCCCACAAGCCTCGGGCTGGTGGAGCGTGCCCGCGCCGCAGGAATCAGGGTCGTCACCACCTACGGCATGAGTGAAACCTGCGGCGGCTGTGTCGTTGACGGAGACCCACTGCCAGGCGTCGCAATTGAACTCGCCGACGACGGCCGGATCTTGATCCGGAGTTCAACGCTGTTCACTGGCTATCGACTGCGTCCAGACCTCACCGCTGAAACTGTCGTGGACGGCAAGCTTCGCACCCAGGACCGCGGGTGCTGGAAAGCCGGCAACCTGGTGGTTCTAGGTCGGATGGACGACATCGTGATCACGGGGGGTCACAAGGTTGACCTTTCCGACGTTGAGCAGTCCGTGCAACGGTGGGCGGCTGAAGGTGGCGCCGACGCCGCCGTGCTCAGTCTCCCTGACCCGGTGTGGGGAACCATAGTCATTGCTGTCTCGGATTCACCAGGCTCGCTGAAGGAGCTCCAGGCAGCGGTGCGGGAGTGGTTGCCGGCGTACGCCGTGCCACGCGAACTGATCTCCCTCGATCAACTTCCGAGGCTGATCAGCGGCAAGCCGGATCGGATGGCAATCAGGTCGATGATCATGAAGCGACGTGCTGCGCGGCAGGCCACCGGATGAGCTCTGAAACTGCTCCTCGCCCGACCGCGACGCTATGGCTGGCCGGCGCGCGACCCCGTACGCTGCCAGCGGCGTGCTCTCCAGTGATCGCAGGAACGGGCCTGGCCGTCTTCGAGCAAAGCGCCTCCTGGGTCGCTGCGGTCCTGGCGCTAGTCGTCAGCCTGGCACTACAGGTCGGCGTGAACTATGCCAATGACTACTCCGACGGTATCCGCGGCACCGATACTGAACGGGTTGGTCCGCAGCGACTCGTCGGCTCAGGACTCGCCTCCCCGCCGCTGGTGAAGCGCGCAGCGTTTGTCAGCTTCGGAATCGCCTGTCTGGCAGGACTGGCACTTGTGATCATGACCCAGCACTGGTGGCTGCTGGCAGTCGGTGTGGCCTGCGTGCTGGCCGCTTGGTATTACACAGGTGGAAAGCACCCATACGGATACGTCGGTCTGGGCGAGGTCTTCGTCTTCGTCTTCTTTGGACTGGTAGCCGTCTGCGGCACCGCGTACGTGCAGGTAGGCAAGGTTTCGCTCGCCACGCTGCTGAGCGGGACGTGGGTGGGCGCCTTGGCGTGCGCGATCCTGGTGGCGAACAACCTGCGCGACATCCGGGGCGATCAGCAGGCCGGCAAGCGAACTCTGGCAGCCCGGCTCGGGGACGCCAAGACGCGCGCCCTGTACGTGATCTTGGTTGTCCTGAGCGCCTTGTTGATCATCATCGTCGCGCTGCTCACCACCTGGTGGGCGCTGCTCGGGCTGGTCGGCCTGATCTTGATCATTCCCGCGCTCCGAGCTGTGATGTCGGGAGCCGGCGGGCTGGCGCTGATCGGCGTACTCAAAGCCACCGGGCTGGCGGAGCTCGCGAGCTCGGTGGGCTTCGCGGCCGGCCTCATCCTCGCAGGAGTCTGGTTCGGCTAGGTCAGGGACTCTGCCAGATTCCGGAGGCCTCGAATGCCTCGAGCACGGCCAGGTACGGTGCCAGATCCCAACCTCGCTTGACGACCCAGGAGTCGTCGTAATACGTGCTGGCGTAACGCCGGCCATCGTCACAGAGCAAGGTGACTACGCTGCCCCGCGTACCCTCGGCCTTCATCTCCGCGACCAGCTGCAGCGCTCCCCACATGTTGGTGCCGGTTGACCCACCGACCCAACGGTCCAGCTTGTGGGTGCACCACCGCATAGCGGCAATCGATGCTGCGTCTGGCACCAGGATCATTCGATCGACGAGCGATGGTATGAAGCTAGGCTCGACGCGCGGGCGACCGATTCCTTCGATCTTTGAGCCGACGGCGGTCATCGCGGGATCCGAAGTTCTCCATCCGTCATAGAACGCCGAGCCCTCGGGATCGACGACGCACAGCCGGGTGAAGAACTTGTGCAATCTCATGTAGCGGCCGATGGTGGCACTGGTGCCGCCGGTACCGGCACCGACCACCACCCAGACTGGGATGGGAAAAGGTTCGCGGCTCAACTGATCAAACATCGACTCGGCAATGTTGTTATTGCCGCGCCAGTCGGTGGCCCGCTCGGCATAGGTGAACTGATCGAGGTAATACCCACCACAGCTGTCAGCAAGATCGGCCGCCACCTGATAGATCGTCGTCGGATCCTCAACCAGCTTGCATTGCCCGCCGTAGAACTCGATCAGCTCGCACTTCTCGCGGCCGGTCGAGGCCGGCATCACCGCCACGAACGGCAACTTGATCAGCCGCGCGAAGTAGGCCTCGCTGACCGCCGTGGAGCCAGAGGACGCCTCCACGAGGGTGGTGCTCTGGTTGATCCAGTTGTTGCATAGGGCATAGAGCACCAACGACCGCGCCAACCGATGCTTCAGGCTCCCGGTCGGGTGCACCGACTCGTCTTTCAAATAAAGATTGATATCCCACTCCGCTGGCAGCGGAAACGGGTGCAGGTGGGTGTCGGCGCTACGATTAGCATCGGCCTCCACCTGCCCGATCGCCCACTCCGACCAGGCGCGATCACTCTTATCGGCCTGCTCCGCCATCGCCAACCACCGCTACCTGCCGTACCAGCTCACGTCTCCGCGGCCCAGGCACAGGGACGACAGTCCGTGAGGCATCCCGACAGCCTATCGTCGCCTGTTGTATCGACCCCGGCTCACGACGCATACTCTTCGTTATGGGGCGGTATCTTCCGATCATCATCATTGGTTTGCTGATGATCTACTGTGTCGTCGAGGTTGCTCAGGCCCCGCCGTACGCCGTCCGGCGCATGCCACGCTGGCTCTGGGCGACTGCGATCATCTGCCTGCCGCTGGCGGGCGCCGTCTGCTGGCTGTTGCTCGGTCGGCCTAATGCAGAGTCGTCCGGCAGTCGACAGCAGAAGCAACCCCCGAAGGCACCCGACGACGACATCGACTTCCTGCGCGGCCTCTGAGTCCACGCAGGCGAGCCGGTTCCTTGGATCTGCCCTGCGCGCTCAACTGGCCCCTCGAACCGATCTGGCCCTGGTTAGACGGCAGACTCGGTGCGATCACGAGTCCATTCGGTGTGGTAGGTGCCTTCTTTGTCCACTCGCTGATAGGTGTGCGCACCGAAGAAGTCTCGCTGCGCCTGGATCAACGCAGCCGGCAACCGCTCTGCACGAATTCCGTCGTAGTAGGCCAACGACGATGAAAATGCCGGTGTCGGAATGCCGCTCTGCGCGGCACCTGCCACCACTCGGCGCCAGGCGGCCAGGCTGTTGCTCACTGCTTCAGTGAAGTAATCATCGGCGAGCAGCAGCGCCAGGTTGGGATTGCGCTCGTACGCCTCGGTGATCCGATTGAGGAATCGGGCCCGGATGATGCAACCGCCGCGCCAGATTCTGGCCATGGCGCCGCGATCAATGTTCCAGTCGTACTCAGCGCTCGCCGCCGCGATCTGGTCGAAGCCCTGCGAGTAGGCCACCACCTTGGAGGCGTAGAGAGCCTGCCGCACGTCCTCCACGAACTCATCTTGATCGGCCACGGCCCAGTCTCCGGTCCCTGCCACCAGCTTGGCACGGGCGGCCTGGCGCTGCGGGACTGATCCAGATAGCCCGCGGGCGAAGGTGGCCTCGGCAATGCCGGTAATCGGCACGCCCAGGTCGAGCGCATTCTGCACTGTCCAGCGGCCGGTGCCCTTCTGTTCAGCCCGATCGAGCACGATGTCGACAAAGGCCTTGCCAGTCTCGGCATCGACGTGGTCGAGCACCTCAGCAGTGATTTCGATCAAGAACGATTCAAGATCGCCTTCATTCCATGTCTTGAAGATTTGGCCGATCTCAGCAGCCGATGCACCGGTGCCCTGCTTGATCAAGTCGTACGCCTCGGCAATCAATTGCATGTCGGCGTACTCGATGCCGTTGTGAACCATCTTGACGAAGTGGCCGGCCCCGTCGGGACCAACGTAGGTGCAGCAAGGAACGCTGTCGACCTTCGCGGCAATGCTCTCCAGCAGGGGACCCAGCGACTCATACGATTCGCGCGAACCTCCTGGCATGATCGATGGACCGTTGAGCGCGCCCTCCTCACCGCCGGAGACACCCGTGCCCACAAAGTGCAAGCCGATCTCGGCCAGCTTCCGCTCCCGACGGATGGTGTCAGGGAAATGTGCGTTGCCCGCGTCGATCAGGATGTCGCCAGGCTCCATTAGGGGCGTCAGCTCATCGATCACGGCGTCAGTCCCAGCACCAGCCTTGACCATGATCAATACCCGACGTGGACGCTCTAATGAGGCGACGAAGTCGGGCATGGATTCGGACGGAAGGAACGTCCCTTCTGACCCGGCCTCCGCGAGCAGCGATTCGGTCTTGGAGTAGCTGCGATTGTGGATCGCCACGCGATGACCATGCCTGGCGAAGTTCCGCGCGAGGTTGCGACCCATAACCGCGAGCCCCGTGACACCGATTTGAGCAAGTTCAGCCATCCTTGAAACTCTCCTTTGGAGCGTTGTGAGACGATCGTGCAGCGAACGGGGTCGCTGTGCCGTTGGCTCAGCGTATCGGCTTGGCGAACCTCACGGCCGGCGAGCCGCTGGCCCCTGTCAAAACCGTGCGCTGGAGGGAAGGAATGCTTCAGCCGCTAGGCGTCAGTGCCGAAGCGGAGGCTGTATACGTCGCGCTTGGGCCCTTGCGGTCGGCATCAGTGGCTGAACTCGCGCGCCTGACTTCCTCGACCTCTGAGCGGGTGGCCGAAACCCTCGAGGAGCTGAGGAAGCTCGGGCTTGCGACGGATTCGTCGCTTGGTCATTGGCGGGCGTTGCCATTGCTGGATGTAGTCAACCAGCTCAAGGCGCAGCGCCTGTCTGAGATCGAGTTGGCGAGCGTTGCGGCGGAGTCGCTGGAAAGTCATTTGCTGGCGGCGGCCGGGGCGAGCCAGGCCGACGACGTCAAAATCCTCGTCGGACGCGAGTCCATCGTCGCTGCTCATCGCGAGCTGCTGGATTCGGCGCGTCGCGAGATCTGCGCCTTTGACAAGCCGCCGTACGCGCAAGCACGTCCCGAGGTCACAGAAGAGGCATTGAGTGTCGAGCCGGAATGGCAGGCTTTGGAGCGCAATGTCACGTTGCGGGTGGTTTACCACCCTGGCTTCGATCCTGACCGTTTGACCGAGCTTGGGCTGTTCGCGAGCAAGGGTGAGCAGTCACGCACCTCGCCCGTTCCGATGAAACTGATCTTGGTGGACTCGCATGTCGCGCTCATCCCGTCCATGCGTTCCTACACCCCAGGGCATGAGCTCCGTGTCTCCATCGTGAGGCATGCGCTACTCGTGGAGGCTTTGCAGTGGCTCTTCGAAGCAGTGTGGGACGCCGCCGTCCCGATCATGACCTCGGTCAACAGCGAAAACGATCCGCGTCGTCAGATGTTGATCTCCATGTTGATGACCGGTTCCACTGACTCTGCAATAGCGAATACGTTGAACATCAACGTGCGCTCGGTCCGGCGCTGGATCGCCGAACTGATGGACGAGCTGGGGGTGACAACGCGCCTGCAGCTAGGCGCGGCCCTCGTACGATCAGACGGCCTTCGGGGTGCCGAGGACTAGCACCCAAAGCCACGCCCGCGGTCCTAAACAGAACCGCGGGCGTCGCCCAGGGGGAGGAACTCCGGGCGGAACCTCGGGGAAAAGTTCCACACGGGCTGTGCTGGTTAAGCCACGCTCACTCGCAGCTTAACCACCGGGAACGTCAGGTATCCCGGCTTCCTTTCGGAAGATCTGGGTGCTCGCTTTGCTTCTGCAACACTATCGAACTTTTGACGCGAACGCGATATGTCGTTGCGCCGGGATTTTCGCCTCCAGAGAAACGAGCGAGCGCACCGACCAACTGCGTCCAGCGGCGGGCCGAGGCCTCGAAAGGTGTCCCGATGAACAACTCGGCGGCGCTGCTAAGCGCCGCCGAGTAAGAGCTTCGGATAGAGATTCATATGACGCTCAGAGGGTGTGTCCCTTGAGAGTATGTACCCTTGAGAGTGTGTCCCTTCAGCGTGTGTCCCTTGCCCAACGTATGTCCCTTGCTGAGCGTGTGGCCTTTGCTGAGCGTATGTCCCCGCATGTGAAGTTCCCTTCTTGATGTCTCGCCGGCGATGGATCTGGGCTAGCGAGAACTGAGCTGTGTCAAGAAGGACGCTATGCAGGCGCCATGAACGAAGTCACGCAAAAAGGGCAGCAGGAACAGGACATGTCCTAAAGTGGACATGCCAAAATCGCGTTAGGTGCTTCGCACTCTCCAACGCGACGCCCCGGGTGCCGCTCGCGACGCACATCCTTCGGTCCATGGCCCGGGTGGCCACGGAATCGCCCCATTCGCACGGTGACCGTCACCGATTGCGCGCCGTCAATCGAAACCCGTGGAACAAGCTATCTGCGCCTTAGCGAGTTGGCCCATTCCGAGAGTCAGCCTGAAACGTACGACGGCATGCCGTCAAGAACCTTGCTCAAAATTCTCCCCCGATGGTCGGCAAAACCGAATGTAACCTGCCTGTGAGCATGCTACAGGCGGTTGCAATGGATTCATCAAACCATCACCGCGACCAGAATGCTCTGCAATTATGTGCCACCTTGTCGGAGACCAATGTGAGAAGGCGCCATGTGCTGCACCTTTGTTCCGCCCTATCTGCTGCGGCGCGTCGCTTTGTGGGCCGGCACCCGTCATGCGTCGGCCTCCGGCAGGGAAACACTGCAGGTGGATGGCCGGATGCGGACGCGACGGGAATCGCCACCAAGTCAGACGGCCGCTCCACGCCTGCCTGGGGTCAAGAAGCAGGTCGTGCACACTGCCAACAACACAGAGTCGCTGCCAGGGGAGGTTGTCCGGAGCAATGGCGATCCGCCGGTCGGCGATCCGGCAGTTGACGAGGCGTATGACTCATCCGGCCAAGTTTGGGACTTGTTCGACAGGCAGTTCGGCCGGCAGTCCATTGACGGACGTGGCGGCACGGTGTCCATCACAGTCCACTACGGGCGTGATTACGACAACGCCTTCTGGGACGGGACTCAGCTGGTCTTTGGCGATGGGGATGGGCAGATCTTTGATCGCTTCACCAAGCCAATGGATGTGATGGCTCATGAGTACACCCACGGTGTCACCCAATTCACTGTCGGCTTGGCTTATCAAGATCAGCCGGGGGCCTTGAACGAAAGCATCAGCGATGTTTTTGCCTCGATGGCCAAACAGCACATGCTCGGCCAGACCGCGGCTGAGGCTGACTGGCTCATCGGGGCGGGACTGTTCCTGCCGGGGATCAACGCACAGGCGCTCCGATCCATGCGGGAGCCTGGAACGGCGTACGACGACCCCCAGGTTGGCAGGGATTTGCAGGTCGGCACCATGGCGGACTACGTCGTGACCGATACCGACAACGGCGGCGTCCATATCAACTCGGGAATTCCCAACCGGGCCTTCACCCTGGCGGCGTTGGACCTCGGCGGGCCCAGCTGGGAGAAGGCCGGCCAAGTTTGGTACGACACTCTGGTCAACGGCCAATTGAGCGCACGGGTCAGCTTTGAGTCGTTCGCGCAGGCCACTGTCACGTCCGCGCGTCGCCTTTTCGCGGATGACCCGTCGGTCGCGGAAAAGGTTCAGGCAGCGTGGGTCGAGGTCGGCCTACTCGCTGGGGGCATTGACCTTGCTGCAGATCAGGCGGTGGGCGCAGGTTTGGCCCGGTCTGAGGGTGGTTCCTCCGAGCCGCCTGTGCCCTACCCGGCCGACGCCACCGACCAGCCGGCGACCGTTGCAGTTCAGCGAAGCGGTGGCTTTGCCGGGACGACCAAGGTCGGCGAATTGGACCTCAATTCCGATCCCGAGGGGCCGGAGGTCCGGCATCTGTTGATGCGAGTTGGCCCGCAACCGATTACCTCCACCCGACCGGCTCCCGATCGGTTCGTCTACACCGTCGAATATGGCGAATGGCGTTTCACCGTCCCCGAGCAGGACCTCACGCCAGAGTTGCGCCGGCTTGTGCAGGTTGTGCTGAACCGCGGCGGCTAGAGTGGCACGGTGCCGTCGGGGAGAGCGCGCAACCGAATCTATCCGCGCTCAGTTGGGGTGCTTGGGCACGGATTCCTGGCCGAGCCGGTTCTGGAGCGGTTGTTGCGCGCGCTGCCGGAGACGACGCAGATATCGACCTATGGCAGGGACCCTGACCTACTTACTCAGCTCCAGCGGCTTGGGGCAAGACCCGCTGCAAGTCCTGCCGACCTCGCCGCGCGTAGCGAATACGTTCTGGTGCTGCTGCAGAAAATGGAGGAACTCCAAGACGATCTGAACGGTCCGAGCGGGCTACAGGCTGGGGTACACAGCCCCACGATCCTGGTGATGGGAGCGATCTCAACTCCAGACGACCTCCGGCAGGTGGCCAGCGAACTGGCCGATAAAACAGCCGGCCTACTCCGCCTTGTCGACGCGCCGCTAAACGGAACTCACAGAGCCGCTGCCCGCGGCGACCTGTCCATCGTGGTCGGCGCTACGCCAGGTCTGTATCGGGACGCACTGCCCGTACTGGAGTTGCTCGGGACCTGCGTACGCGTCGGCGGTGTGGGCAGCGCCCAGATTGCCAACGCTTGCGAGCAGTACATCATCGCCGCTACCGCCATGGCCCTCAGCGAGGCCGCGGTAATCGCCGAGCGGGCGGGCCTTGACCTTTCTCAAGTCATGCACAGTTGGGAGCTCTCGCTGGCAGGAAGCCGCGTGCTTGGAGCAGCCCGAGCCAAACTGCTGGATCGGGATTTCCAACCCGATCCCCCCGCTGGCGCTTCACTCGCTCCGCTTGAAGTCGCGGCTCAACAAGCCTGGCGAACCGGCACTTCAGCCCGGCTGCTCGCAAATGTCCGAGAACTCTTTGAGCTGTTGGATCGGGCCGGCCTGACAAGTCAGGACCTGACATCCACCTACCAGTACCTAGCCGCACAACACCCCGAGCGCCGGGAGGCACAGGCTTGACTGCCGCGACGCCGGGGTGTGGCGAGTGTTGAAGACGGGCCCGGGCGGGCAGCCACTTGCACGCCTCGCCGGCCCGGGGTTCTGCTGTCAGGTGAGCTGAAGAATCACAATCACTAAAATGATGATGACGAGGACACCGATAATGGTTCCGATAATTCCTCGGTTCATGGGCACGACCTCCTCTCCAGCCTTCGAGGTACCCGTGTGCCGCCAGCGTAAACACCAAGGCCGATCACGGCGTCCAGCCGAGCAGCGTCGCGCCGGCGCGCAGGCCGCCGAACAGGATGATGGCGGCAACCACCGGCAGCAACAGCACGCGCCACGGATGCCGGCGGATCCACACAAAGCCCAAGACCACCAAAACCGCCCATACGGCAATGAAACCGATGACCGCCCACAAAGGAGCCATCAGACCAGTGGCGAAAAACCAGATCGACATTGCCAGCAGCCCGGCGAGCGCCAGACCGCCCAGCACGTAGCTGATGGTTGACGGCTTAGCCTGCGCTTCCCCAGCGGTTGTAGCCATGTGCTACTCCTCCCATGGCAGCGGCTTGCCTTCGGCTACTGGGGCTACCGGAATGACAACCACGGGTCGGGGCTGACGATGAGCTAGGTGGGCCGCGACGGACCCAGTGAGGAACTGTTTGAGCCCCGCCCGTACGCCACCACGCCGGCTGCCGACGATGATCATCTCAACATTCAGGATGTCGGCCAGCCGGGTCAGCGCATACGCGACGTCGCCCGCCAGCTCGCGAAACGACAATTCGATGGAGTCATCGGCCACAGCTGCACGGACCTGGGCGACAAGTCCTTGATCGAAATCTGTGTCCTTGAGTTCAGGAAGGTCTGGATCGAGCGGGAGCGAGGCCACGGAGCCGTCGGGCAGCTCCTCCACCACATACCGCCCTGGATCGACGTGCGCACACACGAGCGCTGCGTCAAAAGTGCGGGCGAAGCGAGCGGCATGGCGCAGCACTACGTCCGGCTGGCCATAGGTAACCCCGACCAGGATTCGGCGTGCTGCCTGATTCTCTGCCATTGCCTCACTCCAGTGCTTCGATCAGACCCTAGCGCCGCTAGTGCTCGGTAGCCAGGCGCTTAGCCCGACAATGTGTCTCGGCCGATTGGCTTGCCGGACTCGAGCGAGAGCAGAGCCGCCTTGACCTCAGGCCCGCCGATATAGTTGCCAAGCGTCCCGTCGCTGCGCAGCACCCGGTGGCACGGCACGATCACTGGCATCGGATTGGTAGCACAAGCAGTGCCGACCGCCCTCACAGCTCGAGCCCGGCCGGTGGCTGCGGCAACCTCGGCGTAGCTCTCGGTGTGCCCGTAGCTGATCAACACCAGGTGCCCGAGCACTGCCCGCCGGAACCCGTGGGCCAGCCGAAAGTCCAACGGCAGCACGAAGTCTCGGCGTTTACCGGCGAAGTACTCCGCGAGTTGGCGGGCGATCTGGTCGAGGCGATGTGGAGCGCGCAGGATGCGCGGGCTGATCCGGTCCGCGAGCCCTGCCAGCACCTGATCATGCCCCTCGCGTTCGTACGCGACCCGGACCAGGCCGTGGTCGGTCGCAGCCAGGAGCAGCGTGCCGACAGGAGAATCCACGGTCCGATAGGCGACATCAAGCAGCTGCTCCGCCTCCGCGGAAGCCACAAGTTGATCATGGAGGCGAATCATCGCCTGGGGATCGTCGGTGTTGATCGCGCCGAGTGCGGGATCAGTGAAGTTGGTCACGAGCGGGATTCCTTCTGCGATGTGAGAGTTGTTGAGTTGAGGTAGCGGCGGCGCAGAGCGCGAATGCCGTCATAGGCGGCGCGTCGCGCGGCATCCGTCGACCCCCCGACGAGGGCGGCGACCTCGGCGTAGGGCAGGCCTGCCACATGGTGGTACGCGACGGCCTGTCGCTGCTTGATCGGGAGGGCACGGAGGGCGGCCCACAGGTCGTCGTCGGATGGTTCCCAGCCGCCGGTTGTTGATCGGCTTTCCGCAATTGCGGCTACCGGCACCGCGCGGCGGCTCTGAGCGCGCAGCGCATCAATCGCCTTGTGATGGGCGATAGTGACCAGCCAAGCCTCGATATTGGCGCCCTCGGCGAGGTCTGGATAGGCGCGTAGCGCGGCGAGGAATGTCTCTGACCAGGCATCGTCGGCATCTGGCCGAGCAAGTACGGCGCGGCAGACCCGAAGCACGGTTGGTCCGTGCTCTGCGACGATCTCTTCAAACGGTCGTTTCATCCTCATCAACCTTGTAGACGATGGCACGCTGCAAAACGTGAGGTCACAGGGGTTCTCATAGGTGGCTTATTCAACCAATCGGTTGCCAACAAGGGCCGCGTCGCCTATGCTCTATTCAACCGATCGGTTGAATAACCTAGGCAGGGAGGCTTGCCATGAGCGAGGATCAACTCTCCCGAGTCTTCGCCGCCTTGGCCGATCCAACGCGGCGTGACATCGTGGCCCGACTCTCTGTCGGAGATGCCACAGTGGGCCAGCTTGCCGCCCCATATGACGTGTCGATCCAGGCTGTGTCCAAACATCTCAAGGTGTTAGAAGATGCCGGGTTGGTAAGCCGAAGTCAGGATGCGCAGCGCCGCCCGCGGCACCTTGAAGCTGAGGTATTCGACCTGATGACCGGATGGATCGAGCGATATCGCCGGCAGGCCGAGGAGCGTTACCGCCGACTCGATGCCCTACTCGCCGCTATCGACGACGAAAGTGAACCCATCATCAACAAAGGAGGAGCAGCATGAGCACGAATCCCACGGAACAAACCGCGACGCGCGAGACCACGATCGAGGCTGACCCGAACGTACCCACGATCCGCATCATTCGAGACTTCGATGCACCGCGGGACCGGGTCTTCCGGGCGTGGGTTGACCGAGAGCTGGTCGCGCGGTGGCTGGGCCCGAAGAGCAGCGAGATGAGGATCGACCAGTGGAATGCTCACACCGGAGGCAACTATCGCTATGCAGCAGTACAGGACGGCGAGGAAGTGGCCGCTTTCTACGGGTCGTTCCATGAGGTGCGACCAAGCGAGCGGCTGGTCCAGACCTTCACGTGGGAGGGCATGCCCGATGGCGTCAGCCTGGAAACCATGACGTTCGAAGACCTGGGAGACGGCCGAACCCGAACCGTCGGGCTCTCCGTGGTCGATAGCTTCGAAGGCCGCGACGCGATCATGGCGAGCGGGATGGATGTCGGCGTCAACGAGGGCTACGAGAAGCTGGATACTCTGCTCGCACAAGGGTGACCTGAGTCCAACTTGTCAGCGTCCCAATCGGCCATAGCCGGCTGAGACGCTGACAGGTTGCCTTGTGCCGCTTTGTTTGCAGGTGGCGCTGATCGGGTACGCCGCGGCATAGACATGGATCGAGTTGCGGCGGCGCTGAGTGGGCCTGAGGAGGGGCGATGACACGTTCAATCGGAATCTGCTGCTGCTAGGCGCCAGCGGGGACCTGTCCGGACGGCTGCTGTTGCCAGCCCTGGGACAATTGCTCGACCGTGAAGAGTCGCGTCGCGAAGTCGTGCTCGTCGGCGCGGGCTCGGAGGACTGGAACGCCGAGGCCTGGCAGCAACGGGTCAGGACCTCGTTCTCGGACGCAAAGGTTTCCGATGAGGCGTTGCAGAGCGTGCTGGCCACGACGCGATACGCGCAGGCTGATGTAACCAGCCCGGCGCACCTGCAATCCCTCATCGACTCATGTCCGGCCGCGCCAGCCCTCTATTTTGCGCTGCCTCCGTCGGTGACCGTCGCCGCGTGCAAGGCCCTCCAGCAGGTGTCTCTGCCAGAGGGCACAAGTCTGGTGCTGGAGAAGCCTTTCGGCATCAACCAGGAGAGCGCCGCCAGCCTGAACCAGTTGCTGGCCGAGCTTGTCCCGGAGGACCAAGTGCATCGCGTAGATCACTTCCTCGGACGCTCGACCGTACTGAACCTGCTTGGTGTGCGCTTCGCGAATCGGCTCTTCGAACCGGTATGGAGCAACGAGCACATCGAACGCGTGGACATCGTGTTCGACGAACAACTGACTCTGGAGAACCGGGCGCGATACTACGATCACGCCGGCGCGCTGATGGACATGATCCAAAGCCACCTGCTCCAGGTGCTGGCGTTGGCGGCCATGGAGCCGATCGCGAGAGCTGACGCGGTGGATCTGCGGGACTCGAAGGCGCAAGTGCTGCGGGCCTGCCGGCCCTGGAACGACGACCCGGTCGGGGCTGGGCGCCAGGCTCGTTACACCCGTGGCTCCGTCGATGGGCGCGACGTGCCCGACTACACCGCTGAGCCCGGAGTCGATCCGGCGCGGAACACTGAGACGCTCGCCGAACTCGTGGTCGAGATCGACAACTGGCGCTGGTCCGGTGTGCCGTTCCGGCTGCGTTCGGGCAAGGCCCTGCGCGAGCGACGCAAGGAGGTGCTCGTCACCTTCAAGCAACTTCCCCATCTGCCAATCGGGCTTCGTGGAGAGGCCTTGCCAGATCGGCTGCGGTTGAGCATGGGGCCGGACCGCATGGCGCTGGAGATGAATGTCAACGGTCCGAGTGATCCGCTGCAACTGGACCGAGTGTCGCTAGACACCGACATGAATCCGGGACGGCTGCCGGCCTATGGAGAAGTGCTGGCGGGCGTATTGGAGGGCGACCCGTTGCTCGCGGTGCGCGGTGACACGGCCGAGGAATGTTGGCGCATCGTGGATCCGGTACTGCAGGCCTGGCGGGACGGAAAGGTGGCGATGGACACCTACGCCGCCGGGTCAGACGGCCCGTCGAGCTGGACTGACGGGCGCCAAGGCGCTGCAGCTTCATGATCGCTGCCCAAACCCCGATTGCTGTAACGGGCTCGACCGGCCGTCTCGGCTCGCGGGTCGCCAGTGGCCTTTCACAGCTCGGCGTGGACCACCGCCTCGTGGTGCGCGATCCGGCGAGGGCACCAGCCCTGCCTGGCACCCACATTGCTGCCTGCGACTACGGTGATGGCGCGGCCGCCCAAACGGCGCTCACTGGCGCCCAGACTGTCTTCATGGTCTCCGCTGCCGAGACACCGGACCGGGTGCAGCAACACCTCACCTTTATCGACGCGGCGGTCGCGGCTGGTGTGCAGCGGATCGTGTATGTGTCCTTTTTCGGTGCTTCCCCAACGGCCACCTTCACCCTGGCCCGCGACCATTGGGCGACCGAGGAGCACCTGCGCTCGGTCGGCGTTGCCCACACGATCTTGCGCGACAACATCTACGCCGACTTCACGCCATTCTTCGTCGGCACCGATGGGAATATTCGCGGACCAGCCAGTGACGGGCGGGTGGCGGTGGTGGCACAGGCGGACATTGCCGAGGTTGCCGTTGCCGTGCTGAGAAGCGATGGCGCGTACGACGGACGGACGCTGAACCTGACCGGACCGGC
The DNA here is from genome assembly GCA_963740515.1 of uncultured Actinomycetota bacterium. Classification (GTDB taxonomy): domain Bacteria; phylum Actinomycetota; class Actinomycetes; order Propionibacteriales; family Propionibacteriaceae; genus Microlunatus. Next base: position 58,542 of record CAVUEO010000020.1, read on the forward strand.
TGCACTCACCATGAGCGAGATCGCCAACATCCTCAGTGATCATCTCGGCAGGAGTGTCTCATTTGTCCCCGAGACCATAGAGGAGGCGTACGCGTCACGCGCTGTCTACGGCGCGCCGCAATGGCAGGTAGACGCGTGGGTCAGCACCTACACCGCTATCGCGGCCGGCGAGCTTGCCACAGTCGCTAATGACATTCCCGAGGTGACCGGTCACCCAGCCCTGTCCTTGGAGCAGGTTCTCGCTCCCGGGAGCGGAGTCGCCAGCTAGGCGTCTTCGAGGATGCGCGCCAGGTCATCGTGGCCGCGACGCGTCGCGTGTTCGAGTGCGGTCACACCGTTGCGGTCCGCGATCTGTGGGTCCGCGCCCAGATAGACCAGCAACCGGGCGACCGCTAGCCGGTCCTCGGTGACAGCGAGCAACAGTGGTGTGCGTCCCCGCTCGTCGCGGGCCTCAAGACTCGCATCAGCGCGAATTGCCAGCGCCGCAGCGGTTGCGTCCCCGCTCTCCGCGGCCGCGAGCAAGCGCCGGTTGGCCTGCCCCTTCGTCGGCTTGTCCGCCTCCAGCGCGGCGCGCAGCACTTGTGCGATCTGGTTGTGGTCCCTGGACGTAGCGTGCTGGATCGGTGTGGTCTGGTCACGTTGTGACCGCAGCCGTAGGTCGGCGCCAGCTGCGACGAGGACCCGCACGGTGTCGACGTAGCGGTCAGAACCATCGCCCAGAAGGATCGCCTCGTGCAAAGCGGTCCAGCCAAGGTTGTTGATGTGGTCGATCTCGACGCCGGCCTGGACGAGGCGGCCGGCGATGTCGGCGTGGCCGCGGTCGGCGGCCCGGATCAGCCCTGTGCCATTGAAGGAGTCTTTGGAGTCCACGTCTGCACCGTGCTCCAGTGTCAGGTTCAGCAGCTCCAGGTAACCCTCGCTGGTGGAGATGAGGTAGGCACTCTGGACTGTGTTGTCCTTGGCGTTCACGTCGGCGCCTCGGGCGATGAGCGACCGGGCGCGGCGCAGGTCGTTGTTCCAGGCGGCGGTGATCAACTGCTGGTTGAGCCTCGCCCGCTGTTTCGCGTCGAGCTTGGGTGCTGGCGTCTTGTTGGTGGGCTGGTGAGTCGCCCCGGGAGTCGGCAGGTTGGTCGAGGCCGGTGGAGATGTTGCTTGTTGGGCGGGGCGGGAAGTCGCCGCATCTTCGCCAGTGCACCCTGCCGTGGCGAGAACTACGGCGGTCAGCACCGCAACGGACCGGACAGATCTGATCGAATACACGTCCCCAACAGGATGACACTCCGAGACCAGAGGTAGCTTGGCCGCCATGATCGCCTCTCCAGGTCAGGATGATGCGTCACCCGTCGTACCCGCCGACGATCCGCGTGCGGTCGCAGCCACGGCGGCGGTACAGGCTGGCGACCTCCCTGAGCTGGAGCGGCTGCTCACTGCCAACCCATGGCTCGCTAAAGCACGGATCGGCAATGAGGGCGCCTACCGGACATTGCTGCACGCGGCAACTGACTGGCCAGGGCACTTCCCCAACGGTCCGGTCGTCGTGGGACGTCTGGTCGCTGCTGGCGCCGATGTGAATGCGCACAGCCGGTTCAGCGCTCACAGCGAAACGCCACTGCACTGGGCCGCGAGCAGCGACGACGTCGCGGTGCTCGATGCGCTGGTCGATGCCGGAGCCGACATCGAGGCGGCTGGAGCTGTCCTCGGTGGCGGTAGCCCGCTGGCCGACGCCTGTGGATTCGGCAATTGGGCAGCAGCCCGGAGACTCGTCGAGCGAGGGGCACGTACCCGGCTGAGTGAAGCTGCCGCCCTCGGGCTGCTGGACCGAGTCGAGGCTATTTTCGCCAAAGGATCCGGACCAGAACCTCAGGTGGTCACCGAAGCCTTCTGGAGTGCCTGCCACGGCGGTGAGCGCGGTACGGCCGAGTACTTGTTGGAGCGAGGCGCGGAACTCAACTGGATCGGATGGGACGAGAAGACTCCACTGGATGTGCTCGATGAAACGGCCGCGCCCGATCTCGCTGCATGGCTTCGAGCTCGGGGCGCGAAGCACAGGAACGAGCTTCATACCCGCAAAACCTGACGCCGGATTGAGTCAAGGCCCGCGACACGCCGTGCCGGCCGCAACTGGCGTGCCGAAATGAGGGAAACAGCGCTAGATCCCGCGACCCCCTAGGGTTCCCCCATGCATCTCGCCGAGCCCGCCCGGCCGCCAGCGCGCACGGTCGTGGTACTCGGCTTGCTCTCGACGTTCGGGCCGCTGTCGCTCGATCTCTACCTCCCCGCGTTGCCCGAGCTTGCCGATGACCTCAACGCATCAGCCTCGGCGGCGCAGCTGTCGATCACTGCCTGCCTGGTCGGGCTGGCGGTCGGCCAGCTCGTGGCGGGTCCGCTATCGGATCGGCTCGGCCGGCGGCGCCCGCTGGTCGTCGGGTTGGTGGGCTTTGTGCTGGCTTCCGTGGCATGTGCCCTGGCTCCCTCGGCGGCGATCCTTGTGGTGCTTCGATTCATCCAGGGCCTAGCCGGTGCAGCCGGACTGGTGATCTCGCGCGCCATTGCACGCGATCTTTATTCCGGACGCGCGCTGATGATCTTCTTCTCCCGCTTGATCTTGGTGGCCGGGCTGGCACCGGTGATCGCTCCCATCCTCGGTGGGCAACTCAGCCGGATCATGAGTTGGCGCGGAATTTTTGGCGTGCTGGCCGGCTTCGGCGCGGTGCTACTCCTTGCAGGCTGGCTGGGACTAAAGGAGACCCTGCCGCCCGAGCGGCGGATCGTCGGCGGCTTCAACAAGACCTTGCATGGCTACAACAGTCTCCTCCACGACCGCTTCTTTGTGGGCTGCGCGCTCTCGTCCGGGCTGGCCGGAGCCTCCATGTTCGCCTACATCTCAGGCTCGACTTTCGTGCTGCAACGGATCTACGGCATGTCTCCGCAGGGCTTCTCATTCGTGTTCGGATCAATCTCCCTCGCCCTTGTCACTGCCGCCCAGGTCGCAGGTCGCCTTGCACTGAGGTGGCCGCTCACCCGCGTCCTCGGTCTCGGCTTGGCCGTCAATCTTCTCGGAGCAACGTCCCTGCTAGCCACGGTGAGCACCGGGCTACCGTTGGGCGCGCTGATCGCAGCGCTGTTGGTGATGGTGAGCGCTATCGGGTTGATCTTCCCGACGGCAAACGCACTCGCGTTGGCCGATTATCCGGACATTGCCGGCACCGCGTCTTCCCTTCAAGGCCTCAGCCAATTCGTCTTCGGGGCGATTGCGGCACCGCTCGTCGGCATCGCCGGTGAGCACACCGCGCTCCCGCTTGGCATTGTCACCACCACCGCCAGCCTCTGCGCCATAGCGAGCTTCGTTGGCCTGGTGCTACCTGTGGTTCGAGCACGGAATTGAGAACCGGGCGAATATTCCAAGTGCTCCCAGTGAGATCTGTGCACAGGCCCATCAATGGGTAATGCTGGGAGTAACCCGTACGGCGTCCGCACACGGGCACACGACTGAGTCCAGCGGTGCTCGTTGCGCGGACGGCGCGATTCACCGAGACACTCAGGAGGACACGATGAAGGCGGAGGTCGGCGATCGGATCGTGGTGGCCTCGGGCACCCTGCACCGGCCGATTCGAGATGGCGAGATCCTGCAGCTCGGAGCAGATGGTGGCGGCCCGTACTTGGTGCGGTGGTCCGACAGTGGCAATGAGAGCCTGTTTTTCCCTGGCCCCGATGCCCATGTCGAGCATGCCCAGCGGGAGAGCGGCGATACAGGCGAGAAGCAGAGTCCAGCGGCATCGCGTACCCAGCCAACCAAGAGGTGGCGGGTCGACATCTACCTCTACGAAGATCAGGCTGCAACATCGGCGAACGCCGTCCTGCACAGTGATGTACCTGCGCCGGTCGACGTTCGGGGTGAGGCTCGCCGCAGCCCGGCCGATCCGGATTTGCCCACCGTCGGAGACGAGGTGGCCGCGGCCCGTGCCTTGAGGCAGTTAGCGGATCGGCTGCTCGAGATGGCTTCCAGCGACCTCTCAGAGGCCGAGGGGCATCCGGTTTCGCTAAGCAGCTGAGCCGGATGGCGACCTCAGACGGTGGCCCATTGCCGCTGCCCACCGGACAACTCGCGGTGGGTCGGGTCTCGTACGACTGGGTTGATCGCGCCCGGTTCGACATCTACGCCGGCAACCCCCAGGTTCGCCGTGAACTGGTGGTATTCGTCTGGTATCCGGCTGGTCCGCAACCGACCGCCGAGTTCGCGCCGTACCTTCCGCCGGCGTGGACGCCCACCGCCGAGTTCCTCGGGATCAACGTTGCGGGCCTCCGTTCGCATGCGGTACCCGACGCACCGGTAGCACCGGACAGCACCGCGTATCCGGTGCTGCTGCTCTCACCCAGCGGTTTTCCACCGCTGATGCTGAGCGCGATCGCTGAGGAGTTGGCTAGCCACGGTTTCGTCGTCGTGGGTGTGAATCACACTTACGAGACGACGGTGACGGCCTTCGCCGACGGCCGTGTGGTGCCGATGAACCCAGTGGCCATTGGTGGGGCCTTGGGGCCCCAGCAGGGCTCACATGCGGAGGTTTTCCGCCAGCGAGCATCTGTGTGCAAATACAAGGCAGCCGACCTCGCTTCAGTCGTGGACCAGCTGGAGATCCTGAACTCAGATCCGACCAAGCGTTTCACCGGTCGGCTCGATCTTGGGCGGTTAGCTGCCCTCGGCCACTCCTTCGGCGGCAACGCCGCTTTGGAGTTATGCCGGACGGATCCGCGTTGCCGGGCGGCGGCCAACCTCGACGGCGCAGTCTGGACTGATGTGGGCCAGGTCGGGCTTGACCGACCGGCTCTTCAGGTGCTGGCCGAGCATAGTGAGTTTGCCAGGACGGCTGAGGATGCGGTCAAGGCCGGCGCGGCGCCCAACGTCGAATGGTTTGAAGCGGAGAAGGCGATCACCTTCGGTGGCTGGCGAAACGTCCAGCAGCGCGCCCAACCCGGCTACACCGTGCAAGTCAACGGCGCCAGCCATGTCAGCTTCATGGATGTGCCGTTCCTGCCGGTCACCGATGAGTCGATCGTCAAGCCCGTACTCGATGCGACCAAGATCCAGCCGCATCGGATGTGGCGTGTAACCTCCGACCTGCTGCTCGCGTTCTTCACCAAGCACCTCAATGGTGCAGCCGCGCCGCTGCTCGACGGACCTGCAGCCGATTTTCCCGAGCTGACCGTCGGCCCACCCTGACCTCTCGGCTCGGGTGAGGTCTTGCGGGCGCCGATGCGGGAGGATCGGTTCCAGAGGGTTTTCCTGAAAGGTGCGACCATGACCAGAGCAGACGAATCACCCATCGATCTGCCCGTTGCGGGCCCGCGAGCGCTGGAAGTCGAGCAGAACGGCCTCAACTCGATCCATGTAAGCGAGCACCGCGGCAGGCCGCGGGAGCTGTTCTGGCCCTGGTTTGCCGCCAACATCTCGGTACTCGGGATCAGCTACGGAGCCTTTCTTCTCGGTTTCGGCATCTCGTTCCCCCAAGCCGTCGCGGTTGGAGTCGTCGGCATCGTCATCTCCTTCTTGTTCTGCGGTCTGGTCTCTTTGTCCGGCAAGCGGGGACATGCGCCAACGATGACCTTGAGCCGCGCCGCATTCGGGGTCAACGGCAATCGGGTGCCGTCGGCCATTTCCTGGCTACTCCTGGTCGGCTGGGAGACCGTTCTTGCCTCACTCGCGGTACTGGCTACAGCAACCGTCTTCACCAGGCTGGGGTGGCACGGTGGCTTCCTCACCAAACTTGCCGCGCTGGTCTTGGTGGCTGCCCTCATCATGATCGGCGGAATTCTCGGCTTCGAGTTCATCATGAAGCTGCAGATGTGGATCACTGTGATCACTGCCGCCCTGACAGTGGTCTATATGATCTTGGTAGCCTCCAACATCAACTTCGCTACGCTCGCCTCGCTGCCTGCCGGTCCGATTCCGCAGCTGGTCGGTGCCTTCGTGTTCATGATGACCGGTTTCGGACTCGGCTGGGTGAACGCCGCAGGCGACTACTCACGCTACTTGCCGCGAAATGCCTCGAGCGCCGGAGTTGTCGGCTGGACTACCTTCGGCGCATCGCTCGGTCCAATCGTGCTGTTGATCTTCGGATTGATGCTCGCCGGTTCGTCCCAGGAGCTGAGTGCAGCCATCGCCACCGACCCGATCGGTGCGTTGACCACCTTGCTTCCGACGTGGTTCCTGGTGCCATTCGCACTCGTTGCGGTACTCGGTCTGGTCGGCGGCGCCGTGCTCGACATCTATTCCTCAGGTCTGGCACTGTTGAGCGCAGGGCTGCCGACGCCTCGATTCGTCGCTGCGGCCATCGATGGTGTTTTGATGATCGCCGGCTCGATCTATCTGGTGTTCATCGCCGACAACTTCATCGGCCCGTTCCAGGGATTCTTGATCACCTTGGGCGTCCTCATCGCAGCCTGGTGCGGCATCTTCCTCGGCGACTTCGCACTGCGCCGCAGACCCTACGCCAGCTCGGAGCTGCTGGATCCTCACGGCCGCTACGGCAGCGCGCGCCCCGCATCCCTTGTGCTGATGGCCCTCGGGGCCTTGGTCGGTTGGGGCCTGGTCACGAACTCCTTCGCGGGTTGGCTCGCGTGGCAGGGATACCTGCTCGGTCCGTTGGGGCTGGGCGGTCGGGAAGGCTCCTGGGCGTACGCGAACCTCGGCGTACTCGCGGCCCTGGTCATCGGGTTCGTCGGCACCCTCTTGCTGGGGCGCCGGGCCGTACGAGCACAGGAGGGTCAACCGCTCTCCGGCGCTGACCGGGGGGCGGCCGCTGCCGAATGAGCGATAGCAGGCCAGCGCCTTTCGAGGATGCCGGAGGCCGCCGGCTGATGATCATCGATATGCAGCGGATCTTCGGCGAACCAAGCAGTCAGTGGACCACGCCGGGCTATGCGTCGGCATGCGCTTCGATCCAGCGACTACTGGGCGCGTTCGAATCCCGTGTCTGTTTCACACGGTTCCTGCCGCCCGATCAGCCATCCGGCGCTTGGATCACCTACTACGAGATGTGGCCCTTTGCTCTCGATCCTGTCAACGCGCCGCTGTACGAGCTCAGCGAGGAGTTCCTCTCGATCCCGGCGACGATCATTGACAGGACGACGTTCGGCAAGTGGGACGCCGAGACCGGTCGAGCGCTCGGCAACCCTGACGCCATCGTGCTAGCCGGCGTCACCACCGATTGCTGCGTACTGTCCACGGCCCTCGCCGCAGCCGACGCAGGCGTCCATGTCACGGTGGCTGCTGATGCGTGCGCCGGGGTCACCGAGACGGACCACCAGCGGGCCCTTGACGCAATGGCGCTTTACACACCAATGATCGACGTCGCCCAGGTGGATACCATCCTGGCATCCCAGGCCAGATGAGCACGGCCGTCGATCGGGCCCGGGGCGCCTTGTATGGCCTCGCCATTGGCGATGCACTCGGCATGCCGACCCAGCTGATGTCCCATGAGGAGGTCGCCGCGTGCTTCGGCGTCCTCGACGGGTTTCGCGAGGCGCCTGCCGACCACCTGATCGCAGCCGGGCTGCCGGCCGGCTCGATCACCGACGACACTGAGCAGGCATTGCTGCTGGCCGACACTCTGCTCGCCGGCGGTGGCCATATCGATAGCGATGATCTCGCCCGTCGGTTGCTCAACTGGGCGGAGCGAGCGCGGGAACGCGGATCGCTGGATCTGCTGGGCCCTTCCAGCAGTGCTGCTGTGGCGGCCCTGGTTTCGGGGGGCCCACTGGACGAGGTCGGGCGCTTCGGAGCGACAAATGGGGCGGCAATGCGGATCGCCCCTGTCGGATTGATCATCTCCGCCGATGATCTGGATGCGCTTGTTGATCTTGTCGTCGAGGCGTCTCGGGTCACCCACCACACCGGCGTAGCGATTGCTGGGGCGGCGGCAGTGGCGGCCGCTGTCAGCGGCGGTATCGCCGGCGCGTCTGTCGCCGAGGCGACGACACTTGGCATCCGAGCTGCCGAGATGGGTCAGCGGCGAGGCCAGTGGGTGGCCGGGGCGGCAGTCGCCCGCCGGATCGCCTGGGCCATTGGCCTGGTCGACGCAAATCATCATGATCGCTCGGTACGCGCCATCGTCGAGTTGGTCGGGACCAGCTTGGCGACGCAGGAATCAGTGCCGGCCGCCTTCGCGGTGCTCGCGTTGCATCCCCAAGATCCGTGGCAGGCATGCCTGACCGCAGCCTCACTCGGTGGCGACAGTGACACGATTGCTGCCATGGCTGGAGCAATTGCAGGCGCCTGCCATGGCATGGACGCCTGGCCGCTCGAAGCCGTTGAGACGGTACGCGAGACCAACCAGCTGGAGCTGGAGATACTCGCCGAGAATCTGCTGGCACTACGTGTCGGTTCATGATCAACAGGTTGGTCAGCCTCGGGAACGTGATCATCGACATCGTTGCCGAGATACCGGCGCTGCCGGAACGCGGCGGCGACGTGCTGGCGTCAGATGTGGCGCTCGAGGTCGGTGGCGGCTTCAACCTCATGGCTGCGGCGGCTAGACAGGGTCTGGACGTCGCGTACGCTGGCGCGCTCGGGCATGGTCTGTTCAGTGATCTCGCTCGTCGGGAATTGCGGGCCGAGGGCATTGCGCTGCTGCTTCCCGATGATCAAGGTGAGCAACGAGACACCGGCTTCGATGTCGTGCTCGTGGACGCGGGTGGCGAGCGTACCTTCGTAACGGCGGTTGGTGCCGAAGCTGGGGTCACCAGTCAACGTCTTGATCACGTCGAGATCCGGCCTACGGATGCGCTTTTGATCTCCGGCTACGGGCTGCTACACGACGCGAACCGGCATGCCATCCTTGCGCGGCTTCCTCGGCTCCCGCCAGAGATCATGGTGTTTTACGACCCTGGGCCGCTCGGTCACACCCTGCCTGACCAGGTGGTAGCGGCCGTACGCCGGCGAGCGGATTGGTGGAGCTGCAACGAACGCGAGGCCTCATTGGCCACGGGGTGCGCCGATCCCGCGGCGGCCGCGGCCGAGCTTCTGGCTCGGCTGCAGGGTGGGAACGTCGTGGTCCGTCTGGGGATGTCGGGATGCCTTGTCGCACAACGGGACTCCGCGCTCGTTCAGGTGCCCGGCGTCCCAGTCACGATTGTTGACACCACCGGGGCCGGTGATGCCCATCTCGGTGCATTCATTGCGGGGCTTGCCGCCGGACGCGACGCACAGGCTGCGGCCCGGCGCGCCAACGTCGTCGCGGCCTTAACAGTCATCCGTCGTGGTCCGGCAACGTCGCCCACCGCCGAGGAGACCGACAAGTTCCGTGCCGGCTCTTGATCACCAGGAATTGATGTGGAGCACCTCGTCGAGTGGTTGGCGCGGTGCCGGCTGAAACGTGTCGCCGGTGTAGTAGGCAGTGGGGATGAGCGCGCCCTGCCGGATGTCAGGCGGCATCCCCAGTAGTTCTGAGATCTCCCTTTCGTACCGCAGGTGCAGTGTTGTCCACGCCGTGCCCAATCTGCGCGCGCGAGCCGCCAGCATGTAGCTCCATGCTGCGGGAAGCAGGGACCCCCACAAGCCAGCCTGGCTCTCGGCTCTCAGGCGGGGCGCTCTGATGCAGGGAATGATCAGCACGGGTGCCTCTCCCATGTGCTCGCCGAGATAGGCGACGCTCTCCCCCACGCGTCGCTGCACAGCGTTGCGCTGCGGATCATCCTCAAACAGCACAGCGGCCGCGCCCGGCGACTTGAGGTACGAGGCAACGGATCGGCGATAGTAGTCGCCGATCGCGCGGCGGCTTTTCTCGTCGGTGATCACCATCCAATGCCAGCCTTGGCGATTGGAGCCCGACGGAGCTTGCAGCGCCACCTCCAGGCACTCACGGATGAGATCGAGCGGCACTGGGCGGCTGAGATCGAGGCGCCTACGCACGGTGCGGGTGGTGGTCAGCAATTCATCTGGTGATAACGGCAACGTGGCCATGGCTCATGATCGCAGCCTGGCTGTCCGGCTTGTCGAGTCTGGCTCGGCAGTACCGCGTCGCAATCTGACAGCATGGCGGCGTGAAGATCATGTTCGCCTCGCTCGGCGCGTACGGCCACCTGTACCCGATGATGCCGCTGGCGCTGGCATGTGCGGATGCCGGTCATAAGGCAGTGATTGCAAGCGGACCGCCGTTTCTTGGGCGATTGCCGCTGCCGACTGTTCCCGGGTATCCGCCTAACATCGAGCTGGACTGGGCGATCAACGAGGCCAGGCGGCGCCATCCCGATCTGCACGATCAAGACTTCAGCATGACCATGTTTGCTGACGTAGTCGCTGAATTCGTTGCCCCGGCGATCATCGAACAATGTGAGCGCGAGCGGCCTGATCTTGTGATCTATGAGGCGATGAACGCGGGTGCAGGCGTGGCAGCGAGTCTGCTCGAAATTCCGGCGGCGGCGTACGCGGTCCTTCTGGCGAGTTCCTTCTACGGCTCGCTGCATGCTGCGACGGCTCGCTATCAACGCAACATGTGGCTGCAGCGGAACCGTACGCCGCCCGAGGCTGAATGGGCTCCTCGCCGCCGCGCTGATCAACCCGGCGCCGCCGACGCTCCGGCAGCCGTCCGCGGGTGAAACCATGACCGTCCCGATCCGCTCGGTGGCCTACAACGAGGCCGGCGCCGAGGTGCCGGCGTGGCTCACCGCGACACCTACCCGACCCCGGGTCTATCTCACGCTCGGCACGGTGTCGTTCGGCGCTGTCGAGGTGCTCGGCCGCGCGATCGCTGAGATTGCTGCGCTCGCTGTGGACGTGCTCGTTACCGTCGGGCCGGAGGGCGATCCTGCATCGCTCGGCGAGGTGCCGGACAACGTGCACGTCGAACGGTTTGTGGCCCAGTCGGCAGTGCTGCCGCTGATCGACCTCATCGTGCACCACGGTGGGACCGGTACGGTGCTCAGCGCACTCGAAGTTGGGCTGCCCCAGCTGCTCCTCCCGCAAGGTGCGGACCAGTTCATCAATGCCGAGATCCTGACGGCCGCGGGCGCAGCGCGGGCGCTGCCGAACGACGCCCAGCTGCCAGCCGCAATTGGCGAAGCGGTGCAGGAGCTGCTTGGTGATTCGCCTGAGCGACAAGTCGCCACCCGACTACGCGATGAGATCGCCGCGATGCCCTCCCCCGCTGAGGTGGTTCCCGCGCTTGTCAAGCTGGCGGGCGCCTAGCTTTGCGGGGTGGTCTGCGCGCACAATCGTCAAGATGGCCCGCTCGAGCCGGCTGACAGCGGTCGCCTCTGCGCACAGGCGCGACGGCGCTCAGGCCTGCTTCGGATCCTCCATCCGGAATCCGATCTTGAGTGTGACCTGGAAGTGCTCGATCTCACCGTCGGCAAGGTGCCCGCGAATGTCGGTGACCTCGAACCAGTCAAGGCCTCGCACGGTGCGTGCCGCGCGCTGTATCCCGACGCGGATAGCGTCGTCAACTCCCTGCGCGGAGGTGCCGACGATCTCAGATATTCCGTACACATGGCCATTCATGGTTCGCTCCTTGGGCATCAGTTTGGTGTGACCATAGCGGGTTTGACCGTGGGCGAGGCCGCCACTCGCGAACCGAGGAGATCGACGGTGCGTTACGAGGCTGACGGCAGGCCTGCGACCGGTCCATCTGGCCGGGCTCGTGGCAGCACGGGTTCCTGCGTGGCGTCCCGATCGCGGCGCTCGAGCTCCTCGTCGAGCTGCTCAATCAGGCGGGTTGAGCTCGTCCGCAATACCTCTTCCATCCATGAGGCAATCTGCTCCATGATGGCGCGCTCCTTAGGCGTCTTGGGTGCCGCGAAGCGCTGGTGGAGGATCGTTCCGTCGGGCGTCGGCTCGAACTCCGTCGTTACGAGATAGCGGACTGGCCCCATCGCTGTCGGTACGGTGGTGATCCGTCGGCCCGGCGTCGTCACGAACTCCCAGGCGACCTGCGTAGCAGCGCTCAATCGTGTCGAGGAGCAGCGACCCCTCCAACTTCTCCGTAATCGCGAACATGAACGCGGCCTCGCCCTCGAGCTTGGCGAGCCGGGAGCCGGGTCGTAGCGCGTTGACGATCGTGCCCATAAGATCCGCGAGGATGTCTTGCGCGTGATCGAGCTCCACGCCCGCGAGGTAGCCCGTGTACCCCGAAATGTCGGTGAGCAGAAGACAGGCCGACTCAGTTGCCATCGGCGATCCCCCTGGGAACCGCAACCCACCTGCGAGGAGTGTGACTGGCTCGGGGACGCATCCGTTCTCCTCGACCATGGTTAAGCGGCGGCAAGGGCGTGGGCTTTGACAGCGACCTCGGAGCTCGACTGTCGGACGGGCCCGCCCTCACGAGCGCAATCTACCTCGCATACGCCCGATCGCACCGGCCGGTGGAAGCGCACTCGAATATCGGCAGCCGATCGGAAACAGCCGCGGATGGAGTACGGACGGCTTCGACGGCCGCGGGATGACGATGAGCGGGTTTCAGGGTTCACACCTCACTAGCCGCAACTGGGCGCACAGGATTTGCCCCTGGCGCACCTCGGGCCCTGGATCCAGGCTCGCCCCACACAGAAAGGGCAGTGGATGCACTGGATTACGCGGACGGATCTGCCAGACTGTCTGAGGCATGACGCAGGTCGTGGAGCGTCACACGGGCCTCTAGCTCAATTGGCAGAGCTGCGGACTTTTAATCCGTAGGTTGTGGGTTCGAGTCCCACGGGGCCCACTCTGACTAGGGCTTTTGCACTCTGAGGAGTGCGGAGGCCCCAGTTAACCCCCATCTTTCAGATCGGGTCGCGGCGGTTCTTCTAGGTTTCTTCGAGGGTCCCGATTGTGATTGCGATAACGGCAAGCAGCAGGCAGACGACTGCAACTGGATCGGGTCTGACTTCCCACCTGTCGTCATCACTCTCTCGCCGCCGCTCATCAGCCCCAGAGTCTCGCGCGTCCTCTTCCTCCAGAATCGAAAGCGTGTTCTAATCAGATATGCGGGATCTCGATCCGAGTCAGTACGGCGAAGCGGATCGCCGGGAAGTGGATCCGCCCGTCGAGGTTGAGGCAGCCACGTGGTCCGCTGGAGGCCAGCTCGACTGGTGGGTCAAAGAGCGCCAGCAGTGGTTGGGACGGGTACGCGGTCCAGACGGCCGTCAACGATGGATCAAAGCTTCTGATCTTCGGCCAGCCGACGAGGCCGGATGACCATGGCTTGTCGTTGTCGCTCGTCGTTCGTCGCATATTCACCGAATGCCACAACAGACTGAGCGCGTGGACCATCTACGCGGAGCTCTCGCGTATGGATCGGCCGGTATTCCGGTCTTTCCTTTGGCGCCCCGCACAAAGGTCCCCTTGATTCCGGCGAGCATCGGCGGCCACGGATTGCATGACGCCACTACCGATCTTGACGTGATCAGAGCTTGGTGGACACGGACGCCCAACGCCAACGTCGGGCTCAGGACCGGTCTCGTTTTCGACGTAGTCGATCTTGACAGCGAAGATGCGGTCGATGCTCTCGAGGAAGCACGAGGCGGGAGAGAACCGTTACGCGGCCCGCTGGTCGCGACGGGCAAGGGCTTTCACTACTACGTGCAACTCGCGGGCATCGGCAATCGAGCCGGCATCTTGCCCGGAGTCGACTACCGAGGACGAGGCGGATATGTAGTTGGACCACCGTCCGAGCATCCAGATGGGCACCGGTATCGCTGGGTCAATCCGCTCCGGGACGAGCTTGCTCGAGTTCCTCAGTGGTTGATTCAGCTCCTTGTGCCAGAGCGTGGTCCAGAACGGCCCAGAGCTGTGCCGGGGGGGTCTAGAGCCTACGGACTTGGAGCGTTGCGCCGAGAGCTTCAGCGGCTCTCCCAGACCGGGGAAGGGAGTCGCAACCACCAGCTCAATGTGGCTTCGTTCAATATGGGCCGGTTAGCCCATGTGCCCCTGTCGGCGCGCCCGTTCCGGGCTGAAAATGGGGCTGTGACCGTCCGGTAACGCCGTAGTTCCTATGGTCCTGCGAGGCCGTCGGTTAGCCGGGCGGGAGTTGCGTGCTGGGCCCTTCATTGTTGCCTCCCCGGTGAGAGCACGAGGATTAGTTTCGCTGGTCTGCCCGGCAACTCCCCGGACGGTCACATGTCCGGAATCCACCGGTGACCGTCACCGGTGACGGCGGGAGCGAAGGGGGTGAGGTTCGATGTTCGCAGAGTCCAGGGACGACGAGCAGATCATCGAGCGGGTCGCAGCGTTGGACATCGGCAAGGCCGAGATCGTGTGCTGCATCCGGCTCCCCGCCGCGGACGGCGAGCGGCGGGCGCAGGAGGTGTCCACGCACTCCACGATGGTCACGTCGTTGTGTGAGCTGGCGAACCGGCTGGTCGGACTCGGGATCGAGCGGGTGGTGATGGAAGCGACCAGCGACTACTGGCGGCCGCCGTTCTACTTGTTCGAGGCCCATGGTTTGGATCCGTGGCTGGTCAACGCCAAAGACGTGAAGCATCTCCCCGGCCGACCCAAGACCGACCGGCTGGACGCGGTGTGGTTGTGCAAGGTCGCCGAGCGGCAGATGCTGCGGTCCAGCTTCGTCCCACCCGCCGACATCCGGCGGTTGCGGGACCTGACCCGGTACCGGATCGATCTGGTCGGGGTCCGCACGGCGGAGAAGAGCCGGGTGGAGAAGCTGCTCGAGGACGCCTGCCTCAAGGTTTCGGTTGTTGCCTCCGACATCTTCGGCGTGTCCGGCCGGGCGATGATGACCGCCTTGATCGGCGGGGAACGCGACCCCAAGGCCTTGGCCGAGCTGGCCCGGACGCGGATGCGGACCAAGATTCCGCAACTGGAGGAGGCGTTCGCCGGGCTTCGGCTGGGCACCTTCGATGATCATCACCGGTTCCTGCTGGCCCGGATGCTGGCCCGTGTTGACGCCGTCGACGCCGACATCGCCGCCGTCGACACCCAGATCGGGCAGCACCTGGCCCCTTTCGCTGATGCGGTCGCCCGGCTCGATGAGATCCCCGGGATCGGGCCGACCGCAGCCGCGATCATCATCGCCGAGATCGGCCTCGACATGACCAGGTTCCCCACCCCCGCCCACCTGGCGTCGTGGGCCAAGTTCGCCCCCGGGATCAACTCCTCGGCCGGCAAGAACAAGGGCAACGGCTCCACCGGCCACGGGAACCGCTACCTCGCCCGGGTCCTGGGCGAGGCCGTGGCCGGAGCGGGCCGGACCGACACCTTCCTCGGCGCTCGCTACCGACGCCTCGTCCGCCGACGCAGCAAGAAGAAGGCCATTGTTGCGGTCGGCCGCTCAATGCTGGTGATCATCTGGCACCTGCTCGCCGATCCCGAGGCCCGGTTCCACGACCTCGGCGCCGACCACTACGACCGCCATGTCAACACCCACGCCAAGAGACGCAACCACATCCGACAGCTCGAATCACTCGGCTACCGCGTCACCCTCGAACCCGCCGCCTAACAGTCACACCACGGAAGCCCGGCAACCTGCCTGGTCAGGGTCCATTTTCGGATTAGTCCTGGGGCGGGATCATGCGGGTGGGTGATCAGCTCAACGAACCCCGGGCAAGCGGCGACGCCGACCAAACGGCTCGAGACCGCCTTTGCTGCCTGGGAGGTTCAGGCACACCGCACCTTGGCCGCCAGTCCGGATCCGGCCGATCTGGTTCGGGTGGCCCGCGTGCAGGCACTGATCACCAGCACCACCGGCATCCTGACCTCACCCTGCCGCAGGCTCTGCCACACTCGCTGCGGCGAAGTGCCGTTCATCGATATCTCCGGCGGCTACTAATGGCCGGGAGCATGCTGGAGGTCGACCACCCGGGCCTCACCGCTCCCGCGCGCATCATCGGCATGAGATCTCAAGGGGAGCGCGAGCCGCTGGATCACGTCGACGTCGATATGGCCTTTTCCGGCGGTCACACTGCGGCTGATCGCCTCCCCGATCGCCCGCAGCCGTTCCATCGGGTCCGACCAGGATGGACTGTTCGGCGCCGACGGCAACACCGCCCACAGTTCGACCGCCGACCCGACCAGCTGATTCCAGCTCCTCACCATCGCCGACGCCTGCTCAAGTGTGGCGTCGAGCAGCGTCTCCCGGGCCAGCGCCTCACTGTCGGCCAGCAGCTCGCCAACCGTGCGCCTGTCAGGCATCGACACCGCTGTTCGCCTCCCACACCAGGCCGCCTACCCGTACCCGCAAGCCATGGAGGGCGGCACCCGCTGCTGGGGTGTCGATGCGCCGCAGCAGCTGCTCGGCGGAGCGTAGGAGACCCGCCGGTTGATCTCCGACCGGCACAGGTCCGTCGACTGCAATGGCATCCGGTAGCACGTTCCGTGCCTCGTCGGCGGCCAGGTCGATGCCCAACGCCAGCAGCTGCCGTGGAGACCCGGCACCCTCGGCGTCGGCAGCCGCCCACACCAGCTCAGCTGCTCGGCGTAGCAGCCGGACCACGCCCGCCAGCGTCTCGGCGGTGTCAGCATCTATCCGTTGAAAGCTCATTCACCCTCCCGCTGCCCATCGAGTCAGAAAGGACGACAGTCGGCAGGAATCGCGCAGACCTGTGGAAACCGGCCGTCCTACCCTCCCTAAGGCATCACCCAGGACACTGGCGGTCACACGTGTCGACGGCAGCCCCGTGTGGTCGGATGTTCGCGGGACACGATGAAGGCGGCGGTGGGCAGCTTTGGGCCGCCGAGGTGCGTCCGGGCTGCAACGGGGTCGCTGGTGGATGCGTTCGAGCCGCGGCTCCGGGATTTGTTGCGGCTGTTTCCGCGGGATGCCGGCGGCGGCGAATCGCGGAGCGGATCGGCTAGCCGTCGCGATTCCTTGATCGAATTCGTGAAGACGAACGTGGCGATCTTGCCGTTGCTGATCTTGACTGCGACGGCCGGTAGCGACGAGCTGAGTTACGGGCTGAACGACGCTGCGGTGGATGGTTTCTGGATCGGCTCGAATTGGGAGTTGATCGGCGAGCCGCAGTTGGCTGACACGCTGGCTTCGATCATGGACTCCGCTCCATCCGACGGAGTAGCTGCATGCGCTGAGGAAGGAAGGGTGATCAACTGCAAATGATCTTGGATCGGTCGGCCAGGGGCCGAAATCCCGGCCCGCTCCGGAGTTCCCTGAATACCGAGGGAAGTACCGAGACGATCGGCAAGGATGACTGGCTTGTGCGCCTTGGTGATCATGGCCGGACGGTGATCATGGCCGTTCCGCCGACAGCACATGCGATGGTCCGGCATTCACCAGCAGCACGACCCTGTCGATGTGAAGTCGCTGGGTGACGCGATCCATTTCCCCGCCCACCAGTGCGCAAGAGCGGAATCGGTCCAAGGCGACCGCGCACTCTCAGCGAACGACTGGACCCGAGCGCCACGACCTAACGCTTGGACCTTAATACTGCGATCGACCAGGCGGCCTTCGCCGCGTACGGGTGGACCGACCTCGACCCGGGCCAGCGGGCCTCGGCCGGCAATGTTCACTAGTTGACGTGGCAACAGCCATGCGAGCCGAAGGTCTCGTTGTGAGCGACTCAGCGGTACTCGATACCGTGGAGTCGTTGCGGCGCCACAGTGTCGGCGCTGGCCCGCTGGGGCCGCTCCTAAGAGAGCCTGGGTGACCGACGTCCTGGTCAACGGTTCGGACCACGTCTTCATCGATCGCGGTGCCGGGCTCGAGCTGACGGACGTTCGATTTCCATGCGAACGCGACGTGCACCGGCTTGCTCAGCGTCTGGCAGTCTCTGTAGGCCGGCGTCTCGACGATACGTTGCCGGTGTGGACACAACCGGGCATAACGCCGGATTCGTGGTACGAGCCGGTGAGACCTACCAAGGCAAGCAGGGGCCGGATTACACCCCGGGCATCAGCGCCGAAAGTGTCGGTGCGAAGCGGCTGTGGCTCGGTTCCGTGACCCTCCCCCCGGGCGGCGGAAGGACGAAGGCGCACGTCCATGAGAACCACGAATCCGCGTTCTACATGATGAGCGGCGATGAGGTGGAGCTTTGCACCGGCGATGAGCTTGAGCACCGTGAGGTCGCGCGCCCAGGTGACTACCTTTACGTGCCAGCCGGCGTCCCACACGTGGCGGTGAACCGCAGTGAATCTCCAGCGGTTTTCGTCGGAGCACGCACGGATCCAAACGAGCAGGAAAGCGTTGTAATGCGACCAGACCTTGACGCACGCGTTCCCTAGGGACGGTCATGCTGGCGCTGGGCCGAATCCGCAGGTGGGGCGCGCCACACGTCCCCATCCTCCCGATAGGTGCCAGGTCCTCGGCTCGCGACCGGGGTCAAGGGTGGCCGCGGGCCATCGCGTAGAGCCAGCCAGCTAAAAGTGAAATATGTCAATCGCGCGGTTTTGCCGAGGCCGTGCCTTACGTCGCCCAAGACCTCCGAGACGACGTCGAGCGGCACGCCAGCGGACAACATCACGAGGCAGCAGAGTGCCGCGGTGTGTGCAACCGCCAAGGCTGGCAGCCTCGCGCTTGGCGGCGGCCTTGAAGGCGCGTAGCGCGTCGGGTGGGTCGCACCGCTCGCCGAGCCGGTCGTGATCACGTACGGGGTCGGTTGCCACGAGCGGCGAGGCGCGATGGCGCGATCCGGTAGCCTGCCGGAATGGATGGCGTGCACGACATGGGCGGCATGCACGGCTTCGGCCCAGTCGTCGTCGAGGGGGGCGATGAGGTCTTCCACGAGGCTTGGGAGCCGCGCGTGTTCGCGCTCTCCCATCTCAGCAATGTGTGCGGTCTTGTCGGCGGCCCAGACGGGCGTGCGGTACAGGAGTCAATGCACGCGGCGCACTACCTGGAGGCGTCCTATTACGAGCGCTGGCTGTGGAGCATGGAGCGCCAGTTGGAGGCCAAGGGCACGATCGCGCCTGGTGAGGTGGAGGCGATGATGGCACGGCTGGCGGTGAGCGAGGCGCCACCGACGGCCGCCGATCCCAAGCTGGCTGCCGAGGCGGTTGCACAGCTCCGCGAGGGGTCGCCGCGCGATGGGCATCGCGGCTAGCCCGCGCTTCGCGCCCGGCGATCGCGTCCGGGTGCGCCGCATGCACCCGGACGGGCATACGCGTTGCCCGCGCTACGTACGCGGGGCGGTCGGCGTCGTCGAGCGGGTCCAGGGCACCGACCGGCTCCCGGACAGGGCGGCGTACGGGCTGCCGACCGAGCCGGAGCCGGTGTACGCGGTCGCGTTCGCCTCCCAGGATCTGTGGGGCGAGAGCGACGAACCGCCCTGGACGGTGCTCCTCGACCTGTTCGACACCTACCTGGAGCCCGCATGAGCGACGTGCACGACAACGACGGCGGCCACCACCACGAGCGTGCCGCATCGCCGATCGAGCTGCGCGCCCGCGCGCTTGAGGCCTTGCTCGTCGAGAAGGGTCTCGTTTCAACTGATGCCATCGACGCGGTGATCGAGCTATACGAGAACGACATCGGGCCGCAGAACGGCGCGAAGGTCGTGGCTCGCGCTTGGGTTGACCCTGCCTACCGCGAGCGCCTACTAGCCGACGGCGCGGCCGCTATCGCAGAGCTCGGCTTCGGCGGCGCGGAAGGCAACACAATGGTCGTCGTCCCGAATGGGCCCGGCGTACACAACGCCGTCGTCTGCACGCTCTGCTCGTGTTATCCGTGGCCGGTGCTTGGGCTGCCGCCGAGCTGGTACAAGAGCGCGCCATATCGTGCCCGGATGGTCTCCGAGCCGCACGCCGTGCTGCGCGAGTTCGGCCTCGAGCTGCCCGCCAAGACCACGATCCGGGTCTGGGACTCGACCGCCGAAGTGCGCTACCTGGTGCTCCCCGAGCGGCCCTCCGGGACCGAGGGCTGGGACGAGGAGGAGCTGGCCGCGATCGTTACACGCGACGCGATGATCGGCGTCGCAGTGCCCGTCGCCCAGCAAACGCCGGCATGAGTGCCGCCGCCGCCACTCTCGCCGATGTCGACGAAGCGCTAGGTGTAGCTGCGCCGCTGCCGCGCTCGAACGGCGAACTGGTCTTCGAGGAGGTCTGGCAGGGTCGCGCGCTCGGCCTCGGCGTCGTCGTACTCGAACGCACAGGCGCGCCATGGAGCGAATTCCGTGACCATCTTGTGGCGGCGATCGCCGCACACGAGCCATCGCCTGGCGAGTCAGCGGCGACTGCTTACTACACCGCCTGGCTCGACGCGATCGAGGCGCTGCTCACGGCGCGCGGCCTGACCTAGGCCGTCGGGTGCCAGCACCCTGGCAGCACCTTGGGGATCTGGCAGCGCTCAGCGAGCAGCTAGGCGTGGCGCTGGGCTGAGGATTATCCTCAGCGCTCGCCAGCATTCGGCGTCCGTCTTGCCCAAAAGGCGCGCGCGCTCCTTTTCAGCGATTTGGAGTGGTGAAGAGGGGCGGGTTGGGGGTGAAGAGGGCGACATTCTGGAGACCGTGAAGGTTCAACGGTCTCCATTGAAAAGAGGGTGATTGGGAAGGTGCGGCCCTCTGGGTAGACGCCTCGTTGTGGCGAGCCATCTAGTGCCGCGCCTCCCGTTTGGCAGTGCGCAGGCGGCGCATGCTGAGGCCGCAGCAGCGCTTCCCATATCCCTGGTGGCGGGCAGAGATGCGAGGATGCCAGACGTGGCTGTGCTGTCGAATCGATTGACTGAGGCCCTTGGTGTCCGCCATCCGATCGTCTCGGCGCCGATGGCGTTTGTCGCCGGGGGTGCGTTAGCGGCGGCGGTCACGCGCGGGGGCGGTCTCGGCCTGATCGGCGGCGGGTACGGCAACGCGCAGTGGCTCGATGAACAGTTCGTCGCAGCCAGCGACGAGCGGGTCGGGATCGGCTTCATCACATGGTCACTGGCGCGTAGTCCGGAACTTCTGAAAGACGCGTTACGGCGCAAGCCGGTGGCGGTGATGCTGTCTTTTGGTGACCCAAGGGAGTTCGCCGCAGAGATCCGTGCGTCCGGCGCGGTTCTGATTTGCCAGTGCCAAAACCTCCGCCATGTACGGGACGCAATCGAGGCGAAGGCAGACATTGTTGTCGCACAAGGCAGTGAAGCAGGTGCGCACGGCGCGACGCGCGGCACCTTCACACTGGTGCCGGAAGTGGCCGATCTGCTCGTCGGAGAGACACCAGACACGATGCTCTTGGCAGCAGGCGGAGTCGCCGACGGGCGAGGACTGGCTGCGGCTTTGGCCCTCGGCGCCGACGGCGTCCTCGTAGGCACCCGGTTCTGCGCGGCCGAAGAATCGCTGGTGAGGCCGCTGCACAGGGCAGCGCTCGTCGACGCCGACGGCGATTCGACCGTACGCACCCACGTCCCGGACATCGTTCGCAGCTTGCCATGGCCCAAGGAATTCACAGCTCGCGTCCAGCGGAACCGCTTTGTCGAGCGCTGGCATGGCCACGAGTCAGAACTTGCACAGCAAGCTGCTGTCGAAGCTCCCCGCTACCTGCAGGCCTTCGCAGACGGTGATCCAGATGACACCGCTGTGTGGTTCGGCGAAGCGGCAGGCCTCATCGGCTCCGTCGGTTCGGTCGCGAGCATCATCGACCAAATGGTAGAGACGGCATCGAGGCTCGTCAGCGACTAACGTCGGCGACGCCTCGCGGCACTGCCAGCCCACCTTTAGGCGAACGGACCGCCCTACGGCAGCGCCACCGCGGTCACGTTAACCGTGACTCCGTCGCGTGTGGTGCCTATGCATTGGATCTCGGTGCCTTGCAGGCCGGCGACGTTGATGCGGCTGCTGCTTGCCGTCCTTCGCGACTCGCTCAGCTCGGCAGGTCTCGCGCGGAAGCTTGCGACGCGTTGCACCTCTCTGTTGCTCGTTGAGCAGAAGTTGACCACGGCTCGACCCGGAGAGAGCCGGCCGGGTCCTTGGAGATGCCCCGACCCAGCGCGATCATGTGAGCGTGCGGAAGCTTCCCAGCGGCACGGTCACTTTGCTCTTCACGGACATCGAGGGCTCGACACGCCTTCTGGATGTGCTCGGCCCACGGTACGCGCAGGTGCTCGCCGAGCACCGCCGCACATTGCGCGAGGTGTTCTCGCGGCACGGCGGGGTCGAAGTGAACACGGAGGGCGACGCGTTCTTCGTCGCGTTCAGCCGCGCGAGCGACGCGGTGCTCGCCGCGAAAGGCATTCAGGACGCACTCGCGGACGGACCCGTGCACGTCCGGATCGGCATCCACACCGGCGAGCCGGTCGTGACCGAGGAGGAGTACGTCGGTCTTGACGTCCATCGGGCAGCGCGGATCATGGCAGCTGCATACGGCGACCAGGTGCTCCTCTCGGAGACGACAGCGCGACTGCTCGACTCTGCACCGGAGCTCCGCGACCTCGGCGAGCACCGGCTCAAGGACTTGACCGCGCCGCAGCACCTCTACCAGCTCGGCGACAGAACCTTCCCGCCGCCGAGGACGCTCTACCAGACGAATCTCCCGATTCAGCCGACACCGCTGGTCGGCCGCGAGCGCGAATTAGAAGAGGTTGGAGCGCTGCTTCGCACGCATCGGCTGCTGACGCTGACGGGTGCTGGGGGAAGCGGTAAGACGCGGCTCGCGCTTCAGCTCGCGGCCGAGGCAGTCGAGCAGTTCCCCGACGGTGTCTTCTGGGTTCCGCTCCAGGCGCTCCGCGACCCCGCGCTAGTCGCGCGCGCGATAGCAGCCTCCGTCGGAGCGGATGACGCGCTGTTCGAATACATCGCGAACAAGGCGCTGCTCGTCCTTCTCGATAACTTCGAGCAGGTAATCGAGGCCGCGCCCACGGTTTCGGCGCTGCTCGCCGCCACCCCGAGCGCGAAGGTGCTCGTCACGAGCCGCGAGCCGCTGCACCTCGAGTCCGAGCAGCGCTACCCGGTCGAGCCGTTGCCCGACGACGACGCTGAAGTGCTCTTCATCGAACGCGCTCGTGCGGTTGCTCCCGGATTCCGCCCGACCGCGACCGTCGTCGAGATCTGCCGACGCGTCAACGGGTTGCCGCTCGCGATCGAGCTGGCGGCCGCCCACGTCGCGCTGCTCGATCCCGACGACCTCCTCGCACGGCTGGAGCAGCGGCTACCCCTCCTGACATCGCGATCCCGTGACGCGCCGGCCCGGCAGCGAACGTTACGAGCGGCGATCGAATGGAGCTACGAGCTGCTCGAGCTGACCGAGCAGGACGTGTTTCGGCGCCTCGCCGTGTTCCGCGGCAGCTTCTCGCTCGGGGCCGCCGAGGCGATCTGCGGCGCCGATCTCGACATTCTCGAGTCACTCGTCGAGAAGAACCTCGTCCGGCGGTGGGGCAGCGGCCGCCTCGGCATGCTCGACACGATCGGCGAGTACGCGCTCGAGCGGCTCGACGAGTCGCCGGATGCGGGAGCTATCCATCAGCGGCACGGAGAGTTCTTCCTTGGCCTGGCTGAGAGTGCGAATCTCAACGCCGCCAAGCTCGATGTCCGGAAGCCGATGCGTCAAGATATAGCCAACGCCGACCATGACAACTTCCGCGGCGCCATAGCCTGGGCGATCAGCAGCGGCTCCGTCGGGCTGGGGCTCAAGCTGGCATCCGCGCTGGATTGGTTCTGGGTCGCCAACGACCCGTCCGAGGGAATGCGCTGGTTCGCAGGTCTCCTCGAACGGCCCGAGGCCGAAGCTGTCCAGGCCGAGATTCGCGCTGATGCCTTGATGGCGTACGGGAGCTCGACCGACATCGCCGGCCACGACGAGGCGGCCGAGCGGCTGTACGAGCAGAGCCTCGCGCTCTACGAGCAGCTCGGAGACGAGCACGGTTGCGCCGTGCTCCTCCACAGGCTCGGCGTTCAGGCGATGCGGCGGATGGAGCTTGAGCGTGCGCGCGAACTCGTTGAGGCGAGCCAGGCCATCCACAAGCGGACCGGCGATCGCTGGGGGCTGACGCAGACGATCGGCACCCTCGGCGCGATTGCGCGCGATGCCGGCGACGACACGCACGCGTTCGAGCTGATCTCCCAGAGCGCTGCGCTCGCTCGCGACGTCGGCGTTCCGTGGCGGGAGAGCGGGATGCTCGCGTGGTGGGAGAGCGGGATGCTCGCGGAACTCGCCTGCCTCGCGCTCAACTCAGGTCGCGTCGAGGAGGCGGAGATGCGCGCCCGTGATTCCCTCGAGCTCGCAAAGCAGCTGGAAGATCGGGCCGGACAGGTATTCGGTGTCGGTGTCCTCGCCCGCGTCGCAGTCGAGCGCGGGCAGCTCGAGCGTGCCGGTCAGCTCTGGGGCGCGGTCGAGGATGAGGACGCGGTAGCGCCGCTCGGCGGCTGGCGTCGCCATCGGGAGCCGTTCGAAGCACGGATCCGCGAAGCGGCCGGACCCCTGTTCGACCGCGGCTACGTCGGAGGCCGCGAACTAGCGCTCGCCGACGCCGTCTCGCTCGCTCTGACGTCGGCTGATATCGACGCGAGAACCGCCTTACCGACGCCTGATCACCTCGGCTCAAGCTAGGCAGTCGCCCAGGCCGAGAGCCTGCAGTTGATCAAGTGTTCGGACAATTGGCGCGATGCATGGGGCGGTGTCCACCTCTCGCTCGTAGCGAGGATCCCCGATCTGGTCCGGAAACCCTGGAAAATGTGACGTAGGTCACTCTGGAAATATGTCAATTCTGAGGTTTTGACGATGGTGTGCCATTCGTTGACGCGAGGCCGGCGGACGGAAGTCGGGTTCACGCAGTGCTCGGCACTCCGCCATCACCGGGCACCTGCATTTCGCTGCGGGTGTCTGCGCAGCGCAACTTTTCGCTCCAAGACTGTGTCGCTTCTGGCGCATTGACACCCGGAGCGGGCGCAATTCCTGTCCCGCATGATCGAGGCCAAACTGGCGTTCCTGATCAGGTGGTGGCACTGGACTGGCAAGCCCCGCATTCGGGTTGTCGCACACAAAATTCAGCCGCCCCCAGCCGGTGCTTGAATGCCGACCAGGGACCTTGATCTCGACTGTGAAGTTGTCGAGACCAATGAGCAAGGTAACAATGCTGGCCGCCGGCAAAGTCACGATCTCCGGCAGCATCACCGTCGAGTTGCACGAGAGCGCTGAGCTTCCAGCCGCGACCTTGATCAACTGGCCGCCTCAGCCGAGCGCGTCCGATCCCCGCAGCTTCCCCTTTAGTAGCCAATGCCATCGCGCGCCTCATGGCTGCGGCGGAATACGGCTGGTTCGGATCCGAGCTATGCGGCTCTGATGAAGGGACACTGCCGGAGTTGCGGTATGGGCTAGCCGAGCCAATCACCGGAGGTGCAGGCGCGGATCGCGCAACTTTCGGGAAGTTGGCGAGAGCAGTGATCATCCCATAAAGGGGCTCGCTACATGAAGAACCATCGGGTATGACGGGCCGAAACGGCCATCCAAGTCCGCATTAGGCTGGTTCCGTTTGCGTTCGCACGGCTCCCCGGCACCTGGATGACTCGACGAGGCCGTGTCCGCTCAGCGCGCTGAGAGTCATCACACTGTGGCGAACATACCGCCCTCGCCTACCGACTGGGACAGACCGAGCAGGCTGAAACATAGCAGTACTTTCGCGATTATCTAGGACCGCAGTAAGCCCGTAGTGATCATCAAGATCAAGAGCCTGGCGGGCATCGGGGTCGCGGCCCCAGCCTGCATGACGGCATGCCACTGAGACTCAAACCTGGTGGTGCTGTCGGCTATTCCGCTGTCGGCTATTCCGCTGTCGGCTATTCCGTAGTGGCGAACGACGACAGCAGGAATGAGAACCGGGCGACCTGTGGGCCCCACACTCGATAGCGGCTTACGTCGTCGAGCTCGATATGAGGTCGGACTTGTTGAAGTTCGGATACGAGTCGCTGCCACGCTTCAACTTCGTCGGCATTGAGCTCCGCAGCAACCGCGTTCGACCAGCGGACAATCTCATCACCGCCGGGGGGCTCGTTATCCTCCAGCGCTGCTGTCGTATCGTCGGACTCCTTGATCTGAGTCGGTTCCAGCGAATCGACAAAACGAGCCCAGCTGCCAGCACCTTGGGAGCGGCACAGCCCCAAACCGCCGGGATGGCCATCCGCCGGGCTGCCCCACAGCAGCGGTCCTAGCAACTGCGGTGCGCCGGTGAGGATGCCGAGTAGCTGGGCCACGGCTTGAAAGTCGCCGGGCTGCTTGCCATCGCCGAGAAACTGACCGCCAGCACCGAGGTTGCGAGCCGAGCGCAACAGCCCGTATACGTTGAAAAGACGAGTCGCTGCGCGCGGCGTACGGACCAAGGGCGCCAGCAGGCTTAGCAGTTCGAGCTCGCCCCGGGTCAACGGTGTGGTGGAGACCAGCGCGACAGTCTCCAGCCTCGACTCGTCTGTCGCCTGCATTACCTGCGCCACCTCGGAATGTGCTTCCGGCTCGACCAGCGGTGCGATTCGCGGGGCTTGCCCGCTGTCCGGGTTGCCGGTGTTCGGCTGACGGTCGCCTGTCAAAGGGATCGGTGACGTTCCGGGTGTGGGTTGAATGGCGCCTGTCACGACTGCTTGCGACTGCCCGGCCATGGAACGAATGAGCTGGGCAAATCCCGCGCTACTCATGTCGGGTAGGACGAATGGCACTTGGAAGATCTTCTCTAGGTAGCTCTGAGGTGTGGACTCGGCGAAACCCAGGCTCTCGTCTGTCTCCTCTACGGCGCCCGCGCCGAGGATGCCTTGGTAGCGCGTACGCAGTGCACGCAGCAGCCAGCGCGGGTCGACGCCCACCACCACCACGAACAGCGGCATCGCGAGCAGCAGGTGCACCGCCTGCAGGACGTTGACGACTTGCTCTGGGTCACAACGGTCCAGATCGTCGATGTAGAGCACGATCCGATCGATGGGCCTTAGCTCTTTGTCGTTCTTGCTCGTCGTACGCGTACTTCGCCATTCGCTCATTAGGTTCACGAGCTCGGTGAAGTCGCGGCGCACAAGAGATACCACACCAAGCCGATTTCGATAATCGTTGCTCGCGCCACGTTCAGCGATGAACTGGTAAAGCCGCCGCCCGGGCTCCAGCTCCAGCAGCTTTCGATCAAGCTCGGCGATTGTGACATCGAGATCCTGCAGCTTCGCCTCTGCTAAAGCCTCATCCGTCTCGGCCTTATGAAGCTCGGCTGCTTGCTTCTGCAGGCTCTCGTCGTCCCTGAGCAACCTGGCCTGGACTTGCTGCGCCGAGCCTGCTAGCTCGCGAAGCTGACCGACGATCAATCGGCTCTTGCTGATGATCACTGCGACGCTGGTCAGGAAGGCGACGAGGGTGGCCACCGCGCCAGTGCCCGTCAGCCAGGACCACGAGCCTTTCGGCAGGAGCAGCACAGCGCCAATGACAGTGATCGTGATCAAGAGCAGGATGAACGGCAACCTCAGAGATCTCTGTGCAAGCACTCGTCGCGTCGCCACTAGGTCGTCTGAAATGCTCTGGACGTCTGTGGCAATCTGCAGAGTGCGCTCCCGATTTTCCTTTGCGAAACCGAGCTGGTCGCTCAGCTGGGCGAGCTTGCCTTGGACGGTCTGATCTGCGGCAACCGCGCTGATCAACCTGATGTTGAACGTTCTGGTTTTGTTTTCCCGGTCCAGCACCGCCGTCGCATAACTGTTGCGCGCTTCCGTCGTACGCTCCTCCGCCTTCTCTCGGATCAGTGTGAGTTCCTCCCGGACCTGGTTCTTCTTCCGGAGTGATTCCTGAATTGCCGCACGTCGTTCGTCATTCGGGTCGACCTCGGGCGCGCCCAGTTGCTCGAAGAACTCAGCGGCCAAGCTGGCCCAGAGATTCGTGTCCGCATAGCTCCATGCGTTGAACGTGATCGGCACGATCTCCCGAAGGTAGGGACCTTCGCCAGTGGCCAATGTCTCGACCTTTTGCCGCAACAGCTCCATGAAGTAGCTCTTGCCCGATCCCCATTCGCCGAAGAGGCCAATCGAGACCGGCATCGCAGTCGATTCGCGGGCGATCATGGTTGCCAGCATCGTCACGTACGCATCGAAGTTGAGCTGGTCCGACAGCGGCTGGGCGAGCGGGTCACCAAGCCGCCGCCGCACTATTGGCACGTGGTCGCTGGTGAAGCGGGATTCGAGCTGCGAAAGGCCGAGCAAGCTCTCCCAGACCTGGAGGTTGTCATCTGCGATGCAGTCGGTGACTGCGGTGCGGAGCCTGATGCGCAGCTCAGCGCCATCCTTGTGTAGTGCCGCGATCAAGGGATCGGGGAGCTGCGCTGTGATTAGTCCCGCGGCGAGTAAGTGCCGCTGGAAAATGGTCCGCTCACCGGTTGTCTGTTGCGCGATCGACGTGGCGTGGGAGATTAATGGTTTGTACCGCGCCAGCTGCACTCGTGTTGCTGGATCGACTCGAGTTGGCACGGTGACACCAGTCAGCGCCTCAGTGAGGATGGTGGATAGCGAGCGATCCGGCAGCTCGAGGGAGCGCCAGAATTCGGCAGCCGCCGGATCGCGCGGGTCCTCAGGACTGCCGCTCATGGCTCGGGCGCTGGCCAAGCCGCCCATGATGACGTCGAGCGGTTCGCCCTCCTCGCGTGCGCTGGCTTGCCTTATCGTGTCGGACCAAGCCATCAGTAGGGCGGATTCTGGATCAAGCTCTGGCACTGGGGTGGTGGCGGATTCTGGATCAAGCTCTGGTCCTGGTGTGGTGGCGGATTCTGGATCAAGCTCTGGTACTGGTGTGGTGGCGGAAACCGGCCGCTCTGCCAGCGCCTTGTCCACCGTGGCAATCAGCCGCCTCGTGTCAAAGGTCACAGGGTTGATCTCGACCGCCTGCCGACGGACCAGCGGGGCTAGTGTGGGCGGCAGCTCGTTCAGGCGCGGCAACCGCGCATCGTCCACCAGAATCGGGATCACTCGAATTTTACGAATCAGCGCCGTCTCAATCTCAAGCCGGACCCAGTCCTCAGGATTATCGAGGCGACGTCGACCAGTCTCGTCGGTGATTGTTAGCCACTGTGGACCGATCAGCGCCAGCAGCACATCAGAAGATGCGACTGCCGCAGTGATTCGCTCGAAGAAATCCTCGCCCGGCTTGATGTTGCAGACGTCCTTGAAAATCTGCTCGGCGGAGAAATGCTCCGCCAACACGTCGTAAAGTTGCCGTGCCGGCCAAGCCGTTTCCTGACGTCGATAGCAAATGAATATCCGTCCAGGCAAGGATTCATTCAAAGCCGACCACTTCCCAAGCCCATCGGATATCACCGGCAATCATACAAACGGACATAATCCGCGTCTCGCTGCACTGAAACAGAGTCTCGAGTACTACGCCCTGATACAGCGATCGATGTTTCGCTGGAGTTCCAGACCGTCTGGTGCTCAAACCGGCTAAGACCAAGATCAGTTCTTAGCACCCGTGTGTCCATGTTCGACGTAGACACTTGGCGGGACGGCGGCATCCGTTGTCGCGGGACCGCGCTCGGCCAAGATCAACTCCCAATCGAACGCTGGCGAATAGCGAACTGGACAATTCACTTCGCAGCCCGCATTAGATCGCACCTGTGACGTCTGAGAGCCGTGACGGAGGTCACACGCTGCGATATGTCAAATGCAGGTTTGGACGATGGTGTGCCCTTCGTTGACGCGAGGCTCGCCGACGGAACTCGGGTCAACGCCGTGCTCGGCACACCGCCATCAGCCGGCACCTGCATCTCGCTGCGGGTGCCTGCGGGACGAAGCTTTTCGCTCGAAGACTGTGTCGCCTCGGGCTCATTGACCCCCGGTGCCGCGCAATTCATTCCCCTTTGGCTGTCGATCGTCGAATGTTGCGCTCACTGCGGGCGGCGTATCGTCAATTCCTTCCCAGAGAACCCTCGCCGCCAGGTCCGGGGGTGTGCAGGCCGCCGCGCCTGGTACCGGGCGGGACTTACCGCTCGCTAATGGGGGTTGCTGCTTCAGATCGTGAGTCTCGCTGCGATGCCATCTTTGCCGACGGCCCAACACGACTTCTTTGACCGGCAATCAACGCCCAACAGGAAGGGGCTGTCGTCGATCTTTTCCCAGGTTGCCCCTCCATCGTGGCTCACGTCGCTCCCAGCAGGACCGACGGCGACTGCGGTGTTGGCTACGCCTCGAATCCAGGCCACGCTGTTCCGGAACCCACCCAGCGGGCCGGTGGGGGACCAGGTGTTGCCCCCGTCGGAGGTGCGAGCGGCCACGCCTACGCCAGCCTCGATGAAGGGCGGCGGTGGCGCGGCGCCGCCGACCGCCAGGCCGTGCTTGCGATCTCGGAACGACAACGAAACGATGCCGCTGGGCCCACCCGGTATTGGGGTCGTGACGGCCTTCCATGTTGTTCCCCGTCCTGGGTGTGGAACACCCGGGCGCCCGGGTCATTCTCCGGATTCGTGCCGAACCAAGCGTCGGCAGGGCCCACAGCGACCAGAGACGTGCCGGTCGCCCTGCCAAACTCGTCGGGGAGCGCATCGGGTATTGCAATGGGCTCAACCAACTCCCAGGTGCCGCCGCTATCGTGGGTGGCCAGGATAGGGAACTCGCCGCTGACAGGGTCGCTAAACGCAAGCCCGTCGTGGCGGTTGAAGAACCCCATGGAGTCATAGAAATCGCCCGGGTTCGCGTCGAACACCGTCTCCCAGTGAGCTCCACCATCATCGGTGCGGGAGATCCGCGAGGGGCCCTCATTGTTATCAGTGGAACTTGCAAGCACCACGGCATGGTTCGCGTCGAATGCCTCTACGTCACGGAATTGCTGGGTCGTTCCATCTGGCGGCGTGACGTTCTCCCAGGTCTGACCGCCGTTCAGGGTCCGCACGACGGTTCCATCATTGGCAGCAAATCCACCGCCGACGGCCCAGATCACCTGTGGGTTCACGACATCGACCGTAGTCAAAGTGTTGGGCGAGCCAGTGTTAGAGATTTGCCAAGACGGACCGATGGCCACCGGGGCCTCGGTCACGGGTGGCGTCGCCTGCGCCGCCGATCCGGTCACCAGGGTGCCGGCCAGGATCGCCACCATCAGAACAGGTAACGCAGTCGTACGACGAACGATCATCACGCCCCCAAGCGTCCGGGTCTACGACCAGTCTCATGACTTACTACAACCCGTTCCCGGGCGCAAAGCGGCTCTATTTTGCCGACGATGGACGGTCACAATACGCCGTACCGCGGCACCGCGTCACCGATGTCGTAAACTCGCTCGGCGCCTAAACCCCGGCGGATCTTAGGCGACTCCACCGGCTCAACCGGTAACACCGTGCGACGACGCCGACGCTGCTCAGACCCCGGGGACGATCTTGACCCTGGCCTCGTGCACTGCATTGAGCCGTGCGGCCTCCATCTCGGGGTCTTGGTACGGGATGGCGCGGATTGTGCAATTGCGCCTACCGTTTTTGTCGATCTTGCTCGGGTGCAGTTCCGGACCCTCTAAACACCACGGGTGATGCGAGTTCGTCAAGACCTCCCGTCTCCGCGGCGCATGTCGACCAAGAGGGTAGGCGCCAAGGAAGGTGATGCTAGATATTAGCCTCGGGTTCGGCCGCCAGGCCGCATCCAGGCCGCAGAGGCTGGAAAGACCAGGCGAACTTGTGCAGTGAGGACGAGAGGCCAAACTAGGCGCGCGTGCACTATGCCAGGTAGCGGACCTGACGGCAACCGTGCCAGATTTCGGTACACCAGCGTGGCAGGTCATGCCCATTTTTCAGCCGTAGGCGAACTTCCACCACGGACTCCATGCCCGCCCCCTTTAATCCGCGGGTTGTGGTTCGAATCCCAGGGGCCCACTACCGTTTGACATGGCGAATACTTATCGCACCATCTCGTGGACGGAGCCGTTGATCGGCAGCGATTTTGACGGCAACGGCTCATACGAAGAGCTCATTCATGCGGTCCGCAGCCTCACGCTGCACGGCGGTCTTGAGCAGGTCGGTGAAGACGCGGTTGGCGTTCGTCGGCTCTAGCGTGTTCCGGTCGACGAGGTGAACACTAAGTCGTCCGGACCAAGCCGGCGAGCGCGGCCCTTGTCAGTCTTGGTGATCGGTCCACGGGACCGGAACTGCCGGAGAAGTGCTCGCTGGGCAAACCAAACCGAGGAAGGGGCCCGATAGTCGGCCGGCCACAGGTAGCAGACGGTCGACAGAAATCTCATCCGGCGTCTGCCAGAGCAGCTCGGCCAGCCGGTCGATCAGGCCCCAGGCGACCGCCGGCCCGCTCGAAGTCCGCGTACGCCTCGGCAACGACGGCATAGTCCACCCGGCCATGATGGCTCAGGTCAGCGGCAGCCGGGCGACCGGCGCCTGATGGGCGTGGACGGGGAGGTAGCGGCTCAGCCACCAGCCGAGCCACGCCTCGTACCCGACCGGCACCACCGAGCGGTCGTGCTCGATCGCCCGGACGATCGCCGTGGCGACCTTGGCCGGCGGGTGGCCGCGGCGGAACAGGTCCTTCGACCGAGTGCGGATCGTCGGGTCGGCCTGGTCGGCGAGGTAGCGGGTCCGGTCGACGATCGCGGTGTTCGTCACGGCCGGGCAGACTGCTGTGACGCCGATCCCGTGTGGACCGAGGTCGGCGCGCATGGTGCGGGAGAGCGCCAGCACCGCAGCCTTGGTGGCGACGTACGCGACACCAGTCCCGGGATACATGTAGGCGAGCCCGGACGACACGTTGACGAGGTGGCCGCGACCGCGGGCCAGCATGCTCGGGGCGAACACGGCGCAGCAGTTGACGACGCCGTCGAGGTTGACGCTGCGGATCCACTCCCAGTCCTCGGCGCTGATGTCGGCGAACCGGCTGATCAGGCCGACGCCGGCGTTGTTGACGACGATGTCGACCAGGCCGTGCTCGGCGGCGATCCGGGCGGCGAGTGTCTGCATGCCCGCCCGGTCGGTGACGTCGAGCCGATAGCTCGCCGCCTCGCGGCGGCCGGCGTCCCGGCACAGCCTCGCGGTCATCTCGGCCGACTCGAGGTTGCGGCCGGTGCACAGCACCCGCGCCCCACGGCGGGCGAGGGCCGTCGCGGTCGCCCGCCCGATGCCGCCGCCGGCCCCGGTCACCAGCGCCAGGGCGCCGTCGATCTCGACCCGAGGCATCAGGTCCGCCAGGCGCCGTTCGCGGCGGCAGCCCGTGCCCAGTCCGCGAAGTCGGTCGGCGGCCGGCCGAGCACGCGGCGTACGCCGTCGCTGAGCTGAGCGTTCCGGCCGTCCAGGATCTCCCGGAATACCGCGACCGTGCCGGCTGCCGCCTCCGCCGGCATCCCTGCGCGGGTGAGTCCGTCGTCGAACTGCGCGAACGTGATCGGCTCGTAGCGGAGCGGCTGAGCGGCGACCCCGGAGAGCTCGAAGGCCACGTCGGCGAAGGTCAGCAGACGTGGACCCGTCACCTCGTGGACCTGGTGGGTGTGGCGATCCTCGGTCAACACCGCCACCGTGACGGCGGCGACGTCGTCGGCGTCGATGAATGGTTCGGCGACATCGGCGGCCGGGAACGCGATCCGGCCGCTACGTACGAGGTCGGCGAGGAATCCCTCGGTGAAGTTCTGCGCGAACCAGCTGGACCGCACGATCGCCCAGTCCGCGGTCGAGTCGCGCAGCGCTCGCTCCGCGGCGAGGGCGGCCGTCGAGCCTCTCCCGCTGAGCAGGACAAGCCGTTCGACGCCGGAGGCTTCGGCCTGCCGGGCGAAAGCGTCGATCTGCGTCGCCGCATCGGGCGACCCGATGTCCGGGTGGTAGGTCAGGTACGCCGCGCCGATACCGCGGAGCGCGAGCGCCCAGGTCGAGCGATCGTGCCAGTCGAACGGCGGGCGGGCGGAGCGGGTGCCGATCCGCACCGGCACGCCGCGGGCATTCAGTCGCGCGGCCACCCGGCGGCCGCTCATCCCGGTGCCGCCGATGACCAAGGTTGTCGGGGGTCGGTCCGGGCGGGTGGAGGTGTTCGTCGTCATGCCATGAGTCAATCCGCGGCGGGCGCAGCGGAACATGGCCGAAGAGGCCTGATTACATGTCTGTCCGTCTACGCTGGCCGGGTGGACGTGCTGGCGAACCTGCTGGACGGCCCCCGGGGTCGGGACGCGTACCTGCTCCGCCTGATCATGGAACCGCCGTGGGCGGTGCGGGTCCAGGACCGGGCCCCGATCGGGTTGATCGCCCTGCTGCGAGGCGCCGCATGGGTGGTGCCGGAGCACGGTGCCGCGGTACGGCTCGAGGCCGGCTCGGTCGCGGTCCTGAGAGGCCCGGACTCCTTCACCTTCGCCGACGCCCCCGCGACGTCGCCGCAGGTGGTGATCCACCCCGGCCGACGTCGGACCACCCCGGACGGCGAGGACCTGGACGGGGCAATGGATCTCGGCGTGCGCACCTGGGGCAACGACCCGGAGGGGTCGGCGCTGGCCCTGATCGGCTGCTACCAGGTCAGCGGCGAGGTCAGCCGACGGCTGCTGGACGCCCTGCCCACGGTGCTGGTCCTGACGCCGCAGATCTGGGACTCACCGCTGCTCCCGTTGCTCGGAACCGAGATCGCCAAGGACGAACCCGGTCAGCAGGCGGTTCTCGATCGACTGTTCGACCTGCTGCTGATCGCCGCCGTGCGGGCCTGGTTCGCCCGGCCGGAGTCGAACGCCCCGGTCTGGTACCGAGCGCACGCCGACCCCATCGTCGGCCGGGCCCTGCGCGCGCTGCAGGCCGACCCCTCCCGGCCGTGGACGGTCGCGGAGCTGGCCCGCGCCGCCGGTGTCTCGCGCGCCCTGTTCGCCCGGCGGTTCGCCGAGCTCGTCGGGGAGCCGCCGATGACCTACCTCACCGGTTGGCGCCTGGCCCTGGCCGCGGACCTGCTGCATGACCCCGGCACCACCGTCGAGTCCGTCGCCCACCGCGTCGGGTACAGCAACGGCTTCGCGCTCAGCACCGCGTTCAAGCGAGTGCGTGGCGTCAGCCCGGCCCAGCACCGGCGCCGGGCAGGATCGCTCCCTCATCAAGCCGACTCGTCAGAACCCACGTGAGCCAGTGCCACCGCATCAGCGGTCCTGATCACGCGTCCAGCTGGCGTCGGCGTCCCCGAGCGGCGCGGGATACGCGAAGAATCGCGTGAGCACGAGCCTACTGTCGGCGGGCGCGTCCTCGGCAGGACGCTGGTAGCGCGTGACCAGCCCGATGTACTCCTCGAAGAACGCCAGGAGCTCCTCCAGGTTCACCCGCACGGCGCCACGCGAGTAGGGAAACGCGTCACCCCACCCACCGTCGAGGTCGGCCTCGGCCTGGGTGCGGGCGAAGGCCTCGAGATCGGCGGTGAAACCCAGGCGGTTCATCTCGTCGACGACCGCGCGGATTTCCGGGGTCTGCTGACTGCGCCGAGGGAAGCGCAGGTCTCGCGGGACCTGGCGCCACCACCGCTCACGTCCGTGCGCACGGTCGGGCAGCTCCTCGACGAGCCCGTATTTTGCCAGCTCTCGCAGGTGATAGCTGGTCGCACCGGTGTTCCAGCCGAGGTCGCGCGCGAGTGTCGTCGAGGTGGCGGGTCCGTGGAGGCTAAGCCGTTCCATGATCGCCTGCCGGCGGGGGTGAGCCAGCGCCTTGAGCATGCCGAGGTCGGTGATCTGTTCGGCCGTTGGGCCAGCTTGACGCTCCATGTTGCCATCCTAGTGTGCACAGATCATTGTGCATCGCGCATAATCGCGCGGTTCTCCACACATTTCAATGTTAGATTATGCACATAGTCTCTTGCAAAAGATTATGTGCACACGTATCTTTGCATATTGAAGCGATGGCGAAAGGCCACGACATGCACACTTCCCTCAACCACACCTCGGTCCCGCAGCGACGGGCACGGCTCGCTGGCGTCTGCGGCCTCGTGATCCTCGTGGCAGCGCTGTGGTTCGCGTGGGCCCTCGAGCGGCCGCCCGCGGCCCTGCCGGCGTCGGCGCCGCCCGACGTATTCAGCGCTGATCGGGCATGGCGGCATCTCGAGCGCATCGCCGGCGACCGACCGACGCCCGTCGGCAGCGCGGACGGGGACGTGATCCGCGACTATCTGGTGGCGCAGCTGCGGACGCTCGGCCTCCGCGTGGAGGTGCAGACCGGAGTGGGCGCCCACGCGTTCAACGACATAGTCGTCGTAGCCGGGCGTGCCGAGAACATCGTGGCCACCTTGCCGGGCCGGGATTCCACCGGCCGCGTCGTCCTCGCCGCCCACTACGACACGCCGACGACGTCACCGGGCACCAGCGACGACAAGGCATCCGTCGCGGCTATCTTGGAGATCGCGCGTGTGCTCACCGTGGGCGAGCGGCCGCGCAACGACATCGTCCTGTTGCTCAGCGATGGTGAGGAGCCAGGGCTCATCGGCGCGGAGGCGTTCGCCAGGCAGCACCCGTACGCCCGCGACGGCGGCGTCCTGCTCAACCTCGAGGGTCCCGGCAACGCCGGACCGGCGGCGCTGTACAACACGTCCTCCGGCAACGCCGGCCTGATCCGGGAGTTCGCGCGATCGGCGCCCCACCCGGTCGGTGAATCGGCGGTCTCGGAGGTCTACCGGCTCGGGCCGTTCAACTCCGACTTCACGGTGCTGCGCGAGCATGGGTTCGCGGGGCTGGAGTTCGGGCCGATCGGCGGCCGCGCCTACTACCACCATCCGCACGACACCGTCGACAACTTCGACTCGGCCAGCTTGCAGCACCAGGGTGCGAACGCGCTCGCACTGGCCCAGGCGTTCGGTAACGTGAACGTCGAGGACCTCGAGACCACCGGCGACGCATCGTTCTTCACGGTGTTCGGCCAGGTGGTTTACTATCCGGCGACGATGGTCTGGCCGCTCGCCCTGCTCGGGCTAGTCGCGGTCGTGGCGCTGGGCGTTGTCGCCCGTGCCCGCGGCCTGACCACCGCCCCCCGCCTGGTCGCCGCTGTGCCGCTGACCGCCATCCCGCTCGTTCTCGCACCGCTGGCGGCCGTGGGGTTGTGGTCGCTGCTCGTCTGGCTGCGTCCTGGCTACGGCGACCTGATGAGCTTCGATCCCTACCGGCCCGGGTTCTACCGCTGGGCGCTGGCCGCGGCGACCGCCGCGGTCGTGGTGACGTGGTATCTCGCGCTGCGCCGGCGGTTCGGGCCGGCGCTGTTGATCGGCGCGCTGGTCTGGCCTGCGCTGTTCGGGATCGCCATGGCCGTGCTAGTCCCCGGCATGTCGTACTACGGCGCCCTCACCGCGCTCGCCGCCGCGCTCGGGGGCATCGCGGGCGTCCTCACGTACGGACGGCGGCCCGTGTGGCACGTCATCGCCATTACAGCGGGCGCGCTGCCGGGTGCCGTGCTGCTGAGCATTGGCGGCCGGGCACTGCTATCGGTCCTCGGCGTCGGCCTGGGCTTCGCCGGCGTGTTCTTCTTCACCATGGCTGCCTTGACGGCGCTTCCGCTGGTCGCCATTGTGCTCCCGGCGGACCGGGGTCCGCGCCTGGCGGCCGTCGCCGTTCCGCTCGGCCTGATCGCGCTGACCTTCGGAATGGCCGGCATCGGTCTGACCGTTGACCGGTTCGACGAAGACCATCCCGTCGCGGCCTACATGATGTATGTCCAGGACGCTGACACCGGCACCGCGATGTGGGCCACAGTCGACGACTCCCCGCACGAGTGGGCAGCACGCTACGTGCCGGAGCCGCGCTCGGAGGATCCCCCGACGGTCCCACTGCCCAACAACACGACTCTTGCGCGCACCGGTCACGCCGAGACGACCGACCTAGCCGCACCGGAGGTGGCCGTGCTGAACACTCGCATCGAGGGCGGTACCACGGTTCTGCGCCTCCGTGCCTCATCGCCGCGGGACGCCTACGCCCTGGGCGTCTACGTCGACCGGCCGGTGAGCGCTGCCACAATCGACGTCCCGGGGCATCCCGCGCTCGACCTGCCCCACATGAACTCCGAACACGCCGATACCAGTGCCTGGCCCTGGCAGGTGCAGTTCTACGATCCTCCGCCTGAGGGCATCGAGGTCACCCTCCGGATCCCGGGAACTGAGCTGCCGCGCATCGGCCTCACAGACATGACCAACGGACTCGACGGACTCCCCGGATACACGCCGCGGCCCGCAGGTGTCTCCATGCCACCAGCAGGGCCGCCGACCGACAGCGTGGTCATCACACGTGTCGTGCACCCATGAGGGGAGGCACACCTAACCGACCTATGTGGACGATGGCGGTTGGGTTGCCCGACGACCCCAAGCTTCGACGCGTCGTTGTTCTTCGGCAGATCCAATCACCCGATCACACCGACGACTTCTAACACGATCCGATCTTACTCAGCCCGCCCTGCTCGACTCGTGGAACTGGAAGCCACCAGACGACCGCCGATGAAATACACCAGGCGAGATCGCCCGACCCGCAGTGCTTGATCGACGCCGGCCCTGGGCCGCCGACCTGCGGTCTTGGCTTAGCACTAACGGCTGTAGCGCGTCTCAACGCCGGCGTAGCTCGGACGCTTCAGCGGCTGCCGATTCCTCTCCGCGGTGGCTGAGGTCTACATAGTCGACGGGCGGCCCGCCGGAGAGGCCGGCCGCGATGAGGCAAGCCGAGAAAGAGAGCTGATTGCCGTGAGCATTCCCGCTACCATGCGCGCCCTGCAGCAGACCTCGCTGAGCGGTACGCAGGACATACGTTTGATCACCGACGCGCCGGTACCGAGCCCCGGCCAGGGCGAGGTCCTGATCCGGGTCGCCGCCGCCGGTGTCAACTTCGCCGATATCTCGAGGGCCTACGGCACGTTCCTGGGCGGCCCGCAGCCACCGTATCTGGCGGGTTTCGAGGCCGCCGGCGAGGTCGTGGCGATGGGCGAGGCGGTGATCGGCCCAGGACCGGGGACTCGCGTCATCGGCGTCGGATACGGGGCTTTCGCCGAGTACATGGTCCTGACCGCGGCCGCGGCGATGCCGGTGCCGGCTGGCTGGACAGCCGAGCAGGCGCTGGGCCTGGTCGTGAACTGGCCCACCGCACTTGCCGCGCTCAAGCCGCTGGGCCACATCGCCACCGGGGAGACCGTGCTGGTCCACGCTGCGGCGGGCGCGACCGGCCAGGCCGCGGTGACGATGGCCAAGCACTACGGCGCGACGGTCATCGCCACCGCCTCGCCGGGCAAGCACAAGACAGTGCTGGCACTCGGCGCCGACCACGTCCTGGACTCCCTCGATGACGACCTCGCCGTCGAGGTGCTGCGGCTGACCGGTGGTGGCGGTGCCGATTTGGTGCTGGAGTCGGCAGGTGGCGCCACCTTCAACGCCAGCCTGGCCGCGGCCAAGCCGGTCACCGGCCGGGTCATCGTCTCCGGCTTGGCAGGCGGCGAAGCCGCGATCACCAACTGGGAGCTGGTGTACAAGCACCAGATCCACATCATCGGCCTCAATATCGGCGTGCTGATCCAGGCCGCACCCCAGATCTTCGGCGAGCTCATGGGTGAGCTGTTCGCCCTCATCGCCGCCGGTGTCCTCACGCCCGCTCGCCCCACCGCCTACGACTTGGCCGACGGCCCGAAAGCCCTCGAGGAACTGGAAGCCAGGGCCACCATCGGCAAACTGGCCCTGCTGCCCTGAGAAACCCCAACACGGCGGCGCAGTCCGCACTGGCTCCACCACCGGGTACCGCGGCCCGGCTGGACGCCGGCACCGACACGCTCGCCGAACACCAGCCCTCCCCGAGCAGAGGAGCGAACAAGTGAGCACCGAGGCCGGCAACAAGACGGCCGAAGACGCCATCACGAATCTGTCCCGATACACCACGATTCGCGGCATGATCGTCCAACTCGACGACAAGTGATCACCCCAGCCCTCCGCGACGCCGACGACGCCAACGCCCGACTCGCCGACCGGCTTAGGCTCGCGGCATGACGGTCGCACGTGCGGGAGGCGGCGGACCAGGACCGGTTCGTTGCCGAGACCGAGCGGTTCCGCCGGGAGCTGTTGGCGCACTGTTACCGCATGGTCGGCTCGGCGCATGACGCCGAGGATCTAGTGCAGGAAACCTATCTTCGGGCGTGGCGCTCCTACGCTGGCTTCGAGGGCCGTGCGTCGATTCGGTCCTGGCTCTACAAGATCGCCACCAACGTCTGCCTGACTGCGTTGGAGCCGCGCCGGATCCGGGTGCTGCCCTCGGGCCTGACAGGTCCATACGACGGACCCGATCGCCCGCCGAGTCACGGTCCGCCGGGCGAGGTCTCGTGGCTGGAACCGTTGCCGGACCGATGGATCGCGCCGGCCGCCGACGATCCGGCCGAGGCGGTGGTCGCGCGCGAGTCGCTACGGCTGGCGCTCATCGCGAGCCTGCAGCACCTGCCCGCCCGCCAACGCGCGATCCTCATCCTGCGGGAGGTGCTGGCGTTCTCTACGGCCGAAACTGCACAGATCCTCGGCACCACCACCGCGGCGGTGAAGAGCGGTCTCCAGCGCGCCCGCGCCCGCCTGGACGAACTGGAGCCAGAGCCCGAGGAACTGCTCGAACCGACCGACCAGCGGGCGCGTGCGCTGCTCGACGGCTACATCGCAGCCTTCGAACGCTCCGACGCCGGCCTGCTGGAAAAAGTGCTCCGCACGGACGCCACGCTGGAGGCGACGCCATTCCGCGAATGGTACGCGGGTCGGGTGAAGTGCATCCACATGCTCGACGCGTACGTGCTGGGCGCGCCGGGCGACTGGCAGATGATCGCTACCACAGCCAACGGCCAGCCCGCCGCCGTCGTATACAACCGGGGCACGGACGGCGCGCTCCGGGCACACGGCATCGTGGTGCTGGCCCCAACCGCCACCGGTGTCTCCCGCGTGATCGAGTTCCACGATCCGGCGCTGGTCGTCATGTTCGGCTTCCCGGACGTGCTCGCAGACTGATCCCGACCGGGCGTGTAATAGGCACGCCGAGTCGGCGCATGCTTGAGGGCATGCTGACCCGCCGTACTGCCCTCGGACGGTCAGCGGCGTTTCGTGATGCGCCGGAGTGGGTCGAGGTTGCCAGCGACCTGCGCAACATGCTCATTGGGTGGTGATCTGCGGGCGGTGGCGATCAGCTGTGGGCTTAGGCCCAATTGTTTGGGAGCCGACCAGCTGGCGGGCCAAGCATCGATCGGGTTTGCGCGGGAGCGCGGGCGGGTACTGCAAGGGGCATGAGCAACATCACCCTGATCATCGTGATTGTCGTTGCCGTCGCGGTGATCGTCGCAATCGTCATCGTCGGCTATCAGATGGCCCGAAAGAGGCGGACCGCGCAGCTACGTGAGCAGTACGGACCGGAGTACGACCGCGCCGTCGACCAGGCGGATAGCCAAAACGAGGCGGAGTCGGAGTTGCGAAGCCGCTCGAAGAGGCACGAACAGTTGGAGCTGCGCAGTCTCGACTCGTCTGAGCGTGAGGATTTCGAGCGGCGTTGGTCAAACGTACAGGGCCAGTTCGTGGACGACCCAAATACGGCGGTGCGCAACGCGGACCTGCTCGTGGTGGAGGTGATGTCCGCCCGCGGCTACCCGGTCGATGATTTCGACCGGCGGGCTGACGATCTGTCGGTGAGCCACCCAGAAGTTACCCAGCGCTACCGGGAGGCCCGCCGCATCGCCCAGGCAAACGAGGACGGAACTGTCGACACCGAGGATCTTCGCCAAGCCGTGACGTCCTACCGGTCGTTGGTGTTGGCATTGCTGGCAGAAGATGCGGATGGCAGTCGGCATGACGGCATCGAGAGCGAGCACGACAACAACCAGGTGACGGAACGGGAGACCCAGGCATGAGCAGCACTGAGGCGAGAACCACGGGCGGCGAAACGACCGACACTACCGAGACCAGAGAAGTCGCCAGTAGCGCGGCCGAGCGGCTGGGTGGGCCCCTCGACGACGAGCGGACCCGCGACACGGCGAGCGAGGCTGAGACCGACGTGGGTCGTCGAGCCGA
>CAVUEO010000021.1:0-82477 GCA_963740515.1 uncultured Actinomycetota bacterium
CACCGGCGACGGCGAGCGGAGCCCCGACACAGCGAATCCGCCCCAGACCGACGCCGATCGTCAAGCCGACACCGGCGTAAGACAGCGCACGACACTAATCGAGGCAGAGCGGGCAGAGAGTTACAACAGTCGCTGGACGGAGCTCAAGGGCGAATTCGTCGACGATCCGCGCAGTGCCGTGCGAGGCGCGAACGAACTGGTCGGAGAGGTGCTCGATGAGCTGGAAGAGCTGTTCCGCCGCCAGCGCACCGACCTCGAACACGGCCTAGACAGCGAACAAACCACCACCGAGGACCTGCGGCAGGCACTGGGACGCTATCGCTCCTTCTTCGATCGCCTGCTCTCGTTCTGAGCGCTGCGAGCTAACCCGGAGCGGGCCTGCACGTTGGCTTTCATTCCTCTCGCACCGGGGAGTCGGTCAGCGCGTCGGCTGCTCCGTCGCGCGATGGCGGTCCTTGACTGGGCGCAGTGCGGCCCGCCAGGCGGCGCTCGAGCAGGCGCAAGGCCCCTGCCGCCTCCTGGGCATTCACATCCCGGGCATTGCTATCGATCATGTACCGATTTTCTGACATGCCCGACACTCTGCAGGATCAGTCCTTCGTGTGAAGCAGGACACGTTTATCCAGTTGCTGTTTAGTTATGGAAGCCTTGCTAGGAGCCGGGTGTGAGCGAAAAACAGCAGATGCTCGGCGCCTTCGCCGGAGTTTCTGCGGCGACGGCAGCTCGTGCGCTTTCTCGACTACCGAGCCGTGGTTCTGAGCGTTTTGAACTTCACTCGTCTCGCTTGCGTGGAGGATGGACAAGCAGGGGCTCGTCCACACCCAGGTCCAGACAGCAGACGATGAGCGGAGGAGTCAATGTCGTCAGCCCCGACACCAGACGACGAGTTTCCGATACAGGACGACGAGACCCTCTCCGAGCTGGTCCGCACACCGAGCAGAACATCAGCCGATCTTCAGCAGCACGCCGATCTTGACGATGATCTTGACCCGTCCGTCACCTCGAGGAGCAAGCTCCGACTGACAGGGAGATCCTCGAGGAAATTCTCGATCGAGTGCGGCGAATCGAGGAGCGTCTAGGCTTCCCCGAGTTCTGACCACCGGGTGGCAGCGTTTCGAGCTCGGAACTCACGTGATCACGAACGTTGTTGATCATGACCGGTGGACTCCGCAAAGCCTATGAACCGTCTGAAAGCCCTTGAGCTCCCTACTGCCCAGTAGTGCAGACCGCGCCGACAGCCTGGCGACGAAGACCTCATCGTTGCGACTGACGAGATCGGCGGTAGCCAGCCGGATCGGCCGGAACCGTCAAACGTTCCAGGCCAGCGCCCGTCGCGCCGACCGCCGCCGCGGTGTCGGTGTGCTTGTGGGTGTCGACGCCGACGACGACACCAAGATCTGGATGGAGAGCCAGCATGCAGTTCGCTCCTTTGGGTGAGAGGACATCGATCCCGGCCCGAGCGACGTTGCGGTAAGACTGTGATGAGCCACACTCGGAGGCGGACAAGCTTCTGATCAGGCCAAAGACGACAACCGTGTCCGGCGCCGGCAGCAAGGACGGACAAGTCCCATCAAGGCACCATCAGCTGAGCCGATCAGTTTTCGGGTCACGTCTTCGCCACCGGCACCAGTCTCAGACCACACGTCGCGAAACCGGTGACTCCAGACTCACAATCAGTGCTCGCCGGCACGACATCCCACCAGCACTACGGCCCCTCACCAACCGCTGGAGCACGATCTAGTCAGACCTCAGACTAAAGGCCAGGGATTTACAAATTGCTCACCGACAGCCAGCTCGGACAACAGCATCATCGAGCAAGGCCAGCGCATCGGGCTTATGCAAGGCGGCATACCCACCGACGCCTGTAGTGGGCGGAGCACGCGCTCCAAGGCCGGAGCCCGTCGCACCTCTCCAGTATCCGGTCGACCACCTCTCCGGTATCCGAAGGTTAGCTTGCTGAGAACCGCTTCAGAGCGTTGCGCGAAGACCTGTCTGCGCCACTCGCGGATCAGGCGGCCGTCTAGGCCAAGATCAATATGATCGACATTGAAGGCAGCTCGTCAAAAGGCGGTGTTAGCGCGCGACCCCACGCTCGTCACAGGGAGGCGTGACGTCCAAAGCGATGACCTCTAGCTGGGTATCGATGAGGCGAAGCGCTCGTTCCATCGCTGTCGGCTGCAGGCGGCCCACCCCGCCGCCGTGCGGATGATTGAAGAAGATAACCAGGAGCATCAAGAGGGTGATCACAACCGTCACGCTCCCCATGAGCATTCCTTGGGTTACGGCCCCCTCACCTCGGTCGGCGAAGAACAGCATGTACCCGAAGATCACGCCACAGATCACGATGAGGGCCAGCCAGAGGGGCGAGGGAATGATTCCCTCCACCGAGTGGACGCGTTCGTTGCGCGCCTGTTCCCGATCAATCGTTTGGTCCATCCAGCGGTCGTACGCCGACTGCTCGGTCGCCGTCCTCGGGGCGACCTTGGCGATCGTGCGGAACATCTCCGCGCCCCATGGGTTTATCGCGTCCCCCAGTGTCCCTGCGTTGATGGCGTCCCATTCCGCTCCTGCAACGGACCGCCCGTAGCACATCAGTTCGCCGGTGAGCTCCTTGGCCGTGTCCGGCGGC
Source organism: uncultured Actinomycetota bacterium (assembly GCA_963740515.1). Classification (GTDB taxonomy): domain Bacteria; phylum Actinomycetota; class Actinomycetes; order Propionibacteriales; family Propionibacteriaceae; genus Microlunatus. The sequence goes on from CAVUEO010000021.1 coordinate 2,630, forward strand.
AGGAACTGCGCCGTTTGGAGCTGCTGCGCAACGATCGTCGCCTCAGTCTCAGCCCCCAAGCGGGCATTGTCGTAGGACTGGAAGGCGAGAAAGATGATGAATCCCAGGAGCACAGAGAACCCGGTGGCCAGAACCCCAAAGACACCAGAGGCACGGTCACCGTCGGTGAAGTAGCTCCCTTCCGGAGCCCTTCGGCGCACCAGCAGCATCGCTGTCACCGTGATCGCCGCGACGACAACCACGACCAGAAACCCCAGCACGACGTTCATGCGTGCCTCCCCCGTCGGGCGTCCCAGATCCTGTCATGCGCTCGCCTAGGCGCTCAGACTAGACCTCGCCACGGACCATGCGGTGTTGATTTGTCCGGGATGCCGTGCGCATTCATCGACGATTGTGGGCGCGGCCCGTTTATGTCGCCGAGTCGCGCCTCGCGACGCAAAGTTCATGTAGAGGTGCACAAGCTCCACCTCCCGACATGCCCACCTCTGGACATCGGAGGCTCGCCCAACCTGCGGCGCGGTTCACCTCGGGATTCAAAACACCACCGTTTGACCAGCCAACGCCACTTCCGGCTCCAGCAGATTCTGGGACTCGCCCGATCACCAATATCCGCTAGGGTCGCGCGGATGAAGGTACTCATCGCGGGCGGGGCGGGTTTCATCGGCAGCACCATCGCCTCGGCGTGCCTTGACGCCGGCATCACCCCAGTGATACTCGACAACCTCAGTACGGGCCGAGCCGAGTTCGCTCGCGAGCGGATCTTCTATCCCGGCGACATCTCCGACGGCCCGCTGATCGACAAGATCTTCGCCCAGCATTCGGACATCGACGCCGTCGTGCACGCCGCCGCCGCGATCGTGGTGCACGAGTCATTGGAGCACCCACTGCGCTACTACCGGGAGAACGTGGCCAAGTCCGTTGACTTCATCGACCACCTGCTTCGCAACGGAGCCACCCGATGCGTGTTTAGCTCCTCGGCCGCGATTTATGCGCCGGGCGCGGACCTCGCTGTCGACGAGACCTCGCCGCTCTCGCCCGCCAGCCCATATGCCCGGACCAAACTGATCATGGAACGGGTGCTGCAGGACACCGCGGCCGCTTCCCTGCTGCGGACGCTCTCACTCCGCTACTTCAACCCGATCGGAGCCGACCCGCAGCTGCGTACTGGGCCACAAGGAGCACTCCCCACCCACCTGCTCGGCAAGCTTCTCATCGCCGCAGAGCGTGACGAAGAGTTCCTGCTTACCGGTACGTCCTGGCCGACGCGCGACGGTTCGGGCATCCGCGACTTCATCCACGTCTGGGACCTCGCCGAGGCACACCTGAGGGCGCTGCAACACTTCGACAAGGTCCTCCCCTCGGGGCGGGGCGGGTGGGAGGTGATCAACGTCGGCTCCGGTATCGGTACCACGGTGAAGGAGTTCGTCGCTGCGTTCCGCTCTGCGAGCGGCCTGGAGATCCGGACGCGCGAGACTGGTTCGCGCCCGGGTGACCTAGCCGGGGGGTTCACCCGCAGCGCACGCGCCCGCGATCTGCTCGGATGGCAGCCGCAATTCACGATTGAGGACGGCATCCGCGACGCCGCCCGCTGGTCTGCCATCCGTGAGAATCGGCTGACCCCGCTGTCCACTGGCAAGGACTAGTCGGACCGCGACGGCGGTCTGCAGAGCGAGCAGTGGGTTTGAGCCCGGATCAAGCGATGGCGGCTCTCGCCATTTCCTCAAACTTCGCCATCAGCGCCCGGTGAGGGTGAGGCCCGTGGCTGATTCGTGCGACGCCAGCATTTGCCCAATCGGCATTTGGTGGCGCTCCGGGGAAGGAGATCAGGTTCAGCGGCAGCGGGACTTCCTTGACGATCCGCTCGACCTGCTGCGGATCGGCGAGGCGGGGGACAAAGAAACCGCTGGCGCCGGCGTCGGCGAAGGCTTTCCCGCGCTCGATCGCTTCGTCGACCAGCGCCGAGTCATGCGTCTGCGCCTTGATGTAGAGGTCGGTGCGGGCGTTAATGAAAAACTGGTCACCGACGGCGCGGCGGATCGACTCGATGCGCTGTGCCTGCGACGTGAGCGGGTGCACACCCTCGCCGCCGATTACCTGGTCCTCGAAATTGCAGCCGACCGCGCCCGTCGCGGCCAAGCGGAGCACATTATCGGCGCCTTGGTCCGGGTCATCGGAGTAGGCGCCTTCGAAATCGACGGTCAGCGGCAGCTCGATCGAATCGGCGATGCGCTTTGCGTTCGCCAACGCGAAATCGATAGGCACATCCTGCCCGTCGGACCAGCCGTTGGCGTCGGCAACCGGATGGCTGCCAGTCGCGAGCGCCTTGGCCCCAGCGCGGACAACGGCGTGGGCACTGCCGACGTCCCAGATGTTGTAGAGGATCACTGGATCCCCCGGCACGTGTAATGCGGCGAACGTCTCGAATTTCGTCGCCATTGGCTCCCCCTTTATCGAACGCCGTTGAGATTGCGCGACAGCTGCTTGGTCCATCCTCAGACTCTGGCAGCGAGGCGCAGTTTAACGCGGGTCGCGCATCTGTTATTCGGTGGGTAGTCGACAACGAGCACGGCGACGCGACGCGCCCGGAACCGACCGCGCCCGGAACCGACCGCGCCCGGAACCAACCGCGAGCTCGTGCTTGCCGGCTAGTCCCTCTGCTCCGAACACAACAAGGGCGCGGCGCTCGCCGACCTGTTGTCCGCTTTGGAGGGCAAACTCAGCAGGGACCTCGACCTGCAGGTCCTGGTACCGCGCCCGGCCGGAAACGCGCAGATGGGCACGCTCTGACCGCTAGCCGGAGGGACGCTTATACGTGGTCACCGTGGTGGGTTTGAGCCCGGATCTGAGCGATCGCGACTCTCGCCATCCCTCAAACCTCGGCATCAGCGCCCGGGTGAGGGTGAGACCGTGGCTCGTAGGTGCGACGCCAGCATTCGCACAATCAGCCTTTGGCGGCGCGCCGGGAAGGGAGATCGGTTCAGCGGCAGCGCCAATTCCTTGACGATCACTTCCTTGACGGTCCGCTCGACCTGCCGCGGATCGGCGAGGCGAGGGATGAAACAACGCAGCGGCGAGGCAACCGTGACGTCCACAGCCAGGAGTAGGCGATATTTGGGGTGGCTGGCGGCTCGGGCAATCGATCCCCACCCGCCGATCACTCTGAGGCAGCCGCTTGGTGCCGCGTCCTGAAATCAGCTAGCGCTACAGACGCCGAACAAGGGCGGCAATCCCCAACACCCTCGCGGCAACGAGGCGCACCACCGCGACGTCACACGAGGTATCCTCGCCTCGCCGCGGGATGCTACCCGCCGGACACACTTTGCCCGTCAACTCCCACTGTGGTGGCCGCGACGGACCGCCGCGGAAACCGCAATAACCGCAGACAGGAGCAGTAGCGCAGCCCCTGCCGCAACGAGCGGTGCATTCAGGTCAGGGGCTGGGGCACCGCCGGTCTCGACCCCGCCGCTCACCTTTCCTGCTGCCCCAGCCCCCTGGACGACGCCGCACGCGGCCGGGTTGGTTACCTCTTCTGGTACACCGGTCTTCCCCAGGTTCTCTGCGAACGTCGAGACACCCAGGGCGTCCAAGTCATACTTGCCGTTCTTGTTGGCGTCGATGCCGTGCTGCACGACGTGCAATGTGGAGAGGTGTTCAATCAGGCCGTCGGGAACCATGTCTGCGGGGAAGGTTCGTTCGTAGCTAATCCGGCCATCTGCGTCGGCGACCGGCATCCGGTCGGCGGCGAGGGCGTCTTTCGGCGTAGCCGTCGCGCCACCACTAGTTGTCAACGGAAAGAAGATGGTGCCGTACTCCCCGGTCCCCTCCTCGTTGGTGATGTACCCATCGCCATCAGAGTCGTTCTTCGGAGTGGGACACATGAAGTGCCCCCCGTGGTCTGTCCCGTGGAGGTGCTGGGGGTGGAACACGCCCGGCACCAGGCCTTCCGAATGGATGACCACCTTAAGACCACCGTCGGGCAGCGCAGTCAGGGTGGCTGTGCCGCTAGCGCCACTGTCGTTTACTTCCACCAGCTTTGCCGTCACAGTCGTATCGGCCGCGGCGCTCATCGGCAGGCAGAGCAAGGCCGAGGCCGCTGCCAGTATGAGCGAATTGCGCAACTTGGTCATGTAATCCACTGCCTCAGGTTGGGAGCACCCGCGTGCTCGGTTTCGATCTCGTGTCCAACCATTTCGACCCCCGTATCGGCAGCCGATGTCCTTGGACACCGAGGCACCTCTCGCCTCCGTCAGTGCCGCCCACTTATATACCATGCCTGACACCGGTTCAGTGCATCGAGCATTGGATCTGGAGGAAGCCTTGGACTATCTGAGCGGTTTCACTCAACCTCGGCTTGACGGCGCCTTCGGCGGGTGCGCCCCATACTTGTCGCCGTCACTAATTGATATCGCCCGTACGCATGCCCCTACACTTTCGCTAGCGGCCAGCCAAGGTCGCCTCGCCGTTGTGCTCGACTAACGCGTTCCAAGTCCCGGAGCCAAGACTCTCAGCATCCGGACACCGGTACGCTCCGGCAAATGAAAGGCGCGCCCGCATGCTGTGCGGAGGGGTCTGTGACGATCGCTGTCCACGAGGGGATCGAAGCTGATGTTCCGTTCATCCCGCTGGCATCCGAGCCGACTAGTCAAGGCCTCAATCGCCCTTGGACTCGCCATTATCGGCGCCCTGCTGGTGTGGGTGGCGGTAGCAACGCCGTCTACTCCCGACTCAGCCGTCGATAATGCGCCAGATGGGCACACCGTGCCGTCGACGTCTTCCAGCGCGTCCAAGCCCGCGTCCGAACGATCTACAGCGCGAGCGGACCAGAGCGACGTTCGGGACAAGATCACGGGGTTGGTTTTGCCGGAGTCTGACCCAGTGGCGGTGTCCATACCGAGGATTGGTGTCCGATCGACATTGGTAGAGCTTGGGCTGGACAACAAGGGGGAGATGGAGACACCAGATCCTGCCGTGGCTGGCTGGTTCACTGGCGGGCCGACACCAGGTGCACTCGGGCCGGCCGTCATCACCGGGCACGTCACGTGGAACGGCCCGGCAGTCTTTCACCGCCTAGGCACCTTGCGGCGCGGCGACCAGGTGACCGTTACCCGAGAGGATGGGAAAACCGCGGTCTTCACCGTCAGCCGGGTGGCCCGATTTTCGAAGTCGCGGTTCCCCAGCCGGGCGGTTTACGGCGCAATCGACCATGCCGGACTGCGACTGATCACCTGTGGTGGCACCTACGACGCAGCCAGGCACAGGTACCTGGACAACGTCGTTGTCTTCGCCAGGCTGGAGGCGGTACGCGGGCCTGGTGGCTGACACCAGACGTGGTCAGTCCTTGATCACCAGCACAAAGGGTTTGGACGTCACGCCGGAGTCGGGGTCCAGCACGCGAAGCCAGTAACGACCCGGCCGCCCAAACTCGGCCTGGGTGATGAACTGTCCCGACTGGTCGGTCTTCGTAGGTAACGGGAAAGTCCAGCCACTTGCCTCCCTCCCAGCGCTGCACCCGCAGAAAGGAGCCCGCTCCACCGCGGTACGTACCTTGGATTCGAACGGCTTCGAAGGGCCTGGCCGAGTCGGCTAAATCCTCCAGCTGAATGGTCTCCTCCGCCGCCGAACCGATCCTAGAGTCAGATGCTGGTGACCGACCGGCGCTCGACGACTGTCCGGCAGGGGTCGCGCTCTGTGTGCCGACCCTGGTCGGGGCCGTTCTGGCGGTTGTGATCGGGCCTGAGCCGGAGGTAGGAATGCCGGGCGCTACTCGGTAGAAGACGACGGCGCAGCCGAGTAAGAAGAAGACAACAGCCACCCCGACCCCACGACGGACTGCCGCCAAGACCCCCCGACGGCCTGCCGTTAGGCCAGTCCCGACAGCGCGTGCGGCTGGCGGTGCTGAAGCCGCTGCTCCTGCTGGAACGAACGGAGGTGAACCGGCTGGACTGCCGCAGACGTTGCAGTAATCGTCGACGATCGTGCCGGTACACCCTGGCTGCGTACATGCCGTCATGAAACCCCCATGTTGCGGTGGCGGGGGGAAATCCGGCCGCTGACGGCCTGCCGTTAGGCCAGACCCGACAGCGAGTGCGGCTGACGGTGCTGAAGCCGCTGCTCCTGCTGGAACGAACGGAGGTGCGCCGGCTGGACTGCCACAGACGTTGCAGTAATCGTCGACGATCGTGCCGGTACACCCTGGCTGCGTACACGCCGTCATGAGGCCCCCATTCTCGGTTTCGAGGGAAATCTCGCAGGGTGGTAGATGCGGTCTTGAGATGGGTCGAGCGCCATCAACGCTCGCCATCGTAAGACTGCGTTGGAGTCATACCCGACGACTGCCGTCGGGGCGCCGCAGGTACAAATGCGCGCGGACCAGCACTCGGGCCGCCCGTCATCGCCCTACACAAATGACTTTTGGACGGCGCTGCTGTGGTCTTTCACCGCTGCCATGTTCACCGTCAGCCCAGACACATACCTGGACGACGTGGTTGTCTTCGCCAGGCCAGTGGCGGTAGGTGGGCCTGGCGGCTGACAACCAGACGCTGGTCAGCCCTTGATCATTACCACAAAGGGTTCCGACGTCACGCCGGAGTCGGGGTCCAGCGGCGACGATGTCGGGGCGCGCCCGGCGGTCCACGCATCGGGCTGGCGATCCCGCCTGGCGGGACGCCAGCGCCGCGAACTTGCCGAACTGGTGGAGCGCATTATGCTGCTCTGCTGTGCCCGCGTTCTGGGGCGTGTCGGAAACAGGTGCGATCAGGCGTTTCGTGGCCGCTAGGACGGGTAGAGAGCAGAAGATCAGAGAGAATACGCAGAATCCACGGGGGGATTTGCAATGGGGGAGAACAAGGCACGTGCATTCGACCGTCGGCGCTTCCTGAAGACGACGGCCGCCGCATCGCTGGGGACGGCAGCCACCGCTTCGCTGGGAACGGCAATCACCGGCGCCGGGATGGCACCGGCAGCGGCCGACCCGTTACCTTCCACTCCGCCCCACGGCGCCGAGCTACGCGGCATGGACCTGGCCACCCAAAGCCCCACGACCGAGGGTCGCTTCGGGTTCATGTTCAAGAACCAGCCGCCGCACCCGGCCTCGGGAACCCTGCTCGAGGATCTGGGTCTGATCATGGAGGAACAGCCCGTCGTCGGCGGCACTGTCACCAAAGACGACAACGACAGTTTCAACGAGAACCCCAACCCGCTCCTCACGTCGGGGTTCACCTTCGTCGGCCAGTTCGTCGACCACGACATCACCTTCGACACCACAGCCCTCGACCAGCAGCAAGCCGACCCCAACGCCACCACCAACTTCCGCACGCCTCGCTACGACCTCGACGCCATCTACGGGCTGGGCCCCAACCAGAACCCACAACTGTACGACCCCGCTGACCGGGACAAGTTCAAGATCGAAAAGCGGCCCTACACCCAGATCACGGTTCAACGGCACCACGTACACGATGAAGCGTGGAGGAGACGGTCTACGACGTGCCCCGCGACGCCGCCGGCAAAGCCATCATCGCCGACCCTCGCAACGACCAGCAGCTGATCATCCTCCAGATGCACGTGGCCATGCAGATGTTCCACAACAAGCTGGTGGACTACATGCGCGCGCTCCGGGTGCCCCGGGCGGCAGTGTTCGAGTCGGCCCGACGTCTGGCCCGGTGGCATTACCAGTGGATGGTGACCCACGACTTCCTGCCCGCCATCGTGGGCAAGGCCATGGCCGACTCGGTGTACAAGGAAGTCCTGACCGGGGTGCCGATCATCAACATCAAGTACTACAAGACGACGAACCCGCTGGGGCGCCCCTTCATCCCGGTCGAGTTCGCGGTGGCGGCATACCGTTTCGGCCACAGCATTACGCGGCCCCGTTACACCGTTCGAGACATGGTCACCACGAGCGGGTCTGTGGCCGTGTCGAGCGTGCCGCTGTTCGAGGCGCAGGCGACTGACAACAACATGAATGGGGCGCGCGCTCTTGCCGCCTCGGCTGAGGATTCAGTGGAGCAAGTTCTTCAATGCGGACCTCAGCAAACCCACCGCCCGGCCCGTACGACAGTTCGACGCTTCGCTGGCCGGCCCGCTGTTCAAGCTGCCCTCGACGGTGCAGCCCGACACCAGCTCCTCGAGCCTGCTCGCGCAGCGGAACCTGTTCCGTGGCAGGAAGATGGGGCTGCCCTCGGGGCAGCAGGTGGCGCAGCTGATGGGTGTGACGCCGCTCACCAATGCCCAGCTGTCGCAGAACCACCGCATCAAGGTGACGATGTCCCATCATCGAACAACGTGGTGAAGGTTCTAGCGAGTTCGACGAAGAGAACGCAAACCTGAAGGCGACCCTCGCCAAGCCGGAATTTGCCGGCGAGGCCCCGCTGTGGTTCTACATCCTGAAGGAGGCCGAGATCGTCGGCAAGGGCCGCCAGCTGGGGCCGGTCGGCGGGCGCATCGTGGCCGAGGTCCTCGTCGGCCTGTTGCAAAAGGACCTCAACTCGTATCTGTACCTGAATGCCGCCTGGAAGCCCGCGCCTCCCATAGCGCCGGCTCGCGGCCAGTTCACCATGGCCGATCTCCTCAAGTACGCCGGCGTCTGGTCCTGACGAACCGAGTGAGCAAACAACATGCAAAGGGAGAGGTGATGAACATGCGAAAGCTGATTGTGAACGAGTCACCCCGCCAGCTTCATCGCCCGGCGGGTCGGAGCAGCCGGGATGGCCCTGGTTGCGGTACTGGCGCTGGGAGGTTGCAGGCGACCGGCGGGGGATACGTCGGCGACCCCTGCCTGGATTCGGAGGACGCTCGTCGGCGTCTACAAGGGCGAAGCAAATTTCGGCTTCAACTTCACCTGCGAGATGAAGGGCAAGACAAGGCTGTGATCAGGGGCGAGATCACCTACCACGACAGCGGCACCAGCATTATCGAGGTGTCGGTAGACCCGGACGATCCGGCTCCACGGCACTGTGAAACCCATCGTCTTCCTGGGCATCACCGATCTGCGGCGACTGTGGACGAGGTGTTCGGCGACCCCCCTGTGACGTCGCCGGTTCGACGGCATTCCGAGCGGCCCTGTTCGAGGGCAGCTACCGGTCCCAGGACGCCACGCTTTCCGCGATCGGGGCGGCCGGTTCACCGTTCTGGTGTATGACCAGGGTGAACCGGGCCGCCCGCGGCGGGGAAATCACCGGGGACGGCTTCGCCATTGAACTCATCTTTGGCCCCTACGGCGGCTACACCCGGGGCGGCTACATCGAGGGCGGCAATATCCAGGTGGACCAAGTAGACTAGTAAGAGGCGCCCTGGGACGGGTCCAGCCGGCGGCACTTGCGGGTACGGCTACGGGTGCCTCCACACCGTTGCCACGACCCCTTCACCGCGGCAACCTCAGCAGCCCAACAACTACTGGGCTCATCGATTGTGGTTGCCCGGCCGGATCGCACGACTGCATCGTGCCAGCAGGAGCTCAGACGGCTGGTGTATTGTGTCCTGCTTTGAACGCCGATCCAGACGATGGTCACCCTTTGATCACTAGTGCAGAGGGTTTGGACGTCACGCCGGAGTCGGGGTCCAGCACGCGAAGCCGGTATCGACCAGGCTGCCCCAACTCAACATAAGCGGTGAACTGGCCCGACTGGTCGGTCTTTGCGGGTAACGGGAAGGGCACCCACTTGCCTCCCTCCCAGCGCTCCACTCGCAGAAACGTGTCTGCTCCACCGCGGTGCGTACCTCGGATTGGAACAGTTTGGAAGGGCTTGGCGGAGTCGGCTGAGTCCTCCAACTGAATTGTCTCCCCCTGGGCCGAACCGGAGCCCGTGCTGTCGCTGGCACCCGGTGTCGTGGTAGAAGCCGGCCGCCTAGGGTCGGAGGCTGGTGACGGAACGGCGCTCGACGACGATCGGCCGGGGGTTGAACTCTGCGTCATTGCGGTAGGAACGGCCGACGGAGTGGGTTCGCTGGTCAGCCAGGCCGTCGCGAGCGCGATCACAGTGACCAAGGCCGCGGCCAGGACGGGAACGCCCCTGCGGTGTTTTCCTAGCCGTCGTGGTGCGCCGACGGACGCCATCTGGCCAGGCGCTCGGTTCGAATCCGGTGTTGCCTCCTTGAGAGCAATATTGTGGCTGTTCGAAATCGCAGAATGCCCGGAAATCATGGAGGGCCTTGGTGAAGACTCGGAGGACGCATCTTCGGCAGCACCGACAAGCGTCCCTCCTGTCGAAAAGCAGGGCAGATTCCCGAGCTGGTCGCGAAATGTCGCCGCGGTCGGTCGAGCCGCCGGGTCGTTGCTAAGAGCGGTCATCAACACGTCCATAAAGTGCCAGTTGACCCCCGGGATCGGGCCAATTGGTCTCTTGGCGTCCTCGATCATCTGCTCGAGAGCGACGTTGGCGCCGCGCACATCACGAGGAGGGCGACCTGCCAACAGGGCATACAACGTGGCAGCGACAGAGAAGACGTCCCCGTATTGAGTTGCGGGCTGCATTCCGAACGCCTCTGGCGGCGCGTATGCCGGAGTCACATATAGCACATCAGCCGCCGTTGTCTCAGCGCCAGCCATGGTCGCCAGCCCGAAGTCGGCTAGTCCGGGGTTACCAAAGCTGTCGATCAGGATGTTGGCTGGCTTAACGTCGCGGTGCAGCACACCACACGCGTGGACAGCGGCTAATGCGTCGGCGATCAGGACGCCGACCTGTCGGACCCGCTCTTGGCTGGGCCGCTTGTCAGGCTTGAGCCATTGGCTCAAGGACCCGCCCGACCACAGATCCATAATGAGGTAGGGACGGTCGTCCGGCAGTACGCCGGCGTCGTGGACCGTAACGATGCCTGGGTGATCCGACAGCCTGGCGGCGGCGGCCTCTCGCAGAAAACGGCGTCGATAGCCTTCATCCAACTCGCGCTGATACACCTTGACCGCGACGACACGGTCCAACGACCTGGCGAGCCTTCCAGACCACAGCAAAGCCCCCGCGAGCGAGCGGCATCCACTCACTCAACCCGCGAATCTCTGGATGGTCCACGCTCAACCTGCCAAACCTCCTGCGCCTCGTCTCGATCGACAGGCCACGCAAACAGATCCTGTCAGTCTTACCATGGCGGTGGGTCGCATCCAGACGAGCATCAGTTTCAGCCTCAGTCTTCGAACCTCAGCAGAGCGTCGCCGGCCCATTCCGGATAGTTACGTTGTCAGCTCTTGATCACTACCACAAAGGGTTCCGACGCCACGCCGGAGTCGGGATCCAGCACGCGAAGCCGATAACTTCCGGGCTGCCCAAACTCGGCCTGGGTGATGAACTGGCCCGACTGGTCGGTCTTCGTGGGTAACGGGAAATCCAGCCACTTGCCTCCCTCCCAGCGCTGCACCCGCACAAAGGTGCCCGCTCCACCGCGGTACGTACCTTGGATTCGAACAGCTTCGAAGGGCCTGGCCGAGGCGGCTAAATCCTCCAACTCAATGGTCTCCGCCGCCGCCGAACCGGATCCGGTGTCCGTCGGTTCATTTGAGCGCTCACTCGGCGGCTTGCTCACCGGCATTGTCGCGGTCGCCGTAACCGTGACGTTCGGTTGTGCCGTCACACCGCCCACACCTCTACCCGCGATGAAGAACGCGCCGATAAGCAGCGCGGCCAAGGCAATGGCGGCTACGGCCAGAGATCCGGAGCGTTTCTTGCCCGCAGGATTTTGAACCTGCGCAGGTGCATGAACCTCCTGCTCCGGGGTTTGAGGAAGTGGGTGCCGACGTCCGCTAAATCCCGCAAGGACTGCAGGCGTCTCTACTGTGTCGTCATCGTATGGACCGGCAGGAGCGGTGTCGGCCTTCTCGGTATCGGCAATCGCCGGGTCAACCTTCGCCGTATCGGCAATCGCCGGGTCAACCTCGGCAGTATCGCCCTCCTCAACATGGCCAGGCACCGCCTCAACCTCGGCAGTATCGCCCTCCTCGACATCGACAGGCACCGCCTCAACCTCGGCAGTATCGCCCTCCTCAACATGGCCAGGCACCGCCACAACCTCGGCAGTATCGCCCTCCTCAACATGGCCAGGCACCGCCACAACCTCGGCAGTATCGCCCTCCTCAACATGGCCAGGCACCGCCACAACCTCGGCAGTATCGCCCCCCTCGACGTCGACAGGCACCGCCACAACCTCCGCGGAATCGCCCCCCTCGACATCGCCAGCTGTTGGCTCAATCAACCTCCGCAGTGTCGCTTCAACTTCGCGTGACCCCTGAATGTCGATCCAGTCCGTGGTCTTGGTGCTCCACGGCAGGTCGAGAATCGTGTCGAGCCAGATCCGGATTTCGCCGGAGTCGGGGCTCTGGTCACTAGTTCGTTCAAGCTTGTCGACTTCGCCCAGCGCCGCCTTACGTACGTCGTCGGGGAGCTCGGCTCCCTCCACTCGCGTCCGATAGTCCTGGGCGCCGTCGGGCTTGACCTTGGCGAGCGCGTTCTCCCCGTCAAACTTCTGGGCGTCGTCGGCCATCTCCTCTGCGGATGGCAGCTCTGTCGTCATCTGCACCCGAGGGATCCGCTGGGTCGGACTCTCTTCCTCCGGGTCGGCAGCCGCTGGGCCGGCCATCTCCTGTGCAGATGGCAGCTCTGCCGGCACCTGCACCCGAAGGATCCGCTGGGTCGGACTCTCTTCCTCCGGGTCGGCAGCTGCCGGGCCGGCCATCTCCTGTGCAGATGGCAGCTCTGCCGGCACCTGCACCCGAAGGATCCGCTGGGTCGGACTCTCTTCCTCCGGGTCGGCAGCTGCCGGGCCGGCCATCTCCTGTGCAGATGGCAGCTCTGCCGGCACCTGCACCCGAAGGATCCGCTGGGTCGGACTCTCTTCCTCCGGGTCGGCAGCTGCCGGGCCGGCCATCTCCTGTGCAGATGGCAGCTCTGCCGGCACCTGCACCCGAGGGATCCGCTGGGTCGGACTCTCTTCCTCCGGCCCGTTGGGCTGCTGAGCCGCTGGTACCGCCGGAATAAATGGGGGCGCGCCAGCTGGGCTGCCGCAGACATCGCAGTAACCGTCGACGATCGTGCCGATACACCCTCGCTGCGTACAGTTTCTCGGTCCCGCGGGAAATCCCGATCCCCCACCGCCTGCCTTTAGGCCAGTCCTGGCGGCAGGGGTAGGTGCTGCCGTTGAAGCCGCTGCCGGAATAAACGGCGGCGCGCCAGCTGGGCTGCCGCAGACATCGCAGTAACCGTCGACGATCGTGCCGATACACCCTCGCTGCGTACAGTTTCTCGGTCCCGCGGGAAATCCCGATCCCCGGCCGCTTGCCGTCAGGCCGGTCCTGCCGGCAAGGGCCGGTGATGATGCTGAAGCCGCTGCCACTGCCGGAATGAATGGGGGTGCGCCAACTGGACTACCGCAGACGTCGCAATAACCGTCGACGATCGTGCCGGTGCACCCTCGCTGCGTACAGCCCGTCATGAGGCCCCATTCCTCGGTCTTGATCGAAAATCTCCCGGGATCGTAAATTCGCTCTTGAAGTAGGTCAACCCTTGATGACTAGCACAAAGGGTTTGGACGTCACGGCGGAGCCGGGGTCCACCACGCGAAGCCAGTAACGACCCGGCCGCCCAAGCTCGACATAAGTGGTGAACTGGCCCAACTGGTCGGTCCTCGTGGCTAACGGGAAGTCCAGCCACATGCCTCTCTCCCAACGCTGCACTCGCAGAAAAATTTCTACTGCACCGCCGTACGTACCTTGGATTCGAACGGATTCGAATGGCCTGGCGGAGACGGCTAAATCCGCCAACTGAATGCTCTCCTCCGGTGCCCAACCCTCCCTTGGGTCGGAGCCCCGCGAGGTGGCGGAGCTCGACGACTGACTGCCTGGGGCCGCGCTCTGAGCTGAGGTGGACTCCGCCGCCTGCTCACGCGGCGCTTGGGACAGCAGGAGTCCCAACCAGACCACGTTGAGGACGACGAGGACCCCTAGAACCACCAGTTTCAGCCGCAGCTTTCGATTGGGGTCAGGCTGGAAACCACCCGGCGAAAACCGACGGTACGCTGCCGACAGCTGAACCATCTTGCCGTTGCGGCGTCCCATCGCAAGTGCTGCGATCAGAAGCAGCCAGGTCAGTAGTAGGGCGACAGCGATGCCGGTCAGCACCTGAAGCCACTGCTGCCCCATCATCAGTGGTCCTTGACGATCCTCAATTTGGGGGTAGCAACGCGATTGTTTTTGTCGTCGGCGTTGTCGGCAAGGGTCCCGGAGCTGGCCTCCAGACTCTGGGAGCCTGAGCGAACTCTTGCTAGCGGCGGCTGCAAGACCATGCGTCACCTCGATGAGGTCACATCCGCAGACACAGGGCGGAGACGGATAGAAACCAATGCGAGTGTAAGTTGCCTGCCGCCAGTCTCAAAAGCTGCCAGCACCTCACTCACGGCGGCGCTGCACCGCCGTGCCTCTGCACCACGGTTTCTAACTGATATGTAGTCCCGAATTGTCAAGTGGGCATGGGTGGGCCGGCCTCCCCGCTGGGTGCGTGGAGACCGGCCCGTTCTTCTTCGCTGCGTCTTTGTCTTTCCTGGTTGGCGTGTCAGGTGCGACGCGCGGTCAGACTGATATGCGCGGGTTGGTTACCGCAGGACGGGCTGTTCGTCGGGAACGGGCCGCTGGTCTAGGGAGCGAACGTGGCCACGATCGTGATCATGAAAGATGTCGATCATGGTTGTTCATAGTTAGATCGTGGGTCGTTCCTCGCGCGGCAACCAGGCTGACGGCGACGGAGGTGAAGAAGTCTTCTACACCTTTGCTATTCGAGCAGGGCGAGCGACCAGGCCCAGCCGGCAAGCTCGCGGGCGATGGCGACGTCGGCGACCGCGGGACGCTTCTTGCGGGCGTTGAACCTCTGCCAGCGTTGGTGCAGTCGGCGGTTGCCTTCGTGGCCGCGGACCCGGGCCGCCGGCGGGGCGAGTTCCCACCGATCCCGCATCGTTTTACCGGGCACCCGGTAAGGCTTGGCGTGGTGCCAGGCGGCCTCGACAAGCAGCCGGCGAGCGTGGGTGTTGCCGGTCTTGGTGATCGAGCCCTGGGAGCGGGACTGGCCGGAGGAGGACTCGGTGGGCACCAGCCCGACGAACGCGCCGAGGGGGTATCAGGTTGTCTGTGTAAACGCTTCGTAGGAAGCGAGGCACAGGATGGATGTTATGGCGAGGGCTGACGGTCCGAAGAGGCCGGCGGAGGAGGCGGTTGATCAGCTCCTCAACCAGGGCTTCCTGGAGGAGTTGATGGACCGGGTCGATGAAGGCGGGGTGCAGCTGACCGGGGAGGGCGGGTTTCTGCCTGAGCTGGTGAAGCGGGTGCTGGAGGCCGGCCTGCAGGCGGAGCTGACCGGTCATCTGGGCTATGAGAAGCATGACCCGGCGGGGAGTGGGTCGGGGAACTCCCGCAACGGGTCGACCCCGAAACGGCTTGGCACCGAGGTCGGCGATCTCGATCTGGCCACCCCGCGGGACCGTAACGGCACCTTCGACCCGCGGTTGGTGCCGAAGGGGCAGCGCCGGGTCGGCGGCCTGTCGGACATGATCATCAGCCTGTATTCGGGTGGGATGACGATCCGCGACATTCAGGCCCATCTGGAACGCACCTTGGGCACCGAGCTGTCCCACGAGACGATCGCCAACATCACCGACGCGGTCGGGGAGGAGGTGAAGGCCTGGCAGACCCGGCCGTTGGAGCCGGTCTATCCGATCTTGTATCTGGACGCGTTGATGGTGAAGGTCCGCGACAACCACCAGGTCCGCAACAAGGCCGCCCACATCGCCGTCGGGGTCGATGTCGACGGGATCAAACATGTGCTGGGGATCTGGGTGCAGACCGCCGAAGGGGCGAAGTTTTGGGCCGGGGTGTTGGCCGAGCTCCGCAACCGCGGCGTGGCCGACGTGTTGATCGCCTGCTGCGACGGGCTGACCGGGTTCCCGGAGGCGATCGAGGCAACCTGGCCGAACACGGTGGTCCAGACCTGCGTGGTGCACCTGATCCGGGCCTCGATGCGGTTCATCTCCTATAACGACCGCAAAGCTGCTGCGGCCGCGCTGCGGCCGATCTACACCGCCGCGACCGTCGACGCGGCGGCCCGGGAGCTGGACATCTTCGAGGGCTCGACCTGGGGCAAGAAGTATCCGGCCACGGTCCGGGTCTGGCGCGATGCGTGGGAGCGGTTCATCCCGTTCCTGGAGTTCCCGCCCGAGGTTCGCAAGATCATCTACACCACCAACAGCATCGAGTCGCTGAACTACCAGCTGCGGAAGATCATCAAGAACCGGGGCCACTTCCCCAACGACGACGCGGTGATCAAGCTGTTGTGGCTGGCGATCCGCGACATCGAGGACAAACGCGCGAGGGAACGCGCGAAAGAAGCCGGCCGGCCGAAAGGCCAGCCCCGGAAAGCGCCGCCGAAACTGGTCGAGGGCGGCACCGTACAGGGCTGGAACGCCGCCTATGGCGCGCTCAGCCTGGCCTTCCCCGGCCGGCTCGAGGTGACCTTGTGACCAGCCGGCGGCCTCGCACCGCGGGGTTCCTCCATCCCGGCCAACCCCGCCGGCGCGCAGCCGCGGTCAACCCAACGACCATGCCCGACCTACCGACCAGGCTTGACCGCGGCGAGCACCGGCACACCATTCAAGGCCGAGGAACCCGGCCCCCAACACAAGATCAACAACCGTTTACACAGAAAACTTGCGCGCCGATGGTGGCACCGGTGAACCTCTGCCAGTCACCGATCTCAACCGCCAACGCGAAACCGGTCAATGTGGAGATGCCGCGCAGGCAGCCGAGCCGGCGCACCACCGGGGTGTAGCTGCTGTTGGCAGCCATCTCATCGATGGCCCGATCCAGACGATCCCTACGGTCCACGGTCAACACCATGGCCTCATAAGCCGAGTCGTAGGCCAGCTGCCGGGACTGCTGGTCGAACCGTTGGCCGCGCAGCCAGCTGTCATGGACCTTCGTCCACGCATCACCTGCTGAGTAGACGATCCCCTGCCGGAGCAGCATCTTCGACACCCGATGCCGGGCCCGCATCAAGTCGGCCCGGGCATCCTCTCGGGCCCGCACCAGATCCCGGGCCGCCTCTTGCTCCACACTCGGCACGTTCACCTCGACGATCTCGCCCAGCTTCAACAAGTCGGGCCAATAGCTCCGCGTCCCGGGCGTCGGTCTTCACCCGATCCCCGTGCGGCCGGTGCAGCTTCGACGGCGCCGCCACGACACACAGCACTCCATGATCATTGAGACAGCGATACAGGCCGTATCCGGTTGGGCCGGCCTCGTAGCCGACCTTCACTGGACCCGGCAGACCCGACACCCAGTGCAACACCTCGCCCGGATCGGGGCACAGCTTGCGCTGCCACACCTCACCGGTCACCGCGTCAAGGGCATGCCCTGTCACCGACCTGGCGTGCACATCCAACCCGACGAACGTACGCTCATTCCCCACTGAGGCCTCCCGCAACTTGTGGCTCTACCGGACAAGCTCTCAGCCTGCCCGGCAACCCACGACCAATTGCGAGCGAGGCCTCAGGCCTGCTCATACCGTCTAGTCACGTCGCCCATCGTGGGCAGCCACTTCTCGAACCGTCCAGGATTTGCTCGTCGCTGCCGCCCCACTGATCACAAGGACCTACGACGAACGGCCCCAATGCCGGGCGAGGTGGCCGACTTATCCATTGACAACCTCCGGGCCCACTGGTTGACTACGTAGCCATACCTGACTACGTAGTCAGAAAGACGGACATGGCTGCATTGAATGCGTCACCCACTGGGGATTCCCGGGGCGTTGTCATGTTCGATGTTGCCCGCGTGGCGGGAGTGTCGCAGAAGACGGTCTCGCGCGTCGTCAATGGCGCGCCCTATGTGCGTCCCGACGTACGCGAACGGGTAAATCGAGCGATCGAGGAGCTTGGTTACCGTCCAAATGTCGCTGCGCAGGCATTGCGGCGGGAGCGCAGCCACACAATCGGTGTGCTGGCATTGGGAACGCGGTTCATCGGCCCGTCGCGACGAGTCTTCACCCTTGAGCATGAGGCACGTCAGCTGGGCTACACGCTCGCCCTCGCTTCGGTGCCGGATCTGTCTGCACGAAGTGTCGCTGAGGGAATCGGCACGCTGCTGAGCCGCGGTGTCGAGGGTCTGGTCGTGGAGGTGCCAACCCATCTGATCGATATCGACCCAGCGCAGCTTGCCGGCCTGCCCGTGGTGACGAGCGCCGGCTGGATCCACAATGTTCCGCGACAAGCTGTGGTGGATATTGATCAAGAAGGGGCTTGCCGCGAGCTGACCCGATACCTCCTCGGTTTGGGGCACCAAACGGTCTGGCACGTGGCGGGCCCACGTGACTGGGATGCGGCGCAGAAACGCCTCAACGGCTGGCGATCAGCGCTCCGCGATGCCTCCGTGCGTGTGCCGCGAGTGCTCTACGGAAACTGGTCAGCCGCGTCAGGGTACGAACAGGGGCGCAGGCTCGCAGCTCGGGAGGATGTCACCGCAATCTTCGCCGCCAACGACCAAATGGCAATGGGAATCCTTCGGGCCCTCCACGAGGCCGGCCGGGAGATCCCCCTCGACGTATCGGTCGTCGGGTTTGACGATGTTCCCGAGGCCGAGTTCCAGATGGTGCCGTTGACCACAGTCGGCATCGACCTGGACCAGACTGCCCAACGCATTCTGGCCGAGCTTCTCCGCATGATCGATGGAGGCGAGCCGCCCGCCGAGGCGGTCACCCTGCCCGGCACTGAGCTCATCATCCGCAGGTCCTCAGGGCCTGTTCGCCGAACCGAACCCATTCCGGGCTCACGGCACACACCCATCAACAGTCCGCAGATGTAACCAAACTGGAAGGACAGCGATGTCTGCTACCCCATTCACCCGACGCAAGTTCCTCATCTCCACGGCTGCAGCTGCCTCGAGCGCTTGGTTTCTGGCCGCATGCAGCGGAGGTGAACCTGACACTCCGGCCGCGGCACCCCAGTCGGCGCAGCTGGTCCCTCAGTCCGACATCGACGCGGCGATGGACACCGCCACGACGTTGACGTTCTGGACGTGGGTGCCTGACATTCAAAACGAGATCAAGCTGTTCACCACCCAGTACCCGAAGATCAAGGTCGATTTGGTCAACGTGGGCCAGGGCGCCCCGCATTACCAGAAGCTGCGAACCGCCATCCAGTCCGGGCAGGGCGCACCGGACGTCGCCCAGGTGGAGTTCCAGTACATCAACTCCTTCACCCTGGGCGAGGGAAGCCTGCTGGACCTGACCCCGTACGCACCGGCGACGCTGAAGGACGCCTACCCGGAATGGGTGTGGTCGCAGGTGAACACCAATGGCGGCCTGTGGGGCATTCCGCAAGACACCGGCCCGATGGGCCTGTTGTACCGGGAGGACCTGCTCGGCGCCGCCGGGATCGAGCCGCCCAAGACCTGGGACGACTTCGCCGCTGCGGCCGAGACGTACCGCACGAAGAACCCGAAGAGCTACCTGGTCAACGTGGCTCCCAGCCAGTCGGGCGTGATGGTGGCGTACCTGTGGCAGGCCGGCGTGCGGCCGTTCGCATTCGACGGCAAGCAGACTGTGAAGGTCGACCTCGCGAACGAGGAGTCGAAGAAGGTGGTCAAGTTCTGGGGGGACCTGGTGAACAACGGCACCGCCTCCAACGACACCGACTTCAGCGACTCCTGGTACCAGGGCCTGGCAAACGGCAAGTACGCCACCCTGCCCATCGCCGCCTGGGGGCCAGTGTTCCTCCAGGGCACGGCCGGCAAGACGTCGGGCAAGTGGCGGGCGGTCGACCTGCCGCAATGGGACCCCAGCCAGCTGGTGTCCAGCAACTGGGGCGGCTCAACCGATGCGGTGCTGAAGCTGAGCAAGAACCAGATCGCCGCCTCCCAGCTGGCGCTGTACATCAACACCAACAAGGAGTCGGCGCTGAAGTTCGCCAACGAGCAGTTCCTGTTCCCGGCCATGAAGGAGATCCTGACCGATCCGACCTTCCTCAACCAGGAGTCGAAGTTCTTCGGCGGGCAGAAGGTGAATGAGAAGTTCGCCCAGATCTCCGAGACCGTCGGCACCGATTTCCAGTGGCTGCCGTTCATGGACTACGTGTACACGAACTTCACCGAGACGCTCGGCAAGGCATTTGCAGACAAGACCGACGCCGTGGCCGGCCTGCAGGCCTGGCAGGACGCCAGCGCCAAGTACGCCAAGGACCAGGGCTTCACGGTCGCCTGACATCGGAGGGTGCCCGCCACCGCTGCGGCGGGCACCCTGCCGACCCACTCCTGGAAGGAGAACCTGTCATGTCCACTCTCGTCGACTCAGCGGCACCGACCGCCGCCGAGACCGCTCGGCGTCGCCCCAGGACGACAGCAGCCAAGCGGCGTCAATACGGGGCGGCCTACGCCTTGGTGATGCCGTTCTTCGTCATCTTCATCGCCATGATGATCATCCCGCTGGTCTACGCCGGGTACTTGTCGCTGTTCAAGCAGCAACTGATCGGTGGCGCGTCCTTCGCGGGTCTGGGGAACTATGCCCGGGCCCTCACCGATCCGCTGTTCCTCAGCGGGATTCTTCGGATGGGCATCTTTCTGGTTATCCAGGTGCCGATCATGCTCGCCTTGGCGCTGTTCTTCGCGCTGGCGCTGGACAGCGGCATGATGAAGCTGGCGAAGTTCACCCGGCTGGGCATCTTCGTGCCCTACGCGGTCCCGGGCGTCGTGGCCACCTTGATGTGGGGCTACCTGTACGGCCCGGACTTCGGCCCGTTCGCCCAAATCACCACCGCTCTCGGTCTCCCACCTCCGCCGTTCTTCACGCAGAACGTCATGCTGTTCTCGATCATGAACATCGTGAACTGGGAGTTCATCGGCTACAACATGATCATCTTGTACGCGGCGCTGCGCTCGATCCCGACCGAGCTGTACGAGGCGGCCCGGGTTGACGGGGCGTCGGAGACCCGGATCGCCTGGTCGATCAAGATCCCGTCCATCCGGGCGGGGTTGCTGCTGACCGTCATCTTCTCGGTGATCGGCACCTTCCAGCTCTTCACCGAGCCGAAGCTGATGTATTCCTTGGCACCGAACGTGATCGGCACTGCCTACACCCCCAACCTGTACGCCTACAACATCGCCTTCGTGAATCAGGAAGCCAACTACGCCGCGGCCCTCGCGTTCCTACTCGGCATCGTGATCATGATCGTCTCCTACACCGTCCAGTTGAGCACCCAGCGAAAGGAGCGCCGCTCATGACTGTCGTCACCGCTGGCCTGGACCGAAGTCGATGAGCAGCTCGAGCCGGCGCCGCCCAAGGAAGAGACCCACCAGCTGGCTGCTCACCGTCTTCATGCTGATCTGCCTGGGATACTTCCTGCTCCCGCTGTTCTGGCTGGTGGTGGCCTCCACCAAGTCCAACGACGACCTGTTCAGCAGCTTCGGGCTGTGGTTCGCCGACTTCAATTTGATCGAGAACATCCAGACGGTGCTGACCGTCCAGGACGGAGTGTTCATCCGCTGGGCGGTCAACACGCTCATTTACGCCGTGGTCAGCGCCGTCGGCGCCGCGTTCTTGGCCACCGCCGCCGGCTACGCCTTCGCCAAGTACCAGTTCCCGGGCGGAACCGCGCTGTTCGCGATCATTCTCGGCGCCATCATGATCCCTGCCGCGGCCCTGACCGTCCCGACCTACCTGCTGTTCGCCCGGGCCGAGCTCACCGACACCTACTGGGCGATCATCTTGCCGTGCCTGGTCAGCCCGTTCGGGGTGTTCCTGATGCGCGTCTACGCCGCCGACGCGGTCGACGCCACACTGATAGAAGCCGGCCGGGTCGACGGCGTCGGGGAGCTGCGGATCTTCTTCACCATCGCGTTCCGGCTGCTGCTGCCAGGTTCGGTGACCGTTTTGCTTTTCTCACTCGTGGCGACGTGGAACAACTACTTCCTGCCGCTGATCATGCTCAACTCGGCCGACAAGTTCCCGTTAACGGTTGGCCTGGCCCAGTGGCAGTCGACCGCGAGCGCCGGCTCGGGCTCCCAGGCCCTCTTCTCGACCATCATCACCGGCTCGCTGCTCTCGATCATCCCGCTGGTGATCGCGTTCGTGTTCCTCTCCCGCTACTGGGAGTCCGGGCTGGCTTCCGGTGGCGTCAAGGCCTGATCGTTCTCGAAAGGACACTGCAGTCATGGACTCACCTCGTGAGCGGGTGCTGTTCGGCGCCGCCTATTACCACGAGTACCAGCCCTCACCCCGGCTGGAGACCGACCTCGACCTAATGGCCGACGCCGGATTCACCGTGATCCGGGTCGGGGAATCCGTCTGGACCACCTGGGAACCTGAGGAAGGACGGTTCGACCTGGATTGGCTCGCGCCGGTGCTCGATGGTGCCCACCAGCGCGGCATAAAAGTCGTTCTCGGTACGCCCACCTACGCGGCCCCGCCCTGGTTGGCCCGTCGCTATCCGGAGATCGCCGCTGAGACCTCTACTGGCCAACGAATGCCGTGGGGCGCACGGCAAGAGATCGACTACACCCACCCCGCATTCAAGTTCCATGCCGAACGCGTCATCCGGAAGATCACCTCCCGCTACGCCGACCATCCCGCCGTCATCGGCTACCAGGTCGACAATGAACCCGGCATGCTGCTGTTTCACAACCACGGCGTGTTCCAACGATTTGTCGACGAGTTGCGTCATACCTACGGCACGGTCGAAGCGCTCAACGAGGCGTGGGGACTGGTCTACTGGTCCCACAAGCTCACCACGTGGGCCGACTTGTGGACACCCGACGGCAACTGGCAACCCCAGTACGATCTTGCCTGGCGGGTTTTCCAGGCCAAGCTGACCACCGAGTTCATCGCCTGGCAGGCCGACATCGTTCGTGAGTACGCCCGGGACGACCAGTTCGTCACGACCTGCATCTCCTACGAACGCCCGACAGTCGACGATGCAAACCTCACCCGCGCCCTCGATGTGACCGCCGGAAACCCCTATTACGCCATGCAGGACGCGCTCGCTTTGCCCAGCACCAGCGTGGCTGCTCAGGGCTGGACGACGTCAGGTGCATGGAGCCTTTTCCTCTCGGCAGACCGGATGTACGCCTCCAAGCAGGCTCCCTTCCTGATCACTGAGACCAACGCGGGCGCGATCGGCGGATCTGCAATGAACTTCCCCGCCTTCGATGGACAGTGGCGGCAGGCCGCCTGGGCATTCGTCGCTCGCGGCGCGGAGATGATCGAGTACTGGCACTGGCACACCAATCACTTCGGCACCGAAACTTACTGGGTCGGCATACTGCCGCACGACCAGCAACCGGGACGCGTATACGCGGAGCTGAGTCGGCTCGGCGCCGACTTCAGTGCAGCCGGTTCCCGAGTCGTCGGACTACGGCCAGACGCCGACATCGGTCTGCTGTACTCGTCTCGATCCAAGTGGGGTTTGGCCTTTCAGGCGGCTTTTCCGAAGCCCGGCACGACCAGCGTCGGATCTCCGTCCGACATGGATCAGCGGTCCTACCATCGGATCTTCGACGCGTTCTACAGCGGTACTTTCGATGCCCGGGTGCCGGCGCGTCTCATCCACGACGTCCAGATCATCGGGGCCGACGGCAGTCGGCAGCTCGAGCCAGCCGCGCTTGCCGCCGAGCTGCCGGTCTTGGTCGTGGCTGGTCTGCTGGTCGCCGATGACGCTCTCTTGGCGTGGCTGCGGGACTACGCTGCCGCCGGCGGCCATCTTGTTATCGGTCCGCGCACCGCTTACGGCGACGAGGAAGGCAGGGCTCGGCTCGAGGTCAAACCGGCCCACCTGGCAGAGGGCGGAGGCGTTCGCTATCAGGAGTTTTCCAACCTCCCCGAACCGTTGCCGGTGGTTGCCGAAACGGACGCGATCAACCTGTCGGAAGGAGCTGCGGCGACAAGCTGGGTTGACCAGCTCATCAGCGACGGTGCGAAGGTGATCGTCGGCTACGAACACCCACACTTCGGTCGGTTCCCGAGCGTGGTGTCCAGCGAGTACGGTCAGGGCCGGATCACCACGGTCGGCACCGTGCCGAACCCTGTCTTCGCCGCTGATCTTGTTCGATGGCTTGCTCCTCGGACGCAGAAAGAGCCATGGGATGGGCTGCCTGCGTCGGTGACCGTGTACTCGGCAACCAATCAGGCTGGCGAGCGGATCCACGTGGTCCACAACTGGAGTTGGACGCCGGTCCAGCTCACACTTCCCCATGAGATGACTGATGTTCTCGACGAAGGCGCAAGTCCGATGAGAGACCTCGAGCTCGGCCCGTGGGACGTCCGCGTCCTCGCCGAATGAAATGTCCGGAGCGAACGGGTTAGGAATTCGCCTGAGTGTGTTCGATGGCTGCTCGTTCCACAGGTAGGGCGGCGATGTATCGCTGCATGAAGGCGTCGAAGCCGGCGGCCTCGGCCGGGTCGGGGTCTAGCGTCAGCAGGTCGGTGTCGGCGAATACGTGGGTGTTCAGGAAGTCGTCCAGGGTCTGGCCGCCGGTTTGATGGACGAGGTACGCCGCGAGGACTGCGATTCCCCACGCGCCGCCCTCGGCAGCGACCTCGCCGACCGAGACGGGGGTCTTGATGGCGGCAGCGAGGAAGTTCTGCGCAACGCCTTTGGTCTTGAACAGGCCCCCGTGTGCGAACATCCGCTCAAGCCGTACCCCTTCAGTCTTCTGTAATACGTCCATGCCGATCCGCAACGTGGCCAGGGATGCGAACAGGTGGGTGCGCATGAAGGTGGCGAGATTGAAGCTGCCGTCAGGGGAGCGGAGGAAGAGCGGGCGACCTTCGTCGAGTTCGGTGATGGGCTCGCCCGAGAGGTAGTTGTAGGCCATCAGCCCGCCGCAGTCGGGCGCACCGTCCCGAGCGGCGATGAACAAGGTCTCGAAGATCCTGGCGCTGTCGACGTCGGCACCGAGCGCTTCGGCAAATTCCGCGAACAAGCCGACCCACGCATCCAGTTCGCTGGCGCCGTTGTTGCAGTGCACCATCGCCACCAGGTCGCCGGCTGGTGTGGTGACCAGATCCAGCTCGCGGTGTACTTGGCTGAGTTCGTGCTCGAGCACGATCATCGCGAAGATGCTCGTGCCCGCGCTGACATTCCCGGTGCGTGGTGCGACCGAGTTGGTGGCGACCATGCCGGTCCCAGCATCGCCCTCGGGTGGGCACATGGGAATTCCCGGGTGCAGCAGTGCGGCCGGGTCGAGCAGCTTGGCGCCGGCTTCGGTGAGCTCGCCGGCGGGCTGGCCGGCGACTGCGATCGCGGGCAGTAGGTCGGCCAACCGCAGTTCCACTCCTGCTTCGGCGGCAAGTTGATCGAATCGCCGGAGCATCGTCGCGTCGTAGCTGCCGGTCGCGGATGTCGATCGGAACCATCCCGCTGGCATCTCCGATGCCGAGGACCTGCCGGCCGGTGAGCTGCCAGTGGACATAGCCGGCCAGCGTGGTCAGGTGCGCGATGCTGCCGACATGCTCTTCACCGTTCAGGATTGCCTGGTAGAGGTGCGCGATGCTCCAGCGGTGGGGGATGTTATGTCCGAACTCGGCGCTCAGGCGTTCGGCGGCGTCGCCGGTGTTGGTGTTGCGCCAGGTTCGAAACGGCGTCAGCAGTTCGCCGTCGGAGGCGAAGGCGAGATAGCCATGCATCATGGCCGAGACTCCGAACGCGCCGACCGAGATCAGCTCGACGTCGTAGCGTCGCTGCACGTCGGCAACCAAAGCGGCGTAGCACGCCTGGATCCCGCCCCAGACCGCGTCCAAGGAGTAGGTCCAGGTCCGCTCGATGAACTGGTTCTCCCAGTCGTGGCTTCCCACCGCAATCGGCGCATGGTCAGGTCCGATCAACACCGCCTTGATGCGCGTCGACCCGAGCTCGATTCCCATAGCGGTGCGGCCCTCGATGATGGCTTGGCTCATGTTGGTCGCCATGTCGCGTACCCTTCCTGGCTGTCTAGAACCCTTGGCGAGACGGTACTAGACCTGGTTCAGCGGATGTGATCCGCGAAGTCGCACCGATTGCTGGAACGGTCGATGATCAACAACTCGACACTGAACCAGGCCATCCAACGGGTCGAGGCCGAACGATATCGTCGTGCCACACAGCAGCGATGAGGAGCGACCCTATGAGCGTAGATGCTGAGGTCCGAGAGGTGGTGCAGCAGATCCGCAAGGAAGTCGCAGAGCTGCATGATCATTTGCCACGAAACTCACTGGTCGTGTGGACGGCGGGCAACGTGTCGGCGAGAGTTCCTGGACGGGATTTGCTGGTGATCAAGCCGTCAGGAGTGAGTTATGACGAGCTCTCGGCCGACAAAATGGTGGTTACTGATCTTGACGCCAATCTGGTGGAAGGTGATCACGCGCCGTCGTCGGACACCGCAGCGCACGCCTACGTCTACAAGCACATGCCCGAGGTTGGCGGGGTGGTGCATACCCACTCGACGTACGCCACGGCTTGGGCTGCTCGCGGGGAACCGATCCCATGCGTGTTGACCATGATCGCCGACGAATTCGGCGGTGACATCCCGGTGGGGCCGTTCGCGTTGATCGGCGACGATTCTATTGGCCGGGGAATCGTCGAAACCCTGTCAGGACATCGCTCGTCGGCGGTGTTGATGAAGAACCATGGCGTGTTCACCATCGGCGCGACGGCGATGGCAGCGGTCAAGGCTGCGGTGATGTGCGAGGACGTCGCTCGCACCGTACACATCTCGCGCCAGATTGGTCAGCCTCTGCCGATCGCGCAATCCGATGTCGACTCGCTTTTCGACCGTTACCAGCGGGTCTACGGCCAACGTTGATCGCAGTCCGAATGGAGGAAGCACCATGGCAGCGGTGTCCTATTGCTGGTTCTTGACCGGAAGCCAGGGCCTTTACGGTCCCGAGACGCTCCAGCAGGTCGAGCGTCAATCGCAGCAGATTGTCGATCAACTCAATGAGTCGGGGCAGCTCCCGCTGCGCGTGCAATGGCAGCCCGTGTTGACCGACAGCGAAACCATCCATCGGGTCATGCTGGAGGCGAACGCCGACTCCAACTGTTTGGGCGTGATCACCTGGATGCACACCTTCTCCCCGGCAAAGATGTGGATCCGCGGACTGGGCGCGCTGCAGGTGCCGCTGCTGCACCTACATACTCAGGCGGACGCCGCCCTGCCCTGGTCTGAAATCGACATGGACTTCATGAATCTCAACCAGGCTGCGCACGGCGACCGCGAGTTCGGCTACATCCAAACCCGGTTGGGCGTTGCCCGCAAGACCGTGGTCGGGCACGTATCCGACCCGTCGGTGTCCGCGCGGATCGGCTCCTGGCAGCGCGCCGCCCGAGGGTACGCGGCGGTCGGGCGGCTGAAGCTTGCCCGGTTTGGCGACAACATGCGCGATGTGGCGGTCACTGAAGGCGACAAGGTCGATGCCGAGATCCGCTTCGGGGTCTCGGTGAACACGTGGGGCGTGAATGATCTTGTCGCGGCGGTCGACACCGCCTCCGACGCCGAGGTCGACGACCTGGTGCAGGAATACGGGGATCTCTACGACGTGGTCCCCGAACTGGCTGTCGGCGGGGAGCGACACGAGTCGCTGCGTTACGGCGCCCGGATCGAGGTAGGCCTCCGGCACTTCCTCACCCAGGGCGGCTTCGGTGCCTTCACCACGAACTTTCAGGACCTCGGTGGGCTCCGGCAATTGCCAGGGTTGGCGGTGCAACGGCTGATGGCCGAGGGGTACGGGTTCGGCGGCGAAGGCGACTGGAAGACGTCGGTGATGCTGCACACGATCAAGGCGATCGGCGCCGGCCAACCCGGCGGCACCTCCTTCATGGAGGACTACACCTACGACCTCACCGGAGACAAGCACAAGATTCTCGGTGCACACATGCTCGAGGTCTGCCCAACGATCGCCGGCGACCGTCCGCGGGTGGAGATCCACCCGCTCGGCATCGGCGACCGCGAGGACCCGGTCCGGCTGGTGTTCACCGCCGCGAGCGGCCCGGCCACCGTGCTCGGCATCTGCGATCTTGGTGAGCGGTTCCGCCTGGTGGTCAACGAGGTCGACGTCGTACAACCGGACGAGCCCCTGCCCAGGCTCCCGGTGGCCCGCGCCGTCTGGGAACCCCGTCCCAGCCTGGCTACTTCGGCGGAATGCTGGCTCACCGCTGGCGGACCGCACCACACCGTCCTCTCCCAGGCCGTCGGCACCGAGGAACTGACCGACTTCGCCGACATGATCAACACCGAACTGCTGATCATCGACGCCGACACCGACCGGCGCAGCTTCGCCAACGAGATCCGTTGGAACACCGCGGCCTACCGGCTCGGCGCGCGTCGATGACTGGGTCCTCCATTTTCGACCTCGTTGACGACATTCTTAATTTACGATAGAAAGAAACTTCCGCGAAGGGAGCTTCGCATGACTCATTCCGCTGGCCCTCAAGGCTGGCATGTTCCCAACACCTCATATCCGTGGCTTCGGCCCGTCGGGCAGACGGGTCTGACCGTGAGCGCCATCTGCGCGGGAGGCAGCCATCTCGCGAGCATGCCGGAGAACTTCGGGTACGAGGTCAGCGAGGCTCGAGCCGTCGACTTGGTAGAGGCGATCCTCGAGAGCCCGATCCGGTTTCTGGACACGTCAAACGGCTACAGCGAGGGCGAGAGCGAGCGACGCATCGGCCTCGCGATCAAGCGACACGGAGGACTGCCGCCCGACTTCTTGGTGGCGACCAAGGTCGATGCCATCGGATCCGACTACTCAGGCAGGCGAGTCGAACAGTCGATCAGAGAGAGCCGAGAACGGCTCGGAGTCGAGAGGTTGCCGCTGGTTTACCTGCATGACCCGGAGTTTCACGACTTCGAGTACATGACCGCACCGGGAGGCGCGGTCGACACTTTGGTTCGGCTACGGGACGACGGCGAGATCGGCGCGATCGGGCTCGCCGGCGGACAAGTGCAGGTGATGGAGCGGTACCTGAACTTGTCAGTCTTTCAGGTCTTGCTGGTACACAATCGCTGGACCTTGGTGGATCGGAGCGCTGAGAAGATCATCGCCCTCGCGACGAACGCCGGAATGGGCGTCATGAACGCGGCGATCTACGGTGGTGGGATCCTTGCCAACCCGCGGGGTGGAAGCACCTCCTATGGCTACCGACCGGCCCATCCGGAAACCTTGGCAGCGATCTCCGCAATGGCGGAGGTGTGCCAACGGTGGGGTACGGACCTCGCGACGGCCGCGTTACAGGCCTCCACCCGTGACGAGCTGATCACCTCCACAATCGTCGGGTTCAGCAAGTTGTCACGACTCGAAGGCCTTCTGACGGCCGCAGAGCTGGTACTGCCCGAGCCGTTCTGGACCGAGATGACCGATCTCATGCCGCCCCCGTCGACCTGGCTGGACGCCGGGTGACCACGGAATCGGTGCCCCACCGAAGAGCGGCCCAGGTCCACCCCCGCCACTACCCCACCGCGCACCCCGAAGTCCTCGTCCCGGCCGCCGTGACGTCAAAGATGCAGCGGAGAGTCACGCAAGCGAGCTTCGGGCTGGTTGGGACCGGCTGGCGGTCGTCGGTGTTCCTCCGAATGGCCTATCTCATGCCCGACCGTTTCCGGGCGACGGGTGTGGTGGCCCGTCGCGCGGATTCTGGAACCATCGTCGAGCAGGATTGGGGGCTGCCGACCTTCCGGACCGTCGAGGAGTTACTGAGTGTGGAACGGCCCGACTTCGTTATTGTCAGCGTCCCGTGGCAGGTGACACCGGAACTTACCGCGCGCCTGGTCGAGCAAGGTATCCCTGTGCTCGCCGAGACGCCGCCAGCACCGGATCTGCCAGGGCTGCACGCCCTTTGGTCTGATGTGGGAGGCACCGGTCTGGTCCAGGTCGCCGAGCAGTACCCGCTGATGCCGCTGCATGCCGCCAGGCTCGCCATAGTCGAGAGCGGCGTCATCGGCAAACCGACCTCGGTGCTGGTCAGCTCGACTCACCTCTACCACGCGGTCGCGCTCATGCGACAGTTTCTCTCAGTCGACCGCGAGCCGGCTGACGTGACCGCCCATACGTTCACTGCCGAGCTCGTGGACCCGATCACCCCGACCGGTTGGACTCATGACACTGAGGCCAGGCCAGCCGAGACCACGTTGGCCTGGATCGATTTCGGCTCAGGACGGATGGGCAGCTACGACTTCACCGAAAACCAGTGGTGGAATCCGGTGCGACCTGATCATTTGATGGTTCGCGGCTCGACCGGGGAGATCTTTGACGAGACCGTCGTACGGATGGCCGATGATGTGACGCCTGTGACATCACGCATCGAGCGGTCGATGACCGGGATCGGCATGAACTATGAGGGTCTG
Source organism: uncultured Actinomycetota bacterium (assembly GCA_963740515.1). GTDB lineage: Bacteria > Actinomycetota > Actinomycetes > Propionibacteriales > Propionibacteriaceae > Microlunatus. Next base: position 32,949 of record CAVUEO010000021.1, read on the forward strand.
GACTTCACTCATCTGTCGCTGGACGGCCAGGTCGTCTTCCGAAACCAGTACGAAGGTGGGCGGCTGTCAGATGACGACATCGCAGTCGCAACGTTGCTCGATCAGATGGGAGCTTGGACCAGAGGTGAGGCTCGGCCACCGTACCCGCTGGCGGAGGCGTGTCACGACCATGCGATCGGCCTGGCAATCGTTGAGGCCGCAGCGTCCGGTGTGCGTGTCACTGTCGACGAGCAGCCTTGGCACGCTCCCGCCCCAAGGCCAGAACATGAAACGGTCGACGAGTTGTGAGGAGAACAGATGACCGAGGCGCTCGCTGAAAGGATGGCGGCGCTCAACGCGCACGAAACCCGTTTCATCTTCGAGTCCTTCGACCATGCTGCTGCGTGGCAGTTAGGTACGCAGATGGTGGAGCGTGCACTCGCCGAAGTCCTGCCGGTGATCATCGACATCCGCAGGCCTGGCCTAGTCCTCTTCCGCTCAGCTCTCGCGGGGACGACTGCGGAGAATGAGGCCTGGCTGAATCGTAAGGCCAACACAGTCTTCCGGTACGAGACAAGCACCGCGCTGGTGGCCGCACGGTTCGCGGCTCAGGGCATCGACCCATGGTCAACAGAGTGGTTCGACACCGCCACATTCGCGGCGGCCGGCGGTTCGTTCCCGGTGCGCGTCCGGGGAGCCGGGGTCGTTGCGGCCGTGACCGTCTCCGGACTGACATCAGACGAAGATCACGACTTCGTGGTAGCCGCCCTCGAAGGGTTCGCGCCGAGCGCGGCCGGGACGTGAGCAGCCAGTTCCGGGGCGCGACCGCGGTCCAGACGCACGGAGCGATCCTCGATCTCATTCGCTCGAGCGGAGTTGTCAGCCGGACTGAGCTGGTCGACCGCTCCGGCCTGACCGGAGCGTCGATCACCCGGATCGTCAGGCAGTTGCTCGACGACGGTTTGATCACTGAAATCGGACTCGGGGAATCCACTGGCGGAAAACGGCGCACCTTGCTGCAGCTCAACCCGGCGGCCCGCACGGCCGTGGGTGTCGAGTTGGATTTTGACCAGATCACCTATGTAGCGATCGACCTCGGTGGTCGTGTTGTCGCTCAGCGCTCGTCGAAGGGCACCGGGACCAAGTCGCCATATGAGGTGACGCAGCGCATAGGTGAGGAAATCACAGCGTTCATCAACTCCGCCGGCCTCGACGGTGGGCGGATGGTTGGGATCGGCGTAGCAATCGCCGGACGGCGAGGCAGCCGCGACCAGCACTGGTCCAACCCCAAGGCGACCGACTGGGAACACTTCGCCTTGGAGGAGACCCTCGGCGCGGCGACGGGCAAACCGGTAGTCGTCGAGAATGACTCGACCTGCGCCGCTATCGGAGAGTACTGGGTGGGCCGGCTGCCGTCGACGGAGGACTTCGCGACCGTCTACATGACAGACGGGTTCGGTCTCGGCCTGGTGATCAAAGGCACCATCTACCGCGGCGCATCGTCAAATGCGGGGGAAATCGGCCACATGACGGCTGACCCGAACGGGCCGGATTGCGTGTGCGGCCGGCGTGGCTGTCTCCACGCCGTCGGCGGTGTGGTACGCATCGTTGAGCTCGCCCGGCAGGACGAGGGACTGACCGCCGATCTCGGACTGCGGGGGACGCGGAGGATGATCCGCGGGGATTACGTCAAGATCGCCCGAGCTGCGGCGGCCGGTGACAACCGCGCGTACCAGCTGATCCGACAGTCCGCGGACTACCTCGGCTCGACATTGGTGTCAATCATCAACCTGCTCGACTTGGCCCAGATCATCCTTGCGGGACCGGGCTTCAGCCTCGTCGGTCAGATCTACGCCGACGCGGCAGCGGAGCAGCTGACCCGCCACTCGTGGGCCCGATCGATCCATGCGGTCCGGGTAGGGCTGTCGAGCATCGGGAACGACGTCGCCGCCCTGGGCGCCGCCAGCCTCGTCCTGCACGTCCAACTCACAGCCCAGCCACATTCGGGTCGGTTGGTCGCCGCAAGTCGCTACTCTACTTACACAAAGTAAGAAAATAAGATCCTCGATCGTCGCCCCAACGATCTGGCCGATCCGCTGGAACTACATCATGGCCTCCTCCATCCTCGCCAGCGTCCCTATCGTTATTGCATTCGCACTCGTCCAAACGCGGTTCGTCCGGGGCTTTCCACCGGAGCAGTCAAGGGATGAGCCGCCCTGGGAGCTCGACACGGAGGGGCCATGACGCAGCTGACCCACACCCCGGCCGGCGACAACTGGGAGCGGCCAGCGCCTGCTGAGATCCCGACGATGTACTTCATCGGCGTCACGACGGCCAGGTCATCGATCCGTTCGATCTTCCCCGATTGGGCGCGCGAGCTCGGGCTGGGCGATGTACGCCTCGACGGCGTCGACCTGCCGATTCACGCCGCGCCGGACGACTACCGCAAAGTCGTCGCGTGGTTGACCGATGACCCGCTGAGCCGCGGGGCATTGGTCACCACCCACAAGATTGATCTCTACCAGGCATGCCACGACATGTTCGACGAGATCGACCCAGCCGCGGCCCTGATGGGAGAGACGAGCTGCCTCTCCAAACGTGACACCCACCTCCGGTGTCACGCCAAGGACCCCATCTCATCGGGGTTGGCGCTCGACGTATTCATCCCGGCCGGGTATTGGGCCGACACCGGGGCCGACTGCCTGCTGCTCGGCGCTGGAGGCTCCGCCATTGCCATCAGCTGGTTCCTCACCCGACCCGAACGGGGCGCAGACCGGCCACGGAAGATCGTTGTGACCAACCGCAGCGCCAACCGCCTCGACGCCATTCGCCGCATGCATGTCGACCTCGGCACCGACATCCCGATTGAGTGTGTGACCGCCCCTATCGCCGACCATAACGACGCCGTGCTGCCACGGCTCTCGCCACACTCGCTGGTCGTCAACGCAACCGGGCTCGGCAAGGACGCTCCCGGATCACCTCTCACCGACCGAGCTGAGTTCCCGCACCAGGCGGTCGCCTGGGACCTCAACTACCGCGGAGATCTCATCTTCCTCGACCAGGCCCGGGCCGCCGGATGTCGGATCGAAGACGGCTGGGCGTACTTCCTGCACGGCTGGACGCAGGTGATCGCCGAGGTGTTCGACATCGCCATCCCGACATCGGGGCCGAAGTTCGACCGGCTCGCCGCGATCGCTGGCCGGCGACGAACGGTGCCGTCGTGAACAGAATCTTGATCACCCCCCGCTCCCTGACCCGGTACGGATTGGACCGCGTGCCAGAGCTCCAATCGCTTCGGGAGACGTTCGAGCTGGTCAGCGGACCCGCTGGTATGACGCCGAGCGCCGAGCAGCTCGTGATGCTCGTGCCCGGCTGCGTCGGGTGGCTGGCTGGAGTCGAAGCGATCACTGCACCCGTCCTGGAGGCCGCGACGACATTGAAGATCATCTCCCGCAACGGTGTCGGCACCGACGCGATCGACCTGGCCGCAGCCGGTCGGCTCGGCATCACCGTTGTCAACGCGCGAGGATCCAACGCGCAGAGTGTTGCCGAGCTGGCGCTCGCTCTTGCTCTCGCCGCCCTGCGGAATGTGCCATGGTCTTCGGCAGCGCTGGTCCGTGGCGAGTGGTGTCGATTCGAAGGACGCGAACTGGCCGACTGCACAGTCGGCGTCGTGGGTCTCGGCGCCGTCGGCCGACGGAGCGCCGCCACATTCAGCGCTCTGGGCGCTACCGTGATCGGTTCCGATCCGGTACCCGGCGACACCACCGTGGAGCTCGTCACCCTCACCGAGCTCGCACAGCGATCCGACATCATCAGCCTGCACTGTCCACCCACGCCCGACGGTTCCCCCTTGATCAGCGCCGACCTGCTCCGTGAGACCAAGCCCGGCGTCATCGTGATCAACACCGCACGTTCTGGTCTGGTGGACGACGACGCTGTCCTGGCCGGCCTGCGCAGCGGTCACGTCGCCGGGTACGCCGTCGACGCCTTCGATTGCGAACCACCCCGAGTCAGCGAACTGCTGAAACACCCGCGGGTGATCGCCACTCCACATCTAGGGGCGTTCACTACCGCCAGCGTCCGAAACGCCACTCAGATGGCAGTCAAGAACCTGCTGGCGGCTCTGGAGGTGTTGTGACGCGTTGTGTGATGGGGATCGACCTCGGGACGAGCCAGGTAAAGGCCGGACTGTATCGACTGGACGGAACGATGATCGCCACAGCCGCCATGCCGGTGCCGTTGCGCCAACCCGCGGTCGGCCGAGCCGAACAAGATCTTGATGACCTCCTGAACGCCGCTGCGCAGGCAAGCCGACGATGCATGGGCGACTCGGGTACCCGCGCCGAGGCTGTCCAGGCACTCGCGATCGTCGGGCAGATGGCTGGGGTAGGCCTGGTCGACCGACAACACCGTCCCCTGGCCCCTTACGACTCCTGGCTGGACACGCGATGCGCCGACATCACCGCTGAACTGGGACAGCGCCTGGGCGAGCGCATCACCGCTACAGCTGGTTGCCCACCGACCATCAGCATCGGCCCGAAGATGGCCTGGTGGCAGCGTTACGAACCCCGCACCTGCGACGACGCGGCGTCCTTCGTCACCGCGGCCGGGTATGTGGCTGGTACGGCCGCGGGGCTGAGAGGTGACCAAGCATTCATCGACCCGACCTACTTGCACTTCACTTCGGTGGCCAACGGGGCGGCGGACGACTGGGACGGCGAGCTCGTCACCGCTGTCGGACTTGACCAGCGACTGCTGCCGCGGATCGTGGCCAGCACCGACATCGTCGGCCACCTCACCTTCGACGCCGCAGAGCTGTTCGGACTGCCGCGAGGGCTGCCCATCGCCGCCGGCTGCGGAGACACGGCCGCCAGCGCGCTCGGAGCCGGCGTCCTGGATCCCGGCGAGGCATTCGATGTCGCCGGCACCGCCGCCGTCTTTGGAATTTGCCGGGAGTCTTACGTCTCCGATCCGACGACGACCCTGATGATTATGAGAGCCGCGCTGCCCGGACGGTGGTACGCGCTGGCCTATGTCGCCGGCGCCGGCCAACTCATCGACTGGACGTGCCGCGAACTGTTCGGAGAGGTCGACTCAGACGACGCCTACCACAGACTCGGTGCTGCTGCCGACGCGGCCTCTGCCGGTAGCGGCGGCATCATCGTCTCCCCGCATGTCAGCGGCCGCGTAGCGCCGGCCGCCCCGGCGATGCGGGGCGCGGTGATCGGCCTTTCCTCGATCAGCACCCGCGAGGACCTGGCTCGCGCGACTCTGGAGTCCATCGCCTTCGAGTACCGCAGATACGCCGAGTTGTCTCGCACCGCCGACCGGAGCCGGCCAGCCCGGCACATCATCGGCATGGGTGGCGGCGCCCGCAGTGCCACCTGGAACCAGATCAAGGCTGACGTGCTGCAGATCCCCTATCGGCCCGTCATTGGCGTCGACGCCGGAACCCGCGGCGCCGCCGCTGTCGCGATGACCGCGATCGGCGATCGCGTGCCGCCGCTCCCAGCCACCGCGTACGGGCCAACCGCCAAACCGCACACCGGCAGCCGGGAAGCCTACGACGACGTCTACCGCCGCTACCGCCGCTGGACCGATCGGCTCGCCGCGGCCTATGCCGACGAGGCAGTGCAATGACCTACTGGGCAATGACCTACTGGGCAATGACCTACTGGGCAATGACCCACCGGCACCCGATGACACGAAGACGGAAGGAGCAACCTTGACCAGGACACGTATCTGCATCGTCGGTGCGGGCCGAGTCGGACGACTCCACACCGGCAACCTCCTCAGGCGAGTCGCCGATCGGGCCGATGTAGTGGCGATTTGCGACCCGAACCTCGAGGCCGCTCAGAAGCTCGCCGGCGACTTCGGAGTCCGGGCGACCTTCCCGAGCCTGCGCGAGGCTCTCCAGGGTCGCCGCGTTCGATGGTGCCGTCATCACCACACCGACCTTCACCCACCGCGACGAGGCAGTGACCGCGCTCGAAGCAGGTATCAGCATCCATCTCGAGAAGCCGATGGCCATGAACCTCATCGAGTGCCACGCCATCACGGCCGCGGCGGACAGATCCGGGGCTGCCGTGCAGCTCGGCTTCATGCGCCGCTTCGACCAGGACTTCATCGACGCCGCCGCGATGCTCAGTGGTGGAGAGATCGGCACCCCGATGATCATCAAATCGCTGACCCACGGACCGGGTCTGCCACCGGCCTGGGCGAACGACATCCGTACGTCGAACGGCATGCTCGCCGAGGTCACCAGTCACGACCTTGACACCGTGACCTGGTTCGCCAACGACGAGCCCGTCGACATCGCCGTCCGCGTGGCTAACTTCAAAGGCGCCGAACGAGGCGTCACCACTCCGCATTTCTACGACACGCTTGCCGCCACCATCACCTTCCGCTCCGGCACCATCGCCGTCGTCACCGGAGTCTGCCCGGCCGATTACGGCTACGACTCCCGAGTCGAGATCGTCGGCACGGCCGGGCTGCTGCAAGTCGGCACCACCGGGCCAGCCGGGCTCATCTCGGTGACTGCGGGGACCGGGCACGCCAGCTCGCCAGTGTTCCCGTCATGGCGGGACCGGTTCGCCGAGGCGTACGCCCGGGAAATGACGGAGTTCATCGATGTGATCGGCGGCGCCCCCGTACGCGTCGGGACGGCCGCAGGCACCCAAGCCGTCGCCCTCGTCCTCGCCGGTACGGTCTCGCTGCTGGAGAACCGCACTGCACGCGGTCAGTGAGGCGTTGACTATGACGATCCCGCCATGGCAAGTGGACTCTGGAGATCGCGAGTGACTATCCAAGCCCTGGTCTACCGGGGACCCCACCAGCTCGAGATCCAGCACCGTCCCGCCCGGAAACTCTGTGCCGGCGAAGTCCGCGTCAACGTCGCCAGCGCCGGCGTCTGCGGCACCGACGTTCGCATCGTCAAGGGCACCCATGCGGCGTACGCCGGCGTGACCGACCGGGTGCCCGGGCACGAGATCGTTGGCGTGGTCAGCGAAATCGCCGATCGCACGGCCACCACCGTAGATGTCAAGGTTGGAGACACGGTCTTCGTCGCACCCAATATCGGTTGCGGGGAGTGCAGATTCTGCCGCGGCGGCAACGAGAACCTCTGTGCCCGGACGGAGGCGCTTGGAATCACTCTCGACGGCGGATTCGCCCAGCAGGTGGTCATACCGGCGGCAGCCGTCGAGCACGGCAACATCATCCGACTCAACCCGGAGTTATCTCCCGACACTGCAACTCTGCTCGAGCCGCTCGCCTGCGTCGTCCGCGGACAGGACAAAGCAATGGTGGCCGGTCGCGAGCGGGTGGTGGTGGCTGGCTGCGGTCCGATCGGCCTGCTCCACATCGCCCTGGCACGGGCCCGTGGCGCTGAGCTGATCATCGCCTCCGATCGGTCCGCAACCCGCCGCGCGGCCGCGGAGAGGGCAGGCGCTGACGTCACCGTCGACTGGGAGACCGCCGACCCGGAGAGGGTGGTCGCAGAGATGACCGGCCACGCCGGTGCGGACGTCGTCATCGCAGCGGCTCCTTCGCCCGAGCTGCAGGCGGCCGCCTTGAAGATGGCGGCGCCACAGGGGCGGGTCCTGCTGTTCGCCGGTCTGCCGAAGGCGCAATCCGGCGTTGAGCTCGATACCAACCTGATCCACTACAAAGAGCTGCTGGTGACCGGAACGACCGCATCCACCCTTTCCGACTGCCGGCAGGCTGTCACTGTGATGGAGCAGCAACTCCCCAATCTGGACTGGCTGGTCACCGACGTGTTCGCCCTCGACCAGGCGCGGCAGGCCGTCGACCGGGCCCAGGATCGATCAGCCTTGAAGGTCGTCATACGGCCTGAGGCCGGGGAGGCACCATGAAATCGCAGCTGCTCCCGTGACAACATAAGGCGGGGCATTAGTCATCCGTATAGCGAGCAGGGGGTGAGGTGATGGCAGCATCCGGGCCAGTCGGTGTCGGCTTCATCGGTACGGGAATGATCAGCGACACCTACCTGGAGAACCTGACCAGCTTCCCCGACGTACGCGTAGTGATCTTGGGTGATCTCGACCAGCAACGCGCGCGGGCTCAGGCCGAGAAATACGACGTGCCACAGTGGGGGTCCAGCGACGACGTCCTGACACATCCGGACGTCGAGATCGTCGTGAATCTCACCATTCCCGCCGCACACGCCGAAGTCGCCAGCCGGGCCATAGCGGCAGGCAAGCATGTGTGGTCTGAGAAGCCGATCAGTGTAGACCGCGCCAGTGGACGCGCACTGCTTGAACAAGCCGAATCGGCCGGGCTCCTGGTCGGCGTCGCACCCGACACCGTGCTCGGCCCCGGGGTGCAGACCGCACGCCGGGCCATCGCCAACGGTGACATCGGCGTACCCCTGTCCGCACAGACCGTCATGCAGTACCCCGGACCAGACATCTTCCACCCCAACCCCGAGTTCCTCTTCGCCAAAGGGGCCGGCCCCCTGTTCGACATCGGTCCGTACTACATCACGACTCTCGTCCACGTCTTCGGACCAGTTGCCACCGTGGCGGCCGTGGGCTCGAGGGGCCGCGCGACCCGTACCGTCCAGGTCGGAGAGCGTCTGGGCACCGAGTTCGCGGTCGAGGTTCCCACACACGTTTCCTGCATCGCTCAATTCGAGGGTGGAGGGGTGAGCCAGAGTGTGTTCAGCTTCCAGTCCCCGCTCGTGACGATGGGCATGGTCGAGATCACCGGTACGGAGGGAACCCTCATCGTGCCTGATCCGAACGCCTTCACCGGCGAGGTGAAGATCACGCGGGCCGTTGAACTCGCTGCGATCGGCCAAGATCCGCAGTGGGAGATCGTCCCGGTAACGGGCGCTCTCGCAGGACGGGGCATGGGGGTGCTGGACATGGCGCGATCCATCCGGGCAGACACGCGGCACCTGGCATCAGGTGAGCTCGGCTACCACGTGCTCGACACCCTCGTCTCCATCGACGAAGCGATCGAATCTCGGAGCATGGTCGAAGTAGCAAGCACGGTCGAGGCCGTACCGCTGCTGTCTGAGGAATGGAACCCGTTCGAGGCCACACTCTAGAAACAGTGGCGTGTATCGAGCCCTACCTATGTCCAGAACTCGTCAGCGGCGTAGAGGCTCTCGGGCCGCCACCAAGCCTCGACGATTTCTCCGTTGCGTAGATGGAACACCCACGCGTCTTGGCCGTCGTAGCTGTGGGCACCGCGGCGGGCAGTGGCGTGGGTCAGTGCAACGGCATGGTCCTCGCTGGCCACCGCATCATGCAGTTCCTCGTGTCGGGTCATGTACGAGGTATGGGCCATGCACCGGCCGCGGCAAGATTGTTGTCGTTAACTGCCAGGGCAGCTCTCGCTCAATTTCGTGGAGAGCGCCCGCGTCGCTGCACCGACCTGGGTCAACGCCGCAGCGATGGCAGGCGCCTTCTGTATGAGATTGTCGGCGGTTAGGCCGCTTGCTGCCGTCTGCAACTCAGCGAATGCCGTTTTCACCTGCTGCACGCTGGGCTGGAGGGCGTCCGAGGCTGAGGCCTGCGCCTTGTCCAGGCTGGTCTTGACGTTGGCGATCGCTGTGGTCAGTGCGATGACACCGTCCTCCGCGGGCTTCACCTGTGTGAGGGCCTCGAGCGACGACTTGAGCGCCGCGACGTCAGCACAAGCCGACGTCGTCTCGGCTGTCGTTGGCGCGGCTGTCGTTGGCGCGGCCGTCGTCGCGGGTGGACTCGTCTGCGTCGGCGCGGAGCCAGTACCGCAGCTCGACAGCACACAGAGCAGGGCAACAGCCGCAACCGCGACTGATGCGGACCGATGGAGACGTTGGAGTTGCATCTGTGTGTTCCCCTTAGAAGCAGCTGGACGTGGCAGCCACGTTTGCAGCAGATGGTAGATGATCAACCGATTGCGGGCTTTCACAGGGTGCGGTAAACCTTGCCAAACGGCGGCATTCAACCCGGTCCGGCCCCCGTCCCTAATGTGTTTCACCTCCATGGGGTGATGCGCAAGAGAAGCACAATGCCGTCCCATGGTGTAGTGAAACCGAATCAGCGCACCACGAGTTCCACCGACGTGCCGGCCACCCTCGATGGGGAGCGCGCCACAAGCCAGGCGGCCCAAGTTGACCACCCCACAATGTCGGAGCGGGCGGCCAAGGGGAAAGCGCAGCGAAGGCTGGTTCCGCTGTCGGCGCATGGGGAATGGCAGCCCTCGTCGGACCGAGCGGATCCGGTTAGCCTGCTGGAGGAGCAGGCCACTACTCGGGTGCCGGAGCTGGTGCCGATCCGCTACGGCCGCATGTTGGTCTCGCCGTTCACGTTCTATCGTGGCGCTGCGTACCTGATGGCCTCCGACCTGGCGAGCACACCGCGAACCGGCCTGTCGGTGCAACTGTGCGGTGATGCGCATCTGTCCAACTTCGGCGTCTTCGCCGCCCCGGACCGACGGCTGATCTTCAGCGTCAATGACTTCGACGAGACCCTGCCCGGCCCGTTCGAGTGGGACGTCAAAAGGTTGGTGGCCAGCTTCGCCGTCGCCGGACGCGATCGTGGCTTCGACACCAAGCAGCGCAAGTTGATCAACCTGGCCACGGCACGGTCCTATCGCGAGACGATCCTTGAGATGGCGCAGATGACCAAGCTCGACGTCTGGTATGCCCGCATGGACATCGAGCAGATCGAGGCTCAAGTACGGGAAAATTTAAAGCCGGGCGACGTGAAGCGATTCGAGAAGAACCTGGCCAAAGCCCGGTCCAAGGACAGCATGAAGGCCTTCGACAAACTCGTGCAGGTGGTTGACGGGCGCCCAAAGCTCGTCGGCGATCCCCCACTGATCGTGCCGATCGAGGACGTATTTCGTGACGTGCAGTACCAGCAGGTCGACGATGCAATTCATGGTTTGTTGCGCGCCTATCGCCGCACACTCGCAGGCGACCATCGACACCTCTTGGAGGGCTTCCGATACGTGCACGCGGCCCGCAAGGTGGTTGGTGTGGGCAGCGTGGGCACTCGCGCCTGGATCGTGTTGATGCTGGGCGACGACGACAGCGACCCGCTGTTCCTGCAGGCCAAAGAGGCCGAGGCGTCGGTACTGGAGCCTTTCCTGGGCAAGAGCAGATATCGGAACCACGGGCAGCGGGTCGTCGAAGGCCAACGGCTCATGCAGTCGGCAAGCGATATCATGCTCGGCTGGATCCGGTCCAATGGGATCGATGGCGTGTCCCGGGACTACTACATCCGCCAACTCTGGGACGGCAAGGGATCAGCGATCGTGGAAGCCATGAAGCCGGCTGCCATGACCGCCTATGCCGGCCTCTGCGGCTGGACACTTGCGCGGGCACACGCACGCTCTGGTGATGCGGCGGCAATCGCGAGCTACCTCGGCACCGGCGACGGTTTCGACCGCGCCATGGCGAGGTTTGCGGAGACCTACGCCGACCAGAACGAGCGGGATTACGCGGCACTGAAACAGGCCATCGACTCCCGGAAGGTCGTAGCAGAGAGCGCGTGAGGTCGGCCTTCCAGTGAGACGGCGACTTGCGGCGGTCTTCGCGCTGGTGGTGGGAGCGGCCACGCTAGCCCTCGCGATCGCGGTCGCGATGACAGAGTTTCCGCGCGGCCTGATTCTGCTGGGCTGTGTGCTGCTCGCCGGCGTGGCCGCCTGGTACGGCTTCCTCCGGCGGGGATTTGCGCGCGTGGTTGGGCTGATCGTCGCTGGCATCGCGGTCGTCGCTGCAGTGGCCCTGATTGTTGCAACTGGGTCGCCGCTCGTCGATCTGTTGGTCGTGGGAGGCCTCCTAGTGTCCCTGGCGGCAGCCCGCGCCACTATTGCCGTTCACGTGGATCTGCCGAAAGCTGCCGCGCCGCGACGACCAGTGCTCTTCTTCAATCCCCGCTCCGGTGGTGGGAAGGCTGAGCGCTTTGCGCTCGCCAAGGAGGCTGCCCAGCGTGGGATCGAGCCAATCGAGTTGAAGGCCGGCGACGATCTTGAGGTGCTCGTACGTCGTGCAGTCGAGCGCGGCGCGGACGGGCTGGCAATGGCTGGGGGAGACGGTTCGCAGGCGATCGTCGCCGCGATGGCTGCCGAGTTCGGGCTGCCATACGCATGCGTGCCCGCCGGCACCCGCAACCACTTCGCGCTCGATCTCGGCGTTGACCGCGACGATGTCGTCGGCGCACTCGACGCGTTCGTTGATGGCGGTGAGCGTCGGGTGGATCTCGCAGAAGTCAACGGTCGAGTATTCGTCAACAATGTCTCGCTCGGCCTCTACGCCGACGCTGTGCAGCGCGCGGGCTACCGCGAAGCAAAAATCCGCACACTGCTCGACACCGTGCCCGACGTGGTCGGCCCCGGCGGCAATGAGATCGATATGCGCTGGACCGGGCCGGGCGGACACGAACACCACGGCGGCGCTGCAGTGCTCGTCTCCAACAACCGCTACCGGCTCGGGCACGCCGTCGGCTCAGGCACGCGCCCTCGCATCGACGATGGCCTGCTCGGGATCATTGTCGTTGGCGCGCCCTCAGCACGCGACCAGAACGGCAGTTCGTTGCAACGCCCGTTGCGCGAATGGCCGCCCGACCTTCGAGGTAGATGCGGACCAGCCTGTCCCAGCCGGCGTCGACGGCGAAGCGCTCGTCCTCGATGCACCGCTACACTTTCGCATTCGCCCCGAAGTCCTTGGGTGATATCGCCCGCAAACATCCAGGCGCCTCGCCCTCGCAACAGCTCCCGAAGGCATCGAGCGGATTGTCGACTGGCTCGGATCGGGTTCAGCCACCGCGAGAAGCCAGCAAGCTCAACAACAGAAGGGACAGAATGAACAACCAAATGGAGATCACCGAGAAGGAGCGGCTTAGCCGCGAGGACGCCGCGGCTCGCCTCCACGCTATTGCCGACGCTCTCGCCAGGCACAACGATGTCGAGTTCGACCGCGGCGGCGTGCACTTCAAGGTGCACGTGCCTGATGAGGTCGACTTCAAGCTCGAGATCGAGTTCGAGGACGAGGAGCGCGAAATCGAGATCGAGCTCAAATGGTGACGGAAACCGTTGGCTTCCCCGCCTGAACTCTCACGTTGGTGGGCGGCTGAGCGCCTACCACTGCCATGACCGGCTCCCAGGCGCACCAGCCGATCGAGGGACGGCTGGCGGACCGGCTCAGCGCGCTGCGAAGCGGTGCGGGGACGGCCCGGATGCGGGCGGTGACCCTGCTCCGTCGCCTTGACAGTTACGACCGTGCCGGCTACCGAACGGTGGCGCAGCTGCGTATCCCGTTACTGGACGAGCCGCTGAAGCTGGTGTCAGACTTCGCCAACTTCTCCAAGCCGTGGTTCCTCGTCGCCGGCTGTCTCGCGCTGTTCGGAGGGAGTCGAGGCAGGCGCGCCGCCTTCACTGGGCTAGCTGCGATCGGCGCGACGTCCCTGGTGGTGAATCAGCCGATGAAGCTGGCTGGTGCACGTCACCGCCCGGACCGGGATGGCGTCGGGGTCCCCCAGCAGCGATGGGTGGAGATGCCGTCGTCGACATCTTTCCCCTCAGGTCACGCCGCTTCTGGAGCCGCCTTCGCAGCTGCCGTTGGGGACGTCCTCCCTGGGCTGCGGCAACCGTTGCGGGGGGCAGCCTTCATCGTGGCGTTTTCCCGCGTGTATACCGGGGTGCACTACCCGGGTGACGTACTCGTCGGTGCCGCGGTGGGCACCGTTGTCGGACGATTGACATCGGGAGTGGCGCGCCGCGTGCGTTAGCCCGGTGTCGGCATGCGTCGCCGCCGATTGAACTATCGGTGAACGTTGCGCTCACACACGGGACGGCCAGCGTCAGTGTGGGATCATTCAACGGTGCGTTTCATCGCCAACTCCCGGCTCGCCGACGGCGTCACTCGCGAGCGCGTGCTGCAGTTCTTCGAGGAGCACGAGATGAAGTCCTCGACTTGGGATCTCGTGCGGCATCGGATCGTAACCGAGCACGCGTTCAAGGTTGGTGCGCAACCGGGAGTCGTGCTGTTTCTCGAGGCAGAGTCTGAAGATGCCGCCGCGGAAATCGTGAACGCGTTGCCGGTTGTCCAGAATGGATTGTGGGTCTTCGACATCGACCCGATCAGCGCTGTCGCGCACTTCTGAGTACTGACTAACAGCCTCCTGCTCGGAGGCGCCATCGTCGCTGGCGCACCCCAGGTGTTTGATCAGCTCGTCGTGGTACTTGGAGGGCTCACTCCAGCCACTCCGTGACGAAGCGGGGGTTGGCGTGGATGTGTACGGCCTCATACCCGTCTGGCCCAGTCGAGAACTTGTGTGGGGTGTTGGCAGGGACCACAAGGACCTGCCCAGCGTGCCCTCGCAGTTCCTCAGATCCGATGGTGAATGTCGCCCAACCGCGCCGGATGATGAAGGTTTCGGCGTACGGATGCTGGTGCAGCCTTGGCCCGACACCGGCCTTCGTCGTCGACTCCAAGATGATGGAGATGCTGGCGTCGCCTGGTAGCTCTTCGTAGTCTTCGGTCCAGTCCTCGCCGTCGGCGCGGCCGTCCGCACGATCAATTACGAACCCGTCCATCGAGCGACGGTAACAGCGACGGTCTCCGGTCAGTTCGTCGCAGTACGGCTACTCGTCCGTCGCCTCACCCGCAGCCGTGCCGAGCTGAACTGCGACGACTCGTTCCTCGGCGCCGCGGAGAATCACGAGCTCGATCCCATTGTCGGCGGTCTCGAGTGCCTTGAACAGATCGTCGATGCTACGCACAGGTTCGCCGGCCGCCCGTACGATCAAGTCGCCGAGTGCCAGGCCGGCACGCGATGCTGGACTGTTGTCCTCAACAAGGCGAACCAACAAACCCTCCGCATCCGGCAGACCGACGGCGCGTCGCAGCCCTCTGGCAACGTCGGACGGCGCTACTCCGACACCCAGCCGAACGCGCCCTTTCGACTCGCCCTGGGCCAGGGCGTCCACCCGCGCTTTGAGGGAGTCGTCGGCTGGGATCGCTAGGTAGAAACCTTCACCCAGACGGTGGGTATTCAGGCCAACAAGTCGTCCTTCGGCAGTGACGATCGGGCCTCCAGACGAGCCGGGCAGCAGCGGGGCGTCGTGCTCGATGCTTCCGGTGATACGGCGGCCCCGCGGCCCTCGGAAACTCCGCTCAACACCGGTCACGAAACCCAGCGTCACGCGCAGCCCGCGTCCGCCCGGATTCGACAGAGCGAAGATCGGAGCGCCTATTCCAGGCGTAGTGCCGGTGGCCCATTCGATTGCCGCCAGACCCCCGGTTTCGACGCCAATGACAGCGAGGTCCCTATCGACGTCGTGTCCCAGGACATGACCAGTTGCCGTGTGCCCATCGGGAAACGTGACAGTGACCTCGTCGCCGCGCACGTTGTGCGCATTGGTCAGTATCTGACCATCGGCCAAAACGACGCCGGATCCGACGCCCCAGCGCTGCCCGATGCCGACGACCGCGTTGCCGACCTGCTTGGCTACCTGCTGGATTTCTTGTTGGATTTCGTCGAGCATTCCCATTTCAACTGCCTTCCTCGATGGTAGTAACTTGCAAGTTACTACTTTCTCGGAGTGTGTCAATCCTGAGCAGATACGGTTCATCTATGAGCGAACAGGATTCAGCTGTACACGAGCGCGCGCCATCCCCGCTCGCCGATGCTCTCGTACAGGTCGGCGATCGTTGGACTCTGCTCGTTGTGCAGGCCCTGCTCCCCGGACCACGGCGATTCAACGACCTGCTGGGGGAGATCCCGGGGATCGCGGCGAACATCCTGTCGCAGCGCCTCAAGCGGCTGGAACGCGACGCGCTTCTCGTAACGCGGCCATATACCGAGAGACCGCCGCGCGCAGCCTACGAGCTGACCGCGGAAGGCAGGGAACTTGCGGGCGCGCTTCGCTTGCTCGCACACTGGGGGGCCCGTCATGCGCTTCCCGCAGAAGCGCCGCGGCACTCCGCCTGCGGGACTCCGCTCGAGGCCAGGTGGTATTGCCCGACCTGTGACCACCTCGTCGAGGACGAGCCTGAGCTCGAGATGCACCTCCTGTAGCCCGGCAATGTACATCCGGTGCCATCGGTCGTTGCCCGATCCACCATGACAGTCGGTCGAGCGGCCGTCCTGGAGCTGCGTCAAACGGCCGGCTCCCGCGCTCGCCGCTGGTTGCTCATTGCATCCGGTGCCGTCGGGCTGCTCACTGCAGGACTTGTGGCCTTCACTGGCCCCGCTCGGGACCATACCTTCGCAGTGATCTCGTTCTACACCCAAAGCGCGATCTCGCTCCCGCTGCCATTCGTCAGCATCCTGATCATGACCCAAGAATTCGGGCGGCGGGCCCGGTCGACGACCCCCACATCCGCCTCGTCACGTGATGCAACCATCACCGCGAAATTGCTGGCCAGCGCGCTCATTGCGGTCGCGGGAGCATCGTACGGTGTCCTCATCTCTGTGCTCGCGACCAGCGCAGCAGCCCTACCCGCCGACCAGGATCGGTGGGATGCGGCCGGCTTGATCATTCTCGGTAGCGTGCTGGTGCAACTGATCGCGCAATTGTCCGGCGCAGGCTGGGGCCTGCTGCTGGGCTCGAGTGTCCTTGCCATCGTGGCGGACGTCGTCGTACCGCTCGGGCTCTGGATCGTGACTGGCGCGGTGCCTGGAGTTCACGGTGTGCAGGCGTGGCTTGCACCCTTCGCCTCCGTGCGGAATGTGCTGTCCGGCCACATGGACGCGCAGCGCTGGGCGCAGGTGGGCGTCATCGTGCTTGTGTGGGTGATCGCACTCAACGCAGCGGGGATATTTCGGGTGCGGCGTCTTGGCCAAAGCGGCGAACGTTGAACTCAGCGAGCATCGGGTGAGAGGCGCCGGTGATGATCTCGTACGCCAGGAGTTCGCCAGCGATCAACCCGAGCGTTGCACCGCTGTGAGTGAAAGCAACGTAGAGACCGTTCACCTGATCAACGCGGCCGAGTACTGACTCGCCGTCGCCAGGAATCGGCTTCGGGCCGATGCCATACGACGCCGCCTCGAGCTCAGGCTTGCCTTGCAGGACAAGGGATGCCTCGGCGAGCAGCGACCCGATGATGGCCGGAGGCACTTGGTCACTACCGTCAGAGCCGCGGGTGATGTGGGCGTTTGTCCAGTCCGAGTCGATCGCCAGCCCACCGTCAGGAGTGGGTCGCATGGAGACTCGCGGAGTGTTGAGGACCGCCTGCAGTGGATGAGGTACGGGTCGGCTCCTGACCAGGAGCGCGATTGCCGTGGCATCCGGGACGGTGATGCCAAGATCAGCGAGCATCCGCGGCACGGCTGCACCAGTCGACAAGACGGCAGCATCCGCCCCGAAAAGCTCCCCATCTCCGGTCACCACGCCGGCCACGGAGCCGGCATGGGTTCGAACGGTGCACCTCCCTGCGTCAGTGACGAGCCGCCCACCGCGGCCCTGGAAATCCTTGATCAGAAACTGAACGAGGCTTGGCAGGTCGACCCATCCCTCGCCCGGATTCCAGATGGCACCGGTGTCAGGAATGGCGGCCGCATTGACGCCCGGCGTGTGAGCGCTGACGTCCTCCGCATTGAGAAGGAGGCTGTCGTAGCCATGAGCCACCTCATGATCATGACGCCGGCGCAGCTGCTCATCCTTGCCATCGGGATACCAAGCCAGCCCTCCAGCAAAGCGCAGCCAACGCAGACCCGGCTGCTGAGCCGACAGAGTGCGGTAACGATCTATGCCGGCCATCCGGAGCCGATGGTAAGGCTCCCGCCACATGCCTGCTGCGTTCAACCAGGACAAGGAACGCCCGGACGCACCGCTGCTCAACACATTCTCGGTGAGCAAGATCACGTCCGCGCCAGCCCGAGCCAGCTGCTGGGCCGTGGATGCGCCAATCACGCCGCCGCCGATGACGGCGACCTTGATCGAAGAGGAGCCAGTCATAGAGAAACCATCCGATCGGTGATGTGATTAGGGCGTCCAGTCTCATTCTTCTGTGAGGAGTTCGTCGTGTCCGATGCCGCAAGCGACTTCACCAATCGACTGTCAGAGCTGACGCTGGAAGAGAAGGCATCGCTGTGCCTCGGTTCAGGCTTTCTGGCACACGGCGGCGGTGGAACGCCTGGGCATCCCGCGAATCATGGTGTCGGACGGTCCGCACGGTCTGCGTGCCCAACTGGAGCAGGGTGACCATGTCGGGTTGTTGGATAGCGCACCCGCGACCTGCTTCCCAACCGCGTCGGCGCTGGGATCCTCCTGGAATCCGGACCTTTTCCGTGCGGTCGGCGAGGCCCTAGGCCGGGAAGCAAAGAAACTCGGCGTGTCGGTGGTGCTTGGGCCAGGAGTCAACATGAAGCGGTCACCGCTGTGTGGCCGGAACTTTGAGTACCTCTCCGAAGACCCGTGGCTGGCCGGGGAGCTGGCGGTAGCAATAGTGGGCGGCACCCAAAGCGAAGGGATCGGTACGTCGCTGAAGCACTACGCAGCGAACAATCAGGAGGATGATCGACTTCGGGTCAGTGCCGAGGTCGACGAGAGGAGTCTCCGCGAGATCTATCTGCCGGCGTTCGAGCGGATCGTGAAGTCCGTCCAGCCGTGGACGATCATGTGTGCCTACAACAAGCTGAACGGCACTTACTGCTCGGAGCACCACTGGTTGCTGACTGAGATCTTGCGGGAGGAGTGGGGCTTCGAAGGTCTTGTGGTCTCCGACTGGGGTGCAGTGCATGATCGGGTCGCGGCGCTGCGCGGTGGCCTCGATCTTGAGATGCCGCCCAATCTCGGGGTCAGCGACGCCGCAATCGTCACTGCCGTACGGGACGGGTCACTGGACGAGTCGATTCTGGATGAATCAGTGAGCAGAGTGCTGCATCTGGTTGATCGGTCCCAGCCGGCGGTGGCTGAAGGCACCTCGTTCAGTTTCGATGATCATCATGCGCTGGCCCGTCGCGCCGCACACGAGTCGGCAGTGCTACTGAAGAACACCCACAATGTGCTGCCGCTGGAGCCGGAAGAGGGCAGCACGGTCGCAGTGATCGGTGAGTTTGCGCGTACGCCGCGGTTCCAGGGTGCTGGGAGCTCCCAGGTCAACCCAACCCGGGTGGATGTGGCCCTCGACGAGCTGCAATCGGCGCTTGCCGGTCGGGCAGAGGTAAGGTTCTCCGCCGGCTTCGGGATTGGCACCACAGACATCGACGACCAGTTGCTGCAGGAGGCCGTCGAAGCCGCCCGGAGTGCGGATCACGTGCTGGTGTTCCTAGGTCTGCCCGGCGAGGATGAGTCTGAGGGTTTCGACCGGACCCAGATCGATTTGCCGACAAACCAGTTGGTGCTGGTGCACGCGCTCGCGGAGGTGCATGACCGGCTGATCGTCGTCCTGGCCAACGGCGGTGCGGTCCGGGTCTCCACCTGGAACGACAAGGTCGCCGCGATCTTGGAATGCTGGCTGTCCGGGCAGGCTGCCGGCGGCGCCGCGGTTGATCTGCTGCTGGGGGTCGCGAATCCCTCCGGCAAGCTGGCCGAGACCATCCCGATTCGGCTTCAGGACAACTCCTCGTACCTGAACTTCCCCGGCGAGGAGGGCATTGTCCGATACGGCGAAGGGGTCTTCATCGGTTACCGGGCATACGACAAGCTCGTCCAGCCTGTGAGTTACCCGTTCGGATTCGGGCTGTCCTACACCAGCTTCCGAATCGAGGAGGTCAACGTATCGATCGCCGGCTCGGTGGCAGGCGGTGATCTTGCTGTGACGGTAACGGCGTCGGTCACCAACACAGGCCAGAGGGCAGGGGCAGAGGTTGTCCAGGTCTACGTCGGTGACACCGAGGCGTCCGTCGCGCGGCCACTGCGGGAGTTGAAGGGGTTCGCCAAGGTGCACCTCGAGCCAGGTGAGACGCAGCAAGTGAGCTGCCTGCTCGACGAGCGCGCGTTCGCGTTCTGGTCAATGCGCTTCCAGCAGTGGGTCGTCGAGTCTGGTGAGTTCATGATCGCGGTTGGCAGCTCGTCGCGCGACCTGGTCGCGACGGAGACGATCAATCTTGAAGCGCCTCGGCTGTCTCTGCCGCTCGGGCCTGACTCGACCCTCCACGAGTGGCTGGATGATGAGCGTGGCCGTGAGCTGCTCAGTAAACGGGATGCGCGGCTATTGCAAGATCCGGAATTGATCAAGGTGATTGGCACGATGCCGATGCATACCTTGGCGGCATTCCAAGGCATGGCGTTCAGCCACGACGAGCTGGAGGAGCTGGTCGCCGAGCTCTAGGTCCGGGTGATCAGTCCCGCCTCGTAGGCAGCGATCACCAGATGGGTGCGGTCGCGGGCGTTGAGCTTGGTGAGCAGGTGGCCGACGTGGGTTTTGGCGGTGGCTGCTGACATGTACAAGGCGTCACCAATTTCGGCGTTGCTGAGGCCTCGGGCTACTGCCACCAGAACCTCGATTTCGCGTGGCGTCAGCGAGTCCAGCCAGGCTGGCTTCGGCGCGGTTGTCGGCGTCTCAACGTAGGTGGCGATGAGTCGTCGGACCAAAGTCGGGGCAAGCACGGACTCGCCCCGGTCAACCAGATGTACGGCCGCTAGCAGGTCGGTCGGCTGCGCGTCCTTGAGTAGGAAGCCACTTGCTCCCGCGCGGAGGGCGGAATGAACGTACTCGTCGAGGTCGAACGTGGTCAGCACGATGACGCGAGTTCCCATGAGTTCCGGATCCGCAGTAATCGCAGCAGTCGCGCTGACTCCGTCTCGACCGGGCATGCGAATGTCCATGAGGACCACATCGGGACGCTCTCGCCGTATCACCGTCAGGGCCGCGTCACCGTCCCCCGCCGTGCCGACCACTGTGATCTCTGGATCCGAGGCGAGCAGCGCGGCGAAGCCGGAGCGTACGAGTTGCTCGTCGTCGACGACCACAACGGAGATCATCGCGGCTGATCTGAGTTGACGGGCAGGCTGGCGGTCACCAGAAATCCTCCGTCGCTGGCGGGGCCAGCCGACAGACGGCCGCCAAGGGCTTCGGCACGCTCCCGCATCCCAATGATGCCGTGCCCAGGCTCGGAATCTCCCGCCGGCCCGTTGCCGACTCCGGCACCATCGTCACGAACCGCAACCTCGATCCGCCCGTTTTGGTGGACCACTTGGACTCTTGCCTTGGAGGCATGCGCATGCCGCACGACGTTCGTCAGGGCCTCCCGGGTGATGCGATACACCGCCGCACCGGTCTGGCGAGGAATCGCCTCAAGATCATCAGGCGGGGTGAAATCGACCGCAAGACCGGTTGCTCGTACAGTCTCGATGAGTTCGGGTAGATCGGCCAGCCCGAGGGCCGGGTGGTAGGGCGGCTCGTCATCGCGTAGTGCGGCGACCACCGAGCGCACCTCGTCGAGGGATTCCCGGCTGATCTTGGCGATGTTGTCCAGCGCGTCCGCGGCTTTCTCGGGTTCGGTCTCCATCAGGTGTCGGCCGACGCCGGCTTGCACCGCGATGGTGCCGAGCGAATGGCCGATGATGTCGTGAAGTTCGCGCGCGATCCGGAGGCGCTCCTCGCTCGACCTTCGCCGCGCCGCCTCCTCGGCAGCCTCAGCCCGCGCGTTGGCGAGATCCACGCGAAGTCGGCCGGCGCGGCCAAGCCCCACAATGATGGCGAGCGCGAGCACGGATATAAGCGCATCGCGAACGCCGTACGGCGCGCCGCCACCCCACCACAGCAACGCAAAGCAACTGAGCGCCACGGCAGAGCACAGCACGATCTCCCACATAGGACGGGCAACTGCCACGAAGTAACCGCCGAACATGAGCAGGAGCGGCAATGTACCTGCGTTGTAGCCCAGCAACCAGAGCACTGTCACCGAGCTCATGCTGATCAGGAAGGCAGCCGTCGGCCAGCGCCGACGCCACGCGTACGGCGCGGTCGCCAAGATCAACAGCAGTACGAACAGCCAGTCGCGGGGAGTGTATTGGTAGAACGGGTCGCTGATCGTTTTTGCGCTCGTGGTGATCCAGCCGACGACCAGGAATGCCAGCGCAACCAAGGCATCAACGATGCGTTTGGGCAACGCTGGAGTGTTGACCATGCGAACACGGTACGGCCCACAATGCCGACGCACATCACCCTGCAGGCGGACCTACGGGTCACCCCTGGGGCGTATTGGATGTGACGATCTCGAGCTCGGCGGCCGATGTGCACGGTCCGGTGCCTCGCGAGGCTGAGGGCATGACAAACACACAGTCGCTGCCGGCGAGGGTTGAGGCCCCGGCAAGCTCCAAGCAGTACTCACTTAAAAAGATCTTGGCCATCTGGGCCTCGGTGACAGCCCCGATGGCACTGCTGGCCTTCGTCGTGGCCCCTGCGATCATTCCCCACACGTCACTCCATCCCGGACTTGTGCACTGGATGCTCATCGTCGTCGGAATGATGTGGCAGTTCGTAGTCTCGCTCGTCATCTTGCGGCGCGAGCTGGGTGGCCTGCATTGGCCCGCCGTCAAGGAGCGGATCTGGCTCAATCTCCCCCGTGACCCGCGCACTGGCAAAGCGCGAAAGATCCTGTTCCTTTGGGCCGTGCCGGCTATCGCAGCCAATGTTCTCGGGGGATTTCTGGCCACTCGGCTAGACACGGCATGGACCGACTTGCTGCCAGCCTTGAGTGAACCCTCGTACGTGCGCATCGAGGGGCTGGTCGATCCACAGTTCCAAGGTCAATGGTGGATCCTGGGCCTGACGCTGACCAGCCTGCTGTTCAACTACCTTCTCGGCGAAGAACTGCTCTTCCGCGGCGTGCTACTGCCGAGGATGGCCGGAGTCTTCGGCCGGTGGGACTGGGTCGCCAACACCGTGCTCTTCGGGCTCTACCACGTGCACAAGATCTGGTTCTGGCCGAGCATGATCGCAAGCTCCTTCGGCTATGCCTGGGCTGCCAAGCGTTTCCGCAGCCTATGGATGAGCGTGATCGTGCACGGAATCGAAGGTTACTTCATCGTGCTGATCGTGGCGGTGCTGGCCGGCTGGTACCCGTGACGCGCGCCTGAACCGACTTGTCAGCGTCTGTGGTTGCTGTAGCAGCCACAGACGCTGACAAGTCTGTTCACAGGTCAGATGATCAGAGCGCGGGCCGCCGCCGCGATGCCTTCGGGAGACATGCCGAAGCGATCGAGCAGGAAGCCGGCCGAGCCCGTCGGTGCAAACTCTGGGACACCGAGAATTTTGATCTTGATCGGATGGTTCTGCGCAACAGTCTCGGCCACCGCACCTCCCAGTGCGCCAGCGACAGTTGCTTCCTCTGCAGTGACGATGCCCCGCGTTTCCCGGGCTGCCTGCAACACCGCCTCAGTGTCCAGCGGCTTCACCGTGGGCATGGATATCACCCGGGCAGAGATTCCTTGATCTTCCAGCTGTTCGGCCGCGACCAAGGCGCGCCACAGCACGGTGCCGTTGCTGATCAAGGTCACGTCGTCACCATCGCGGAGAGTCACTGCCTTGCCGGGGACGAACGTGTAGCCCTCGGGGTACACCTCGGGTACGCTCATCCGGCTGACCCGGATGAACACCGGGCCTTCGATCTCAGCGGCCCAGCGCATGGCTGCTGCGGTCTCGATCGGGTCGGCTGGCACCACGATCGTGATGTTGTGAATCGCTCGCAGCCAGGCGATGTCCTCGATTGAGTGGTGCGTCGGGCCAAGTTCGCCGTACGCCATTCCCGGGCTCATGCCGCAGAGCTTCACGTTGCGATTCGAGTACGCCACATCAGCTTTGATCTGCTCCAGCGCTCGGCCTGTCAGGAAGCAGGATGCAGCGGACACAAAGGCGATCCTGCCGCCATTGGCCAGTCCGGCGGCAACGCCAACCATGTCTTGCTCCGCAATGCCGACGTTGATCAGCCGGTCAGGAAAGGCTCTCTTGAACGCGTCGAGCTTGCTGGAGCCGACCGAGTCGTTCACGACTCCCACGATGCGGTGGTTTTCGTGCGCCAGCTCTGCCAGGGTTTCGACGTATGCGTTGCGGCAGTCATAACGCGGCCGCTCGGCTATGGAGAGCCGCGCTGGGCCACGCGGAGCCTCGGGGGGTTCAAGGGGGGTCGTCCCCCCTTGCTGGACACGGGTGTGACTCATCGTGCATCTCCTCCTCGAGGATCGGCTGCGGTGAGCTCGTCAAGCGCCAGCTCGAGCTGCTCAGATGAGGGGACCTTGTGATGCCACGCCGCGTTGTTGCTCATGAACGAGATCGGATGGCCCTTGTGCGTGTGCGCGATCACGAAGGTGGGCTTGCCCGGCCGGAACGGCACCGCCGACAGTACGTCGAGCAGCTCCTCATGATCATGACCATTGACTTCCACGACGGCGAAGCCGAATGCTGTCGCCTTTTGATCAAGTGGCTCAAGATCATTGGTCTCTCGAACCGTCGCACCCTGCTGGAGCCGGTTGCGGTCCGCGATCACGGTCAGCCGGTCCAGCTCGTAATGTGACGCGGCCATCATGGCCTCCCAGTTGCTGCCCTCCTGAAGCTCGCCGTCGCCCACGAGCACATATGTGCGGCGCTGAGAAACATCCAGCTTGGCCGAGAGCGCGTGGCCGACGGCGATGGGCAGTCCGTGCCCCAGTGGACCGGTATTGGCCTCCACGCCGGGAACGTAGTTGCGGTTCGGGTGGCCGTTTAACTTGGACAGCGGCTTCAGGAAGGTTGCCAGGTCCTCAACCGGCAAGAACCCAAAGGCCGCCAGCGTGACATAGAGAGCTCCGGCAATGTGGCCCTTGGAGAGGATGAAGCGGTCCCGCTCGGGATCATCCACCGTCTCCGGCGTGATGTTGAGTACGGCCCCGTAAAGCGTCGCCAGAATGTCGATGGCTGAAAGATCGCCACCGATGTGGCCGGCACCTGCGTAGTGAACCAGCTTCAGATCCTGGATGCGGATTTGCCGCGCCGCCTCGGCGATGTGAGCGATTTGCTCGTCGCGATGCGCATGCGGCAGCCGATGGAAGACCGGCATGGTGATGTGCTCCGAAGCAAGGGCGGTCATCCCTCTACATCCTGTCGTCCCGTCGTGCGGGCCATGGAGCTCAACAGCACATCCTGGACCAGCCGCTGAGCTGCGAGCGCGTCATGAGAGGCCTGCGCAGCACGCAGCGCCTCCTCATCGAGCGCATCCAGAGCTCCATGCAGCGCTTTGAGGAAGCGGATCGCCACCTTGGCAGCCTCCACACTGTCCTCCCGGAATGGGAATTGATCAAGTTGCCAGACGCCGTCCCAGTTGTTCTTGCGCAGCGTGTAGAAGAACTCAAAGGTCTCGACCAGGTGCACCGAACCGACCACCATGTCGTCATCCCAGCCGCGGAAGTTGTCGTTGACATCGATGGCGAAAAGCCGGCCCGCGTCGATGCACAGCTGTGCGGCGTCGGACGGGGTTTCCAGGCCGTACATGGAGTGGCCGAAGTCGAGCAGGATGCCCAGATTGTCCAACCCCACCTGCTGGATTGCGATCAGCGTGCGAGCCGCGTTCGGAAAGATGATCTTGTTGCGTGGCTCGCGCGGCTTGTACTCGATCACGAACTTGATCTCGGGGTGAGCCCCGACCAGCTCACGAAGCCCATCGACCGCCAGCTTCCAGATGTCGTGGTAGTCGACTTGGAAGGGATAGTCCCATCCGTCCTGACCGAACCAGAGCTTGACGTAGTCGCAGTCGAGCTCCTTGGCCAGCTCCGTGGCCTCGTTCAGCAGCTTCAGCGCCTGGGATCGGACGGCCGGGTCCGGGTTGGTGATCGAGCCCTTGATGTAGTCGCGGTTGTAGATCTCGGGGGTGATCGCAACAGCGCGGAGCTGGTTGCGCCCGAGAGCGGCCTTGACGTCGTCCAAGCTGCCGTCGAATCCGGCGAACGGCCAGTTCAAGTCGACCACAGACAGGTCACCGACCGCGCCGGCCTTGTCGATCTGCTCCAGCAACCCGACAGGTGGCCCATACCCCTCGGTGGCGTAACGGTCCTTGTACGTGGCGAAGTGCCAGATACCTGCGCCAAAAACCGGCATCTCACTCATGGTTGAAGCCTCCAATCGTCCGGCCGCGTTGAAGTGATCATTCCTCACCCCTTCGTGGCACCGGCGGTCAGACCACCGACAATCCAGCGCTGCAGGAAGATGTAAGCGATCAGGATCGGCACGACAGCGATCAAGATGCCAGCCGCCAGTCCGGTGTTGTTGTTCGCGAACTGGCCTTGGAAGTTGAGCAGCCCGACCGGAATGGTCTTGTTTGCGTCAGAACTCAACAAGATCAAAGCGAAGAGAAACTCATTCCAGGTCGCCACAGCGTCGAGAATGAACACGGTGACCAGGGCAGGAGTGGAGAGCGGCAGTATGAGGGTGAAGAAGATCCGCCAAGGACCAGCTCCATCCATCTTGGCAGCCTCAATGAGCTCGTCCGGCAACTGCCTAAAGAATGACTGGAGAACGAGCACCTCGAATGGGATTCCGAACGCCAGGTACGGACCAACCAAACCAGGAATGCTGTCAATGGCGCCAATGCTGCGCAGCAGCACAAAGACCGGCACGATCGTGATGTAGATCGGGATGGTCAAGCCAAGGAAGACCGCGAACATGATCGCAGCCCCGAAACGAAGCCTCAACTTCGCCAGCGCAAAGGCCAGCATTGCCGAGATCAACACGCCCAAGGGGACCTTCAAGATCAGCAGAAAAATGCTGTTCCGATACGTGGTGGCAAAGTTTCCAACATCCCAGGCGTCGGCAAAATTCTGCAGCGTCCACTCCTGGGGCCATGACAGCGCGCTATTAGCCACGAAGTCCGACAGCGGGCGTAAAGCGGTGATCACCAGTAGCGCCAGAGGCGAGATCCAGAACAGGGCGACGAAGATGAGCACGATCGTCATCCCGATGCCGCCCTTACGTTTGGGTCCCCGGCTCAGCTCCTCCGTGGGAGCGATATGGGCGTCCGGCAGCGCCGCGACTGGGGCAACTTCAGCGGCACTACTCATGCTGCATGCTCCTTGGTCTGGGAACGAACGTAGGGAATGCTCACTGCAATCGCAACGACGGTGATCACCACGGCGATCGCAGTGCCGTAGCCGGCCTGGTAGTACTGGAAGACGTTGAAGTACATCCAGGTGCCCATTACCTGGGTAGCCGTGCCCGGCCCGCCGTACGTCATTGCGTAGATCAGATCGAACACCTTGAACGAGTCGATCAGCGACAGCGCGATGACGATATAGTGCGCCGGTCGGAGGCTCGGCATCGTGATGTGCCAGAACTGCTGGGACCGAGTCGCGCCGTCAACCGTCGCGGCCTCGTACATCTCTTGGTTGATGCCCTGCAGAGCGGCCAAATACAGCAGCATCGGGAAGCCCACCCGGAGCCAGATAGCCGGCACCATCACCGCGGCCAGAGCGGTCGAGTCCTGCCCGAGCCACGGCTGAGCGAGGCTGTCCAGCCCGATCAGTCTGAGGAAGGAATTGATCGCGCCATACTGCGGGTTATAGAGCCAGCCCCAGATCGAGGCGACCGCAACCAGTGGCAGCACAGCAGGTGTGTAGAAGATCAACCGCAATACGGGCTTCCCGCGCACCTTGCCGTTCAAAACGATGGCCAGGGCCAGCCCGATGACAACCGGGAAGACGATGGTGACCACGGTCCAAATGATGTTGTTGATCACTGCCTGAATGACCACTGGGTCCTTGGGCATGTTGGCGTAGTTTTCCAGCCCGACAACGTTGTAGGTAGGACTCAGTCCATCCCAGTCGGTGAAGCTGAACCACAACGACGACAGTGCAGGGTAGACGAGAAAGATCAAATACACTGCCAGCGCGGGTAGTGCGAACAGCCACGCATGGATGCCGCCGTACTTGCGGCGGCGGCGCCGGGCGACCGTAGAGTCGACCGCCGGCGCCTCGAGGGTCGCCGTACTCATCGACCGGATCAGCTCTTGGCCCAGGCCGACACCGCGTCCTGCATCTGCTTTGCAGCCTCAGCCGGACTGGTCTTACCCTGCAGCACGTCACTCTGGATCGCGAAGTACTGGTCGGCCACCTTCTTCGGAAAGGCCTGATCCTGGATGGTGTAGAACGGCTGCTTCCCCGGACCCTGAGACCACTGATAAGACAGCGGAAGCTCCTTCTGATCCGGTTCCGCACCCGCAACGGTGGACGCGGAGATCTTGAGTGCCTTCTGCGTCTCCGGCTTGACGATGAAGTCGATCAGCTCGGCCGACTTGTCCGGGTTGCCGGACCTCGCGTTGATCATGTAACCCTCGACGAAGCCGGAGTGCCGCTGTGGCGTGTGACCGGTCGGAAACTGGAAGTTCCCGAAGTCAGCGGAGTCCTTCTTGGCCGTCTGGATCGCCTGTGCCTCGGTCCAAGGTCCGGTGATCGTGTATGCGGTCTTGCCCTGCACGTACCAGGGTTCGACGTCGGCGGGATCCAGGCCCAGAGCGCCCTCCGGTATCCACTTCTTGTCCTGCCATTTCTTGAAGTTCGTGAAGGCAGTCACGACCTCAGGACGATCCCAGCTCTCCTGCCCGACGAGCAGCTTGTCGTGCAGCTCCGGCCCCGACTCAGTCTCCAACAGGTACTCGTAGAGCCGCATGATGTGCCAGCCGTACTTGCCGGCCGTCGCCAAGGGCGTGGTTCCGGCGGCCAGCAGCTTTTCGTTTGCCTCCTCCAGCTCCGCGTAGCTGGCCGGGTCGGCCGTAATGCCCGCCTTCTCGAAGATGGCCTTGTTGTACCAGGCGCCGATCCCAAGTGAGATGAAGGGCACCCCGCCCTTCACCCCATCGAAGGTCATCCCCTCGATCGCCGCCGTGTTGATCTTGGAATCCCAGCCGAACTTCTGGTAGTACGGCGTGAGGTCCATGGCCTGCTTCGCCTCGACGAAAGGCGCCCCGATCTGTCCGCCCCATATCCGCCAGACATCAGGGCCTTTGCCACCGAGGAGCTCGGTACGAAGCTTGTCGGGATACACCGCTGCGCCCGAGCCCGGCAGAGTGTCGATCGTCGTGGTTGTGCCTGCCTGTGCGTCGAACTTGGCCACCTGTTCTTTGAGCAGGTCGATGGTCTCGTCGCCTTCGTAGGTGAACATACGCAGGTCGTTCGAAGCCGGTGCGGACGCTTCTCCGGCGGGTGCCGGCGCGGTGCCCCCGCCAGTGCAGGCAGCAAGGCCAGCCGCGATCGCCGCCGCTGAAAGGCCAATGAACCCGCGGCGGGTGTAGGTACCACTCATGTCAGTCTCCTTTGTTATGTGGGCAGGGAGGATCAGGCGACCTCTCGGCCGAATTTGCGGATCTTGGCAAACATGTCTTCCAGCAGGAAGCGGACATCAACTGACTCGACAACCCGGATCGGATGCCCCGACCCGGGCAGGTAGTGGCCTTCTTGGCCGAACCGCGGGGCGGGGACGATCCGGAAATTGCCGCCGCGCGGATACAGCAGCAGCGAAATCGCCGGCGAATCCCCGAGCGAGCGGGACTCAATGGGTTCCGGCCAGTAGGTGCGGTTCCACTCGACCGTCTGGTTGATCAGGTAGTCAGCGAGCTTGCTGGTACCGCCGATCTTCTCCTCCAGCTCGGTGTAGCTGACGGAAACTTGCGAGTACACGTTGCTCGGCACCTGCCACACGGTGATGCCGGAGTCGTATACGACATTGGCCGCAGCAATGTCGTTTCGAAGATTGAACTCAACACCGGGGTAGGTCTCAACACCGCCGTAGCCGACACCACCGATCCAAATCACCACAACGTCACGGTCCACCAGGCTGGGATCCAGTAGGACCGCTGAAGCCATATCGGTCAGGGGTCCAAGAAATGCGACAAACAGTGGATCGTCGGGGCTGGCGAGCTTGCTTTCCGCGATGATCAATTGGGCGCCCGCGCTGTCGCGCGGCGTCTGCTCGTCGGGGATGCCCACTCGGCGCCCCATTGGCAACGGTCACCTGCTGTTCAAGCCCCATGAGGTCGAGCAGGAGGTCGATCTCCTCCCTGGATTCCTCCATGCTGCGATCACTGCGCGATGTGCCGAAGTGGGCAGCGATCAGACCGCGAACCGTGAGGGAGGTTGACAGCAGCGCGTGCACGATCGCGAACTGGTCGTCGGCCTCGTTTTTGGCGTCGGTGTCGATGATCACGCGGCGACGGTTTGACGGCTTCATCACGCTCCTGAACACGGCCTATCATAAGTTGTTGTGTACTATTAATTCACTACTGTATATTCAGTCACTAGGCCGAATCTGTCAAGTCCAGGCAGAAAATGCGCGCTGAGCCCTTCGACAAGCTCAGGACGGCGCCTGTCGAAGCGGCGCCCTTTCGACCAGCTCAGGGCGCATACCGCTGGAGAATGGCTCCCATCGAGGGAGGAGTACTGGTGTCCAGAGCTTCCAAGGACCAGTTGATCTTGGCAATCGACCAAGGGACGACGAACTCCAAGGCAGCACTCATCAGTGCCGATGGTCAGATGGTCTCTGGCGGCAGCGCGTCGGTTGGGATCTATTCGCCGCGTCCTGGCTGGGTGGAACAGGATCCAGAACGGATCTGGTCGAGCGTGCTCGAGGCCGCGGCCGGCTGCCTCGCCAATGCGCCGGAGGCGGAGATCGCCGGCGTCGCGCTGTCGACACAGCGGGAATCCGTCGTTGGTTGGCGGGCCAGCTCCGGCGCGCCACTAGGCCCGGTAATCGGCTGGCAGGACCGGCGCACGGCGAACTGGTGCAACCAGGCGATCGATGATCAAGATCGGCAGCTGGTGCACGCCCGAACAGGGCTGCCCGTTGACGCGATGTTCTCCGCTCCGAAGATGCGATGGTTGTTGGACCATTTGCCGAACGGCGTGCCTGTTGGGGACGTACGCGTCGGAACCGTCGACTCGTGGCTGATTTGGCGGCTTACCGGTGGCGCTGAGCACCTCAGTGAAGCTGGCAACGCCTCCCGCACGTTGTTGTACGACATCACTGCTCTGGACTGGAGCGGTGATCTGCTCGACGTCTTCGGGCTACCGGCCACCGCAATGCCCGTTGTTGTCGCGTCCGATCAGGGCTTCGGGAGGACGAGCGGTGTCCCGCTGATACCTGACAAAACGCCGGTCCTGGCCGTGATGGCCGACTCCCATGCCGCCTTGTACGGGCATGGCTGCACAGAGGTCGGCACTGCCAAGGCCACGTACGGCACTGGTTCGTCAGTCATGGCCCCGGTCGCGGAGCTTGCCACGAGCGAAGCGCGAGTACCGACGACCCTGGCCTGGGTCATCGATAACTCCCCTACCTATGCCCTCGAGGGAAACATCTTGTCCTCCGGCGCCACGCTGGCCTGGGCAGCTGATCTGCTCACCGATGGCAGTGTTGCCGACCTGGTTGCTCTCGCCGAGACGGTGCCCGACAGTGGCGGTGTCACGTTGGTTCCTGCATTCTCCGGTCTCGGCGCACCCTATTGGGACCGCGAGACCCACGCACTCATATCGGGCATGAGTGTGGCCACCACGCGCAGCCACATCGCTCGCGCTGCAGTCGACTCCATCGCGCACCAGATCTGCGACATTGTGGATGTGATCCACGAAAGGTCCGCACCATTGCAGCTCTTCCGTGCCGACGGCGGCGCCACATCCTCAGCGCTCGTCGTCCAGACACAAGCCGATCTCCTGGGCCGGGATGTTGAAGTGGCTGAGGTAGCCGAGGTCTCGGCCCTGGGTGCAGCCAAACTCGCATGGCGCGCGCTCGGCAATGGGGCAGCCTGGCCGACTGCCAGCCACGGGCGGATCTATAGCCCGATCCTCGACGCGATCGAGCGCGGCAGCCGCCGGCGCCGTTGGGCCGTGGAAATCAGTCGGACCCGGTTCACCCCGAGCGCCTAGGCAACCTCAATGCCAGAACGAGACCGCCCCGCAATGGCATGAAGTCGACATTGCCTTCATCGGTCCAGATGCTGCCAACCCGTATACCGATGTCGATGCCTGGGTGATCTTCAGCCACGAAAGTGGACGCCAACTGCGGCGCCCGCTGTTCTGGGACGGGGGGACCAGCTACCGAGTGCGATTCGCCTCAACGCAACCGGAGGGCGAGTGGCGGTGGAGCGTTCACTCCGCCAGGCCGCACCATGACTTCCAGCCAGCCCACGGCATTGTGACTGCTGGTCCACCCATCCAAGATCATCCGCATCGCGCGGTGGCCCGTGGTTTTGCCACGGCACATCCATCTGGCCGCAGCTTCTGCTACGCCGACGGGTCGCCTGCGTTCTGGGTCTTCGACACTGCCTGGGCGCTGCCGTTCCGAGCCACCGTCGAGGACGTGGTGGTGTACGCAGCGGACCGGCAGGCGAAGGGCTTCAACGCCGTGCTGTTGATGAGTGTTCAGCCGGACATGAACGCCCGCGGACCAGTCGGCCGCAATGTCGATGAGGGCTTTGAGGTCGGCTTTCATGATCTTCCTGAAGGGCGCCTCACCAAGATCAACGTCGGGTATTTCCAGTATCTCGACAAGATCATCGATGTCTTGATCAACCATGGCATCACCCCCGCACTGCAGCCGGTCTTCCACGGATTCGGCTGGAAAGGGCTCGACGCGGCGGGCCCGGTCGTGCCACCTGGCGATTACGCGCGCTACTGCCGATACCTGGTGGCGCGCTTCGGTGCCCGCCCTGCCATCTACCTGCCCTGCGGTGACGGCGCTGGTACGGAACCACAGGTTGCGGCCGGGGGTCGGGAGATCCACGCCTGGGACGCGTACGGTCAAGCGACCGGCATCCACTATCGGCCCCATCACCGTAACGACGAACATCAAGACGCCGATTGGCTGGACTTCCAGTCCTGCCAGACCGGGCACATGGGTGATCACGTGCCTGATCGTCTTGCGACCATGTGGGCCCAGCGGCCGCACAAAGCGATCATGAACGGTGAGCCGAGCTATGAGCACAGCGGCCGTCATGGCGTCGCTGAAGGATGGTGGCAGGGTCACGAAGCATGGAGCAACGTCTGCGCAGGCGCTCTCATGGGGGTGGCGTACGGAGCGGCCAGCCTGTGGCCGTGGCGGCTGCATCCAGATGAGCCAGGCCACGGCTCGTACTTCCTTGCCGAGGGTGCTGGCTGGAAGGAAGCACTCGACTTCGAAGGCAGCCGATACGTCGGCCTCGTCGGCAAGATCCTCGATGATCTGCCGATCACCGAAGCGGCCCCCTGCTGGGATGTATCTGCCAACACCCGCGGCCTGATTGACCCGGGCATCGTCTACCTCGGTTACGCCGAGCATGGTGGACCCTGGATGTTCTTCGACGCGGACGGTCGAGTGCCTTCCAAATACTGGCTGATCGATCCCCGTACCGGTCGAGTGCTGAAATCTGGCGAACGCCCGCCGGACTATGTGCCGATTGAATTCGATGGCTACGAGCCTTCGATCCTCATCTGCATGGAAACCACACCAGCCTGGGTGGCGGCCGCCCAGCCTCCCACTGTCGAGTGATGTGGAGTGCATCAATATTCGCCTGAATGGCAAGATAGAACCCAAGTTGGCGGGCAGCGACGTATCCAAAGGAGAGGTCATTCCATGGCGGCATCGCCCGGCGGCATGACTCGGGCTCCGACTGATGGACAGCTCCGGCTTATCACCAAAGTGGCCCGGATGTATCACGAACGCGGTGTGCGGCAAACCGACATAGCAGAAACGCTGCACATCTCTCAGGCCCGAGTGTCGCGGCTGCTCAAGCGCGCTGCAGAGCTCGGCATCGTTCGCACCGTCGTCAATGCTGCCCCGGGAGTGCACACCGAGGTCGAGGAAGCGCTCGAGGATCGGTATGGCCTAGCCGAGGCCGTCGTCGTCGATGTTGAAGGCAATAGCGACGAAGTCATCGCCGCGCTTGGATCAGCCGGCGCCACCTACTTGGAAACCACCCTCACTGGCCGAGAACGGATCGGGATATCGAGCTGGAGCCAGACTCTGCTGGCCGTTGTGGATCGCATGCGACCCTTCCGTGTTCCTGGTGCTGACAGTGCGGTTCAGCTCATGGGTGGCGTCGGAAACTCATCGGTCCAGACCCAAGGCAATCGGCTGCTCACCGAATTCGCTCGACTCGTTGGGGCCAGCGCCACCTTCGTCCCCGCTCCTGCTCTCGTCGGCAACAAGACCATGCGAGAAAGCCTGCTGAACGACGCTGCGATGGAATCCATCGCCAAGGAGTGGGGGCGCCTCACCATGGTGCTAGCTGGCATTGGCAGCCTTCCGCCGTCTCCGCTATTGCGCGCCAGCGGCAATGCGGCGGACCTCGCTGATCAAGACAGACTCCATGCAGCCGGCGCGGTCGGCGATGTCTGCCTTCGCTTCTTTGACGCTGCCGGCACACTCGTCCCCAGCGATCTCGATGATCGAGTAGTCGGCATCGACGCCGACACCCTGCGCAGGATCCCCCGACGCATTGGAATCGCCGGCGGCGAGAGCAAGCACAAGGCTATTCACGCCGCTGTCGGCGGCGGATGGGTTAATGTCCTGATCACCGACACGGGCACCGCCGCCGCCTTGCTACAGCGCTCTCAGCGATGAACGTGCGGCGGTAGCTGTCGGGCCTCGTCCGCAAGATCAAGTACGCAGCTGAGGTCGGCAACCCAGCAAGATGCCCACACCCGAGGGAGACCAAAGCGGTTCGAAAACAGAGGAGCTGTCATGACTACCTACAAGGTCGGCTATTTCGTCGGGAGCCTCTCGTCGAAATCCATCAACCGCATCTTGTCCAAAGCCCTCATCCGGCTGGCGCCCCATGATCTCGAGTTCAGCGAGATACCCATCGGCAACCTGCCGCTGTATAGCCCGGACTACGACGCCAACTACCCGTCGGAAGCCATGGCCTTTAAAGACGCGATCGACCGATCCGACGCTCTCCTCTTCGTCACTCCCGAGTACAACCGATCAATCCCCGGCGCGTTGAAGAATGCGATCGATTGGGCGTCGCGGCCCTGGGGCCAAAACTCATTCGACCACATTCCCGCCGCAGTCATTGGCGCATCCACTGGCGCGATCGGCACCGCGGTTAGTCAGCAAAGCCTGCGCGGTGTCCTCAGCTTCTGCAATGCCCGTCAGATGACCGCACCGGAGGCCTACATCCGATACACACCGGAGATCTTCACCGCTGACGGCGAGGTCACCGACGACGCGATGGCGGCCTTTCTGGGCAACTTCATGAGCGAGTTCCGTATCCATCTCATGCGAGTGCTGACCGTCATCCCGCGACAGTAGCCGCGTTCGCCGAGACCTTATGAAGGGCGCTAAAGCGATTCAGCGGGCGGGTTTGCTATCCCGACCGGCGGCTTGAAGTTGGTCTTCGAGATTGAACACCTCCGGAACGATCTCCCAGGCCTCGTCGGGAGCGCCCTTACTCTGAAACAGTTCCGCCATCGCCGCTTGCCAGCGAGCATTGACCTCGGTCCGGGCGACGCGTTCCTGTGCGATCGCAAGATCGTCGGCTTCCGCGTAGCCGATGAGCAGGCCGTCGTCGCGCAGGAAGAGCGAGTAGTTGCGCCACCCCGCCTCTCGCAGTGCTTCCAGCAGCTCGGGCCAAACGGCGCGGTGCGCCTCGCGATACTCCTGCAGGCGGCTGGCATCGACGTGTCCAAGCAAGCAGTAGCGCGGCATCAGTCACTCCTCTCTGTGCTTCATGAGCGGTCGAAATGTGCCCTGAGCTTTCCCCCTGTCGACAGGCGCCGTCCTGAGCTTGTCGAAGGGCGCCGTCCTGAGCTTGTCGAAGGGCGCCGTCCTGAGCTTGTCGAAGGGCTCAGCGCGCATTCTGCACGATGATCACCTCGAGAGTGCGCGGACCGTGCACACCCTCCACGCGGTTCAGCTCGATGTCGCTGGTCGCGCTCGGTCCGCTGATCATGGTCAGTGGCCGGGTAGCTTCCAGTCGGGCAAAGGCCTCTGGGACATCGGCAACGATCTGGTCGGCGAAGACCACACAGAGGTGGTAGTCGGGGATGAGCGTGATGATGCGGCGGCCTTGCCCCGGCGAGCCGTCCAAGATCAACGTTCCGGTCTCGGCGATCGCTACCGCGCAGCTCGTTATTACGCCGTCGACTTCGTCCAGTTCCGAGACACTGAGTTGATCATCGGCTGACATGCCATCGGTCAGCACTCTCCCCGAGAAGTGTCCCGTCCA
The DNA here is from genome assembly GCA_963740515.1 of uncultured Actinomycetota bacterium. Lineage (GTDB taxonomy): Bacteria > Actinomycetota > Actinomycetes > Propionibacteriales > Propionibacteriaceae > Microlunatus. Next base: position 68,996 of record CAVUEO010000021.1, read on the forward strand.
GGACGGGTCCAGCCCGGTGGGTGCAACCACCGTCTCACCGCCACGGTTGGCGAGTGCATCGGCAATCTCGGCGCCAAGATCATCAGCACTGCACTGCCGTACCAGCGCCCGATAATCAACCAGGCGATCGATCAGAAGCTCAGTCAGCGCGGCAGCCTCCAAATCTGAGGTGGTTCGATAATCCCGTGTGATATCGCCATAGCTAAGCTCCGCAGGGGGTGCGGCACGGTAGGCGGCAGCGATCCGCGCCAGTACCTCCTCACGAGCATTCACCGCTCTCCCCCGTGCTCGGCGGTCCACCAGTCGCGGAATGTCTGCCTAGGCGGCCGGGCAAAGTCGCGAGCATCGGTCCACTGCTTCGCGACTGGCAGCGGTACATCGCCGATCACGCCGCGTTTGCGACCGAGCATCCGACCGAGTCGGCCACCGCGAAGAGCGCGCGCCCAGCGCTTCGGGTCACTCATCACCCAGGCGGCAGCTGTCATCGCCGATGCCTCGGCGTTCGGCAGCCGATGCTCTGCTGCGTAGGTCTCGGTGTGCTTGGCACGTAAGTGCACCAAGATCTCCGGGATGTTGATCTTGACCGGGCAGACGTCGTAGCAGGCACCGCACAGTGATGACGCGTACGGCAACGAGGCGTTGTCCTCGATCCCGGTCAATTGCGGCGACAGGATGGCACCGATTGGGCCCGGGTAGACCGATCCGTACGCATGCCCACCAGTTCGCTCGTAAACGGGGCACACGTTCAGGCAGGCGCTGCACCGGATGCAGTTGAGCGCATCCCGGCCGTTCGCATCGGCCAGCACAGCGGTCCGGCCGTTGTCGAGCAAGATCAAATGGAACTCCTGCGGCCCGTCGCCGGGCGTCACGCCGGTCCACATCGAGGTGTAGGGGTTCATGCGCTCACCCGTTGAAGACCTCGGCAGCAGCTGTAGGAATACCTCGAGGTCCTGCCAGCGCGGCACCAGCTTCTCGATCCCCATGATCGTGATCAAGGTGTCTGGCAGGGTGAGACACATCCGGCCATTACCCTCGGATTCGACAACTCCCAGCGTTCCGGTCTCGGCGATCCCGAAGTTGGCGCCGCTGATGCCCACCTTGGCGGAAAGGAACTTGCGACGCAGGTGCTGACGAGCTGCAGCCGCGAGAGCCGCAGGCTCGTCGGTGAGTGCTTGATCAACGTCGGCCATCTCGCGCAGGAAGATCTCCCGGATCTCGGCCCGGTTCCGATGGATCGCCGGCACCAGGATGTGCGACGGCTTGTCATGGCCGAGCTGCACGATCAACTCGGCAAGATCGGTTTCGAGCGCTGCAACGCCAACCGCATCCAATGCCTCATTGAGGCCGATCTCCTGGGTAGCCATCGACTTGACCTTGACCACCTCGTCCACGCCTTTGGCGCGAACCAGGTCGATCACAATGCGATTCGCCTCGTCGGCGTCCCGGGCCCAGTGCACAGTGCCGCCGCGGGCGGTGACAGCAGATTCCAACTGGGCGAGGTAATCCGGTAGATACGCCATGGTGTGGACCTTGAGCTGCCGACCCGCCTCGCGCAGCTGCTCCCAGTCCGGAAGCTCGGCAACGACCTGAGCCCGCTTGTTTCGGATGGTCGTTGTCGCTTTGCCGAGGTTGCGCCGCAACTGGGTGTCGGCGAGGGCTCGCCGGGCGGCGACCGGGAACTTCTCATCGCTCCGCAGGTTGCCCACACCCCGCGGTGCAGTCGGCGGCATTGCTGGCAGACCCAACATCACCGGCGTGTTCACAGCACCAGAGCTTTCTCACGAGTGGCGGCGAGGATCTGCGCCAGGTGCACCGTCTTGGCACCAGCCCGAAGCCGTGACAGGCCGCCACCGATGTGCATCAAGCAGGAACTGTCACCGGCGGTGCACATTTCTGCGCCGGTGTCGAGCACGTTACGCATCTTGTCGGCCAGCATGGCGGTCGAGGTGTCGGAGTTCTTGATCGCGAACGTGCCGCCGAAGCCGCAGCACTGATCAGCTTCCGGCAACTCGACAAGCTCGAGGGCTTCAACGGCCCGAAGCAGCTGGATCGGCTTGTCGCCGACCCTCAGCATTCGCAGTGAATGACAGGTCGGGTGATAGGTCACCCGGTGCGGAAAGTAGGCGCCGACATCGGTAACGCCAAGCACGTCGACGAGGAACTCCGACAGCTCATACGTCTTGAACGCCACCGCCTCGACTTGCGCGATCAGTCCCGGTGAGCCGTACCGCTTGGCGATCATCGCATGTTGATGGCGCACAGAGCCGACACAGGATCCAGACGGCGCCACGATCGCGTCGTACGGTGCGAAGACCTCGGCGAATCGCTCGACCAGTGGCAACGCCTGCTTCTGGTATCCGGTGTTGACGTGCATCTGGCCACAGCAGGTCTGCTCGGGCGGGAACTCGACATCCTGACCCAGCCGCTCCAGCACGCTGACTGTCGCCTTTCCCACCTCCGGAAACATGGCGTCGGCGAGGCAGGTGATGAACAGCGCAGTTCTCATCGGCACCTCACCAGTTCAGTCAGCGCGGTTGGTACTCCGCTGGAGGGAAAGTCGTTGCCACCAGTGCGCGCAACTCGGAAAGCTCGCCCTGCACGAGCCCGACCGCCCGCCCCTGGATCAGCACATTACCGATGGCAGTCGCCTCCACCGGACCAGCCAGCACCCGCCGGCCCGTGCGGTTCGCTGTCAGCTGGCACAGCAGCGCGTTCTGGCTGCCACCACCAACTATGTGAACGATGTTGATCTTCTGGCCGCTGAGTCGTTCGGCGTCAGCGATCGCGGTCGCGTACGCCTCGGCGAGGCTCTCAAGGATGCTGCGAGCCAATACAGCCGGGGAGTCGGGCGGAGCTGCGCCTGCTTCGGCACAGAGTGTGGCAATCCGCCCGGGCATATCGCCGGGCGGAAGCAGGCTGGAGTGATTCGCGTCGAAGATCGGCACCGGCGCGCTGACAGCCGCTGCCTGCTCGAGCAGCGTTGTTAGCTCCACGGATTGACCTTCGCGCTGCCACGCGCGGATGGACTCGCTGAGCAGCCACATGCCCATCACATTGCGCAGGTAGCGGATCTTCCCATCGACACCGCCCTCGTTGGTGAAATTGGCCTCGCGACTGTCCTCAGTAAGCACCGGCCGATCAAGCTCTACACCTACCAGCGACCAGGTGCCGGACGAGACATACGCGGCACCAGCTTCCGTCATCGGCACGCCGACCACCGCCGAGGCCGTGTCATGGGACCCGACGGCGATCACATCCAACGTCTGCGTCCCACCGATTTCTTCTCTCACGTCATCGCGTAGGGAGCCGATGCGCGTTCCAGGATCAACCAGTAATGGGAACAGCGAGCGCGGCAGGCTCAGCTTGTCGATCAAGGTGGTGTTCCAGCCGCCGGTGCCGATGTCGAGCAGCCCGGTTGTTGAGGCGTTGGTACGCTCCGCCACTCGCTCACCGGCAAGCCAGAATCCCAGCAGGTCGGGGATCATCAACATTCGTGCGCTGTCATCGACGATAACCCCCGCCTCGTGATCAACAGCTAGCTGGTAAACCGAGTTGAACGGCTGAAACTGCAGACCGTTGGCTGCGTACAGGGTTCCATGATCGGCAATCTTGTGGACAAGATCCACGCCTCGGGCGGTCCGCTCGTCCCGATAATGGAAGGGGTTGTTGATCAAACGGTCACCATCGACCAATCCGTAGTCAACAGCCCAGGAGTCGATGCCGATACCAGCCAAATCCGGTTGGGCACTGATCGCTTTGCGTAAGCCGATCAACAGATTCCGATAGAGCTCGAGGATGTTCCAGTGCAGCCCGTCCGGCGTACGGACAGGGTCGTTGGGAAAGCGATGCACCGCCTCAACGCTCAGCTGGTCCGGGCCGAGATGCCCGAGCATCACCCGGCCGCTTGTGGCGCCAAGATCGACAGCGGCCACCACCCGCTGCTCAGCCTGTGGGCTGAGCCCGTCGAAGCCCGCTCGCTCACCGGAGGAAAGCGGCAGCAACGCCGGCGTCGACGGGAATGTGCAGGCCCGTGGTGTGACTCAGATCCGCCGAGCAGAGCACGAAGACCGCGTTGGCGACGTTCTCTGGCAACACTTCGCGTTTCAGCAGCGTCCGCGAGGCGTAATACTTGCCGAGCTCCTCCTCCGGAACCCCGTAAACGGCGGCTCGCTTGGCGCCCCAGCCGCCGGCAAAGATGCCGGAGCCACGGACCACCCCGTCGGGGTTGATGCCGTTCACCTTTACGCCATGCTCGCCGAGCTCTGCGGCGAGCAGCCGCACCTGATGCGCCTGGTCGGCCTTGGTCGCGGAGTAGGCGATGTTGTTAGGGCCAGCGAACAATGAGTTCTTGCTGGAGATGTAGACGATGTCGCCGCCCAACTTCTGCTCGATCAATGCCTTGGCCGCAGCCCGGGACACCAGGAACGAACCCTTCGCCATCACGTTGTGTTGCAGGTCCCAGTCAGCGACCGTGGTGTCGAGCAGTGACTTGGACAACGAAAGACCAGCATTGTTGATGACAATGTCGATACCACCGAAGGCGAGCAGCGTCGCATCAACCGCTACCTGCACCGCCACCTCATCGGTAACGTCAGCGGCGATCCCGACCGCCACGTCACTATTGCCAATCTCCTCGGCTGCGGTCTGAGCCTTGCCTGCGTCCAGATCGGCGATGACCACGCACGCACCTTCGGCAGCGAGCCGAACCGCGATCGCCTTGCCAATGCCGCCTGCGGCACCGGTGACCAGCGCGATCCGAGTGGCGAGCGCCTTAGGCTTCGGCATCCGCTGCAGCTTCGCCTCCTCCAGCGCCCAGTATTCGATCTTGAACTTCTCAGACTCGTCGATCGGCGAGTACGTCGACAAGCCTTCCGCGCCGCGCATCACATTGATCGCGTTCAGGTAAAACTCACCGGCCACTCGGGCGGTCTGCTTGTCCTTCCCGTAGGAGAACATGCCGACTCCGGGCACCAAAATGATCAGTGGGTCGGCACCGCGAATTGGCGGTGAGTCCGGCGTTGCGTGGCGCTCGTAGTAGGCCTGGTAGTCGGCCCGGTAGGCCTCGTGGAGCTCGCCGAGCCGGGCGATGCAGTCCTCAACCGGCGCGTCCGAGTGAAGATCAAGTACGAGTGGCTTGACTTTGGTTCGCAGGAAGTGATCTGGACAGCTGGTGCCAAGCTCGGCCAGCCGGGGATGCTCGCTACCGGAGAGGAACTCCAGCACCCGCTCATCGTCAGTGAAGTGACCCACCATCGGATTATCGAATGACGCAATCGAGCGCAGCGTCGGCGCGAGTGCCGCCGCCTTGGCGCGGCGCTGATCATCCGGCAGTGCAGCGTATCCAGCGAGCGCAGCGCCGAACGGTTCCGGCTTGGAGTGCTCGGCAATGTAGGCCGCCGCGGTGTTGATGATCTCCAGCGAGTTGGCCTCGGACTCGTCGGAGGTATTGCCCCAGGCGGTGATGCCGTGGCCGCCGAGAACGCAACCGATCGCATGCGGGTTGTCGGCCTTGATCTTGGCAATGTCCAAGCCAAGCTGGAAACCTGGCCGGCGCCACGGCACCCAGACAACTCGGTCACTGAAGATCTTGGCCGTCAGCTCCTCGCCATCCACCGCTGTCGCGATCGCGATACCGGAATCCGGATGGAGGTGATCAACGTGCGGCGCATCTACCAGCCCGTGCATCGCGGTATCGATGGACGGCGCCGCCCCACCCTTGCCGTGCAAGCAGTAGTCGAACGCTGCCACCATCTCGTCCTCGCGCTCGACCCCTGGATAGACGTTCACCAACTGTCGCATCCGATCAAGCCGTAATACGGCAAGGCGTGACTCGGTCAAGGTGCCAAGATCCCCGCCGGAACCCTTGACCCAGACCAACTCAACCGGCATACCGGTCACTGGATCGGTCTCAGCACCTTTCGCCGATGTGTTGCCCCCGGCATAGTTGGTGTTCTTAGGGTCGGAGCCCAGTCGATTCGAACGGGCGATCAGCTCTGCAACTACCTGATTGGTCATGATCAATCACGCTCCCCAGCCAGCTTGTGTTCCGCCGGCACGTTCGGACTCGATTTTGCTCTGATACCCCGATTCGGCGTAGGCCTTCATCGGGTCGGCCGGCAGGCCGCGTGCCTCGCGCCACTCCGCCAGCGCGGGTCGAACGTCGGTATAGAAGGCATCCATCAAGATCCCGTTGGCACCCAGCACGTCGGTGGCCTCCTGCGCCGCCGCGAGAGCCTCGCGGTCAACGAGCAGGGCCCGAGCGGTCATCTCCTGCACATTGAGCACCGAGCGAATCTGGCCGGGAATCTTGGGCTCCACGTTGTGGCACTGGTCCAACATGAAGGCGACCTCGGTGTCCGGTCCGAAACCGCCGCCACGTACCACCTCATAGAGGATGCGGAACAGCTGGAACGGATCGGCAGAGCCGACAATCAGGTCGTCGTCGGCGTAGTAGCTGGAGTTGAAGTCGAACGAGCCAAGCTTCCCCAACCGAAGCAGCTGAGCGACGATGAACTCGATGTTGGTGCGTGGCGCGTGATGACCTGTGTCCAGACAAACAACGGCCCGATCCCCGAGCGCCGCGCACTGCACGTACGAGGTGCCCCAGTCAGGCACATCGGTGTGGTAGAAGGCGGGTTCGAAGAACTTGTACTCCAACACCAGCCGTTGATCCGGACCAATCCGCTCATAGATCTGCGCAAGGCTGTCGGCAAGCCGGTCCTGGCGGCCCCGAATATCACCTTGGCCGGCGTAGTTGGTGCCATCGGCAAGCCAGATCTTCAGGTCCCGTGACGCAGTTTGGTTCATGATCTCGACGCACTCGAAGTGATGATCGATCGCCTTACGGCGGACCGCCTCCTCATGATGGGTGAGGCTGCCGAACTTGTAAAGGTCGTCCTGGAAGGTGTTGGAGTTGATGGTGCCGAGAGCCACACCAAGATCGGCAGCGTAAGTTCGCAACGCGCCATAGTCCTCAACCTTGTCCCACGGGATGTGCAGTGCAACTTTCGGCGCGAGCCCGGTCAGTTCGTTCACCTTCGCAGCGTCGGCGATCTTTTCCTGGACGGTCCGGGGGGTGCCCGGGGTACCGAAGACCTTGAACCGGGTGCCAGAGTTGCCAAACGCCCAGGATGGCAGCTCAATGGCTTGATGGGCCAGCTGCTCGGAGATGGTTTCGAAGGTAGTCATATTGATCGCGACTTTCGGTTGAATGGGGTGGGTTGAAACGGGGATTCGGTGCCCGAACGAAGCGGGATGACCGGGCCGAACGACTTTGAAACGTCACGCAGCTCGAGAGTCAGAGTTCCTTCGGCAGGGGCAGAAGCCATCGCGCCTCCACTGAATTGAAACGTTTTGACGATTCAGCCAGAGGTTATCTAGACCGAGGAGCAAATGTCAACCACTACACAAGTCCGTTCAGCCCTCGACCTCCATGGCTTGTTCTTCTGGATTGACTGATTGAAACGCTTCATTATTCTAGTCTGCTGGCGCCGGGCGCCATCGATGGCGGCAGCGCTAGTTGGAGCCATCGATAGCAGCTATGGCTGACCTTGCCAGCGCGCTGCCACGGTTGAATCGCTTCAGAAAGACGGCTGTCTGGGTATAGCCTTCCCGCATGGCGCAGTTGCGAGCTCGGACCCGTCACCCCGATGACGGCGATTCCGGGCCGAGCGCACCGCGCATTCAAGATGTGGCTCGGCGTGCCGGGGTCGCAATCGGCACCGTTTCGAATGTGCTCAACAACCCCGACCTCGTGGCCGAGCGGACTCGCCTAAAGGTTGAATCAGCGATCACCGAGCTGGGTTTCGTCCGCAATAGCGCTGCCCGGGCGCTCGCCGCGAGACGAACAGATACCGTCGGTTTGGTCTTGATCGACATCGGGAACTCGCTCTTCGTCGACATTGCGCGCGGGGCCGAGTCGGCGGCAGCACAAGCTCAACTGAAGCTCCTTCTCGCCAACAGCGACAGCACTCGAACCAAGCAGGACAACTATCTCGAGCTCTTCGACCAGGCCCGAGTCGCAGGCGTCGTGCTGACCCCGCTTGAAGAGCCTCTTGACGTCGCACACGCGGTCCTTAGCCACGGGCGCCCCGTCGTTCTCGTGATTGCGACGTCGCGTGACCCGCTCACGTGCAGTGTCATGATCAACGAGGAACTGGGCGGCTATCTCGCTGCCGCACATCTCCTCGATCGAGGAGCGCGCCGGCTCGTCTTCCTCGCCGGGTGTCCGGCGCTGCGACTGATCCGACGACGCCTGGCGGGCGTCGAGCGGGCGGTTGCCGAAGCAGGCGCAAGTCTCGAAGTGGTAGAAGCGCCCAACCTCTCGATCAGCGCCGGTCGCGAGGTCGGACGCCGGGTCTTGCTGTCCCAGTCAGTGGATGGGGCGGTGTGTCCTTCAGATCTGCTCGCCGTAGGCGTCATCCAGGCAGCGACCGACCTGGGAATCCGGGTACCCGATGATTTGATGGTCGTCGGCTACGACGACAATCACTTCGCGTCTGAGAGCAGCATCCCGGTGTCCAGTGTGAGTCTGCCGGGGTATCGGATGGGTGAGCTGGCCATCGAATTGCTCCTCGAGGAGATCCACCAGCGCTCAGGCCACGTGCACCGAACGGTCATGCTGGATCCTCACCTCATCCCTCGACGCAGCACTCTTCGATTGCACGAAAACGCCCTATAGCCGAAAGGAATTCATGTCGCTCACCTGGTCTGCACTGCCTATCGCCCCGAACGAGGACTTCGACGGAGCGCCGCTGCTTCGTAAGGAGTTCGGATTAGAGGGAGGTCATGGGCAAGTCGCCCGAGCCGTCCTGCACGCGACAGCCCACGGGGTTTTCGAGGCGTATCTCAACGGCACCCCGGTCTCAGACGACGTCCTAAGTCCAGGGTGGAGCAGCTACGAGTGGCGGCTGCGTTACCGCAGCTACGACGTGACTGCGCTGCTTCAGCCCACATCTGTTCTCGCCATTGCGCTCGGCAATGGCTGGTTTCGCGGGCGGCTCGGCTGGGGCGGCGGCCGGGGCTACTACGGCAAGGAGCTTGCCGCCCTCGCGCAGCTTGAGATCGAGTTTTCGGATGGCCACGTCCAGACCGTCGTCACCGATGAGGGCTGGACCGCCGGCCCGTCCGCAGTGGTGTTCAACGACATCTACGACGGTGAGACGATCGACGCCCGCCGACAGTCGGACGCATGGTTGCAGCCAGGGTTCTCCCATGAGGGCTGGAAAGGTGTACACCCGGCCGAGCTTGACTTCGCAACTCTGACGCCGTACATCGGTCCACCGGTCCAGCGTCAGGAGGAACTGGAACCGACCAAGATCTGGACCTCGCCGGCTGGCAAGACTCTCGTCGATTTCGGGCAGAACCTGGTCGGCTGGGTGCGGCTGCGCGCACGCGGCCCCGTTGGCTCGACGATTACGCTGCGGCACGCCGAGGTCTTGGAGCACGACGAACTGGGTACCCGACCGCTACGGACCGCGAAGGCCACCGACCGCTTCATCCTCAGCGGGGGTGACGATCTCTTCGAGCCGACGTTCACCTTCCACGGCTTCCGTTACATCGAGATCGACGGGTGGCCCGGTGAGCTCACTTCTGATGCGGTCACCGCCGTTGTGGTCTCCTCCGAGTTGCAGCGGATCGGCGAATTCGAGTGTTCTGACGAACTCCTCAACCAGCTTCACCGGAACGTGGTCTGGGGCACCCGCGGCAACTTCTTGGATGTTCCAACCGACTGCCCCCAACGTGATGAGCGGCTCGGCTGGACTGGTGACATAGCAGTCTTCGCACCCTCCGCCGCCTACCTCCTCGATGTTGAGGACTTCCTGCGGGAGTGGTTGGCCAACCTCTCCGTCGAGCAGCGGGCGGCCGACGGGATGGTGCCCTTCGTCGTGCCGGATGTTCTGAAGTACGTCGATCGTCCCTCACATTTCCCCACTCCAGAAAGCACCGCCATCTGGAGCGACGCGGCGGTGTGGGTGCCGTGGGCATTGTGGCAGGCGTACGGAGACCGTCAGGTGCTGAGTGATCAATTCGATTCGATGGTCGCGCACGTTCGCCGCGTGGAGTCCCTGCTGTCGCCCACTGGACTGTGGGATGCCGGCTTCCAGTTCGGCGACTGGCTGGACCCAACGGCACCGCCCGATCAACCAGACCTTGCCAAGGCGGATAAGGGTGTAGTAGCGACTGCCTGTCTCTACCGCGACGCACGGATTGTTGCCGACACCGCCGAGCTTCTCGGACGAGGCCAAGAAGCCGCGCACTTCGCCGATCTCGCCGAGCGCACCCAAGCTGCTTTTCGTGATCATTACGTCAACGATGACGGCACCATTCACAGCGATGCACAAACGGCGTACGCGTTGGCCATCGTCTTTGGCCTGCTTGATCAGGAGTCTGCGCGGTTGGCAGGGAAGCGGCTGGCAGAACTCGTCACGGAGAGCGGGTACCGCATCCAGACTGGCTTCGCCGGAACGCCGTACGTCATGGACGCGCTGAGCACCACCGGTCATTTGGAGGAGGCCTATCGCCTGCTGCTCCAGCGGGAGTGCCCGTCTTGGCTCTACACGGTCACGATGGGCGCGACGACGATTTGGGAGCGATGGGACTCGATGCTGCCGGATGGCACCATCAATCCCGGCCAGATGACCAGCTTCAACCACTACGCCCTCGGCGCTGTAGCCGACTGGATGCATCGCAACATCGGTGGCATTGCTCCGCTTGAGCCGGGGTATTCCAAGGTGTTGATCGCGCCCCGGCCGGGAGGTGACATTCGCTGGGCACGCTCCTCCCTGGATACCAGGCACGGCACGATCTCGGTCTCCTGGTCCCAGCAGGACGGTGGACCAATTGAGCTCGACGTCGCCATTCCGGAGGGTGTTACGGCACAGGTGCAGCTGCCGGGCGGGGAAGCTCAGGAGTTGGGTCCCGGTCGACACCATCACTCCACACCTCCAATGTGATTCAGAAGGCCAACGCACAGTTACCGCTTAGCCGGATCACAGTCTGAAACATTTCAAGTAGAGGAATGGGCATGAAGGCGCCTACGACAGCACTGAGCAGAACCCCCATACGGTGGTCCGGTCACTGGATTGGCCATCGGCCCAGAGCCACCACCGGAACGCCCGCAGATTTTCTCACTGGTCGCGAAGCCGATCGGGAGTTCTCTCGATCGATGTTCCGGCGAACATTCGATCTTGCGACCGTTCCCACTGAAGCGCGGTCCCGAATCACGGCCGACTCCCGATACGTGCTGTGGGTGAATGGGCACGAGCTGGGACGGGGCCCCGCTCGCTCACAGCCCTACCGGCAGCGCTACGACAGCTATGACTTTGCGCCCTACTTGGCGGCCGGCCGCAACGTCATCGCCGTGCTCGTCACCTACTACGGGCGACCAATGTCGTTCTGGCAACCAGCACCAGCTGGGTCCAACACCGACGCAGCACTCGTCTTCGAGGTGGAGCTCGGCGATCGCACGCTCGTCTCCGACAACAGCTGGCGTGTCCAGCGATCGGACGCCTGGTCGCTGCTGGCCGGAACCCACGCCGGTGAAGGTGTACCGGTCGAGATCGTCGATGCCCGGGAAGTGCCGCGCGGATGGCATGACGTTGACTTCGACGACTCCGACTGGCGACAGGCTCCTCTGCTCCCGGCCATTCACCCCGCTAGTTTCGGCGAGACGCGGCCTCCGACCTACCCATTCGGCCGCATGCTTCCTCGAGGCATTTCCCAGCTTGTCGGCGATCGGGTCGGGCCAGCTCGCATACTCGATTCCTCCATGCGTACCGCCCCGACATGGAGAAATGATCATCCTGTTACACGTGTGAACCAGGCCCTGCTGGCAGGTGTCGTCGGTACGCAAACTGCCGAACTGCCGACCAGCTTCGATATTGCGACTGGACAGGTGCACCACTTCTCCGTCGACTTCGGGCGGATCGTCGCAGGTTTCGTTGAACTTGATCTTGAGGCCCCGGCGGGCACTGTCGTAGAGATGCATTATCGGGAAAAGGTCTTCCGCCCGGAATTAGCTTGGTCAGGCGAAGATCCGGAAACTGGTGCTCGCTACCTGGCAGCCGGGGCAGATGACCAGTTCGCCGGGCTGGAGATCAACGGTTTGCGTTACCTGCACCTCGTCGTCCATGCAGACCAGCCAGTCTCAGTCACGCTGAAGCGGCTCGAGGTGCGGGAGCACCTATATCCCCGCACCGGTCAGGCCTATTTTCGGAGCGACGATCCGCAGCTCGACGCTCTTTATCAGGCCGGTATCCGCACCGTTCAGCTCAACTCCCTCGACTCCTACACCGACTGCCCCACCCGAGAGCAACGCGCCTGGGTCGGCGATGCCGTCGTTCATCAGATGGTCGACCTCGCGACGAACGAGGATTGGGGGCTAGCGCGCAACTACCTGGAGTTGAGCGACTCTCCACGCCCGGATGGCATTCTCCCAATGGTTGTGGCGAGCGACATCGAGGCCAGCGGAGGTCTCACCATTCCCGATTGGTCGCTTAGCTGGATCCACGGCTTGCACATTCAGTACTGGCATGACGGCGACCTGGAGACCGTCCAGCGTCACTTACCGACTGCCGAGCGCGTGCTGCGTTGGTACACCAACTATGTCGACGAGCGGGGCACGATCGCGGACGTGCCGGAATGGAACCTTGTGGACTGGGCAAGCATCTTTGTGTCCGGTCGCAGCTCGATCCTGACTGCGCTCTGGGCGCGCGGGCTCGCGGAATTCGCAGAGTTATGCGAAGCCATAGGCAACGCCGGGTCGGCCGCGTGGGCACGCAAACTCTACGACTCCGCCGCCCAGGGCTACGAAGACTTCTGGGACGCGGATCGTGGTTTGTACGTTGACCACATCCTCGAGGGACAACGCCGGCCGGCGGCGTCCCAGGTCGCGCAGGCCAGCGCCGTCATCTCGGGCCTAGCACGACCAGATCGTTGGCGCCCTCTCGTGGACGCCATGACCGATTCGGATCGTCTGGTCGTCCGATCCTGGGTGGGCAGCGAGACCGGTGGCTATGACCACCAGCGCTTCGCGGAACAGATGCGAGGCACGCCGCGCATCGATTGGGATCCCGAGCGAGAGATGGTGATCGCCGAGCCGTTCTTCAGCTACGCGGTGCACGATGCGGTTGCGCGCGCGGGTCGGGCCGAGCTGCTCATAGACCTCGTTCGACGCTGGGAAGAGTTCCTCGTCGATGGCTACGACACCTTCGGTGAGTGCTGGGGTTGGGGTACGCCGGTACACGGTTGGAGCAGCACGCCGACGCGGGATCTTGTCTCGTACGTCCTGGGCGTCACGCCAGCAGAGCCCGGCTATCGCCGGGTGCGGGTTGCACCTCGCCTGGGACGGCTGCGCGAGTGCGCCGGCGCCGTACCAACGCCGCATGGGTTGATCGAGGTCCGGGTAGCAGGCGCGCACGCTGAGATCCACAGTCCCGTCCCGATCGTCGTCGTTCATGAGGACGGCACGGAGACTGAGCT